>JALONK010000016.1 GCA_025454975.1 Bacteroidia bacterium
TATTTTTCTTTTAATACTTTGTTCAATTGGGCTGAGAATCGTCCAACTTTCACCGCCAACAAACTTACATTCTGTGCCTTGTTGTCTAACAAAAACGCTGGAATGTATGCTACAATTAATGCATATATTTTCTTTATTCATTTTTAGTTTAATTTAAACAACGTTAAACAGTATTAATTTAAACAAATAAAAATCATGATTTACGGCTACATTCGGGTAAGCACCGACAAACAAACAGTAGAAAACCAACGCTACGAAATCAACCATTTTTGCCAAAACAATGTGTATGTGGTTGACAAGTGGATTGAAGAAACCATATCAGGGGCTAAGAACCTTCAAGAAAGAAAATTAGGTAAACTGCTTAAAAAGATGCGAAAAGGCGACATATTGATATGTTCAGAACTTTCGCGCCTTGGTAGGAACCTTTTAATGATTATGGGAATCCTGAATGAATGCATGAACCGAGACATTCAAGTTTGGACGATTAAAGATAATTATCGTTTAGGTAGCGATATCAACTCAAAAGTACTAGCTTTCGCATTCGGACTTTCGGCCGAAATAGAACGTAATTTAATTTCACAACGCACTAAAGAAGCACTGGCACGTAAAAAGGCAGAGGGTATTATTTTAGGAAGACCAAAAGGAAGAAAGTCAACAGCAACAAAGCTTACCGGACAAGAGAAAAAAATTCAAGAACTTTTAGATAAGAAAGTTTCTTATTCAGCTATTGGAAGAATTTTAAGTGTACACAGATTAACTGTTTCAACCTTTGTAAAAGAAAGGCTGAATTTGCGCGCATAAGGCTGTTTATTCAAGTTTTTATAAATAAAACAATACGATTACAAATTGCTGCATTGTAAAAATGTTTTATGGATGATAAATAACATCAATAGAAAAACGCTAATCTCAAAATTTATATTTTTTATGAAAATTCGCTGTATCCAAAGTTAAAGTATTGAATTTATAACAGTTGCTTAATGATGGTAAGAAATACCCTTACCATCATTATGATATAACTTGCTGTCATTAAAAATATAAACGATACATAATGTTTGGAAAAAATCCGAATTGTCTTACATAGTCTACTCTACCGGGTTTTCTTGTATCATAAATTTCAGAAACCCTTGCTTGCACCCCGGTTAAGTTTTGTAAGTTTACATATAATTCATGTGTAGATTTTGGTTTATTCCATTTGTAGTTTACTGAGAGTGTTATTTCATATACATCATCAAGCTTGTTTCGATAAGCATTCTTATAATCCCAAAACCTATTGGTAGCCGGATCAACATCTACGTTACCATTGCCATCGCGTATTAATAATAACTGACGTTGACCACCCGCTAAAAATAATTTAATATTTAAATTTAGCACCTGATTTTTTTTCTTGCCTAAACCCGGATAATCCTTACCTGCAAGTATGTTCACTAAATAATTACCATTATATATCGTATTTCTTTCAACGCCTTCCAAACTCTTATAAGTTGAATTATACAAAGAGCCATTTACAAGAAAGTAATAATTATTTGCAAAAAATCGTTCTAAGGTTACCTCAATACCATAGTTTTTACCAGTACCTTTATTTACTAAATCTACATAACGAAAGTTGGTGGATTCATTGATTGTTGAATAATAACTGGTATCATTATTTTCGACAGGTAAATCATATAATCGCTGGTAATATATTTCGGCCTTTAACCTGATATTTTTGGATAATCTTTTCTCATACCCAAGAACAAGGTGATCGGCCTTTAACAAATCAAGATCTTTGTTTGGTTCAGAAATGTTGCCATGTATATCAGTTACCTTTGTGAAATAATTATGTACACTTTCCATGGCACTATGTTTACCGTATCCAATATTAATACTGCTAGTCCCATTCAACTTTGCTTGTAATGCAATTCTAGGCTCAATGGTACTTTTCGCATTATATAACACATTCATGTTATGAACTCCAACTACCATTGTTAATGAAGGGGTAAACCTGTGTTTCCAGTTAACAAAATTTCGTAAGTTAGCGATATGCTCATTCCTATCAACTAACCATTCGCGAGTGTTTATGCTGTTAAGTTGACTTACTTCCATATCAAAAACAAACAAAGCATATTTAGTGCCTGCCTGAAATGTATTTTTAGCATTAATTTTTGTATTATATGTAATTGCCCCCCTGTATGTACTTCTATGTAATCGGTTTTTATAATTTAACAAGCGGTTACCCACAGAATCATACAATACATTTCCTTGTTGATCCTTAATTTGCGTAGTAATAGTGCGGTAAATATCTTCTAAGATTCCACTACTTGAGTAAGCCAAAATAGTTGTCAGATAACTTCTTCTGTTTAAGTTAATGGTATGTGATATTCCATAATTACTGAAATATGCATCTTTATCATAATCTTCATTTAAACTACCGGCTACTACTTTATTAGTTGGTGTACTAAAAACATCTGGTCCAATATTTGTAAGACTAAAACCACTTAAACCACCTAAGCCAAACATGGTAAATACTCCGGATTTTTGAGTAGGAAAAACAAACTTAAAAGCTGCATCTTGAAAATTAAGTGCACCGGGAACATCAACCAAACCTAAGTCGTTAACCAATGAAACAGTTGAATAACGGTAATTTATTAAATAAGAACCACCATAACCTTTCTTAAATGGACCTTCCAAAGTTAAATCAGTTCCCAAGATTCCAAGTCCTAAAGTAGATTCAAATGTTTGATTATTTCCTGCCCTAAGTTTTAGATCGAGCACTCCCGAAAGCACATCACCATACTCGGCAGAAAATGCACCTGTTGAAAAATCTGAAGGAGCCAATAAATTATTATTCAATCCACTGATACCACCTCTTACACCATTTTGATCAGCGAAATGAGTAGGATTAGAAATCTCAACACCTTCTATACGCCATTGTATATATTTTGGAGAATTCCCTCTAACAATAATGTCGTTCTCCCCATTTTGAGAATTAGTTACCCCCGCAAAATTATTTAGTATCCTAGCAGGGTCATTAAAACTACCTGCATAACGCTTTGATTCATCTAATGAAATAGAACGAGAACTAATCATATTCATTTCATTACGGGCACTTCCCTTATCAACCGTTGCAGATACTACTGCCTCATTCATTTTTACAACCTGTTCTTGTAAGGTAATGTTTAGTATAGTTTCTTTTCCGGCACTTAATTCAATATCCGGAATGGTTTTAGTTTCATAACCTATAAATGAAATTTGTAAAGTGATATTTCCTATTGGTACCTTTTCAATTTTATATTCACCTGAAATATTTGTTGAGGTTCCGATAACTGTGCTTAAACCTGTAATTTGAACAGTCGCACCAATGATTGGAAGCCTACTATCTGCATCTACAATGGTTCCTCTGATGGTTTGTGTTAAGGGCTGAGCCTTAAGAATAAAATTGTATGCAAGTACAATGATAACTAAGATAATTTTTTTCATAAGAGACTTTTGCTTTGTTAACAGCAAAACTCTTATTGAATTCTATCTTACAGCATTATAATTGGCAAATGTCTGTTTGTTATCTGCAAATAAGCTATTTTAATCTGCAAGTCTACTTTATTAAGGATGAGCAGTTGCAACATTAACCCTTATTATAAATTACTTGTAGAAATAACTCTTTATAGGTATCAGATACGGGAATGATTTGGCCAGCAATTTTAATGCGACTACGTTCAATTGATTCAATTTTATTAATAGACACCATAAATGATTTATGAACCCTACAAACGATATTAGAAGGTATAAGTTGTTCTAACTCCTTGAAATTTTGTAAGGTCATTATTCGTTTGGTATGAGTATGTATTCTACGATAATCCCGCATACCTTCAATAAATAAAATATCATTGAACGATACTTTTTCAAGCCTATTTTCAGTTTTAATAAAAATAAAGTCATTAGGATTATCGTCAATACCTGTATTATTTAAAACTTTTTGTGCT
This sequence comes from Bacteroidia bacterium, assembly GCA_025454975.1. Classification (GTDB taxonomy): domain Bacteria; phylum Bacteroidota; class Bacteroidia; order UKL13-3; family UKL13-3; genus UBA6183. The sequence continues at coordinate 3,957 of JALONK010000016.1, forward strand.
TTGGTAACAGCTTGCAAAAAACGGTTGAATGTAAATGGTTTCAACAAATAATCTGTCACACTTAATTCATATCCCTTTAGGGCATACTCTTGATAAGCTGTGGTAAGGATAACTTGAGAAGAAATTTGCGAACTCTCAAGTAACTCAATACCTGAAAGTTCATCCATATGAATATCAAGAAATAATATATCAACAACATTTGATTTTAAAAAAGACAAGGCGGAAAGTGCATTTTCAAAAGTAGCGACCAAGGTTAAAAATGGGACTTTCTGAACAAACATTTTAGTGCGTTCCATAGCCAATGGTTCATCTTCTATAATAATACAACGATATTTACTCATGTGATATAATTAGTTTTACTTGATACAACTGACCGTTATTATTAAGCTCAAGTGTGTGTTTGTCGGGATACAACAATTGAAGACGTCGTTTGATCAATTGATTTCCCAAACCATGATAGTGCTGTTGATTTTGTCGAGTTTGATTAAATTTATTCGAACAACTAAAACATGTATAATTTGAGGATGTTTCTATTGTGATTTGAATAGCATCAGGAATCTTTTTGTTATTGGTGTGTTTAAATGCATTCTCAATAAATGGAATAAAAATCATAGGTGCAATACATTGTGTTGTTATTTCACCTATAACATTGAAACTTACATAACTTTGATTTGAAGTTCGAATTTTCTGCAACTCTATATATTTATTGATATAAGCAATTTCGCTTGTAAGGGGTATAGTGTCAGTTTTAGTTTCAAATAACATGAACCTCATGATATCTGAGAGTTTGTTAAGATAATCAGAAGCTTGATTAGCATTTCGTAAAATCAACACGTCAATGTTATTAATGGTATTAAATAAGAAATGAGGATCTAACTGAGACTTCACCAAAGCCAATTCCATTTCTTGATTTTTTAACTTCAATTCTTCTTTTACCTGTACTTCGTCAATCCATGTTATTGCCCCTTTTATAACAAATGCTATTATACCTGAAATGGATGCTATAAAAGCCATGAATAAAATAATTGCTAAAGGAGTAACCTCTACATTTTCTTTACCAAAACAATCACCCTCCTTTGATATAATGATCCAGTTTAAGAGTTGAAAACCAATAACAGCGGAAAAAAGGGCAATAATAGCCCCGAATAATGTGGTAAGTATAAATTTACGTTGTTTTAAATATTTATTAAACAAAACACTATAAAACAAGTAAAAAGTTATTCCTGAAGGAATAATCGCAAAATAAATAAGTATATGAAAAGCCCTTATAATTTTTGATTCCGACACTGCGCCATCATCACCAAATAGGGTTCCAAGTATTACCATGATTAAAATGAGGTAACACAACCAATATCCGAGATGTAATAATACAACAACAATTTTTTTCATCGGTAACTTCGAAACAAGTTACAAATTAGAAAGATATTTTGATGTGTTAAGAAAAAATATGCAAAATGCCCTTGTTTGTCTGCAAGCTTTAAATTATTAAACATCAATTGAACAATGAAATAAAAAATACAAGTACAACAATTTTTTTGAAAACAACATGCAGCTACAGTGACTGAATGGGCTGAATCATTAGATATAGTTGATACTAAAAATAGTTTACATATAGAAATGATTGGGATATGCAGGTATAACACATACCAATGATAAGATACAAGCAATTGACGAATAAATGTAATGTAAGAATCAAAGGACGAACTTTTAATTTAAATCTTGCAAAAACCTTTTAATTTCATTTAATTAGAAGTTTTATATCCAATACCAAATATGAAAACCATTCTATTGATACTAGCAAAAATGTTTACCATAAGTATTTCTTTGTTATGCTCCTTAAATAAACTTAACGAATAACCCATTCATAAACCAGATTAGAATAACTATCAATTAAACATACTCCAAAAAATAATAACCATGCTTACTAAAAATAAAAAAATCAAACTAATTAGCCAGTTAAAAGCTTACTACAAACAATTCTTAAATAGTAAGCGTGATGAACTAGATGAAAGTGGAACACGTTTGATGATTAATGAATTCCTAACAAATGTTTTAGGATTTATTTCAATTGATGAAGTAAAAACCGAATACATGATTAGAGGCACCTATGCTGATTATGTAATCCAAACAAAAGGAATAAGACACTTTTTAGTTGAAGTTAAATCGCTTTCCCTTAACCTTTCTGAAAAACATTTGCGACAAACAATAAATTATGGAGCAAACGAAGGTATAGAATGGGCAATGCTTACTAATGGTAAACAATTTGATTTCTATAAAATTCTCTTTCAAAAGCCTATTGAATCGAGACTGGTTTTTTCGTTAAACTTAGATGATGCAACGTCACATAAAACATGTGCTGAAATTTTACAATATTTACATAAGGATGCTATAACTAATAATGGACTTGATAAACTTTGGCAAAAAACCATTGCGTTAGACCCTAAGAATGTAGCAGGCTTACTTTATGCTAAACCGGTTACTAACTTTATAAGAAGGGCGCTTAATAGTAAATTTAAACACAAATTTACGGAAGATGAAATTGAGACTGCCATTAATCATGTTATTCAGGATGCAATTTTAATAGATGATATTAAGCAACTAAAAGAATATAAACCTAAAAAGAGGCAAACAAAACTACACCAATCTGTTAATTCAACAACAGAAATATCAGATACCTCCACAACAATACAACAATCATAATTAATAAAATGTCGGATTCAACAGAGGATAAAAATACTTATACTGCATTAAACATTATTGTGATCATACTATCAATTTATGTTTTAATTGCGTTGTTTATAGACACCATATTTAAACTTCCGAAAGAGTTATCAAACTTACTTGCCTTAATTGATAATTGTATTTGTGTCTTCTTTTTGATTGAACTTAGCATCAGGTTTTATCATGCAGAAAATAAACTTAAATTTTGGAAATGGGGATGGATTGATTTAATCGCCAGTATACCTACTTTAGATTTCCTACGAGCTGGAAGGGCTTTCAGATTGATTCGTTTGTTGAGGGTATTACGTGCATTTCGTTCAACCAGACATTTGATTAATCATATTTATAAAAATAAAACACAAGGAACCTTCACAACGGTTGCAATTATTGCTTTATTAATGATCATCTTTTCATCAATTGCCATTCTTCAAGTTGAAACCGACCCAAATAGTAATATAAAAACAGCCGAAGATGCCATGTGGTGGGCATATGTAACAATAACAACAGTAGGTTATGGTGATAAATTTCCGGTTACAACAGAAGGTAGAATAATTGCAGCGGCTTTAATGACTGTTGGTGTAGGGCTCTTTGGTACCTTCACCGCATTTCTAGCTTCATTTTTCGTGGCTGACAGACAACTAGATAAATAAAGATAAAAAGTATTAGGTACTATTTCATATTAAGATTGGTTTGAGGTATAATGATTAGCAATTTATGAATGCTAAAGTTGCAATGAAGCTAATTTAAAAAACCAATAATTCATCCGGATTATCTTGTTAAAAATCAAAGTATATGAAACAAAAAGATGCCTACTCCTGCAATGCTTATATTCAATTTTCAAACTTTTGATAATTGTTTAAAGCTTCGTATATGTATGGAGTAAGCATCTAAATTCTTTAACTGTTTAGGGTTCAGTTAAGAGGATGTTAGCAGAATTTCATGATTAAGGATGCGATAGTATGACCAACCTTAATTACCACCTTTTCTGCTGTGCTACATCTGTTTCGAATGATACATCTCCAAATATCCCATATCGCTAATCCAATATAAATAGCAATAGCAACAAGCTTCCACCATGGTATATTATCAACTGCTCCCCTATCCGGTGAATTTCTTAGTTTACCAAGTTCTTCAGTTTTACGTTGCAGGTAAGCAATGGTTTGTTCAGGACCTTTCGAACATTCGGCCAAGGTTTCATCCAACACCTTAATCAACTTATCTACATCAGTTGGTTTGATTTCCAAATCCTCAAAAAATGATATCAAATCATTTCGGAATTCACCTGGCACAAAAACATTTTTCTTATTAAACTTCACTGTGCTCGCAAATTGTTTTAATTCGGCAGCGGCTATGGTAAGTGAACGAATTCCATTGGCATTATTACGAATACCATTTCGGTTGTAAACATCTTTCAGTGAACCTACACTTAATTTACTTCTGCATCTATCACGTTTTCGAAATTCCAATTCAGAAACTCCAAAGAATGATACTGAATTTAATAATCCTTCAACAAACTCATTAAGGCCTGCTTCGTCGTCATATTTAAAGGATGTTCTAAATGGTAAACTATGTAACAAAAAGTCTAAATCGGCTTGTTTTTCTCTTGATAAAATTGCATTTCTCATTTTTTGTAATATTTAAAATTGTAATACTTGATTGTTTGGCTTGTGCCATTTTTTATGATTACATCAGTAATAAAAATAGGCAACCGCATAATTTATTATGAAATACTGATAAGTTGTAATGGTTAGTTTTAATGGCGAAAACTATTTCATAGCAAACACATCGCCATTTAAATTTTGGATAATTACCAAGACAAAAGTTTTGGTTGGTTTGATCGTTGGCATACATTTTTTAGTTGGTTATGGTGATACAAACTTATACATGGATGTTTTATAAAACAATCCGGAAGAGTTACCTTAAGATATGTTATTGAATTTATAAAGCAAACTCAATTAAAATAAATAAATAGCTACAACCCTTGTGTTTATTGAATTAACGTCAAATTTTTATATGTAATTATGTATAAAAAATAAAATTATTGACCAATTAAATTAGAGTGTTTTCACCTGTAAAAAAGAATATTTAATTTTACGTATAAAGAAATGGTAGAGATTAACTCTAAGTATTTTTCTCTATTAAAAATGATAGCATATTAATTTCTGTTTCAATCTTGTTAACAACTATTATGAAATGAATTCACAACAAATACCATAAGACAATTATTAAACATTTTATAATTAACAAGTATTGCTCATAGGCTTAGAATAGAAAACGAATTTTATTCTCGATTACTTCCGGCTTAGGGATGGTAATGGAAAGCCCACAGCGAGGCACGAGCGAGGACTTGAAATGAACAGCCCGGGCCTTGCGTTGATGTGTGTGTTGGCAGGCAAGTCCCTAAACGAAAAAGCCCCGTTGATTCGAGGCTTTTAAATTGATAAAGTTATTTATGAAAATGTTATAGGTACTTCATTTTGAATCAAATCATTTAAGGTTTCGCGTTTACGAATTAAGTGTGCTTGTTGTTGATAGATTAACACTTCCGCAGGTCGTGTTCGAGCATTATAATTACTGGCCATAGTTATTCCGTAGGCTCCAGCATTTTTAAAGCATAAAACATCGCCTTCATGTACTTCACTTAATTTTCGGTCCCATCCAAAGGTATCGGTTTCACAAATATTGCCTACCACCGTATAAATTCGTTGTTTTCCATTAGGGTTACTTATATTGATAATTTCATGGTAAGAATCGTACAACATCGGGCGAATTAAATGATTTAAGCCACTATCAACACCTACAAAAACGGTTGCTGTGGTTTGCTTAATTACATTGGCTTTCACCAAAAAATAACCGGCTTCACTTACAATAAATTTACCGGGCTCGAACCATAACTCCAGTTCACGACCATACTCGTTGCAAAACTCCTTAAAGCGATTTCCTAACAACTGTCCTAACTCTTCAATATCAGTTGTTACATCACCTTCTTTGTAGGCTACTTTAAATCCACTTCCGAAATCAATAAAAGTTAAATCGGGAAAATCTTTCGCGGCATCGAATAAAATTTCGGCACCTTGTAAAAACACACCCGGATCTAAAATATCACTTCCGGTATGCATGTGTAGCCCATTTATACGCATGTTGTGCGATTTAACAACTCGCAATACATGGCGAAGTTGATAGATGCTGATGCCAAATTTACTATCAATATGTCCGGTACTTATTTTGGTATTCCCACCGGCCATAATGTGAGGATTAAGTCGAATACAACAAGGTACTGAGTTTCCATATATCGCACCAAACTGTTCGAGTATACTTATGTTATCAATATTAATATGTAAACCAAGTTCAACTGCTTGTTTAATTTCGTCAATACCTACACAATTAGGAGTGAAAATAATATCATCCGGTTTAAATCCTGCTTTAATTCCCAATAAAGCTTCATTAATTGATACTGTATCTAAACCGCTGCCTTCACGTTGCAATAAAGATAAAATAGCACTATTGTTTAGTGCTTTACATGCATACTTTATTTGAATATCAAGAGGTTTAAATGCGTTCTTCAGGCGTTTATATTGTGCAATAATTTTATCGGCATGATACACATAAACCGGTGTACCAAAATTGTTGGCCACCTCTGTTAAACTAACACCACCTGCGGTGTAAACATCATTGATTAATTCCATTGGGTATGCTTAAATGTTTAAGATTTAGTGAAGCAAGATAATAAATTGTGCGTACTAAAATGATAGTGTATAGGATACACCTAACTAATTTAGCATATCAGGCTGATTTATTTATTGGGCTGCCTCATCCATCATTTGTTTAGCCAAATCGTGACCAAGATAGCGGTCAATACCGGCGTGCACAAGGTACAATACAGGTGTAAGTAATACAGCCACTATAAATTTATAAATATAATTTACAACACCAACAGCAAGTACCAGCTTAAGAGGCCAATTACCTCCGATATAAAAAGCAATAATCAGTACAACAAAGCTATCAATGAATTGTGAAACTAAGGTTGAGCCGGTGCTTCGCAACCAAAGTCCTTTATCACCAGTTTTAGTTTTGATAAAATGAAAAGTATAAACATCTACTAATTGTCCGAACAAAAAAGCCACCAATGAACCTATGATTATCCATAAGCCTTGACCAAATACTTGGCTAAATGCCTCTTGCATATTAATAACACCACTTGCAGTTTGTTTGGTTACCCAAAATCCTGCCGGAGCTGTATGAATGGTAGCATACACAGCAATAAAAGCATAAGAAATTAATACAGCAGCGATATAAGAAAACAAACGAACACCGTTTTTTCCATAATACTCATTAATAATATCAGTCATTACAAACACAACAGGCCAAAGCAATACACCTGCCGTCATATTAAACGAATAGGTATCTCCCAACAGTTGTAAAGTAAAAGGTTTAATGCCGAGAGTTTCTTCCACCGAAAATATTTTAACACCAACAAACTCAGCAATTATAGCATTGGCAATAAAAAATGAGCCTAACACTAAGTATAAAATTGTACGTTTGGATTCTTTCATGAATTCTATTTATAAATTAAACTGCTCACCAACTTGTGGAATGGCAATATGTTGAAAACCTTGTTGCTCTAATAAAGTTTTTAAATGAAGTTGAGCGGGTTGGTCGCCATGCACTAAAAACACCTGTTTTACTTTTTGTGGTTTTAGGTGGTCGAGGTAGCGTAATATCTCTTCATAATCAGCGTGTGCACTAAAATAATCCATACTTACCACATTACATTTTACCTGAAACATTTCACCAAAAATGCGAACTTCTTTCTCCCCTGCTTTTAATCGTCCACCTAAACTTTCAGGGGTGCAATATCCTACCAGTAAGACAGTATTTTCTGGCTGATGCAAATGATTGGCAATATGGTGTTTGATACGACCAGCTTCGGCCATTCCTGATGCAGAAATAATGATACATGGCCCCTTATAATCATTTATCTTTTTTGATTGTTCAACATCACTTACATAAGTGAGGTTTTGAAATCCAAATGGATCATCATCAGTTTTTAAGTAGGCTAAAAATTCGTCGTTATAACATTCTTGATGTCGTTTAATCACTTCAGTAGCTTTAACTGAAAGCGGGCTATCAACAAAAACTTTAATATGAGACAACAGTCCTTTGTTTGCAAATTTATTAAGCATAAACACAATATCTTGTGTACGATCAACACTAAATGCGGGAATAATTAGTTTTCCTTTTTGATGAATACAAGTTTGTTTGATTACGGATAAAAATTCCTGTTCAGCATCATATCCACGGGGATGAAGACGATTACCATAAGTACTTTCCGTTATCAATACATCGCATGGACGGAAAGGTTGGGGTGTTCGTAAAATTTGATCATTAAATCTTCCAATATCACCACTAAAAGTAAGTTTAATTTTGGTATTATCTTTTTCTGTTAAGTCGAGATGAACTGAAGCACTACCAAGCAAATGACCTGCATCAGTAAAGGTAAGTTGAATACCTTTTTCGATGGTAATAGTTTCTTCATATTCCACAGGAACCATTAAATCAATTACTTGTTCAACATCATCAACATCATACAAAGCTTCTATTGGAATTTCACCTCTACGAATGCGGCGTTTATTAACATGTTTTAAATCTTCTCGTTGAATAAATGCAGAATCTAACAGCATGATTTCACATAAAGAAATGGTAGCGGGTGTTGCAAAAATTACACCTTTAAAACCTTCCTTTATCAGTCTGGGTAATAAACCTGAATGATCAATATGAGCATGAGAAAGAATAACGTAGTCTAGGTCGTATGGCTTAAAACCAAAATGTCGATTTCTATCCTCACGGTTATCAACTTTACCTTGAAACAATCCACAATCCAACAAAATTTGTTTTTGATTGGCGGTTGTAATTAAATGTTTGCTGCCGGTAACGGTTTGTGCCGCACCCCAAAATTGTATGGTTGCCATATACAGCAATATTACGGAAGTTTAACGGATTGAAATAATACATAAACATAAAAGCCGAAGTAAACACTTCGGCTTTTACAATTGATGAAAAATTATAACAGGGCAGTTTAGCGCACAATTACTACTTTTTTGGTAGTTGAGGCTGTTTGCGACTGCACCCTGATATGATAAATTCCTTCTGATAATTCGCCCGTGCGTATGATTAACTGCTCTTTCGCTTGGCTTGATGTTGAATAAACTAATTTACCGGTTGCATCAAACAATAATACTTCAACAGCTTCTAAAGTAGGCAGCTTAACAGTAACCAAGTCGTTTGCCGGATTTGGGAACAATTCAAATGCAATGCCTTTGTTTGCGTCTAACAATCCTACATTTGATTTGCGTTTAATCAATATATTAAAAGGAGTAGCTTGAATAGAATCTTCTGCTTCAATAGCCCTAACTGTCCAGTTTAACAAAGCACTATCACCAACAGCCACACCGGCGCTTGCCAATAAACCATCAATAGCACTTTCAGTTAAAGTAATGCTTGTTGAAGTTCCATTATTATCACTTAAGAAAGATGCAAAAGGAGTGTTAAAGTTACCCGAAGGCAATTTTATCAACCAACGATAAGTTGAAGCATTATTACTAGCTTGCCAAGTAATAACAACTGAATTACTGCTTGTTCCACTTACCTCTATCTTAGCATTATTTGCTGGAGTACTTAAATTAAACGAACCTAAAATACGTGCACGAACTAATGTAATATTACGTTCGGTTGTTGCCTTTATTGAATCACTATTACGGTATGCATATACTGTCCATTTAACAGTAGTTGAATCAGTACGTTTAACACCTAATGATTTTAATATACCATCTAATGTATTTAAATTAATGGTTAGTGCAGTATCAATGCCATTATTATTAGAAGGCAATGATAAAATTGGTGCATTAAAACTTCCATTTAAGGCTGTTGCCATCCATTTATAAGAAGTAGCATTTGCGCTTCTATTCCATGTGATTAATAGGTTTGATGAACTACCTTGTTGTGCTTCCGCTCTTGCACCATTTATTGGTGATATCAAGTTGAAACTACCCGGTAATACCGGAGCAGGAGCTGCTCTAACCAATAATAAACTAAAGCTTTGGCTAGCCATTAATGAATCAGTTCCACGATAAGCGTAAACCGTCCACTTAGTAGCAATTGAATCACCTTGAGCTACATTTTGTAAAGCTAAGAATGCATCAATTATACCAGTAGTTAATATTAATACTGAATCACTGCCATTATTAGCTGACGGTAATGTAAGTAAAGCATTGGTAAAGCTGCCTGAAGCAGAAGTTATCATCCATTTGTAGGTATTAGCATTAGCACTTCTTGTCCAGTTTATGATAACAGGTTGCTGTCCTCCTGCATTAGTTACCAACCTGGTATTGTTTGAAGGAGCAAGTAAATTAAAGTTGCCAAGTAATACAGGAACCGGTGCACTCCTTACCAACCTCAAATTAAAATCTTGAGCAGCTTTTAATGAATCGGTTCCTAGATATGCAAAAACTGTCCATTTTGTTTCAACTGAGTCACCTTGTGGTAAATTAAGAGAAGCAAGTAGTGCATCAATTGCACCGGAGGTTAAGGTTAATGCCGTATCAACTCCATTATTGTTTGATGGTACAACAAGTAATGGTGCAGTGAAATTTCCTGCGGCAGTTGTAATCATCCATTTGTAGCTTGTAGCATTTGTGCTTCTTCTCCAATTGATATTTACAGGAGAGGTAGATTGAGATGTAGTTACTACTCTTGCATTATTAGCAGGAGCATTTAAGTTGAAAGCACCAAGTGGGATGATGATATCACGCTTGCGTACGCCATACAATTGATAACCGGTGGTACATCCTGTGCTACCTGAACAAAATTGTGCAAGTATGCCTTCGAAAATAAAAATTCCATTTGGTATTGATAATGCAGGGGCATCTTCCATCTCAGTATCTTGTGCTGCAATAACACGTAAAATAGTTGTATCGTTAGTATTCGAACCATCCCAAACAGTATAATTTGTGCTGGCTGTAAAACTTCCTGAAACATTAGTTCTTAATCCAACTATTCTTACCAGCCTGCTTTCAAATGCTTCACCGTTTGTGTTTAATTGATTAACAGTAATGGTAACCGGAGTTACAGTGCGATTAGAAGCAAGTATCGTAATTGAATTGGTTGATGTGTAATTACCTGTTGCTAATTGAATTTGTTGGTAGTTGTTAAAATCATTTCTTGGACCAATCACTTCAACACTATCACCTTCTTTTAAAGTTCCATTAGATATAGCAGTTACCATGCTTCCTGATGATTGACGAACACCAATGCCTCCTGTTACATCTTGAATATAAATAAATCTACCCCAAGCACGAGTTACTACGCCTCTAACTTTTACCGTATTTGGTGATGCAACAGCACGAGCAGCGGCAATCGTAACAGGCGGATTAGTTTCAGGGAAAATGGCATCAGGTCTTGCATTTAAGAGTTGAATACGTCTGTCGCCAAACAAGTTTGTATCCCTAACATTGTAGGCATTCTGTGTGGTTTGATGACGGGCTAACATATATTCTGCAAATGCATCTTGCTCGCTTCCTATGCCGGCAAATGTTGCTGTTCCCGTGGTTTTAATAGCTGTATCTAAATTTACCCTTGAAGTAATGTTTGAAGGGAATGGATAACCATCACCACCAATTGGTGAACCGGCCCCAGAAGGATTAGCTAGAAAGTTTAGGGTTACAACTTTTATTATTCTTGAGGTATCACCATGTAATAAACCATTTCTAACAATTGTATCTAGGCGATTACCAATTGAATCTGTAATTACCAACGACCATAATTTATTTCCTGTTGCCCTTGTAGTGTCATAACTAAAAGCAACACCACCAACTTGAGGAAACTGGCCCGGAGTGGCACCCGGACGTGTAGCATTTATACCATGCTCGAATAACCTGCGTAAGCCTGCTGCATTGGTTGAAACAATTACAAGACTGTTATTAAAACGCAATGAATTTTCAATATCTAATTGTGAAATATCTCCTGCTTGTTTATTGGCTGATGCATTGGCCTGAGTACGTTCTAAGATAGAGTTATTGCCTACTGTATTTATAAAACCAACTGCTGAACGAATACCTCCACCATTTTTTAATGACACACGAACTTGCGGATCGTATTGACGGGCATACCATAAGTTGGCATCAGAACTTAAATTACCTAAGTTAGTTTCTTCGGTTCGAACCGCATTTCTTCTTCCTTCTAAAAACACATTTGATTTACCGAATAAGTTTCCATCTTTTGATGTGATAACCGTTTGTATGACATTACATAAAGTACGTACTCCGGCTCCTTTGGTACCTGATGCAAAAGCTGCATTATAAGTCCCCCATAAAGAAGTAACCATAGCACTATCACAAACATAAGCTCCATTAATTGTTGAATCCAGCGAGTTTGTTAATAGTACACCTGCGGTATCAAAATCACAAACAAATCGTCCAACATATTTCCATTCACTGGTAGTGTTTAATATTACCATAGGTTGGTTATTGGCACTTGTGGTGCGGATAGGATAACGCTCGGTTGCTACATGCCCCGGTGTTAAACGATCGTTGCCATCAGCAGTATAAGCATGGTTACCACCTGAAATAATTATATCTACATTTCTTAATAGTGGTGCTAATGCTTTTTCATTGGCTAATTGTTGTAAATGTGCAAGTAGAATAATTTTATTTACTCCTTCTTTTGCTATTAATGAGTCTACAACAGGCTGTATAATTGCTGCAAGTGCAGGCATATTGTCTACTTGCGGGCCTATTACTGTTGTGAATCCAGGTGATGATATGCTGGCTAATACTTGAGTAGTAGCACCTACGATACCAATTTTTTCTCCATTACGCTCTATAATAACAGATGGAGCAATTCCTCGTTTTTGATTATTGTTGGTGATGTTTGGTGAAGTTCTGAAAGCAGTATCACGCAAAATTTGTGAAGTATATAAATAATTTAAATTAGGATCGTTGGAGAAATTTAAGTTACAGTTTACATAAGGAAATTGTGCCCCGATTGAACGTTTATCAGCTCCATTATTTCTTATATCAACACCTATTTGACCATTTAAGTCGGAAGTACCTAAATCAAATTCATGATTTCCAAAAGCAGAAGCATTAAATCCGATGATATTCATGATAGCAATATCAGGGCGACCAATAGCAGGACGAATGGCTTGTGTTCCACTGTAATAAAGAGTTGATGTATTTCTTAAAGGTGTTTGCAGTGTAGCATCTTCACCTGCTGATAAAAACGGACCAGGCAAGGTATTATCACCCGAAGATAGAATTAATGTGTTTACATGTTCATCTTCTAATTTATCTACTATAGCGGCATAATTCGGTGCGTCAATCACCGCAGCTAATCCACTTTCCATATCAGATGAATGTAAGATTTGCATTTGGTATGCACTCCTGGTATTCAATTGTATTACTGAAACCGTTCCGCTAATTTCATTTGAAACCAATAGCAAGTCTCTACCATTAGGACTTTCAGCACGTGGAATAAAAACAATACCTTCCGGACCTAAATCGCCAACCTGTGCTAAATTAGCAAGACTCGGTGTTACAGATAAAACACGGTTATTGATATAATTTACAAAATATGGATTAGCAGGATCTGTAATATTATAAATCATTACACCACCAATTCTTTCTAAACCAATAAAAGCATAAACCGAATCTAGTATTTTACCAACCGTAGCTGCCTCAGGCTCCGGCCCTTTATCATCACTTCTATTTTTAAAGGTATTATTTGAGTTGCTGGCATTGAAGTTTAAAGGGAACAAAGCATTGGTACGTTGTTCAAATTCATCTTTACTATCCCAAACCAATGTTCCGGTAGTCGCATTCCAAATACTAAACGAACGTGCACCGAAACAAAAAATAGAATCGAAACGACCATCATTGTTAAAGTCGCCATAACGATTTGTAACATTTAAGCGACCCAAAGCTGTACTGGCTTTTAATGCTGCCACTTGTGCAGCTCCACCAAACTTTACAGTATCTAATACATAACCGGCATTTCCGGCTCTTATCTCTTCAACATTTGCAGCTCCCCAATCAGCTCTTGCATCACCTTCATTTGCTGTAACCAAATAAGTTGTATTACCTACCATATAACTTGAAATAGCATCAGGCTGATACATGCCAAACACCGGATAGTTAGCTATATTCACTGTCGAGCCTTGGTCAGATGCATCTAAACCATTACCGGCTAGGTTGTGGTTTTTAAAACCTAAAGGAATTAATTTAGTGACAGTTGCATTAGCAATATCAACTTCTGCTAAACAATTATTTTCCTGACAAGTAACCCACGCAGTTAATGAATTATCTGAAACCGTTATATATTCCGGCTCTAGGTCTTCGGCAATTGTTGAATTACGCAAGAAGTTTCCACCTGATTGAATGCGGCCGGTAATTTTTATCCTAGAATCTAAGGGCTGATTGTTAAAGGCGGTAAAACCCGCTGTTTGCACGTTCGATTGATTTAAATTTTGAATTCCGCCCGTTAAAGTAATTATGCTTATTGAGCCTTCAGGATCTATGGTGTATCCCACGTTAGGTTCGCCTTCATTGGCCACCAATAGCTTATTACCATCAGGAGTAAAGGTAACCATATCAGGATTAGCACCAACATCAACCTGATTGATATAAGCCAATGTTTGTGCATTAAAAAATACAACCTTACCGTTTTCAGTTTTTCCTAATGAGTCAATTACCGCCACTGCAACGATTCCATTTTTACAAGCTACAGAGGTTAAATCAATACCATATGGTTTTATTGATATACTGCTTATTTGAATTGGATTAGCCGGATTAGATAGATCAACCACCTTCATGGATGTATCTGGTCCGTTGGTTACAAACATACGTTTGCTTGCTTTGTCGTAAGCAGAAATTTCGGCGGCTGCGGTATTATAAATACCGGTTGAAAACCTACCTAAAAACTGTGGTGTAATTTGCGCTGAGACCTGTGCTGCATAAAACAGCGAGATACACATCAGCCATTTGCATAATTTAATTTTCATACCTTAACTTTTAGTCCTGCAAATTGAACTGCAAGCAATATGTAAAAGTTAAGAGCAATTAAACTGATGTTTAATTTTGAGTAAAGCGAATGTTAATTGAACCTCTTACTTCTAATATATGCATTATAGGTTTTTATAAATTCATGCATCTTCTTATTGTATTTTGGCGTAAGCGCTGTTTCAAAAGTAACCGGAATAGCAACTGAAATGGCTAATCCAATATAAAAGTTTCTTTCAGAACTCGTTAAACCCCATACTAATGGAACAACGCTAATAATTTCGGCTGTTGTTATAGCTCTGCGCACACGCCTTACTTCTTTAAAGGCTTTAAATGAGGCCGGATCAGCTTTAGCCAACTCTTTTAAGTCGGAAAAATCCAATGTCGTTTTATTTAATACCGGTAGAATATTACCGTTATGCATAACATAATCTAATGTATCCTTTATTTGAGCCTTTACTTGAAATGCGCCTAAGGATAGGAAAAGCGAGAGTGTTAACAATTGTTTCATGTGCTGTTAACATTTTACAAACCTTTTTGTTTGGCCTCATTCCACCATTTATCCAATTCTTCGAGTGAAAATGTGGTAAGCGGTTGTTGAGTTATTTTAGCGGCTTCCTCAATGTATTGGAAACGTTGTATAAACTTTTGATTCGTTTTTTCTAATGCATCATCAGGATTAATATTGTGTTTACGCGCCAGGTTAACCAATGCAAATAAAAAATCACCAAATTCTTTCTCCGTATTTTCTGATAATTGGTCCTTATTAAACTCTGCTTTCAATTCATCTAACTCTTCGTCAACTTTTAGCCAAACTTCTTTAGCCGTTGGCCAATCAAACCCAACTTGTGCCGCCTTATCCTGTATTCGAAGAGCTTTTACCAAACTTGGTGTGCCTTTAGCTACACCGCTTAACACCGACTTATTACCTTCTTTTAATTTAATTTGTTCCCAATTTTCCTTCACTTCCTCAGCGTTATTTACTTTAACGTCACCATAAATATGAGGATGCCGAACTATTAATTTATCACAAAGGGCATGACAAACATCTGCAATATCAAATTGCTGTTGCTCAGAGGCAATTCGGGCATAAAAAACTATATGTAAAAGTACATCCCCTAACTCTTTTTTTAGTTCCTGATCATCCTGCTTTAAAATTGCATCACTTAATTCGTAAGTTTCTTCAATGGTTAAGTGCCTGAGTGATTCGTTGGTTTGTTTTTTATCCCATGGACATTTTTCACGTAATTCATCCATAATATCCAACAACCTTGAAAAGGCGTCTAACTTTTGCTGTTTAGTATTGGCCATAAACTTATAATATGCTCATGCGAAGTAACATTCATTTTTTGATATTATTACCTGTAAAACGTATAAATATATTCCGTGTGTTTTAGTTTATGATTTACGGAAATTAGACGCTGATTTGCTCATCAGCATAAAAACTCTGGCTTACCTTCTATTAGAATTCAGAATTTTTTCAGATAAATAGAAAGTATTACATTTGTTATATGAAAAAACTATGTATCATTATATTAAGTTGTGCCATTTTATCTGCATGCACCAAAGAACAGTTAGCCTCATTAATTAGTTCACCAAGCTTAAGCAACCAAGAGATAGTTGAAGGTTTAAAAAATGCCTTACAAGTAGGAACAGATACGTCAGTAGTAACTTTAAATAAACTAGATGGATATTATAGAGATGAGGCGGTTAAAATTTTGTTACCAGCAGAAGCACAAGTTATTTATGATAACATTAATCGAATTCCGGGTAACTTAGGAACTCAATTATTAGAACAAGCCATTGTGAGTATAAACAGAGCGGCAGAAGATGCTGCCATAGAAGCAAAACCAATTTTTATTGATGCGATAACCGGTATAACTATTTCCGACGGACTTAGTATTTTAAATGGTAAAGACACTGCCGCTACTGCTTATCTGAAACTAAAAACATTTACCCCGCTAACCAACGCATTCGCTCCAAAAATTAATACATCATTGGGAAAACCTTTGGTTGGAAATATCTCTGCTGCATCAGCTTATACCGATCTGGTGAACGCTTATAATACAGCCTCTTTAGGTGGAGTATTATTTCCACGTATTACTACTAATACTTTAGGTGAACATGTAACTCAAAAAGCGCTTGATGGATTGTTTTTAAAAGTTGCAGAAGAAGAAAAAGCAATTAGAACTGACCCATTAGCCCGCGTTACCGATATTTTGAAAAAGGTATTTGGTAAATGAGAATATTAATTATCCTGATTTATTTAGGAAGTCTAACACATAGAGGTAATGCTCAAACATTTTTACAGGTGTTAGATTTCGGTTTGCAAACCGAAATCCCTGTTTATATAAATAAGCCTTACAACAAGTTTCAAATAAACCCGGCTTTAGCGTTAAGAATTACTACTCCGTTCAATACCCGTTATTTGCTTCAACTGAATATACAAGGTCAACAAGCAAACAATCAACAGCTAAAATCTTTCGACATGTTCATGATAAAAGCATCGTGCTTACGTAAATGGAAGATGAATACCAACTTGGGTTTGTTAGCGGGTGTTCAATTTGGAAACCACATGTTTAAGTTCAGTGGCCATGATGTGCCAAGTAACCTAAAAACAGAATCGGAGTGGTTAACCGGTGTATCCACTGAACTAAATTATCAGGTGAAAAACTTCCATTTATTTGGTGGACTGAGTTATACCCATACCTATACTTATCATTCGCTTCAATTGTTTCAACCTTATTTGGGTGTTAGTTATCAGTTTAATACACCTTCATCTGTTATTGCATTTTTAAAATGAGGTTAGCTTACTACTTTTTTATTTGTCTATTAATTCCATTAATAAGTGTTGGTCAACAAAGTTCAGACACTTTGTTATATGTTAAACAAGATGAGGGATTAAGCATCTTATCTGCAAAGCTACAACCTATAAAAGATGAGAAGCAATATATAACTGCTGATATGATAAAAGCATTTGGTGTTGGAAGATTAAGCGATTTGATTGCTTTTATTGATAAACAGAGTGGTTTTAATTTAAACTCCGAATCATTTGTATTAAATCAAGGTGGACGTTCACCTTTCCTTCAGAACAATGTACTTATTTTTATCAATTATGTAAAAGTAGAACTACCAAGATTTCACCCATTGGCACTTAATCAACTGGGGATAGCAATAAGCGATATCGCTTGGGTTGAAGTTATTCAAACACCAACAACAATTAATGGAACATTCGTTCCTAATGGAGCGATTCATATTATAACGAGAAACGATGCAAAAGGATTTCAGGCTAAATATCTGCATCAAAGTGGTAATCCGGTGAATGACCCCGGACCTGCAAGATATATTCCCGGTTATGCCTCGCCAAATATTGACAGGGTTGGATCGGTGCATGAAGGTGTTATTGGTTATTATTTTAAAAAAGGACATATCAAATTTACAGGTACCGGACAAGATATTTACACTCCCGATACTTTAACGTTAAGCAGGCATCAACAAACCGGATATACTAATCGCTTTAATAGATATGAAGGTTTTAGAATAGAAGCAGCCATGCAGCATAAAAAAACAAGTATAGACATTGGTTATGCAAAACAATGGTTTACCGGCGTACAATTTCATCTTGCCTATCAAGGTTTTGAACAGGTTAAATTCGATAACAACGAAGGGCGCTTGCAACTGGTACATGCGATTAACAAAAACCGCTATTTTAAATTTACTCAATCTATTAATTTTCATCATTACCAAACACCAAATACCTTATATAATGATGTAAAACTCTCAGCTTATCATCATCATACCGGCAATCTTGCTTATGGCTTTAGAAATAAAAAGCAAAATAAAAAATTTGAAACCGGGTTAAATCTTCGAGCTATAAACAGCTTAGCACAAGAGCACATTATTGTAAAACCTTACGTGTGGACGCTTCATCAAAAAAATAAAAAAACATCTTATTCGTATTTTGGTGGTATAAATGTATTTAACCAACAAGTATTTCCGGAAGCAACGATTCAAAAATTTCGGATCCGAAATGTAATCAGCAGTAGTAAGTGGATTTTAGCCTATCAATCTACTTCGGCCTATATGGAACAAGGTATTATTGCCTATAATATATTCATTAATAAAAATGCTAATTCAACTTTCCGGAACAATGGTGGTTATGTTAATGAAAAAGATAAATCAGCTATTCATCGTTTTAGCGGTGATTATTTTTATATTGTAAACATGGGTGGTAATTTTAAAGTTACATTCAATGGTGGATTTCGATTAGGGTTTCAGGAATTAGTAGTTGTACCTGAACAAGGAATTAATAACTTGTTATTACCAAATTCAACATTACAAGCCGCCAATACCTATTCATTTGTTTGGGGCACCAATATCCATTATGATGTAATTCGAAACTTCTGGATTGATATTGATTATTTCCGTCAGAAACACTATAGTAATACAAATCGGATAGAAGAATTGGCTGAGCAAATGCCTATCAATAAACTTTTAATTACTGCTAATATAAAATTACCGGAGCGATTTGAAATCTCACTAAGGAGTAGTGCTCAAAGTGCTGCCCGGTGGACATATTACCTCCCTTCATCAGGATTGCGTTCGGAAAAATTACCTGCCGTGTTTACAGCAGATTTAGCTATCAATAAAAAACTTTGGAAAGAAAAATTAAACATCAACCTAAACTTAAGAAATTTGTGGTTTGCACAAGAACAATACCATCCGATAGGAGCTGATTTATTACCAAGGGTATTCATTACCGCAGGATTTCAACTTTAACTGTAAACTTTAAAAAAAGGAATTACGAACAATACTTATTTTTGCATTTGTGAAGATTGAATTAACAGATCCGATTTTTAGTCAGATAGCCAAAATTACTCAACAACAGAAAGTAGATGCCTACGTTGTGGGTGGTTTTGTGCGCGACTACATTCTCGAACGAACAAGTAAAGATATTGATGTGGTTGTATTGGGTGATGGCATTGCTGTGGCCAAGGAACTAGCAGCACAATGTTCAGGAAGTCAGTTTGCCTATTTTAAAAACTTTGGTACAGCCATGGTAAAAACTGATGAATGGGAAATTGAGTTTGTTGGAGCAAGAAAAGAAAGTTACACATCGGGTTCAAGAAAACCTTATGTAACGCCCGGTAGCTTAAACGATGATCAACTGCGACGAGATTTTACAATCAATGCTCTTGCCATTAGTTTAAATGCTGATGATTATGGAATATTAATTGATCCCTTTGGTGGTATCGAAGATATTAATAATAAGTTGTTGCAAACCCCAACCAACCCTGATATTACCTTTAGTGATGACCCATTGAGGATGCTCAGGTGTATTAGATTTGCCACCCAACTTAAGTTTGAAATAGCTTATGAAACTTATGAAGCATTAAAAAGAAATGCCTACCGAATAAAAATTATCTCGGCAGAACGTATAAGTGAAGAATTGAACAAAATTCTTAAATCAAACAAACCTTCAATTGGTTTTAATTTATTATTTGACACCGGTATACTACAATTAATTTTCCCCGAGTTAGCTGCAATGCATGGAGTTGAGGTGATGCATGGGAAGGCACATAAAGATAATTTTTACCATACTTTAATGGTTCTTGATCAGGTGTGTCAATATTCTGATGATTTATGGTTAAGATGGGCAGCTTTATTACATGACATTGCCAAACCAGTAACTAAAAGATTTGACCCTGTACATGGATGGACTTTTCACGGGCATGAAGACAAAGGCAGTAGGATGGTGAAAAAAATCTTTAATCATTTAAGGCTTCCACAAAATGAGAAGATGAGATATGTTGAGAAATTGGTTGCCATGCATCATCGGCCCAAAGTACTTGCTGAACAAGGAATAACCGATAGCGCCATTAGAAGATTAATTGTTGATGCAGGAGAAGATATTGACGATTTATTTAAACTATGTAAAGCTGATATTACCAGTAAGTTTAAAGAAAAGGTTGAAACATATAGAAGGAAATTAGATAACGTTAAAGCATTGGTGGCTGATGTTACTGAACGAGATGAATTGAGAAACTGGCAACCACCAATAACAGGTGAAATGATAATGCAAACATTTGCCCTAAAACCGGGAAGAGAAATAGGTATCATAAAAAAAGAAATAAGCGAGGCTATATTGGAAGGGAAAATAAAAAACAATAAAGAAGAAGCTTTTAATTATATGCTTAGCGTAGCTGAAAAATTAGGAATTCAACCTGTTTAGTAAATTATATTATTTTTGCACCATGAAATTAATTCACCTTACCTATGTATTCGCATTTGCTGTTGTGCTGGCAGCATGCGGAAAAGAAAAAGATAAAGATTTTAAAGACAACTGCGGCGGAAAAGCACCCGGTGGTGCGGTTAATATTATGAGCATAAATCAGGATATTAATCTTGGGCAATCAGTAGTACAACAAATTGAGAGTAACCCTACGGAATATCCTATTTTAGACTCAGCCAGTAACCCTGTTGCTTATGGCCATATTTACCGCATGAGAGATAATATCCTGAACTCGGGTAAAGTGTATTACAAAAATGAGTTTGCATGGCGTATTCGCATCATTCGTGATGATAATACCTTAAACGCTTTTTGCACGCCCGGAGGTTATATATATGTATATACCGGCCTTATTAAATATTTAGATAATGAAACCCAATTAGCCGGAGTTTTAGGACATGAAATTGCTCATGCTGATAGAAGACATAGTGCCGGTCAAATGTTAAAACAATATGGTTTATCAGTATTGATTGATATTTTCACCAATGGTAATGCTACACAGATTGCTCAAATTGGTGCACAATTATTGGGCTTATCCTTTAGCAGAAGCGATGAAACAGAAGCAGATGATTACAGTGTGCGATATTTATATGGAACTGAATATGATCCTCAAGGTGCTAAATATTTTTTCCAAAAAATTAGTGGCGGGCAACGTGTACCTCAATTTTTAAGTACACATCCGAATCCCGACAATCGTGTTGCTAATATTGAAGAAACTTGGAAGTGTTTGGGATCCGGAGGTAATTCAGGAACCTTTGATGAAAGGTATCAGCAGTTTAAAAACAGTTTACCATAACTAAAAAAGCTCGCAATAAACATTGCGAGCTTTTTTTATAACCTAGTTGATTTATAATTTCGGAGGCAATAGTGATTGAACGTTTAATCCTAATCCTGCGCTTACAACGTTAAATCCACCTGCCGACATGGTATAATCAGCATGTAAGGTGAATACTGTAAATTTTAGTCGAAAACCTGCGGTTGCTCTTAAGCCACTTAAGGTAGCCGACACTGCAACAGGGTCTTTAATTTCACGCACTATTAATGGATGAGAGTTAGCATTATTGGCATTATAGTTTGGTGTGCCAAATACTGCTGTATAATCTACATTTTGATTAACATCAGTAACTGGATACTCTCCTTCAAGATTTAATTTAGTTGTAGCTTGTTGATATCCAACCCCAAGATAAGGAGTAAAAAAGGCTAATTTTTTAGAGATAATTAAATTGGCTGTCCAAGCTGTTGATTCAAAAGTAAGCTCTTGGTTATTGTATTGTTTTCCATTGTTGGGATTATAAGTATAGTTGTCTGATTGTTGTGCTTGCAATTGACTTGGCTTATAATACGCATTAAATTGTGTGAAACCGAACTGTGCTGAAAGGTTAAATGGCATTTTTTTCATTACGGGAATCCACTCTTTAAATTCAAATTTACCGCCGAAACCTATCATATTAACATCATAATCACCTGATTTAATTTCGGGCAAAAATCGAATGCTTAATTCGGAGTTTAAACCAATACCAATTGAGAATTGAGCAGTAGGAAGTGGTAAAAAAGAAAGTCCAGTTCCACTCGGTAGGGGTTGTCGTAATAATAAAGTATCCGGACCTCCATCAGCAACCCTGGCATAAAGTCCAACATCTGAATTATTGTTTTTATTTCCGAAAACTGTAGGTGTAATGTTACTTCCACTCACAAGTCTAACGTTTGGTGATAAGCCTAAACTATTAATATCAAAAGTTTTAGCATCATTAGGCACTAAAATAAAATTTGAACTAATGGTTAAGCTCATACCTAATGCACCGTGAGGTTTAGCAGTTTGAAACCAGCCACTGTTTAATCCGGCACCAAAAGATTGTAATAAAGGCTCGGCATAAGCACCAATTAATTTATTAGCATCACCAACTCCCGAACGAAGGAAGGTTGAGGTTGCGTCTTGCGCATTAATGGTTGTTGTAAATAAAAAACCAAAGACTAAACTAAGGTTAAATCCGGAAAGTATTCTCATAGTAAAATAGATTAAGGTTTTCCAAAATTGATATAGTTTTTATTATTATCCTAATACTTCCGAATTTTTAATTACATTAGAAGCTAATTATCTTCAATATGAATCTGAAATCACAAACGATATATGCAGTAATTATTGCGGGTTTGTTTTTTATAACAGGCATTTATTTAGTAACTTCCACTTGGGTTAACGTTAACCGAACCAATCAAAATATCACCGTGATTGGTTCTGCAAAAAAAGAAATTGTATCTGATATCGGCATTTTAAGAGGAACCCTTCAACTTCAAAGCGAATCAATAAAACAAGGTTATAATGATATCCAATCTCAAATGCCATTAGTTATTGCGTATTTAACGAATAAAGGGATTAAAAATACTCAAATAGAAATTTTCCCGATTAGTTCTTTTGCCAATTATGAATTTACTGCTCAAGGTTTTCAAACCGGTCGTATCAATAGTTATACTGTATCCCAACGATTTCAAGTTAAATTAACGGATGTAACTGCTATTAAAAGTTTATCTTTATCCATTGGTGAATTGAATCAGAAAAATCTGCCATTACAAATGGATGCTCCGGAATATTATTACAGTAAGTTGGCCGACTTAAAAATAGAAATTCAAGCAGAAGCAGCAAAAGATGCTCAACAGCGGGCAGCCAGAATTGCCGCAGCAACAGGTCAACAACTTGGACCAATGCGTATGGCAAAAATGGGGGTTCTTCAAATTACTCCGCGTAATTCAAATATGGTTGGAGATTATGGCATCAATGATGTTAGTTCAATTGAGAAAGAAATTACTGCGGTTGTTCATGCGGGATTTGAGATAGATTAATTGTATCTTCATTACTTCAAGCCTATTAGTGAATAAGATTGTTATTATACTTATCGGATTAATCACAGGTGTTAACTTTTATGTTAGTGCCCAACCTGCTAATACCGGTATGACAGATAGAGAAGACTCAACCGAGAAAAACACCTTAACCATTGGTGGTTATATTGATGCATACACCGTTTTATCTTTTGAAGATAAGAAACTACAAAAGCGTCGTTATGCTGTTTCATCTACCAACACCCAATCCCTTTCTATTAATTTATTGATGCTCGAGTTGAAACTTAAACGAGAAAGATGGAGGAGTAAGTTAGCGCTTGGTGTTGGTACTTATATGAACGATAATTATAAAAATGAGCCTAATTGGGCTCGTAGAATTGTAGAAGCGAATGTTGGAATTTTATTGAGCAGTAAAAAAAAGATATGGCTCGACGCAGGAGTAATTGGTTCACCATACACCAATGAAAGTCCGATAGCTAAAGACCATATTATGTATAGCAGGTCATTAGCCGCCGAATATGTTCCTTATTATTTAACAGGATTTAGGTTTGCTGTTCCACTCCATAAAAAAGTAACAAGTTATTTTTATCTGATTAATGGTTGGCAACAAATAATTGATGTTAATAATAAGATAAGCTTTGGAGCTCAAGTTGAATGGAAAATAAACAAAAAAATTTTAATTAATAGTTCAATTTATTTGGGTAACGAACAAAGTACACAAAATTGGAGTTATCGTTATCGTTATTTTTGGGATATTTATACCATAGTACAATTCAATAAAAAATGGCGGTTAACTGCGGATATTTATGCAGGAAATCAACGTTTAGCTAACTCAATAATGAGAAGTAATTTAAATGCATTTTGGTTTCAAGGGAATTTGGCGGTTGGCTATGCAATAAATAAGAAAAATGAAGTTACGGCTAGGTTAGAATGTTTTAATGATAGAGACAATATCATTTTAACGGATAAGTCTTATCAAAACCCGATATATCTTTGCAGCAGCAGTTTAGGTTTCAATAAAACTCTTGCGAAAAATGTTGTATTACGATTCGAACAAAGGAACTATTTTAGCAACCAACCTTTGTTTATGGAATATATTTACCCTAAGCTTAGCCTTTATTTTTTCGCTGCTATTAATGCATGGTTTTAAAAAAAGAAAGGCTGCCTTTACAAGCAGCCCATCTTAACCTAAATAAAAAAGCTTTGAGTTTATTGACAACCAAACTCAAGCTTAGCTTTTTCTTCCGTTTGATCCGCAGCACTATTCCAAACCGCCTTTCGTACGGTGATTTCTACAGAAATAAGTTTATGTGTTAAAGGCACAGCGAAGAAACGATTCGGAATCATCGTAATTTTAAATCTTCCATCAGTCATTTTCTTCATTTTTAATTTAGCATTTTCAGTAACCCTAAAAAATTTAGCAGGTTCAATATTTGTTCTCACTCCCGTTGCTGTATCTTCAATAACTGCAATCATGTGCATGTAAACTTCATCAGATCCAAGATTTTTCATGCTCGCCTTACTTTCGAGAGGATTATCGTAAATAACTGAAGTAATTTGATCTCCAAACATGATTCGCGGAACAGAATATAATGTACCTCTGTCTAATTTTGGAGGAGCAACAGTAAGGTTAAAATCCTCTGTTTTTTGATCGGGATCACCATATCCACCACCATCTTTTGGTTTAACCAAAAATGAAATACCTGCTGCATAAACTGCGTTTGCATCAACTCCATAAAACTCTGTTGGAATCATTTCGTAATACCAAACATTAGTTCCTTTAGCTTCATCTTTAATCATAACCAACTTATCATTACTACTTTTCCAAGGACGGTCGCCGGTGCCATTAACTAATGAATCAGCTCTGGCTTCGGTAGGTTTCCATGTCCAAATGTAATAAGGCCCGTCAGGGTTAGCTTTCATACCATCAGCAGTTGATGCTGTTGTTTTACTGATATCACAATAAATACGCACAGGTTTTGTTACATCAGGATTTTCAGGTTCAATCCAAGCTGCTTGTCCATTAACCCCCAAATAGGTAAGTATCCCAAATAAAATAAATATTATACGTTTCATATTTAGTTCTTTTTCATTATTAAATTAACCGACATAACTTTATCTGTTCCACAAAATGCATTTCCTTGATAACTTATTCTTGGAGCCAATCCTAATAAGTTTGAGGTAACAGGAACTCGTCCAATAACTGCACCATTTGCATCCTTTAAGTCAATTGCTGTTGGAAATCTATCATCGTCGAAAGTCCAGCTACCACCTACAGCACCAAAGTAATTAACCATTAAGCCAACAGTATCAACAGTAAATGTTTTATTGTTGTTGTCAAAAGTAATATTAGGAGCCTTAGCACCATCTTCAGTGAAAAAATCAGTAATATCAATAGATTCTTTAGTTAAGGAAAGCTCATCTGTTTGTAAACCTCTATCTAAAGTCCATGTGCCGTTTATAGCACTAGCGAGTTTTTCAGGAGAATATTTAGGCTGAGTATCTTTGTCATAGTCATAAGGTTTTTCGCAACCCCATAGAATGATACTTGAAAATGCTAAAATAAAAGCTGTATGTTTTAAACTTTTCATATTTCTAATTTAATTAATTACATCCTCCCGTAGGATTAAAAATAAAACCTCTTACTGTTCCTGCCGATGCAGGAAACTGAAGCACCATTCCATTACAATTCCAAGGAGCATTTC
The DNA here is from genome assembly GCA_025454975.1 of Bacteroidia bacterium. Taxonomy (GTDB): domain Bacteria; phylum Bacteroidota; class Bacteroidia; order UKL13-3; family UKL13-3; genus UBA6183. Next base: position 30,554 of record JALONK010000016.1, read on the forward strand.
TAATGGTAATAACTGTTGAAGGTTGGGTAGCACCAATTCTTTTTAATTGTGTTATACGATCACCTTCAAGGTGCATTTCTAATCGGCGTTGTAATCTTATTTCGGCTAACAATGCAGGCCCGCTAAGTGCATTAACTGCAAGTTCTTTATTTGCTGATGGTGAATATGCACGTTTGATAATCGGTAATAAATCGGCACGTGCAGCACCTGCATTTTCCTTAATGGCATAAATTTCGGCGCGCATTAATAACATATCTGTTAAGGTTAAATATGGCGATGCAAAATCATTCATATTATATTTAGTAGAAGCATAAAATTCATTCGCTTCTCCTTCATTGATAATCTTAACCATATTCCTTCTTATATCAGTTGTATCTGACCTTAACAAGGTAGCTAATTCTCTCGATAATCCCATAATAGGAAGGTCTGTAGGACCTAAATTATCATTTCTGTAGTTCGCTTTAAAGGTTGAACTTCTTGAATTAATATCATAAGGAGTTCCGGTTGTTACAAAACCAAAGATAATTTCTGATTCTGTTTCATTCCTTCTAAAACGATTCAAACTATCTGTTAGGGCATAACCAGCACCAATTACTTCAGTTAATAAAGGAAGAGCGTCATCATATCTACCCATAGTAAAATATACTTTCCCTAATAATGCTTTCGCAGCCATTTGGTTGGCATATACTCCATTTGATACAGGTAGTTTTTGAATTGCCTCGGTTAAATCACTGATGATAAAATTGTAATTAGAAGCAACAGAAGTGCGGAGTACAACTTCATTAAGTGCACGTTTACGTTCGATAATACCTAAGTGTGAATTATCTGCAGTATAGCCGGCAGGTTGTGCCCAAAGTTTAACTGTTTCGAAATGGCACAAGGCACGTAAAAATCTTGCTTCACCTTGCATACGATCTTTCTCTACTGATGATAATTGTATATTATCCCAATAACGATCCATTATATTTACCCTGTAAATGGTAAAATAAGGTTGGCTATATGCACCACCAACTTCACCATTAAACTCACTACTGGTTCTGTTATAAATACCTGTTAAGTTACCGTCATTATTGGAAGGGCGGCTTACATCATCAGATAATAAATCATTAATAAGTTGGAAACGACCATTCATCATGTTTGCGCAAGCGTCATAACATGAAAGCAACAATTGTTGCATATCATCGGGCGTTTGAATTGCTTCATCCGGATCAATTCCAAAAGAAGGATCAGGTTCTATTTCTAAAGATTTTTTACATGATGTAATAGCAACAGTGCTTAAAACTAAAGTTGACATCATGATCAATACATGTATATATTTTTTATTCATTTGTTCAGTCCTCCTTAAAATGTCGCTAATATTTGAATATTGTAGGTTCTTTCTTGAGGTGCATTTAAGTAATAAGTACCTTGTGCTTGCATATTACGAGATTGGTTAATATTACCTTCACCATCGCGTGCAATTTCAGGATCTAAGCCGGGATATTTAGTTAACACAAATAAATTGGTACAAATAACGGCTACTCGACAACTGGTTGCTTTAAACTTTTTAGCCACACTATTCGGAAGCATATACCCAAGCGTTAAATTACGTAAACGAATGAAACTTGCATCGTATAAAAACATTGGGGTATTGTATTGCCAGTAATCCGGCAATCCATAGGTGCTAGGATTTAAAGTTAAACGAGGGAATGCAGCAACATCGCCCGGTTTTTGCCAACGATCTGCAACTTCTGCTCTACTGTTCCAGAAACTCATTACACCTAGTTGACGTTTAGCTGATGCATCATAAATATTCCCACCAATTTGGAAATTAAACAATACAGATAAGTCCCAGTTCTTATATCTAAATGTATTGGTAATACCGCCTACAGCCTTAGGCAAAATATTTCCAACAGGAACGCGGTTTGCAGGTTTCCACTCAAATGTTTCGTTACCATCTTTATCTAAATAAATCGGACGACCTGATTCAGGATCTACACGTGAAAAGCGCACTAAATAATATGTTCCAACAGGTGAACCAACAACCACACGGGTATCATTCGTTCCGCCACTAACAGCCTCTTCGGTATAATCACCTGTGCTTGTTATTTCATTAAAGTTACGAGCAATTACAAAGGTGGTTGTCCAACGGAATTTTCCTTTCTGAATATTGCTTGATTTAATAACCATTTCTGCTCCATAGTTTCTAATTCCTCCAACATTATCGAAATAATTACTGAAACCAACAGAAGGATCGGTATTTAAATTCATAATTACATCAGATGTACGTTTATCATATACATCAATACTTCCTGTGATGCGATCGTCAAAGAATCCAAAGTCTAAACCAATATTAGCCGTCCATGAAGTTTCCCAACGTAAGTTTTCATTTTCAAGTTTGGTTGGATATAAAATACTTTGACCATTGTAGGCAAGTAAATTTGTTCTTCTAAAAAATCCGAAGCGTGCATTAGGGTCGAAATCAGAATTTCCACTTCTACCATAAGAAGCTCTTAACTTAAGAAAACTTATTTTTTTGTTACCTCTTAAAAATGATTCTTCGCTTATCACCCAACCTGCCGACACAGCCGGGAAAAATCCATAACTGTAGTTTGAACCAAAGCGAGATGAACCATCGTAGCTAAATGCAATCTGTGCGTAATATCTTTCTAGTAAATTATAATTTACCCGACCAAATATGCGTTCAAATCTCCATTCAGAAGGTACTCCATAATCTTTTACTCTTGAACCACTTTTTTCGTTATTTCGAATTAAGTCTTCTGCAAATCTTTCGAACATAAAAAAGCCATTCGTTAGTGATTGTTGTCTTTCGTAACCTCCAACAGCCTCGAATTTGTTGTATTTATTGATATTATATTTATACGTTAACTGTGCTGTATAGTTGTAATTACGAGTATAACTGGCACCTCTCGCTGCTGTCCCTGTTGTGTCGCTACCTGTTGTTTTATTCAATTCTGCCGGAGCGTATGAATCATCACCGATGCTTTGGTAATCATAATTACCTTGAACGCGTAGCTTTAAATTTTTGATAACCTCGTATTCAACGGCCAAGTTGCTTATCGAACGGTTTTCAACAGTTTGCCATTTGTATAAATCAAGCATCATAACAGGATTGGTTCTGAAAGATGCATCTGAGTTGTTAAACAAAAAATAACTTCCATCGGGATTTCTAACAGGATAAAATGGCAATGCAGATGACATCAACAAACCATAACCTCCGCTCCATCCACTAAATACTCTATTATTAATTCCTCGATTAAATGATGTTCCAAATTGAATTTTAATTTTATTGTTAATTTTATAATCACCATTGATGCGAGTTCCTACACGGTTGAATGAATTTCCTCTTACAAATGTTTCATTATAACCATAAGACAAACTTGAATACAACGAAAATTTATTCCATGCCTTAGAAATGGTTAAGTCATTTTGTGTTTTTAAACCTACCTGGGTTAATTCTTTATACCAATCAGTATTGTGTTGACGGGTTTCGTCCCAAGTCATGTTGCTAATACCAAAACGAGATAAATCAGGTTTACCAACATTACCATCATTTATCCATGCTTCTTCCATTAAGTTTAACAATTCATCACGTCCAACTAAATTAGGTCGAGCAGTGGGTGTCGACAAACCAAATTGAGTTGAAAAATTCACTCGCATCTTTCCTTTCTCTGCACGTTTGGTAGTAATTACAATTACACCATTGGCACCACGTGAACCATATATTGAGGTAGCAGCAGCATCTTTTAACACTTCCACACTTTCAATGTCGAAAGGGTTGATTGTTGCCAATGGATTAAAGTTAGCACCACCCGAATTACCATAGGCGCCATAATCTTGAGTGATTGGAATTCCATCTACAACATATAATGGATCACCACCTGCAGAAATGGAAGAGATTCCACGAATACGAATAATACTTGGCGAACCGGCTAATCCGCTCCCTTGTGTAACAGCAACGCCGGCTAACTTACCTTGTAAAGCTTGCTCAAAACTTTGAACGGGTAAATCATTTAATTCACGGTTACTAATTTTAGAAACGGCCGATGTAATTTCCCTCCTTTTAATTGTACCGTAACCAACAACCACAGCTTCGTCTAAACTCTGCGGATCATCAATCATTTTTACGTTCAACTCCAAGGTTTGACCTGCACTAATTTCAATAGCCTTGTATTCGGTTTTTAAACCAATAAAGGTAAAACGAACTTTGTATTTTCCCGGGCTAACATCATTTACCAAGTAAAATCCATTTACATCGGTTTGACCACCTTTTTGTGTGCCTTCAATAAAAATACTTGCCCCTACAATTGCTTCGCCCTTTTCATCGGTTACTTTTCCTTTTATAGTTTGCGCTTTTGATAAACAAGCGAGAACCATAAAAATTGTGAGTAGTAGTGTTTTTCTCATATTACAATTTACTTAATCATTTTTTTAATTGAGTAACTTTTTAAATTTCATTGTTTTTTAATTCAAATTTTACAATTCAAAGAACCTAAAAAATTTAAACAGCACTTTTTAATTAACTAATTATGTTTAAAACTATCACATTTATCTAGGCTTTTACAATGTTACTTCTTATTGATGTAAGCCTTAAATAAAAAGAGTAAGTGTACTTTATACATGAATTAGCATATGCGATTTAAAAAAAAGAAAGTGTAATTCCTACACTTTTGTTTTTTTATTTAATATTTATGTTATATTCGCTTTACATAAAACAAAAATTAAAGATGAAAAAATTATTACTCATGACTGCGGCACTTGGGTTATTCACCGGTGCTTTTGCAAAAAAAGTAAAGTTTCAGGTTGATATGACCGGACAAACCGTGAGCAGCAATGGTGTACACATTGCGGGTAACTTTCAACAAGAAGCCGGAGCTTCCGGTAATTGGAAACCAAATGAAACTAGATTAACCAATGGTGGCAGTGGTAACATTTATTCTGTTGTGGTAGATGTTATCGGTGGTCGTAACTACGAGTTTAAATTTATCAACGGTAACGATTGGAATCTTCCGGGTGGTTCACCTGAAGATGTTCCTGCATTATCACGTGTTGGTCATCCTATTAATAAAGGTGATAACGGAAACAGATGGGCATGGATTGATTCAGCAGGTAGCGATACTATGGTTATGCCGGCATTTTTGTTTGCCGGAGCAGCACCGGCAGGAAAAATAGCGGTTCGTTTTGGTGTTGATTTACAAAAAGAGGCTTCGATAGCTGCTGATGGTGTTTTTATTGCAGGTGCATTTACCAATTGGGGTTCGGGTCAACGTCGCATGGTAAACTTATTTAGTAATAATAAAATATATGAACACATTGCCATCCTTGATTCAGGTGTTGCTTATCCTTATAAGTTTAAAAACGGTGACAATGGTTGGGAATCTGTTCCATCGGCTTGTGAAGTTGGTACGAACAGAGAAGTTAAAGCGTCTGCAAGCACAGCATTAAATTTAGTTTGTATTAATTCTTGTATCGCCTGTCCTACTGCCCCACTTCCTCGTTACAGAGCTTCATTTATCGTTGATATGTCAAGCTCAACTTGTTTTGGTGGATTTGATTCAGTAACAGTTGCAGGTAACCGTCCTGAACTTACAAACTGGACAACAGGTGCGCGTTTAAATAAAATGGGTAATACTGATATGTATGTAGCAGTAATAGAGATGGATTCGGGTGAAGCTAAATTTAAATTCCGTAACCATAAAAATAATACAACCAATTGGGAAGGCGGAGGAGACCGTGTTTGGGTATTAAGCGCAGATGATACTTTAGATTTAACTTGTTTCGGTTCAAGAACTGTTGGTCCTTGCCCTAGCAAACCCGCACCTTCTAAAATTACATTTACTGTAGACTTATCTGATGAAACTCCTGATGGACAAGGTCGTATTTATGTAATGGGTACCTTTACTCAACCAAGCTGGCAAAGTGGAGCCATTCGCTTAACTCCTGTTAGCGGAAAACCAGGTTTTTATAGCACAACCATAAACGATGTTTGTCCTGGTACATTCGATTATAAATTTGTTAATGGTGATTCATCTAATGTTAGCTCAGAAGAAAGTTTTGCAGATACAACTGACCGCGCTTGTACTGTTCCTAATGGAATAGGTGGATGGAATAGAACTTACACCAGAACATCTGCAAATGATGTTACTTTAGCTTATGTTTTCAGTAGCTGTAAAACTGCTAATGTTGGTTTGTTAAAAAGTAATGCAGTATTACAAGGTATTAATGTTTATCCTAATCCTACTGAAGGTAATGTAACAGTTTCGTTCCAAGAGGCTGGCAACTACCAAGTAGTAGTAAGAGATATAACAGGCAAAACCTTAGTATCATACCAAGACATTACTGCTGATAAATTAAATATCAACAAAAATGATATCACCTCAGGAATTTTATTAGTACAAGTTACTAACCAACGTGGTGAAACTAAAATTGTAAAATTAGTAGTTCAATAACCCACATAACTATTAAGAAAAGAATTGCTCAGCCTTCATTTTTATGGAGGCTGATTTCAAAAAAAAAGCTGCGAAAAACTCGCAGCTTTTTTTGTTTCATATCGGTTTAATTTATTTGAATGTATATAATCGAGCAGGTTTATATAATACGCCTTTTTGTTTTTCTTCAAGCTCAACAATAACATCATCTTTTTTAAAACGTTTAGTGAAATTGCGTTTATCAAACGAAGTATTTAGGATGGCTTCATAAAGATTTTGCAGTTGACGCATGGTGAACTTCTCAGGTAATAATTCTTGAGCAATTTTATCGGATTCTAAATGAAGCCTAATGTTGTCTAAAGCTCTTTTTACAATTGAATTATGGTCAAAAGCTAATGGAGGTACACGTTTGGTATTCTTCCAAACTACATTACGCGCAAATGAACCGGGTACCGGACGAATCATTTCTTTCCGCACTAATGTATAATAAGCTACAGTGATTACGCGAGCCTCAGGATCACTTCTATATAAATTAAGCCACTCGCGATCTTTAGCCTGTTTAACACGCATTGGATCGCCAAAGCAGTAAAACTGACGAAGGTTTAAACCTTCAACATGTGTTAGTTCCTTAAGAACTCGTTCTGCTGCTGCATCCAGTCCTTCATCCTCATTTACCAAGTCGCCGGGCAAGGCAAATTGAGGTACAAATTCCATTGGACTTCTTTTGGCAGGTTCTTTTTGTTCAATTAATAAGGCTTCCAGTTTATTATTTTCTTCATCATAACCGAAAATAACACAGTCAACCGAAATGTGTTTCCTAAAAGAATTTCTCTTCATTAATGGGGGAATATTTAATAAACACTACTAAATTAAAATAATTACAAAGTGTATTTTGTACACTTATATTTTTTATTTAACATTGTTAAAACAAAAATACACACATTAACTACATGAACAAATTTTTCTCTCTAATCAGCTTAATGATTTTGTCAACCGTACTATCAGCCCAACATATGTTGAGTAAAGATTTAGGTAACCTGACATCATTTGTGAAGCATGCGAATGGAATAACGATAAGTGCAGCCAATGGTTCAGCAAGAATACTGTTGTATTCGGCAGCAGTAATAAGGGTTGAAATTAGTCAAAATAACAGCTTCAATGATTTTAGTTATGCTGTTATATCTTCACCAAAAAATGAGTTATTTAATATTAACGAAACACCTGAACAAATTGAATTAACTACAGATTCATGTAGACTTGTTATCGCAAAAAAACCAATAAGAATAAAGCTGTTAAACAAGAAGGGGGAAGTTTTAAATGAGGATGAACCGGGCTTTGGTACAAATTGGATTGGTGAAGAAATAACCACATATAAAAAAATGCAAGAGGGTGAAAGATTTGTTGGATTGGGAGAAAAAACAGGAAACTTGGATCGTCGTGGAGAAGGATATACAAATTGGAACACCGATTTTTTCGCTTATCCAAGTAATGGTGATCCTCTTTATGTAACCATCCCGTTTTATATTGGCATTCATAGCAACAGGGTATATGGTTTGTTTATGGATAATACATTTAAATCGCATTTCAATTTTGGTGCTTCCAACAATCGTTTCAGTTCTTTCACTGCCGAAGCCGGTACAATGAATTATTATCTGTTTGCGAATTCAACCCTTGAAGAAATAATTAAATCATACACTGATTTAACCGGACGTATGGAAATGCCATCATTGTGGAGTTTAGGTTTTCAACAATGCAGGTATTCTTATTATCCGGAACAAGAAGTTTTAACGTTAGCAAAAACCTTTAGAGACAAAAAAATCCCATCAGATGTATTGTATTTCGACATTCATTATATGGATGCCTATAAAATTTTTACTTGGGACAAAAGCAGGTTTCCTCAACCCGCTAGAATGTTAAAAGATTTAGAAGGCATGGGCTTTAAAAATGTTGTAATTGTTGATCCCGGCATTAAGGTAGAAAAAGGATATCAAGCTTATGAAGAAGGTTTAGCAGGAGATTATTTTATTAAATATCCCGACGGCACCAATTATACAGGCCAGGTTTGGCCGGGATGGTGCCATTTTCCTGATTTCACTAATCCAAAAGCTAGGACTTGGTGGGGAAATTCGTTTAAAGGTTTGGTTGATGATGGTATTGATGGTTTTTGGAACGATATGAATGAACCTGCAACTTGGGGACAGAGATTTCCTGATTTAGTGGAAGCAAATTGGGAAGGAAAGAAAACATCGCACCGAGAATGGCATAATGTATATGGTTTTCAAATGGCAAGAAGCACATTTGAAGGCACAAAAAAATTAATGAACGGCAAACGCCCTTTTATCTTAACACGTGCAGCATACTCAGGTATTCAAAGGTATTCGGCCATTTGGACAGGTGATAACAGACCTGAAGATGACCATATGTTGGCAGGAGTTAGATTAGTAAATAGTTTAGGCTTAAGCGGGGTTGCAAATGCCGGATATGATGTAGGTGGATTCGCAGGTGAAGCATCAAAAGAATTATTTTGCAGATGGATGCAAATTGGTACTTTTTGCCCATTTTTCAGAAGCCATAAAATGATCGATGCTAAAGATAGCGAACCATGGAGTTATGGCGAAAAAGTTGAAGAAATCGTAAGAAACTATATTTCATTACGCTATCGTTTAATGCCTTATTTATACAGCTCATTTTACCAATCCACACAAACAGGAATCCCGGTAGCAAGAAGTCTAGCAATATCATATACCTATGATCCGATGATTTATGATACCAAATATCAGAACCAATATCTTTTTGGTCATGGTATCTTAGTTGCGCCCGTTGCAAGTAATAAAGACATCGCTAAAGTTTACCTTCCACAAGGAACTTGGTATAATTTAAATAACGAACAAAAGTTTACCGGCAAACAAGAAATTTATGTTGAAACACCAATGGAATCATTACCGGTTTTTGTTAAAGGTAGTAGCATTATTCCCATGCAACAAGTGGTGCAACATGCCGGTGAATCAGCAGGCGACACGTTATTTATACACATTTATCAAGGTAGCGAACAAAACTCGTTTGTTTATTATGAAGACGCAGGTGATGGTTATGAATATGAAAAAGGCCAGTTTTATAAAAGAAACATAACCTATAATCCAAACAAAAAAGAGGTACTTTTAGAAAAAGCAGAAGGAAGTTTATCTTCTAAATATAAGGTTGTAAAATTTGTGATGCATGGTTTTACTGCCAACCAATTTGTAACAAACAATGTAAAAACTAAAGCATCAACAGAAACAATAGAAATGATTCCCGGAGTATCACAATTCGACCCCATTGGAAAACGTATTGAAGCATTAAAAGCTTCTGTATTCACTTTTAGTGTTAAGTGGGATACAAACAAAATTACCATCTCCTGGTAATATTAATCCTATATTGATTGAAAAGGCTGAGTTAGTGTGTTCTCAGCTTTTTCTTTTTAGTGCCTTACCTATCTGTTAAATGCCAAGCGCATACCAAAATTAGATTCATTAAACTTACCATTATGGTAAACAATATTACCGTTAATTATAGTGTGTGTAACAGTATTATTAAATGTTGTTCCTTCAAACGGACTCCATTTACATTTATACAACAATGAATCTTTGGTTACTTGATAAGATGAATTGAGATCCACCAAAACCAAATCAGCGTAATATCCTTCACGAATAAATCCGCGTCTGTCAATTTCAAACATTTCAGCTACATTGTGACACATTTTTTGCACCACCATTTCTAAACTAATTTTACCTTGCTGGTAAAAAGTTAACATTGCATTTAAAGCATGTTGAACTAAAGGACCACCGGAAGGAGCATCAATATAACGTTTGCTTTTTTCATCAAAGGTATGAGGTGCATGGTCGGTGGCAATCACATCAATTCTGCCGTCAATAACCGCTTTAAAAACTGCATCACGATCGGCAGCAGTTTTCACTGATGGATTCCACTTAATAAAGTTTCCTTTTGTTTGGTAGTCTTCATCGCTAAACCATAAATGATGAATGCATGCCTCTGCCGTAATATGTTTTTTACTTAACGGAATATCATTTCTAAAAAGAGATAATTCTTTTGCAGTGCTGATGTGTAAAATATGCAGGCGAGTCTTATATTTTTCTGCCAATCCAATAGCAAAAGCCGACGATTTATAACAAGCTTCATCATTTCGAATAATTGCATGATAAGAAGCGTCTATATCGTCACCAAATTCAGCCCGTATTGCTGCATTACGTTGCTTGATCATGGGATCATCCTCACAATGAGTTGCAATTAATGTTTTAACTTCCGAAAAAATACGTTCTAAGGCCTGAGGGTCATCTACCAACATATCACCAGTGGAAGAACCCATAAATATTTTAACTCCACAAACCTTGCGCTCATCAACTTTTAGCAATTCATCAATATTTTGATTGGTGGTACCCATATAAAATGAGTAGTTAGCCAATGAGCAAACAGCAGCCCTTTCATATTTTTGTTCAAGTAAAGGAACAGTTGTGGCACTTGGCACTGTGTTAGGCATTTCCATATAACTTGTAATGCCTCCGGCAACTGCTGCTTTTGCTTCGGTATATAATTCACCCTTATGAGTTAATCCCGGCTCCCTAAAGTGAACCTGATCGTCAATTGCTCCGGGTAACAGATATAAGCCGGAAGCATCAATGGTTTCATCGGCTTGCATCGCAATTCCATTTCTATCAATTTTCTCGATGATACCATTCTTTATCCAAACATCGGCAAAATATTGTTCTCCTTCATTTACTAATTTAGCGTTTCTGATTAGTAGCGTACTCATGTTTTTATTATTTTATGAAGTATAAAATTCAATTTAAATTTTGTGGTATTCAGTTTATTCTTATGCTTTAAATTCAGCTTATTGAAACTTATTTTTTTTCACAGATGATATCATCTTTTGGGATAAAAAAACGAGACCAACTGTAAGTAAACCGCCTGTAATACCTAATAGTAACTCAAGAACCAAAGAAGGTAAGTGGGGTAAAAAATGATGAAGAAAACTTAGGTTATGTTCAAATATCCCACCTGAAACCAATAGCAAAGCAATAGTACCCAGTACGGTTAAAATCTTGATAATAATTGGTAACGCATGGATAAATAATAGCCCGATTGCTTTCATCGTTTTATTTGTACCGGAATTTTTCACTATCAAAAACCCAAAATCATCTAAGCGAACAATAATTGCTACTATTCCATATACACCAATAGTTGCTAAAATTGCCACAACAGCAGTAGTAGCAATTTGAATACTTAAACTTTTATCTAAAACAGTGCTTAAGGCTATGATAACAATTTCAACCGAAAGGATAAAATCGGTAGTAATTGCCGACTTAATTTTGGCTTTTTCTGCTTCTTTATCATGTGTTTTTTCTGCATTGTTTTCTTGTTGATTATGGTTAGCTGAATGAAAAAAATAATGAAGTATTTTTTCAACTCCTTCAAATGCGAGAAAAAATCCACCTAACACTAAAATAACTTTGATTGCTATTGGGAAAAATGCATTTAACAATAAGGCTACAGGAACAATGATTAACTTATTTATGAATGAACCTTTTGTGATAGCCCATAACACAGGTAACTCACGAGATGAGACAAACCCTGTAGATTTTTCTGCATTTACAGCTAAGTCATCTCCTAATATTCCGGAAGTTTTTTGAGTAGCTATCTTAGCTGATGAAGCCACATCATCCATCAACGCAGAGATATCATCTAAAATTGCAAAAAATCCTGAAGCCATAAACTTAAATTATTCGTTGATTAATTTAAAAAGTGAAAAGATTAATTTTTCTTCCATTTAATGGTACATCCTATTGCTTTTGTTGTTGGTTTAACCACGGGCTTACCGGCGTTTATTGCTTGAATGGCCATCTCAACATAACGTTCTTTTACTTGCGTTGGTTCTTCTGAATTATCATCAATAGCGCCAATATAAACTACCTTATTTTGCCCTTTAATTTTTTGTAATAAAAACACATGTGGAGTACGCGCAGCACCATACATTTTAGCTACTTGCTGAGTTTCGTCGTGCAGATACACGAAAGGATACTTTTTATCTTTGGCACGTTCTTTCATTTTCTCATAACTATCTTCAGGTTCTCGTTGTGCATCGTTGGGATTAATAGCAATTACAGGATAACCTTTTGAAGCAAACTTTTTATGTAAATCAATAATGCGTTGTTCATACGCTTGAGAAAACGGACAATGGTTACAAGTAAATATCACGATAAACCCTTTTGCTTTTTTATCATCAGCTAAAGAAACCATTTTACCATCAACATTTTTCAACTTAAAGTCGCCGGCCATATCACCTACTTTGTAGCCAATATCAACTGTGGTGTGTGAAGTTGTTAGCACCAACAAGATGCTAGTAAATAAGAGTGTTTTCATTGTTTTATTTATTAATACCATTTTAGAACTTGAGGGAATTTAAAATTTTCCAATTGATTTATTAACTGTTCGGCATCATCATTAAAAATCAACATATCTTTAAACTCTTGTTTTAAAAATTGATGATCAACCATGTGTTGAAGCAGGTTATGTAAAGGCTCATAAAAACCTGAAACATTCAACACCCCACAAGGCTTATGATGAAATCCCAATTGACTCCATGTAAAAGCTTCAAAAAGTTCTTCCATTGTTCCTATACCACCCGGTAATGCAATACAAGCGTCGGAAAGTTCAAACATTTTAGCCTTGCGTTGATGCATATTTTCTACAACTATTTGTTGGGTAATACCTGTATGACCAACTTCTTTATCCATTAAGGAGCGAGGAATTACGCCAATAACTTCACCACCCAGTCTAATCATTTCATCAGCGATAATCCCCATAATTCCAACATTACCTCCACCATACACTAAACCAATTCCTTTATTGAACAATATTTGTACAAGAGCAATTGCAGCTTGTTCGTAATGAGGATGAATTCCTTTTGATGAACCGCAATACACTGCTATACGATTAAAAGTATTCATGTTATTTCTTTCCTTTAAATTTCCCTTTTGCTTTTAATTTTTTTACCAACCCACCTGAGTTAGTTTTTTTATTTTTATCTTTCTTTTCATGAAATGCCGCACCTGATGCACCTTTACGCTTCACTGATTTCATGTAATCTTTTTCTTTGGTTTGAGGTTTTTCATCCTCGCTCATCAACCGGCTTAAGGAAACTTCGTCAGGAAAATCCAAAATAGTAATTTCTTTATTCATTACTTGTTCTATCGCTTGCAGATAATCCTCTTCTACAGCATTTACAAAAGTTATGGCTACACCTTCTTTACCGGCACGTCCGGTTCTACCAATGCGGTGTAAATAATCGTTTGGATGCGCTGGTGTATCAAAGTTTATTACATGTGTAACATCAGTAACGTCAAGTCCGCGAGCTGCAACATCTGTCGCTATTAATACACGAATTTCTTCTTCATTAAATTGACGTAAACTTTCGAATCTTTGATTTTGCGATTTGCGTGAATGAAGTATACCCACATTAAACATTTCTTTATCGTGCAATAACCCCAACAATTGGTCTGCCTTTTTTATTGTTGAGGTAAATACAAGTATCTTTTGCATGTGTTGATTATGTTGTAAAAGGTATTGTAATAAATTAGTTTTAGTACCAAAATTAGGTACTTGATAAGCGAGTTGTTCAATTTTTTCAAGCGGAGTGCCGTGTGGGGCAATTTCAATTTTAACCGGATTATTAAAATAAGATTCAAATAGTCGTTCTACTTCATTGGTAAGGGTTGCAGAGAACAAAATATGTTGTCGCTTTGGTGGTAAAAATTCTAAAATAGTTGATAACTGTGCCCTAAATTCTTGTTCTAGCATTTCATCAACTTCATCAATTACAATTTTTTGAATCTGATTTAAACGCACGGCACCTACACTAGCCAAATCAATAAGTCGACCCGGTGTTGAAATTAAAATATCCAATCCATTAAACACCAAAGCTTTTTGTTTATTGATATTAGCGCCACCAAAAATGGCACCGATACGAAGAGATAAATACTTAGATAATTTTTTCAACTCCCCTTCTACTTGTTGCACTAATTCGCGAGTTGGAACAATAATAAGTACACGAGGGTGTTTTTGTTCACTATATTTCAATTGACGTAAAATAGGTAACAAATAAGCAAAAGTTTTACCTGTCCCTGTTTGAGCAATGGCTACCACATCTCTTCCCGACATTATTACCGGATAGGCTTCACGCTGCACCGGGGTTGGATAAATATAATCCAAATCCTCCAATGCCTTTAAGAGCGGTGTATGTATGTTTAGTTCAGTAAAACTCATTTAATTTTTAATTTGGCAAATTTTAACACCAGCATCTTTTTACCTTGTTGACCAAAATCAACCTGTGCTTTTCTATTATCTCCGGTTCCATCAATATTTACTACGATTCCATTTCCGAAACGTTGGTGTTCAACTGACATACCGATGGCTAACAGTGTTGTATCATCACCAATAAAATCGGCATCAAATTGCTGTTGAGCAGCAGGAGTTGCTTTGGTAATAGGTTTGAAATTTTTTGGTAAAGGAGAGCTTGTTTTTGTTGAATAGCTTGTTTGAGGTTCTTGTCGTTTTTGATAGCTGCCCATCTGGTAAGGCTTACGTTGTTCGCCTTGAGGCTGATTATTATACATGCCTTCAACCATAATGTATTGTGGATCTATTTCACTTAAAAATCTACTAGGTTCACTAGTAATTAACGAACCGAATTTAAACCTCGATGTTGCAAAAGATAAAGTAAGTTTTTGTTTCGCTCGGGTAACGGCTACATAAAACAACCGGCGTTCCTCTTCCAACTCCTGACGGCTGTTTAAGCTTAATTGAGACGGAAATAAATTTTCTTCCAAACCAACAATATATACTTGATTAAATTCCAAACCCTTACTTGCGTGAATGGTCATCATAACCACTTTATCTTGGTCTTCCTCATTATCTCTGTCGGCATCAGTTAATAATGCAATATCCTGCATATAGTCAGGCAAAGTATTTCCTCGAAGCACTGCATCATCATCAGCTACCTCTTCAATACTAAATTCTTTAAGACCATTTAATAACTCCTCAATATTTTCATAACGCGCTATTCCTTCAACGGTTTTATCTTCATACAATGCTTTGAGCAAACCGGATTGTTTAGCCACATGCATGGCCACTTCATACGCAGGCTTCATTAATAAGGTTTGAAAGCTTTTAATCATCAACACAAAGTCTTGTAATAAACCACCGGCTTTTAGCCCATATAGATGAGCATTTTCCATAATAGTAAACCAAGGCAAATTATGCTCAGCAGATAATACTGTTAAATGTTCTAAAGTTGTTTTACCTATACCTCTGGCAGGATAATTAATCACACGCTTTAAAGCTTCTTCATCATTCGGATTTAAAATTACCCTAAAATAGGCAATTAAATCTTTTATTTCCTTACGTTGATAGAAAGATAAACCACCGTAAATTTTATATGGAATGTTCATCTTTCGTAATGCCTCTTCAATGCTTCTGCTTTGTGCGTTGGTTCGATATAAGATAACAAAATCTTTATTGTTTAAGTGGTTATTCATCTTTTCCTGAAAGATGGAAGAAGCTACCATTTTACCTTCTTCATTATCAGTTAGTGCTCGAAATACCCTGATGCGATCGCCTAAGGTATTTTGTGTAAATACATTTTTCTGAATTTGATCTTTGTTTCGTTTAATAATAGAATTTGCGGCATTTACAATGGTTTGCGTACTGCGATAATTTTCCTCCAGTTTAAACACTTTCGTATCCGGGAAGTCTTGATGAAAGTTTAGGATATTTTTAATGGTGGCTCCACGGAAAGCATAAATACTTTGTGCATCATCGCCAACAACAGCAATGTTTTGATAAACATTGGCTAATTTTTTAATAATGGCATATTGAGCATGATTAGTATCCTGAAACTCATCAACCATAATGTATTTAAATTGATGCTGGTATTTGTTTAACACCTCAGGAAATTGATGCAACAGTTCATAGGTTTTTACCAATAAATCATCAAAATCCATTGCACCTGCTTTAAAACACCTTGATTCATAGGCTGCGTATATAGCACCAAACTTAGGCCTGCCTGAAGCTTCATCAAATGCTACGTTTTCAAGATCACCGTTGTATTGAGCTGATTTAATCAATGCATTTTTTGCTGCTGAAATTCTACTAAGTATCTGGGCAGGTTTATAAACCTTATCATCAAGTTTCATTTCGGCTACTATCGACTTAATTAAACTTTTTGCATCATCGGTATCATATATGGTAAAATTGCGTGGGTATCCAATGCGTTCCGATTCAATCCTAAGCATTCTGGCAAAAATGGAGTGGAAGGTGCCCATCCATAAATTTCGTGCTTCATTACCAACAACAGTGTAAATTCGCTCGCGCATTTCTTTACTAGCCTTGTTGGTAAAGGTTAGCGCCAAAATATTAAAGGCATCAACACCTTGTTGCAACATGTAAGCAATTCGATAAGTAAGCACCCTTGTTTTGCCCGAACCTGCACCTGCAACTATCATCACCGGCCCAACTATTTGCTGCACCGCTTCCCGTTGGGGCTCATTTAATTTTTCTAAATAATCCACATGGCGAATTTAGGATAAATCAACAGGGAGTGTAGGATATAAATATCAACAAATAATAAAGGTTCAGAAATAAAAAAAGCCGCTGATGCGGCTTTGTTGGTGGAGGCTACTGGGTTCGAACCAGTGACCCCCTGCTTGTAAGGCAGGTGCTCTGAACCAGCTGAGCTAAGCCTCCGTTGTTATACGATAAAAGAAAAACTGTCGTTTTATTATCGTATCGGGAGTGCAAAGATAATTTCACTGTGAATAAATACAAGTCTAATTCCTATTTTTTTTAAAAATATTTGCAACAACCTGAACATCAAAAGAAAATTTTGAAAAATATATGCTCAATAAGCTAATAAAATATATCGGAATTACCTCTTTAATTATAGCCTTGCTACTAGGTTTAACTGCCTTATATCTTATACTTAACAAAGAACAAATTAAACAATATGCATTAGCTGAATTAAATAAAGAACTAGATGCGAAAATTACTGTGAATCAAATTGACATCTCATTGTTCAGTCAGTTCCCCAAAGTAAGTCTGGCTTTACATGATGTTTTGGTTGCAGATGCAACTCGCCCGGGTAAACATTTAATTGAAGCCGAATATGTGTATGCAGGTTTTAATTTATTAGATGTAATCAGAAAAAATTATAAAATACGGTTAATAACTATCGAAAACGGGCAAATAGATCTATTTATTAACCAAGAAGGGAATCATAATTTTAAGCTGTTTAAAACTGTGCCCAACACCAACGATAAAAATCAAAGTTCATTTTTAGTTAGCTTAAATGAAATCAAGCTGAAGCGTATCAACTTTACTTACAATAACCAAGAAATTAACCAACTTATAAAGTTAAAATTAACCGATGTATTTCTTGGTGGGAATTTTACTTCCACCTCCGAAAGACTATATATTAAGGGAGATATGCTCGCCATGCGTATCAAACTTGGTAACTTTTTTAAGTTATCTAATAAGACCATTAAAACTGATATTGACTTTCAGATTAATCATAGCACACAAACATTTACAATTACTAAAGGTGATATAGCCTTAGATCTTTTGAAATTAGTGTGTACCGGAAGCATTACTTATCTTAAAAAAGGAACATCGTATCAAGTAGGCATACAAGCCAAAGAGCTTGATATAAAAGGCTTTTTAAGCATGATTCCCGGTACTTCAAAATTAAGTGATTCGTATATAAGTGAAGGCAGCATGAATCTTGCAGCTACAATTAACGGTGTTTTAAGTGCTTCAAGCATTCCCGAAATAAAAGCAAATGCAAGCATTAATAAAGCCAAAGTTAGTAACGATAACATAAGCCTTACCGATTTAGAACTTAAATCAAATGTGTTGATTAATAATACCAAACAGGAAATTCATATAAATACTTTATCAGCTAAATTAGGTAAAGAAAATCTGCAAGCAGAATTATTTATTAATTCATTCAGTAACCCTTCATTAAGTTTAAAAATCAATGCGGGTATCATGGTTGATGATTTATTAAAAATGGTACCGATAGCTGCCATACAATCGGCATCAGGTCGAATAAGTATAAATTATTCGTTTCAAGGATTATTAAAAGATATTGACAAAAAAAACTGGTTAGCTAATCAATCATCAGGCAGTGCTATATTTCAAATCAACCATTTGCAACTTACTTCTTCATCTATTCCAATAAAACAATTTACCGGCAAATTATTATTGGCTAATGCTGATGCCACTATTAATGATTTGTATTTAACATACGGGAGTCAAACCATCACCGGCACTTGTAAATTAAATAGATTAATTGCTTATATTTTAGGTAAAGAAAACATACTTGACATAGATGGTGTAATCCAAGCTAACCAAATAATTTTAGAAGATTGGATGAGTGCTTCAACTTCCAATTCAACTTCAAACGGAGCCGATGGTATTGCCTTATTAAATAATCAACTTAATTTAAAATTAGCTTGTAGCATTAATGAACTTAACTATAAAAAAGTAAAGCTCACCCAAGTAAAACTAAACCTACATTCAAATGGTGATAAACTAAATATTGATGGCATTGAAGCTTATGCCTGGCAAGGAAGATTAGAAGGACAGTCGCAACTTTATTTTACTAATGAAAAACAGTTATTGTTTTCAGGTACATTAAAACTAATGCAAATAAACATGGAGCAAGCTTTTGTTGCGTTCGACAATTTCGGTCAACAAGAAGTTACCGCAAAACACATTCGAGGAACATTAACAGGAGATATTGATTTTTTTAGCGTTTGGAATAAACAGTTGGTGTGCGACTTAAACAAATTATATGTAAGTAGTAGGGTTAAAATTACCGGCGGAGAGTTGATTGCTTATAAACCCTTAGAATCGCTTGCAAAATTTGTTGACATCAATGAACTAAAACATTTGAAGTTTGAAGAGTTAACCAATCAAATTGAAATTAAAAACAAGACGATTTATTTACCATTAACCACTATTAAAAACAATGCATTAAACCTGACAATACAAGGCACGCATACCTTTGATAATTTTATTGATTACAATATAAAAATCAAACTTTCGGAGTTGCTACGTAAAAAACGTAAATCAACAACTGAAAACGAGTTTAATGAAGAAGAAACGCAGGATGGTGGTGCTAATATTTATTTAAATCTTAAAGGACCGATTGATCAATTTAAGGTAACCTATGATAAAAAATCTGTGAAGCAAAAGATGAGTCAAGAATTAAAAAAGGAAAAACAAGAAATTAAAGACTTGCTAAAAAAGGAACTAGGAAGTGATGTTGATGAAAACGGTAAAAAACCTTATACTGAAAAAGAAATGGATAAGGATGAGATCGAATTTGAGCCTGATAACTAATTGAGGTATTTTGCCACGATAGGCATACGCCGGCCCGGACCAAAAGCTTTGGCTGAAACCCTTAAAACCGGTGGCGACTGAATACGTTTCCACTCGTTGATATTTACCAACCTAAGTACTTTATTTACCAAAGCTTGTTCAAATCCTGCATCAATTATTTGCTTCGGACTTTTACGTTCCTCAATATAATGTTTTAAAATGGCATCAAGTAATGCATAATCGGGCAACGAATCAGCATCTTTTTGGTTTGGTCGCAATTCGGCAGAAGGGGCTTTTTGAATAGTATTTACAGGAATAATTTCTTGTTCATCATTGATGAAATTTGCCAACTCATACACCTCCGTTTTATATAAATCACCTATTACCGAAAGACCGCCACACATATCGCCATACAAGGTTCCATAACCAACAGCCAGTTCACTTTTATTAGAAGTATTTAATAAAATATACCCAAACTTATTGCTTAATGCCATTAAAATAACGCCCCTGGTTCTTGATTGAAGATTTTCTTCAGCGATATTAAATGATGTACCGGCAAATTGCTCAGCCAATGTAGTATTAAATGATTGATAAGTATTTTCAATAGGAATAATATCATACCTTATCTTTAACCTTTCGGCCAATTGTTTGGCATCATCAATACTATGATCGCTTGAGTACGCAGAAGGTAATAATACAGCTCGTACATTTTCGGTTCCCAACGCTCGAGCTGCTAAAACCAATACTACAGCCGAATCAATACCGCCGCTTAATCCTAAAATTGCCTGTTTAAATCCTTGCTTATGAAAATACTCTTTGATGCCCAATACTAATGCATCATGTATTAGGGATATTGTAGTATTTAAATTATTGTTTACTGAAGAAAGATTTGAATGATTGGAGATGATATCCGTATCTGCATCAAATTTAATTTCAACAACTTCACTATGCTCTTTAAAGTATGGAAAGGCGGTTATCACCTCATTATTTTTGTTTAATGCCAAACTACCTCCATCAAAAATAAGCTGTGTTTGTGCACCAATATGATTTACATAAATTAAAGGGAGATGATATCGGTTAACATTTTCACTTAGCACCTTTTTTCTAACATTTGCTTGGTGCATATGAAATGGTGAGGCGGCAATATTAATAATACAATGCGGATTTAATTTTATTAATTCATCCATTGGTCGAATCACATACAAAGGATGTTCGTCGGTATTCCAAAGATCTTCGCAAATGGTAAGGGCGATTTTACACCCATTAATTTCAACCAGTTTAAAACTTCTATTAGGTTCAAAGTAGCGATATTCATCAAAAATATCGTAATTAGGTAATAATGTTTTATAAATAACCTGTTGAATTTTTTGTTCGCCTAATACGAATGCAGCATTATACAACGATTTACCTTCTTTAACCGGATTACGAGCCGGAGCGCCAACAATAGCATGAATCCCTACGCAGTGCATCGCAATTTGTTCAACAGCTTTATTACACTGCTCAACAAAATCATCAAACTCTAAAAAATCACGAGGCGGATAACCACAAACACATAACTCAGAAAAAACTACCAAATCAGCTCCATTAGATTTAGCTTTATTTATTTCTTGGATAATTTTATGAGTATTAAAATCAAAATTACCTGTATGATAATTTAATTGAGCAATTACAACTTTGAGTGCTTGATTCATCTTTAAAACAATATCCCGACATTAAGCATAAGTGAACGAACACTGGCATTCCAATTATTAGTAGATGTAATATCAGTATTCGAGTTTTCATATCGTATTCCGGTATTTAATAATGTATTTCCAAAAATTTTATATTGAATACCTGCACCCAATATTAAAGAAGTTCGAAAAAAATTTGTTTTGTAGTTTATGGAAGATCCGGGTGTTTGGTTATTCACCAACATAAAATTATCACTTGGATCGGGGTTGTTTACATTTACATTTTCGAATGATTTACCGGTTGCATCAACATCCATAATTGAGCGCATTGAAAAATTTACCGAATAACCAAACTCTGCAAAATATCTCCAATAACCTATTTCATTTGTTCGCATTTTTAAAAATAATGGAATACTTAAGTATTGTTGTTTATAAGTGAGGTTATTAACAGCAAATAAACTATTATTTTCTACCACACTTGTATTGTTTGGTTTAAAAACGGCACGCAATTGGTGCACGGTAATTTCAGTGCAAATACCATAGTTTTCGCCTAAATAATAATCCATCATCAAACCGTAACTTAAGCTTGCAGGAACTTGGCTCGACTCAATATTTTTGCTCCCTTCTCGGGTGAAATTAAGCTGGGGTGATAGTTTAACACCCAATTTAATTTGTGCCTGGCTGTAGTTAAAAATTAACAGTGTTGTTAATATAGATAGAAAGTACTTCATTATTATTGCGTATCATTACTTGAAAACAGATGCGCAATATACATATATCAATAATAATACTGACTACCTTAAGCTTGATTACCGGTTGTAATGGCTGTAATAAACAAAGCGAAATGCAACCTATTGAAATAAAGCCGATAACCTATGAAGTTAAACTTAATCGCTTTGAGAAAGAATTATTTGAAGCTGACCAAAACCAACTTAAAGAAACACTAACCAAGCTTAAAGATAAATATGGGGTATTTTATACGTCATACGCAAGGGATATCATGCGAATGCCGGAAGACAAAAATGATCCTTTATTTTTAAATAATATGAAAATGTTGTTGAGTATAAACCGCATGATTGAACTTCAACAAATTGTAGACAGTAATTTTAAAGATGTAAGTGATATAGAGCATAACCTAAGTGAAGCCATGGGAAGATATAAAACAGCTTTTCCCGAAGCCGGAATACCTCAATTCACAACATTTATAAGCGAGTTTGGCAATGGTAATGTTATTTATGACAGTATGATTTGTATAGGGCTTGACTTTTATATGAATAACAGATTTTTAGCCTTTTATCGAGGATTACAGTTTCCTGAGTTTATGATTGCAAAAATGCAAAGGGCTTACATTGTACCTAATGCATTAAAAGCTTTAGCCATTGGACAATTCGACCGACAAACCGATAAAGATAAAAGGTTTTTAGCACAAATGTTACTTGAAGGAAAAATCAGATATTTTATTAAAGCATTATTACCTAACACACCCGATACTGTAATAATGGGATATTCGCAGCAACAATGGGAATGGTGCATGAATAATGAAGCGGAGATATGGAAACATTTTATTGATAAGAACATGTTATATGAGAGCAATCCGGCTGCGTTTATGAGGTATTTAAATGATGGACCATTTACTGTTGCGGAAGGAGTACCACCTGAATCATCTCCGGCAATTGGAGCTTGGATGGGATGGAAGATCATTAACGAGTATATGAAGCAAAACCCTAAGGTCACCTTAAGAGAGCTTATGAACAACGTTAAATTTGACGATATTCTGAAGCAAAGTAAATACCGTCCGAAATAAATTTTTTGTGATGATTGTATGATAAAACTTGAAGCAGATTATTTTATTTAGTTTTTTTTACAATATTTGTACATACAACGTAGTTAACCCGGAATGAACGAATTTATAGAAACCTTAACCAAAGAGGATAAAATATTAGCAGGAATTGGGGCTGTTTTATTACTTTACTTGATAATCATGTACATCATGCAAAAATTGCATGAACGTAAATCAAATAACCGCTATTTAACAGCTAAAAAAGAATATGAAAAGGCAAGAGAAGAACAGAAGGCTGATAAAGAAAAATTGATTAATGCCATTGGTGATGTATATGGTCATGTATACGGACAGATGGTTAAAAACGGTTCGGTATGGGAAGGTATGCCAACCAATTTATTGATGATTGCAAAAGGAAAAGCCAGTAGTATAAAACAAAGTATAGATACTAACGCAATTGTACAAATTTGGCAATATCAAAAAGTAGACGGCAGAAGTGGCAGCAGCAGGTTGGACATGGAAGTTACTATCAGAAATAATGAGGTAATTGCTTGGCAAGAATTTAAACATTAAACAACAAATGGCATTTAAAAATTATTACGAAATTCTTGGAGTACCATCAAGTGCAAATATTGACGAAATCAGAGAATCATATCGTCAGTTAGTTGCAAAATATAAGGATGAAACCAATAAGGGTACTGAATACAGTGAAACCATGTTGAAGGAGGTGAATGAGGCTATAGAAGTATTGGCAAACCCTGATAACAGAAGAAAGTTTGACGAAACATTACAGTTGATGGATTACAACAAAACCATCATAAATACACATGACAATGTAAGTAAAACTGATGCGCAGCGTATTTCCGACCTCACTCAGAAATTTTTTGATAATGAAAAAATTATTTCGGAAAAACAACAAAAACTACTTGAGGTAAGAAATATAAAACATGCTTCTTATTTTTCTACTGTAAAGGTGTTATTCTGTTTGGTAATTTTTGGTGGTGCATTCTATTATTTCAAACCTAAAACATTCGATTTCCTCAAAGGAAAAGACCCTGCCGAAAGACGTTATTACGAATGGTACACAAACGATACTACTTTAATTTATTCGAAACCGAAAAAGAATGCTAAGGTATTGTTCGGAGTTGGTAAAGACAAAGGATTTAATACGTTAGAGGAAACTACTTTTTATATTAAGGTAAATTTCATTGATCAAAACAACAATAGTAAAATCGGTTATATCGAAAAAGTATACTTACGTAAAAATGATGAATTGGTTTTACCTGAACCTTAGTTAAAAAATCATCTTATTCATTATGGTAGGGCTCCCCTTTTATAATGGTGAAGGCCCTATACAATTGTTCCATAAAAACCAATCGAATCAATTGATGTGAGAAAGTCATGTCGCTTAATGACAATTGATGATTGGCTCGTTCATAAATACTTTTATGAAAACCAAAGGCCCCTCCTACTATAAATACAAGGTGCGAGTGATGTAGAAATTGTTTTTGTAAAAAGTTTGCAAAGGCCACAGAAGTAAATCTACTTCCTTTTTCATCCAATAGAATAACAATGTCTTGTGGATTAATTTTTTTAAGAATCATAGCAGATTCGGCTTCTTTTAATTCATCAGCGGGTAACGATTTTAACTTACTGGGCAATAGAATGAATGGAGCATCAAATCTGCAATAATGCTTTAATCGCTTTTCGAATACAGCTACTCCTGATTCAACAAAATCGAAATGTGTTTTACCAACTTGTAGAAAAGTAATTTTCATAAATTATTCGAATTAATATAAAACAGCAAAGCCACTTTAATTAGTGGCTTTGCTGTTTATTCAGTTGGATTGGCTGAAGGTTGATCTTTTTTCTTTCTTGGTTCTTTCTTTTTCACTAAGGTTATTTTTAGTTCATCAGGTTGAACATCTTTATCGTAATCAATTTCAATGGTTGCACCTTCAGTTGTTTCGCCTTTTAATAATTCTTCTGCTACCGGATCCTCTACATAACGTTGAATGGTTCGGGCAAGCGGGCGTGCTCCCATATCCGGGTCAAATCCTTTTTCTGCTAAAAATCCTTTTGCAGCATCAGTAATTTTAAATTGAATACCTAATTCATCAACACGCTTAAACAACTTATCTAAATTAATATCTAATATTTTGATGATTGCATCTTTATCCAACTGATTAAAGATAATAACATCATCAATCCTATTTAAAAACTCAGGAGAGAAGAAACGTTTAAGTGCATTTTCAATAACAATTTTTGCATTAGTATCTGACTGTGCTTGTTTAGTAGGTGTTGAGAAACCAACTCCGGCACCGAACTCTTTTAATTGGCGACTACCAATGTTTGAGGTCATGATAATGATGGTATTTCTAAAATCCACCTTACGACCTAAGCTATCAGTAATAAATCCTTCATCAAGCACCTGAAGCATGATATTAAATACATCAGGGTGGGCTTTTTCAATTTCATCTAATAAAACAACAGCATAAGGTTTTCTTCTGATTTTCTCAGTCAATTGTCCACCTTCTTCATAACCTATATAACCGGGAGGCGCTCCAACCAAACGACTAACAGCAAACTTCTCCATGTATTCACTCATATCAATTCTAACCATGGCGTCATCCGAATCAAACAAGTATTTAGCTAATACTTTAGCCATTTCGGTTTTACCAACACCGGTTGGACCTAGGAATATAAATGAACCTATCGGTTTATTTGGATTTTTCAATCCAGCACGGGTACGTTGAATTGCCTTAGCCAGTTTTTTAATTGCCGCCTCTTGTCCAATCACTTTACCTTGCAAATCTTCAGGCATGGTTAATAATTTCTGACCTTCACTTTGAGCAATACGCTTAACAGGAACACCGGTCATCATAGCAATTACCTCTGCGATATCCTCTTCAGTTACTTTGTAACGTTGTTGTTTGGTTTCCTCTTCCCACTTTGTTTTTTCTGTTTCTAATTGTTCCAACAACTGTTTTTCCTTATCACGTAATTTGGCTGCTTCTTCATACTTCTGACTTTTCACCACTTTATTCTTTTCCACTTTAATATCTTCAATGGCTTTTTCTAAGTCGAGAATATTTTGAGGAACATGAATATTACTGATGTGTACCCTTGCCCCTGCTTCGTCTAACACATCAATCGCTTTATCGGGCAGGTGCCTGTCGTTAATATAACGGTTACTTAATTTAACACATGCTTCAATTGAACCCGGATCGTAACTTACATTGTGGTGGTCTTCGTATTTATTTTTTATGTTATTAAGGATTTGAACGGTTTCTTCGGGAGAAGTTGGATTTACCAATACCGACTGGAAACGACGTTCAAGTGCTCCATCTTTTTCAATATACTGACGGTATTCATCGAGGGTAGTTGCGCCTATGCATTGTATTTCGCCGCGAGCCAAAGCAGGTTTAAACATATTGCTTGCATCTAAGGAACCTGAAGCTCCTCCGGCACCAACTATTGTATGAATTTCATCAATAAACAAAATCACATCAGGAGATTTTTCCAGTTCGGTCATCACTGCTTTCATTCGTTCTTCGAATTGTCCCCTATATTTTGTACCTGCAACCAAACTTGCCAAATCAAGCATTATTACACGCTTGTTAAATAAAACCCTAGACACTTTACGTTGTACAATGCGTAAAGCCAACCCTTCTGCAATGGCAGTTTTTCCCACACCCGGCTCACCAATCAGAACAGGGTTATTCTTTTTCCTTCTGCTTAAAATTTGAGAAACACGTTCAATTTCTTTTTCGCGTCCTACAATCGGATCAAGTTTTCCATCCTCGGCCGACTTAGTAAGGTCACGTCCAAAATTATCCAATACCGGAGTTTTAGATTTGATGTCGCCTTTACGTGAAGGCTCGTTCGGTTTTTTAGGTTCTTCTTTATAATAATCGTCTTCAGGTGAATCTGCACTCATTTCGTTTTTTACTTCTGATATATTGTTTTCAACTGCTGATTTAAAAATATCATAACTGATGCCGTATTGTGACAATATTTGAGAAGCCAAGTTATCCTCATCTCTAAGGATTGACAACAATAAATGTTCGGTACCAATAATATCTGTCTTAAAAATTTTAGCTTCAAGGTAAGTGATTTTTAACACCTTCTCAGCTTGTTTGGTAAGAGGTATATTTACCAGGTTGGTGTTATTATTTGCGGTTCCTTTGATGGCATCTTCTATGGTTTTCTTTAACCTGATAATATCAACATCCAGTGCTTTAAGTGTACGAATAGCTTTGCCGTCTCCTTCTCTAATCAAACCCAGCAATAAGTGTTCTGTGCCAATGTAATCATGTCCGAGACGAATAGCCTCTTCCCTGCTATAGCTGATTACATCTTTAACGCGTGGCGAAAATTTAGCTTCCATAAGTTATTCCCAAAATATGTTTACCTCTTATTCAAATATAATTCCAATACCATTACAACGCAATCTTGTCGTAAAAAGGTTTACACAATTGTGTAAATTATTGTATTTTTTAGTAAAACTAGACGATTTGGCTAATAATATGACAAAAGCAGGAGAAGAATAGTTGCTTTTATTACTAAAAATAGAAATTAATGTTGAAGTTAATATTAAAATGTTGTTGAGACGATTACCGGTGCTTTTGTAATGATTTGCCAAAATTATAAAAAGTATTGCACCACAAGTCAGGCTATTAAACATATTTAGAATTCGATGCTTTGCTATTTGTTAGAATTGTGCTATATCTTTAACATCATTAATGTTGTAAAGCATTTTGGGTTATAAAAACTAAAAGAATTTATTTTCGCTAATAACATTGACCTCATCTAATAAAACCATGTAATGCGTCCATAAAAATTTCATCCAATAATAATTGCTTGTATCCTACTCACAAATGCAGTATTTGCACAAAATGCACTCAAAGCCGATAAGAATAATTGAGACTTTTCATTCTATGTCGGAACAAACTATTCATTAGCCGGTTCATTTATTAATGAAACAACCTCAGGAGAATTTCAATTTAAACATGGCATTCCAAAGGAAGATTTGTGTATTGATTTCCCTTATGCAATGGCATTGAAAGCATAATATGCATTTAGTCCGAAATTACAGATGAGCACCTGAATTGGCTTACATAATAACTCTTACGAAATTTCATTTAATGCCTATAAAGACGCTGCTGCAAAGTTATTTGGGAATAAATTCAGTTATTTATTTCGTGGTATTTCAGTTCCGGTTTTGCTAATATATCCAATACATAAATCAAAGTTTATTGAGCTATATGTTTATGACGGATTTACATTTAATGTGAATAAGGTAACGGTGTATTGTAATTCGGGCCGATTAGTAAATATTTTTCCCGATACAACATTATTCGCTTTAAATTATACCCAAGATTTAGAATTAGAAAATAAAGTAAATATTGGAGGCATTTTGGGGGTTGATATTCAACCTAATTTCCTTTCGAAGCGATTCATATTAAGGTCAGAACTACATATTCAGCAATTTAATAGTTTCGCGTTTAATCATGAAATGCGTTTGTACAATATAGACAAGGGAACTGAAGAGTATCATTTTGCCAAAATGGATATTCTTCCCGTATTTATTTGTTTAAAGCTTGGTTACATATTTAGAAATGCAGATTGAAATTGCTAAGAGTTTGAGCCGTCCTAAAATAAGTTGACAGTTCAAAATTAATTAATTAAATCCTCAGTTGTTAATTCAGCTGGGGATTTTTTATGCATAAACTCTGGTGTT
>JALONK010000055.1 GCA_025454975.1 Bacteroidia bacterium
TATTTATTTGTTTAACATGTTTACCAATAACCTAATTATAGGTTCACGAGTTGGCTTTAGTTATACGAATAAAGGCAAAACCAAAAGTCCGCACTATATTGTTACACGCTGGGATGTAATTGAAACAAGCGGAAACCTAATAACCTTTATAAATAATATTGCCGGTGTTGAACGCAATGAGTTAAATAGATATGAGCTATTAGGTGTTAACTATTCGCAATTTATCAAAAGTGCCCTTGATTTTCGTTTTAACACTATATACGACCGCAACAATGCAACTGTTTACAGAATATTTGCCGGAGTAGGAATACCTTATGGGAATTCGCCCGGGTTTTTACCATTCGAAAGAAGATTTTGGGTTGGAGGCGCCAATAGTTTGCGCGCATGGTTGCCCCGTTCGCTTGGTCCTGGGACTTATTTTGAATCAGGTCAGATTGATTTTAGCGGTGATATAAAATTAGAACTTAATGCTGAATACCGATTTAATTTGTACGACTTGTGGTTTGAAGGCGCTGTATTTGTTGATGCGGGTAATGTTTGGATGGCTAAAAAAGATGTAAACAGACCCGGCGCAAATTTTGAATTAGATAGGTTTTGGAAAGAATTTGGTATAGGCGCAGGTATTGGCGCACGTTTGAACTTTGAAGTGATTTTAATTCGATTCGATTTTGCAATTCCACTCCACGATCCTAGTTATAGAGAAGGCAGCCGCTGGGTTGTACAAAACATAAATCAACGTTGGATATTACCCAACCTCAACTTTAATTTTGGTATAGGATATCCTTTTTAGCGGTATAACGAACCGTTCGAATAAAAATATTCTATGATGGTTGATTTTCCCTTCTTAAGCTCAACTGCATATAGCCTGCCTTTCTCACTTAACTCAATTGTTGCCGATGTTATCGTAAACTCCGGATAGGTTGTTTTTAATTGATTAATGGCTAATAAGGGTAATTCGCTGATAGCTATTTGAGTAAAAGTTTTTATCCACTTGCCATCTTCATAATATTGTGCCTCGTATTGTTGATTGCCATCCATAAATTTTACCTTGTAAATGGTAATCATTTGTTTTTCCCATAGCGTATCTTTTGCTCCGGTAGAGTTTTGACTGATGTATGATTTTTTAACTGCTTCCGGTACTTCTTTTACTTTTACCGGTTGTTGAGCTTGTAGTTGACCACCCACGATGAAACTAAGGATTAATAGTGTTATGTATTTCATATTGATTATTTTTCAATTGCAATAATACAAATAATATCTGTTGATTTTCATTTGATTAAGATATTGATGAATATAGCTTTAGTAGCTATCAGTAATAAAAAGATTTTAAAGGGTTGTTTTACAAAATGATTATCTGCGGTTAATCTTATAGCCGTATTTTCACTTTAATTTTGCTAACGGCTGAGTATAAAATATGTAAGATAGCTGGTTCATAAATTTTACTTGAGTATTAAATTTATGCGAACTGAATCAACCTCGTTTACTGTCATTTTTAAGATGTTTTTTTGGTGCATTTATAAAATTACTTTATTATAGCTGCGATTCATGCGAAGTTTTTTAATTTCTATTTGTTTGTTTCTATCATTGGTTTGCTCTGCTCAAGTGCAATCAAATAATGATACTTCGTTTTTTAAGAAGTGGATTACCCCAAAACGCGCAGTTATTGGTGGTATCATTCTTCAGCAAGCTTCAAGCTCAATCATTGAATATTATTGGTGGTGGCATGAAAGGGGACAACCATTTAACATAAATAACGACGGTTTTTGGAACAACTATAGCCTGGGAATGGATAAACTTGGACATGCCTACATTTCCTATATGGCAACTCATAGTATTTATGAAGCAATGAATTGGGCCGGGTTTACCGAAAAAACATCTTTTTATACTTCATTGGGTGTATCCTTTTTTTGGGCATTAAGCATTGAAATGGGCGATGCTCATACCGTTTGGGGATTTTCAAATACCGACTTGGCTGCAAATATGCTTGGTATTGGTTATGCAGTTTTGCAACAAAAAGTTCCCGTGCTTAACAATTTTAACTTCACCTTTAGTTATTTTCCATCAAGGTATTTTATGAATGGTGACGGACAAAACTGGAGTTTAACGTCCGACTATGATGGTCATTGCTACTGGTTAAATGTTAACGTTAGCGAACTTATTCCTAAACGAAGCAGGATTAAATGGCCATCTTATTTTAATGTATCTATTGGTTATAGCACTTACAGTAATGTGCAGGATGGTATTTTAAATCGCTCACGACAATTAAATGCCGGTTTTGCCTTTAACCTTAATCACTGGAGGCCTGAAAACAAAGGTGCAAAAGCAATAAAAAATGTACTTAGGTACATTCAGTTGCCGGGTCCCGGAGTTTCCATAATGAACGGAAATGCTAAGGCAACCCCTTTTCTTATTCATTAATATTATGATAGAAAGTTAATGTGATGTATGCCCGGCGAGAAAGGTTTAAACAATAAACTTTGAATACTTTCATAATGCTCATGATTACTCATGAAATCAATATTACTGCAATTTAAAATTAATATGCGAAGGTGCTGATTGGCTTGAAGATATTCTAAATAACTATCACTAATGCGCTGTAAGTAATCATCTGCAATCTGTTGTTCGTAAGAACGTCCGCGGTTCATGATATTCCATTGTAATTTTTCAATGGGATTATGAAGGTAAATTAATAAATCGGGTTGCCTTATTTGTAAGTTAATGATTTCAAATAATTTTTGATACAACTCATATTCATCATCATCTAAAGTAACTTTTGAAAACAATAAACACTTGGCGAAAATATAGTCGCTGATGATAAAGCGATTAAACATATCCTGCTCTGTAAGTTGATGCTTTAGTTGATTAAAACGAGCTGCTAAAAAACTCATCTCTAATGGAAAGGCATACCTCCTGTTATCATCATAAAATTTTGGCAGGAACGAATTTTCTTCGAATTCTTCCAATATTAATTTGGCATTGAATGCTGCCGAAAGTTTGTTGGCCAGCGAGGTTTTACCTGCACCAATATTGCCTTCAATTGCTACAAATTCATAAAGCGGTTGATTAGCCATTGAACAAATGTGAACTATTTACCCGAGTGATTCCTTACAATTTTTCCACTTTACCTTCATCCTCGCATGCATTTAGCAGTGCTTCAATTGTTTGGTTGAACACCGGATGGATAAGTTCAGGCGCTATTTCATGTAATGGAAGTAAAGTAAATAAACGTTGATGTAAGAGTGGATGAGGAATTTGTAACTGTTCAGTTTGATAAATTAACTGATCATAAAATAAGATATCAATATCTATTTCTCTTGGTGCCCATTTTTGGGTGCGAACCCTTCCCATTATTTTTTCGATAACTAAAATCTCCTCTAATAATTTTTCAGGATTATGTAGGGTAGAAACTAATATAACTTGATTGATAAAATCTTGTTGATTAGTATTTCCCCATGGTGCCGTTTTGTATAAAGAAGAAACTTGAATTACCTCTCCAATATTCCGTTCAATGTGCTTGATGGCCTCTTTTAACCTTAGAATTGAATCACCAATATTACTTCCGGTTAATAAATATACCATATGATTCATTATTTTAATACAAATTGAATGGTAGCCCTGGTTCTTTGTTCAAGTAATATTGTTTTTCCTGTAGTGGCTTGTTTTATTGCTTCTTCGTTGTAGTGCATAACTGTGATCAACTCAACGTCATTGTTTGTTTTAACATTAAAGTCAATACTTAAATCACTCTTAAGTTTTTCCAATTCATCACCTTTATCATCAATACAAACACTAAAACTAATCGCTGAATTTTGCATTAAATTAATTTTCATGTGATGTTCAGCAAATAGGTTGAAAATAGTGCTCAGGTTATCTTCTACTATAAAACTAAAATCTTTACTGGATATTGACAGTAACGTTTGTTTTGTTTTACTGATAAAAGAAGGAATAAGTTTTTCATTAGCATAAGTGCTCACAACTGTTCCTTTTTCATGCGGATTTATAAACGATTTTACATAAAGCGGGATGTTTTTACTTTGTAATGGCTGAATGGTTTTAGGGTGAATAACAGTTGCACCATAATAAGCCATTTCAATCGCATGGGTATAATTTAATTCATCCAATTTTATGGCTGCTTCAAACTTTTTAGGATCGGCATTCATAACACCGGCAACATCTTTCCAAATGGTTACACTTTCAGCCTCAAGGCCAAAGGCAAAAATAGCTGCACTGTAATCACTGCCTTCGCGACCCAGCGTAACGGTGTTGTGCTCTTTGTTTTGACCTATAAATCCTTGGGTTACCACCAGTTGTTTATGCACAATTGGTTTTAGTTTTTTTTCAATAACATTTTTAGTAGATAACCAATCTACTTTGGGCTCGCGGTAAGTATTGTCAGTATTAATAAAATTCCTTGCATCAATCCAACGGTTCTTAATTCCACTTTCATTTAAATAGGTACTCACAATTCGCGTACTGAATATTTCACCATAACTTACAATCTGGTCGTAGTTATAATCATACGAGCCCTCACTTTCACTTTCCAATAAGCACTCTAGTTCAATAAACAAATTATCAATGTCATAATAAGCATGCAATGAGGTGTTTTGTAATAAACCGTTAATGATGCTATCATGAAATGATTTTATTTCTTTATACAAACGTTGTTTAGTTTGGCCATCATTATGATAATGTGCATTAACCAATTGTTCTAATGCATTGGTGGTTTTACCCATAGCCGACACAACTACCAAAATAGGTTGTTGATTGTATTGTTGTAAAATAGTGCCAACATTTTTTACTGCATCAGCATCCTTCACCGATGCACCTCCGAACTTAAATACTTTCACTGCTTATTATCATTAATTTTTTTGCAACCCGCAATATACAATATCATCAATAGCTTTCTTCATTCATATTTTAATTTGTATCGTTTGCATAGCTTAATGGTAAAAGTATATTTGCTGTAACCTAAATAAAAAGATTACCATATATATGAACAGATTTAATGTTACTACACTCGGTCAATTTATTACCGAAAGGCAAAATGAAATTCCCGGAGCAAAAGGTGAGTTTTCGAGATTATTACGTGATATAGGTATTGCCGCTAAAACCATAAGTAGAGAGGTGAACAGGGCAGGATTAGCCGAAATTTTAGGCGAAGCAGGAAGCGAAAATATTCAGGGTGAAGATCAAAAAAAATTGGATGTTATCGGCAATAATTTATTTATTGATTGTTTAACAAGAGGAGGCGAAACATGCGCAATAGCCAGTGAAGAGAACGACGACTTTATCATCCTTAATTCTCCGGTTAGCGCTCAAGCAAAATATGTTGTGGCTATCGACCCTTTGGATGGTTCAAGTAATATTGATGTGAATGTTTCAATTGGTACTATATTTAGTATTTATGAGCGTGTGTCGCCGGTTGGTACAGCCCCAATCAAGGAAGATTTTTTTCAACCCGGTAATAAAATGTTGGCCGCAGGTTATGTAATTTATGGAACAAGTACCATGCTGGTGTATTCAACCGGAAATGGAGTTAATGGTTTTACATTAGATCCGGGTATTGGCGAATTTTGTTTATCACACCCCAATATGAAAATTCCTGCATTAGGTAAAACATACAGCTATAATGAAGGAAATATTTTAAGTGCTCCCGAAGGTGTTAAAGCCTACATTAATTGGTGTCAACAAGTTGATAAACCTACCAATCGCCCGTATAGCGCAAGGTATATTGGTAGTATGGTGGCCGACTTTCATCGTAATTTGCTGAAAGGCGGAATATTTATCTATCCTGCTACCACCAAATCACCAAACGGCAAACTCCGATTATTGTATGAATGCAACCCCATGGCTTTTATAGTTGAACAAGCCGGAGGTATTGCAAGTACCGGAACACAAAGGGTTTTGGATATTGTTCCCAATGATTTGCATCAGCGAGTTCCTGTGTATATGGGCTCAAAACAAATGGTTGAGCAACTCCTCGATTTGCTAAAGTAAAAATTGCAACTTCATTCCTGTTCATCTAAACAACAAGTGCATAGCATTTGTATTTATGATTTATACTGTTGTGATTCAGTTATTTTTGTTGTAAAATTGAATATCAATAACGTATAACCATTTGTTGTTTATGAAACAGTTGACCAAACATATGCTTCAACAAACGTTAAATCTTCATCGTGTTATTGCTGATTTACAAGGAGGTGAAACTGTATTGTTAATTAATGCACTTCAAGCATTTGCAGAGGCCTATCAATTGGAGCGTTATTTTTGGTTTGATTCTTTAAATCAATCAACACTTTATGATTCTTCAAACATAGCAGAATTTACAGAGGCATATCTACAAGAAGTAAAAGCAAATGAAGTGGTAACTTTATCTTCCGGAAAGTATTATCAAACGAAGTTATTACAACGATATGTAGTAGTTTTTAAATTACCCGATTCATTTGATGAACTGTTGGTTGACTGTATTCAACATTCGATATATTTATTAGAAAAACAACTTCAACATCAAGGCCAATTGCAACAGCATACGCTGTTTAAACGACTGATTGATGATGCAACCGATGGATTTCAAATAGCCTACGAGTCGGGAAGGGTATTTTATTTGAATAATGTTGCTAAAAAGCGTTTAGGTATTGGTAATACAGAAAGTACTCAGCTATATGTTAAAGACTTTGAAGCTATTTTCAGAGATGATAATATGTGGAATAAACATGTGGATGAACTTAAAAGTAGTGAATCAATAACGATTGAAGGAAGCAATAAAAACCTAAGTTCAGGTGAAGAGAAACCGGTGGAGGTTACCGTAAAATACATTAAACACGAAGATGTTGGATATGTTGTAGCAAATTCTCGTGATATTACGGATCGTAAACGTTCGCACGACATCATTGCTCAGCAACTTAGTTTACAAGATTTGTTGGTACGTATCTCTTCCACCTATATTAACATTGCACCATCAGCAGTTAAAGATATCATACATCTTTCATTAAAAGAGTTAGGCGAATTTGTTGGTGCGGATCGAGCTTATATTTTCGAATATAACTTTGTGAATGAAACTACATCGAATACCTATGAGTGGTGTGCGCCGGATATTAGTCCTGAAATAGATAATCTTCAAGAATTACCCATTTCTTTATTCCCTCAGTGGGTTGATGCACATAAACAAGGAAATGCTTTTGTAGTTGATGATGTTGATGCTTTAACAGCCGACGACGGAGGATTGAAAGAAATTTTATCTGCCCAAGCGATTAAAAGTTTAATCGCAATACCCATGAATGACGGAACTGAGTTAATAGGTTTCGTGGGTTTTGATTCGGTTAAACAACATCATTTTTACTCGGAAAAAGAACAGTCGTTATTGTTTGTTTTTGCACAAATGTTAATTAATGTTAATAACAAACTTAAAAACGAACAGCAGTTGGCAAAAGCTAAGCACGACGCTGAACTAGCAGCTAAAGCAAAAGAATTGTTTTTAGCTAATATGAGTCACGAGATCAGAACTCCTATCAATGTAGTTATTGGTATGATAAGACAGTTAAGCAAAGAGAGGTTAACCGCCGAACAACAGTTTTATGTTACCCAAGCAGCAACATCAGCTAAACACCTGCATACTATATTAAGCAATATACTCGACATGGCTAAAATTGATGCAGGAGAACTTGAGTTAGCCGAACAACAAATTAGTATGGATGCTTTGTTAAATCATGTACACAGCATGTTGTTTACACAAGCACAAGAAAAAGAATTAAACTTTTCATATACATTGTCAGCCGATATTGCGCCTGCTTTGGTAGGCGATGAAGTACGAATACGACAGGTATTAATTAATTTGATTGGTAACGCTATAAAATTTACCAATAAAGGTTATGTGAAGGTAGAAGCGAGTCTCATTCATCAAACGCAAAACCAACAAACTATTTGCATTCGTATATTAGATAGTGGTGTTGGTATGAGCAGTGAATTTTTAGCCAATGTTTTTGATAAATTTTCTCAAGAACAAGATTCAACAACGCGCAAATTTGAAGGTGCAGGTTTAGGATTAGCTATAACCAAAGATTTAATGCTGTTGATGGGTGGAAGTATTGATATTCAAAGTAAAAAATCGCAAGGAACCACAGTTACGCTAACACTACCATTAAATATTGGCGATCCCCAAAAAATATCATATAAATCAGCAACTGCTAAGGATGTTAAGTTTACCGAATTTACCATTTTATTAGTAGAAGATAATGAAATGAACCGCTTTATTGCTCGACAAAGTTTATTAATGGCCGGTTGTAAAGTGGTTGAAGCATATAACGGTAAAGAAGCAGTTAATCTTCTGGAAAATGGAACTCATGTTGATTTGATTTTAATGGATATACAAATGCCGGAAATGGATGGAGTAGAGGCAACAAAACTAATCCGGCAAAAATTAAGATTGGAAATGCCAATTATTGCGCTCACGGCAAATGCTTTTAAACATGATATTGACTTATACCTTCGTATTGGTATGAATGATTATATTATTAAACCTTATGAAGAAGAGGAATTGTTAAAAAAGCTTGAAGATTATTTATTAACAAACAAGCCGAATCAATTAACCCAACTGCAAAATGAAATTAAACCCGGGCTTGAACAAGGTGAAATGTTTTCATTACAAGGATTAGAAAAAACGGCAAGGGGAAATAAAGAATTTATGTTAAAAATGTTAACCTTGTTTGTACAGTTATCTCATGAGGCTATTACTATTTTTGAGCAACCAATAAGTTCCGAAACAAGGGAACGAATTGCGAAAACTGCCCATAAAATAAAACCCACTGTTGATTTATTGGATATACAATCCATAAAATCGGAAATTAGGTTGCTTGAAAAAATACATGAAGAACAGGAGTTAACGGCACTTCATGATAAGAGTTTAACTAAAGTTGTTACCATATTAAAAGCGGTTACTCAACAAGTTAGTCAGCTTTTATTGTAATTATTTTTTTTCCGTATAAAGAAATAGCTGATTCTTCTGTTTGTAGATATATTTAGTTTTGCCTTTATCGGTATATGAACACAGGAATCCCCAATTATTTATGCTGATAATTTCTCCTTGTCGCTCGATTCCGTTAGCTAAAAATAAAACCTTTTTACCTATAGTGAATGATTGTTCAGCTTGATCTGCTGTTAAAACAATAATAGAATCATTTCTACGCATAGATTGGTTGAGTGCATTTCGCCATCTATATCTTTCATAAGTTTTTATTCCTCTAATAGGGTTATCCTCAAAATTAGGTATTTGATAAAACACACTGTCATTTAAATAATATCCGTATTGTGTTTGATTTTTAATGGTATCAGGCCAAAAGTCAACAACATCAGCACTTACTAACATCGTAACTTGCACAAAACAAGGAGCAATATAGTTAACGTATTTATTCGTTGTAACATTTGCTAGTGCAATTCCATTTCTTAAAGGAAGCCTACTATACATATCTTGTTGGGCTTGGTAGGCTATACCTTGCACCGAATTTCCTCCAATTCCCAAAATATAGGTGCATCTAGCCATACCAAATGCTTTACCGGCATACCTGTAATTAGGTGCCGATAAAGACGCACTTCCTTGCATAACCCCTGTATGAATGGCTGTGCAATTTTGCAGTAATACTGAACATACAGCAAATGCAATAACATATAAAAATTTTTTCGTCATAGTTAGTAGTTTAAACATTATTCAAATCCGAGATCCTTAATGATTTGTTCTATTTGCCAGTCCTCAATGGGGTTGTATTCATTTGTTAAATCGGCAGTGAATACTTTGGCTAAACCTTGCCAATACAAAGCAGTTAGATTACCCCGGTATGTTTTTAAAAGGGTATATGTGTCTTTTCCTGTTTCTCGGTGAATCAACTTAATTAATAATTTACCTTGAGACACAGTTAATCCGACCAAATCGTCCATAAACTGGTCTTTAATGGCTTCTTCAGTTTTTTTCAAGTATTCTTTTCTTGCTTTTTCACTGGGTAATAATTGCAAATTTTGCTCCATGAGTTGAAACCTGAATCCGGCCATTTTTGCGTAGGGTAACACCTTTCTTACATCATACTTTAGCTTCTCATATTTCTTTTGATACTCCGGATCTTTCTTAGCTATTTTAATGAACTCCGGTAGTTCTTGCTCCATGGTTATTGAGTCTTGTGTTGGAGCTTGTTGAGCAGTAACTCTCAATATTGCAATTAAACCGATTAATAGAAGGGTGATTGAACGCATCATTTACAAATATAAAAATTATGCCATAATGCAACGTTCAGTAATAAAATTAAAATCGGTAGATGTAAATCAATTTTTTAGTTTCAAAAAAATCCTCTTCAAACCATTGGCTAATGAGGTGTTCATCAACAAATAATTTACGATTTATACTTTTAATATCGCGGATTTCCTGTTTTAAATCGCCACCTTTTAACAAGAGATAACCATTAATTTTAGGGTTACGGTCTCTGTCATCAATGTAACTTTGAGTCCACCTGTAAAGTTGTTCCATAGGAGCAACGGCGCGACTAACCACAAATTCATATTTCTCTTTAAGGTTTTCCGCGCGACCAACAACAAAGTCAATATTATCCAGGGCGATGGTTTCGGCAATACTTTCAGCTATTAAAATCTTTTTAGCAATACTATCACATAAGGTGAAATGTACTTTAGGGAACATTATAGCCAAGGGTATGCCCGGGAATCCGCCACCTGTGCCTAAATCAAGGATACGTGTGCCATCAACGAATGTGGTGAATTTAGCAATGGTAAGGGCATGTAAAATATGCTTCAGGTACAATGATTCAATATCTTTTCTGGATATTAAATTAACTTTTGAATTTGCTTCGGCATATAAATCATACAAGGCATCAAACTGTTTAATTTGATGGGGAGTTAAATCCGGAAAATATTTTAAAATGATATCCATGCTACAAAACTACCAATGTTTTCTATTTTTAGTGAATAAACCGGTGGTGCCAAATATTACAATATAAAGTACATACAAAATATCATAAAATAGGATACCGAAAGCTAGGCTTTGACTTTGCAGTTTTTTTCCGCTGTTGTAAAAAATAATGGTTTGGGTTAGCCATTTTATCAAAAACAAACCTAAGATATATGGCCACATTAAAAAGTTTAGCAGTAAAGCGGCAGTAGTAAAGCTATAATATAAAAACAAACTCAAATAATAAGTTCCTAATAGGCGTTTATGTTTAGTTTGGTAATATTTGCCTGTACTCATGTGCCTT
Source organism: Bacteroidia bacterium (assembly GCA_025454975.1). Taxonomy (GTDB): domain Bacteria; phylum Bacteroidota; class Bacteroidia; order UKL13-3; family UKL13-3; genus UBA6183. The sequence goes on from JALONK010000055.1 coordinate 11,247, forward strand.
GTTTTTTGTCGGCGCCATTCCGAAAAAGTTTTTTTAGCATCAGTGAGGGTAAAGGTATCGGGATGTATTTGAATGGATACATTTTGCGAGGTTGCAGCTTGGTTCACGAACAAATCATCGTCGCCCGAAAGAATGTGTTGGTGTTTGGCAAATCCTTTGTGTTTAAAAAACAGTTCTTTGGTGTAGGCTAAGTTTCTTCCAACACCCATAAAAGCATTTTTCATGAGTGCAGCCGAAAAATAGAACTGTGCTGTTAGTAGGGTTTCAAACCGAATAAATTTATTAAGTATCCCTTTTTGTTTTCGGTAAGGCGAGAATCCTAAAACAATTTCAGTTTGGTTATTGAATTTAGATTGCATTTTTTTCAACCATTGATTAGTAGTTGGCATGCAATCAGCATCAGTAAATAAGAGTAAGTTGTGGGAAGCTGCTTTAATCCCAATGGTAAGTGCAAACTTTTTACCGGTAGGATATTTTTCTTGTTCTATTAATTGAGAAACTTTAAGGTGTGTGTATTTTGATTGAAGTTCTTCTAAAAAAGCTTGGCTATTATCCCAACTGCAATCATTAACTACCACAACTTCAAATTGAGGATAATCTTGTTCAAGTATGGCTATCAGATTTTTTTGAAGGTTTTCAAATTCGTTTCTTGCGGCAATAATTATGCTAACAGGGGCAAGGTTTGAGGTTGAAGCTGCTTGTTCTTTATAAAATGCCAGTTTAGCAAAGCAGGCAAGGTAATACCACATAATAACGATTAATGGCAGTGCGATACAGCTAAGCAAAATAATATCTGTTATACTAAGTTGATTCAGGTAAATCATATATAAATAATCATGCGAATAAAAAAAAGAACTGTTGAGGTTAACGAATGAATTTGTAAACAACGTGTTCACAAATAAAGAAGCTTGAACAGGGAAGGGGGGAAGGTAAAGGGTAAATTTTAGAAGAAATATTTGGAATTAGCAGATAAAGGGCTACTTTTGCAATCCTTTTAATAATACCCAATAATAATGGCAGCTAAAAAACCAAACAAAGAGAAGGTTGTCTTAAATGACTATGAATCTGTGATCATATTCACACCCGTACTCTCTGACGAACAGCTAAAAGACGCTGTTGCAAAGTATCGTAACATGATAACTGAAAACGGAGGAGAGCTGGTTCATGAAGAAAATTGGGGCTTAACGAAGCTGGCGTACGCAATTGAGAAAAAAACCACCGGTTTTTATCACATTTACGAATACAAAGCGCCTGCTGACTTTGTCGCAAAATTTGAACTGGCTTTTAGACGTGATGAGCGTATCATGCGTTTCCTAACCACCTCACTTGACAGGCATGCAGTGCATTACAACACTCGCAAGCGTAATGGTGAATTCAATCAAAACAAAAAAGAAAAACAACAGGAGGGTAAGTAATTATGAGCAAATCTAAAAACCAATCTCCGGCAATGATCTTCAACACAACACCGGAAACACCTTTAAAAAAGAAATACTGTCGTTTTAAAAAGAACGGTATTAAGTATATTGATTATAAAGACGCAAACTTCTTGTTGAAATTCGTAAATGAACAAGGAAAAATTCTACCTCGTAGAATTACCGGAACTTCATTAAAGTACCAACGTAAAGTATCGAATGCTGTTAAACGTGCTCGTCACTTAGCTATTCTTCCATTTGTTACTGATGGTTTAAAATAAAACAAGGAGGCTTACATCATGAAAATTATACTTAAAGAAAATTTAAAAAATCTTGGAGCTCAAGGTGATGTTGTAACTGTTAAGGATGGTTACGCAAACAATTATCTTTTTCCAAGAGGCCTTGCCATCATGGCAACTCCATCAAACATTAGAATGATGGAAGAAAATAACCGCCAAGGTGCACTTAAACGTGAAAAACTTAAAGTTGATGCTTTAAATCTTTCTGAAAACTTGAAAGACTTAAAAGTAACCATCGGAACCAAAGCCGGGTCGAATAACAAAATATTCGGTTCAGTAACTCCTCTTCAAGTTTCTCAAGCGTTAAAAACCTTAGGTTATGAAATTGACCGTAGAAAAATTGAAGTTGATGATATCAAAACCCTAGGAAGCTACGAAGCAATCGTAAATCTTCACCGTGAAGTATCTGTTAAAATTGGAATTGAAGTTATAGCAGAATAATCTTATTATTCATCATACGAAAAAGCGCTTGCATTTGCAGGCGCTTTTTTTTATATATATCAATACTTTTTTAAAAGTATAAGCTGCTGTTTAAATAAATAAAACAACAATTAATAAAATAAATAATTTCTTTTTAAAAATAAAGTAGCTGATTTACAGTGGTTTAACAAATAGCATCACTTTTGGCTTATAAATGTTTATACAGTTTAAGCATATATTTGTCTTGTAAAACAGCAATTAATTTTAAAATGAAATCCCTTACCCAAAAAATTAATGTAATGTTTGCACTGTTGGTGTGCAGTGTAAGCTTTGCGACGGCTCAACCTAATCCGTTGGCAAATTATGGTTTCGAAACCACTAATTTAAATGGTTGGACAACCTCGTCAGGAAACGGTACCATCTCGAATTCAAATTCGAATGCTCGAACCGGGTCCCGCTCATTTCAAAGTCAAAACCCCGGAACTAACACAGCTTCTTTCGTTGAAAATACGTCGGCCATAAGTGTTCCTGCCAACAAATACCTGATTATTTTTGGATATTACAGGGTAAGTGCGCAAAATTCTTCATCACGCGCACAAATAGGTATTGCAGGTAATATGGGACCTGAGTTTACACCTGCGGCAACCAATACATATTACGAAATAACCAGGTCTATACAAAACACAACAGGTTCAACACAAAATTGGAATGTACGTTTTACCAATTATCGCACAAGTGCGAATACAAGTAATCGTACGTTTCTTTGGGATGATTTTATCGCTTATGTAAGCGATAATGCTAGTCCTGACCTTACTGACCCTAATGCACCAACAAATGTTAGAATAGCATATACAACCAGTAGTGCTACTTTAAATTGGACAAATAACACCGATAATTCAGGCGGCAGCGGTATTGCTCGCACTGTTGTTTTACGTGCACAAAGTAATAATTGTGCTATCGTTGCCCCTGATTTAAATGATAGAAGAATATATTCGGCAGCCGGAGGGTATGGGTTGTCGAGTCAAAGTTTTAATAGTGTTACTTGGACAGTTATAGATACTGTAAGTGCAGGTTCCACCACCTTTACTGATAATACTATCGCAAATAATACAGATTATGTGTATGCAATTGTTCACGAAGATTTTGCCTATAACCACTCAACATCAGCCTTAGCTTTCATGCGTGTGCGCGCAGCTTCAAATCTTGTTCCTGCAAATAATACAACAGGAGTTGTTTTCGAACCTACAAATCCAACCTTAAGCTGGACAGCCCCAAGTTGCGGTGCCAACAGATATGATGTGTATTTTAGTTCAACGCAATCATTAGTTGATAATTTAGCTCCGGAAGCTAGAATCGCCACTAATTTAACTACAACTTCTTTTGTACCTTCAATTCAATTAAATGCTAATACGGTTTATCATTGGCGTGTAGTTAGTAAAAATAATGACGGACTTTCAGGTGCAAATGAAATTGCTACCTCTCGTGTGGTTTTTACAACTTTTACTCCATTGTTATCTTATAATGTTTCTAGAAGTACTAATATCAATTATCAAAGTATTATGTCAACCGGAACCAACTTCTCGTGGAGTGGTACCATGAATGCCGATGATAAAATGACAGATATCTTAACTTTAACTAGTATAGGATTTACAGGATTTCGTTATCAAGGTGCTGAAATTACAGCATTACGTGCCAACACAAACGGCTTCATTACTTTTAATACCGGTTCTGGTGCCAGCTTCGTAAATTCACCTGCTACCGAAACACAAATTATTGCACCATTTTGGGAAGATTTGGTTTGCCAAGGATATATTAACTCATTACCGCAAGCAACACAGTTAAATCAGTTGCAAAGCTCAATGAAATATTTAGTAACCGGTGAAGCCGGCGACCAAGTATTAACTATTGAATGGTCGGAAATGGAAATCTTCAATAACCCTGGTCCAAGTATAAATTTCCAATTGAAGTTATATCAACGCGACAATAAAATTGAATTTGTATATGGTAGAATGTTCGGTTTTAACGGAACTGTAAATTATACCTACACCTATACTTCCGGTCTTACAGGTCGCACCGTTGCCGATCCCCTGTTAACGGGTCAAGCTTACTTATTACAACAAGAAAATGTTTTAAATTGGTCGCATACCGGTGTGACTAACCTTAGCGAAATTCCATCGTGTAACACAAGTGTGATGTTAACTCCCGTTAATTCAGCAACTCCTGCAAATCAAAGCCGACCAAATCCAAGTAATGATAACTGTGCACAAGCCATTGAATTACCTGTAACCTTAGGTTTACAAAACGATTTTTGTAACGTTTATAGCAGTCGCGGCGCAACTGCCTCTTCCGGCGTTCCTACTTGCGGAGCTGCCACGCCCGGTGCAGCCGATGATGATGTTTGGTTTAGGTTTAATGTGGCTACACCCGGTAATTACGGTGTTACAGTAAATGCTTCAGGTAATTACAATGCCGTAATACAATTGTTTTCGGGTAACTGTGATAGCTTAATTGCGGTTTCATGTGTGAACAACACTGCCTCGGGTGCTATCGAAACATTAACTGCTTCTAATTTAGTAGAAGGTGTTTATTTAGTTAGGGTTTATGATGCTAATGCAGGTGCCGGTGGTTCAGGTGGATTTGTGATTTCAACCTATCAGATAATTGCACCGCCTGCAAACGATAACTGTGCTCAAGCTACTACTCTAAGCATTGGAAGTTTGCATACTGCAACCAGCACCATTAGCGCAACTGCATCAGCCGATGTGCCCGTGTGTAATGCATCAAACCCGGGAACACCCGACGACGATGTTTGGTTTAGATTTACTGCCACCAGTACAGTTACAAGAATTTCAGTAAATGGCGGTTCAACGTATAATCCGGTTGTACAGTTATTAACCGGTTCATGTGGTTCGTTAACCAATCAAACCTGCGTAAGTGTTACTGGAGCTGCCGGAAGTGAAGTAATTGATTTTGCAACGGTAATTGGTACCAACTATTTGGTTAGGGTTTATCATTCGGCTAATGGAGCAACTCCACCAACCGGTTTTACAATTTTAGTAAGTAATATAGTTCCTGCATGTGCCGCATTATCGGCTCCTGCAAATGGTACATCCACAATTGCAACTATTACAACCAATAACCTAACATGGACAGCAGTGAATGTTCCATCAGTAGGCACACGAACGTATACAGTACAATTATCAACCAGGCCAACATTTGGTACTTTGGTTTCTTTACCAAATTCAACAAACTTAACAGCCACTACTTACACTATTCCTGCAAATACACTTGCTGCTTCAACCTTATATTATTGGAGAGTTGTTACTACCAATGTTAATGGAAGCTCAACAACTTGCGATGCTTTTCGTTTTGCAACTAGCGGTACTGTTCCATCTTGTGTAGATAATGGATCACCTCAACACCAATCAAATAATCAATCGGTAAATACAACTTTAAGTTGGAATCCGGGCTCAGGAACACCAACAGGGTATGATGTTTATTTAAGTACATCTGAAAGTAATGTTATAAATAACGCATCAGCAGCTTTGGTTTCATCAAACCAAACCTCAACCACTTATTTAGCATCATCATTAAACAACAGCACCACTTACTTTTGGAAAGTAAATGCCAGAAATGGCAGTGGAGTATCCTCTGGATGTATTGTGAGTTCATTTACAACTATAGCACCTCCACCTTCAAACGATAATTGTGCATCAGCCGTAGTGCTTAATGCCAGCGGTGGTGCTGCTTCTAACGGAACAACTTTAAATGCAACTCAAAGTATAACGGGTTCAGTTGGTTCGGCTGAAGATGATGTGTGGTATTCATTTACAGCAGGGCGCAATTCTCACACCATCTCAGTAGTTCCTTCCTCTACATTTAATGCAGTAGTTGAGGTGTTCTCGGGAACTTGCGGTAGCTTAACTTCATTAGAGGTTATGAATGACGCGGGTACAGGCGGAAGAGAAAACTTATTGCTTAATGATTTAACTGTAGGTGCTACATATTTAATAAGGGTGTATGAATTTACTTCAGTTGCTGTTGCTAATCCAACTTTTACTATTCGTATTAATGATATTGATTTAGGAATTGCTTCATTTGTTTCACCAACTCAAAATAATTGCGGTAACACAACAGTAACGGTTGCTTTAAGGAATGCAAGCGATGCACCAATTGATTTTAGTGTTAATCCCGCAACAATAACAGGCTCGGTACTTGCACCTAATGGGGTTACAACTAATTTTAATTCGGTAATTTTAAATACAGGTACTCTAGCCGCTCGCACCAATATGAATGTTAATTTAAGTACGTCATTTGCAGTTGAAGCAGCCGGCAATTATCGCTATACTGCTACGGTTGATGTAGCTGAAGATAATAACAGTGCAAACAATTCATTAATTCAAACCTTACAACAAATTACTTTACCAATGCCATACATATTATCCGGTACAGGTTCATATTGCGCCGGAGGTAATGGAGTAAACTTTACACTTAATGGTTCTCAATCCGGCGTTACATACCAACTATTCCGCGATAATAATCCAATATCAACAACTGTAAACGGAACGGGTTCACCTATCAACTTTCAAAACGTAACGGTAAATGGAAATTATAGGGTTGTGGCCATTAACAGCAGTACTCAATGCAGAAGTTTTATGAGTGCTCAAGCTGTTGTTACTGTAAATCCTCTTTGGTTAGGCATTAACAGCAATTGGAATGATGCACAAAACTGGTGTGGTAATGTTGTTCCTCCAACCAATGCAAATATCATCATCAGTGGTAGTGCAACCGTAATGCCGCAATTACCCGGAAACATTACCATTGGTAACTTAGAATTAACCGAATCGAACAAACGTATTGACTTGAATGGACGTACACTTGTGGTTAACGGTTCAATATCAGGAGATGGTTTGATTCGCTCAAGTTCGGGTTCCTCATTGGTTATCAATGGAACAGGAAATGCCGGTATTATTAAGATGGATCAAACAACTCCCGGTGTTACTAATCGTTTAGCTAATTTAACAGTGAATGTTGGTTCTTCTTCATCATCTGATTCAATTGTTCTTGGTAATGCATTACAAATAAGTGGTACTATTACCTTAAGTAATGGACGACTAAGCACCAATGGCAACTTAACGTTGGTGTCAGGTTCATCAAGTACCGCTAGAATAGCCGCAATTCCTAGTACTGCCGATATTACAGGTAATGTTGTTTCTCAACGATTTGTTCCTGCTGTTACCAGAAGATACCGTATGATTTCACCAAATACTTCATTATTCACTTATAATGATATTAAGGATGATGTTTTTGTAACAGGTTCGGGTGGAGCTACAAATGGTTTTGATGTAGCATCAAGTAATTCAGCAAGTATTTTTACGTATCAAGAATCAACATCAGGCGGAAGAGGTTGGAAGCCGGTTACGAATATTAATCAATCATTACTTGCCGGTCGTGGTGCAATTGTATTCATCCGCGGCGACCGTACCTTACCTTCTCCTCAATGGTTTACACCACCGTTTGTATCGCAAAATGAAGTAACAATAGATTTTGTTGGTCCGGTAAATAAAGGTAATATCTCACCAGCCTTAACCTTTACTTCAACAGGCGACGCATCTGCCGATGGTTGGAATTTGGTTGGTAATCCATATCCTTCACAAATTGATTGGAATTTAATCACCAAATCAAACCTTAATCCTTTTGTTTATATTTTAAATCCTTCAACCAATAGTTATGAAGCTCATTCAGGTACCAGGTTAATTGCATCCGGACAAGCCTTCTTTGTACAAGCAAATGCTGCGAATCCATCTTTAACCTTTACCGAATCTTGTAAAGCTGCAACATCACCAACCAGTTATTTTAAAACTTCATCATTACCTTTAACTATAACCATGACAATGGATAGTATTACTAGCGATGTGGCTTGGTTAAGGTTTGAAAATGGTGCTAATGACACATTCGTATCTTCTGAAGATGCATTAAAATACCTCTATCAATTTTATCTAACATTAGCGGATTTTATAAATTTTTTCTTGAAATATGGTGTCAGAGTATGTTACTTTCAAAAGTAAAACATCTGTATCGAAGTCATATAAGGGTATTTCAAAAGATTGATTAGGTGCAGAAGTGGATGTTTTCTTTTCCAAAAAAAGTAATTT
>JALONK010000003.1 GCA_025454975.1 Bacteroidia bacterium
AAAAGATAAAATACTTCTTACCTTTTTGTTTTATTTGATTTACACCTTGAACTCCACGCAACAATGATTCTTTAATTTCATGTTTAAATTCAACTGTAATGATTAACTCTTTTTTGTTCTTATGCTGCAAGGCTTGTAACGAATCATTGGCAACTATATTTCCTTTATTAATAATAATTACCCTATTACACATACTTTCAACTTCTTGCATAATATGAGTAGATAACAACACGGTTTTATCGGCCCCGATGTCTTTAATCAATTCACGTATTTCAACAACCTGATTTGGATCTAAACCTGAAGTTGGCTCATCTAGTATAAGCACTTGCGGATTATGCAACATGGCTTGAGCAAGACCAACTCGTTGCTTAAACCCTTTACTCAACTGCCCGATTTTTTTCTTTCGTTCAGCCGTTAATCCAACGCGAGCAATCATATGTTCGGCCAACTTATTTGCTTGTTTTCTTAACCCTTGAGCCTCGGCACTGAACAATAAATATTCTTTTACAAACATATCTGTATATAATGGATTAAGTTCAGGCAAATAACCAATTCGCTTCCTAACTTCCATAGGATTTTGCGCCACATCAAAACCACACACACCAGCCCTACCGGAAGTTTGTGGAATATAGCAGGTAAGTATTTTCATTGTGGTTGATTTTCCTGCACCGTTCGGACCTAAAAAGCCGACAATTTCCCCAGGTTTTGCTTCAAATGAAATTTCATTCAAGGCAAATTGAGTCCCGTAAATTTTTGTTAATTTTTCTACCTGTATACTCATTTATCAATTCAAGTCAGCGAAAATACATAAAAGGTTGTTACCGTAAATCTTGATTATTCACACTCCTTCAAATTTGTCTATCCGTGTCGCACTTTAAAAATTACCTTTTTATATCATGGCCAGGCAATCTAACTAGTGTTAGTCGCCACTTTCGCCCACAAATTTAAATCATATATTACTCACTGATTTTGTGATATTTATAATTTACACTGTAGAAAATAAAACCATTATTTATCAATAATTTTCCACAAAGTGGGGGAAAGTGGAGGAATGTGGGTTTTTTTGATTTAGTTTAGCGGAATCATAAAACACAAAAAAATTGTCGCAGCTACACGGAGAATATCAATGTAAACTGGATGCAAAAGGAAGGCTAATTATTCCTGCTGCATTGAAGAAACAATTGCCTGAGCAATCCGGTAACGTGTTTTTTATTAACCGAGGATTTGAGAAATGTTGTGTGATTTATCCTAAGCAAGAATGGGATGCTATTGCAACAGAAATAAATAAGTTGAGCGATTACATAAAAAAGGAGCGGGAATTTAAACGATACTTTTTGCGTGGTGCAAGCATGCTGGAAATGGATAATGCAAACAGAATTCTGGTCCCTAAAAATATGTTGGAATATGCAGGTGTTGAACAAGCTGACATTGTACTACTGGCTTATGGGAATAAGATAGAATTATGGAGCAAGGCCGGATATGAAAAAATGCTTAATGAAGAGCCTGAAGATTTTAGTGCACTTGCAGAAGAAGTAATGAGTAAAAGAAATAACAACCCTACTCTATAATAATATTTATAAATGTCAACTACCTATCACATACCGGTAATGCTGAATGAATGCCTTGAAGGTTTAGCGATTAAACCTGATGGTGTTTATGTTGATGTTACATTTGGCGGTGGTGGACACTCTAAAGCTATTCTGCAGGTATTAAGTGAAAAGGGCCGAGTAATTGCGTTTGATCAGGATGAAGACGCTAAACGTAATTTACCACAAGACAGTCGTTTCATCTTTATTGATCAAAACTTCGAATACATCAGCAACCATCTGTTATATCAAGGTTTTGGTGAAGTTGATGGGATATTAGCCGACTTGGGAGTTTCTTCTCATCAATTCGATGAAGGGTCTAGGGGTTTTAGTTATCGTTACGATGAAGCGGCTTTAGACATGAGGATGAATAATACTGTAGGCACCTCGGCAGCCGATATTTTAAACACTGCAGATGAAGACAGTATTGCTAATATTTTCTATTTATATGGAGAACTTAATCATTCAAAAGCAATGGCCAAAAAAATAATTGCCGGCAGATTAAGTAAGAGGATTCATACTATTGGCGACTTGAAAATTACACTTCAATCTTTTGCACCCAAATTTAATGATTATAAATTTTGGGGACAGGTGTTTCAAGCTTTAAGAATTGAAGTGAACAACGAATTAGTTGTTCTAAAAAAGTTTTTAGAACAATGTTCAATGCTTATTAAGCCCGGAGGTAGGTTGGTGGTGATGAGCTATCATTCGTTGGAAGATCGCTTAGTTAAACATTTTATACAAAGTGGAAATGTGGAGGGTAAGTTGGAGAAAGATTTTTACGGAAACCTTATTAAACCATTTAATGCAATTAATAGAAAAGCAATAACAGCCAATGATAATGAACTTAATTTAAATAACAGGGCACGTAGTGCTAAATTAAGAATAGCAGAAAAAGTATAAATGAGTAACAGAATAATAACACCAGAAGAGCAAGAGCAAGCCGAAGAAACTGTTAAGCCTAAAGAACCTTCACGCTTAACTAATACGGTTCAAAAAATTGCTGACTTTGATTTTAACCTCAATCGTGATTGGATGGTTAAACAAATTCCGTTTGCCTTTTTTGTTCTTTTTCTTTTGCTATTGCATATCTATAATGTTCATACCACTGAAAGAATAATTAGAAATACCGACCAATTGAATAAGGAAGTAAAAGAGCTTCACTCGGAATATATCACCATATTAAGTGAGCTAATGAGTGAAAGCAAACAGTCAACCGTTGCTTCAAAATTAGATACACTTGGAATAAAAGAATTAACAACACCACCAATAAAAATTACATACTAACCAGAAATGGCAGCTAATGTTAGAAAAGTAATATTGATAAGAACTTACACCGCATTTACTTTAATGTGTGTGTTTGCTGCTGCTATAGTATACACACTATTTAAAATTCAATTTATTGAGAAAGAAAAGTGGGTGCAAATGAGTGAAGACCTTAGCACAACTATACAAACAATAGAACCGGTGCGAGGTACCATATTTGCTAACGATGGAAGCGTGTTGGCTACCTCGTTACCTATTTACGATTTACGTATAGATGCTAAAGCTCCCGGATTTGCTAAAAATGACATTTTCGAAAATAATGTTGATTCGCTTTCTCTTTTATTATCTCAACTGTTTCAAGACAGAAGTAAAGGAGAATACAAAAGAATTCTTACCGGTATAAAAAGAAGAAAAGAACGCTACTATCTATTAAAACGAAAGGTAACCTACCCACAAATGAAGGCAGTAAAAAGCTTTCCAATTTTTAGGTTAGGGAAATACAAAGGTGGTTTAACTATTGAAGAAAAAAATAAACGAGAAAAACCATTCGGATATTTAGCAGAGCGAACAATAGGTTACAGTGTTAAAGGTGTTGCACCGGTAGGATTGGAAGGCGCTTACAACACTGAACTCAGCGGAAAAGAAGGTAAAAGAGCTATGCAAAGAATTGCAGGCGGTACATGGATTCCTTTAAATGATGAGCAACAAATTGAAGCAAGGAATGGGAATGATATTCATACTACAATTGATGTAAATCTACAGGATGTTGCTACTCATGCTTTAATGAGAACGCTTACCCAAAATGATGCTGCTTGGGGAACTGCAATTTTAATGGAAGTGAAAACAGGTGAAATTAGAGCTATTGCAAATCTTACCAAAGTGTCTGAAGGTGTATATACAGAAAATTATAACTATGCAGTTGGCGAGAGTTTAGAACCCGGATCAACCTTTAAATTGGCAAGTGCACTTGCACTTCTGGAAGATAAATATGTGAAAATGACCGACCAATTTGATACGGAAAACGGTGAAAAAAAATATTTTGAAACAGCAATAATGTATGATAGTGAAAGAGGAGGCCATGGTATAGTTAGCTTTCAGCAAGCTTTTGAAATATCATCTAATGTTGCTATTTCTAAAGCTATTTATCAGTACTATAAAAGTAATCCAACCAAATACTACAAACACTTGGAAAGGTTACATTTCACCACAACCCTTGGCCTTCAAATAAAAGGAGAAGGTAAACCTCGTATTAAACATCCTAAAGATAATGATTGGTATGGAACCACTTTACCATGGAGTAGTATTGGTTATGAAGTGAAGGTTACTCCGATGCAAGTACTTACTTTATATAATGCCGTAGCCAATAACGGCAAGATGGTAAAACCTTTCTTTGTTAAAAAAATAACACAAACAGGGAAACTTATAAAAGAGTATAAAACCGAAGTTATTGAAGATAAGATTGCGGGCGAAGCAACTATTAAAAATTTACGGATAATGATGGAAGGAGTTGTTGAACGAGGTACAGCCAGATCGCTTAAAAATCCAAACTATTCTGTTGGAGGAAAAACAGGTACCGCACTTGTAGCCGATGGAAGAAAAGGTTACAAGGAAAAAATTTATCGCTCCTCATTCTGTGGTTATTTCCCTGCTGATAATCCACAATATACTTGTATGGTTATGGTTAATGCACCCAGTAAAGGTATTTATTATGGTGGAGCTGTAGCCGGACCTGTATTTAAAGAAATTGCCGATAAAGTATATGCCAACAGTCATAACCTTCATGGTGATATAAAATTGATACTGGCAAATAATAATGAACTGCCGATAGAAATAAAAAATGGATTTAAAACACATGTGAATACCGTACTATCAAAATTAGGTTACAATTTAAAACTTGATTCAGATAGTATTGAAGAAAGTGGTAGCGAATGGATACAAGGAATTGTTAATACCAAACAAAGTAACATCTATACTAAAAATATACCTACCAAAATGGTACCAGATGTATCAGGTATGGGTATAAAAAATGCCATTTATTTACTGGAAAACATAGGCTTAAAAGTACAGGTAAATGGTGCCGGAAAAGTGAAAAGTCAATCCATTCCGGCAGGAACAACAATTATAAAAGGTGCAACAATAAAATTAATCCTAAGTTGATATGATACCCATAAAAAAACTAATAAAAGAAGGCAAGTTTTATGGCAATATTGATGTTGCTGTTGAAGGATTAATTTATGATTCAAGAGAAGCTAAAAGTGGTATGCTATTCTTTGCTGTTAAAGGAACGCAAACCGATGGTCATGTATATATTGAAGATGTTATAAATAAAGGAGTTTCTGTTATATGTTGTGAAACCTTACCAAACCGGTTGCATGCCAATATCACTTATATACAAGTTGAAAATTCGGCTGAGACAATGGGTATAGCAGCTTCGCAATTTTATAATGAGCCTTCCAAAAAATTGAAATTAGTAGCGGTAACAGGTACCAATGGAAAAACAACTGTTGCCACTTTATTATTTAAATTATTCCGCTCATTCAATCATGATTGTGGCCTGTTATCTACTGTTCAAAATCAAATCAACGACCAAATCATCCCTTCTACGCATACTACCCCTGATAGCATAAAAATTAATGCTCTTCTACACCAAATGGTTCAGCAGGGTTGTGAATATGCTTTTATGGAAGCAAGCTCCCATGCCATACATCAGCATCGTATTAGTGGACTTTACTTTGCAGGTGTTGTTTTTACAAACATTACTCACGACCATTTAGATTATCATGGAACATTTGCAAATTACATTCAAGCGAAGAAAAAATTATTCGATGATGTGAATTCGGATGCCTTTGCTTTAACAAATAAAGACGATAAAAATGGCTCAGTGATGTTGCAAAACACAAAAGCTACAAGATATACTTATGCCATAAAATCAACAGCGGATTTTAAAGCTAAGATTATTGAAAGTGACTTTACTGGCATGCTATTGTCTATTAATGACCAAGAAGCGTGGTTTCGATTGGTTGGTAACTTTAATGCATACAACCTATTGGCCATATACGGTACAGCATTCCTTCTTGGTAAAGACAAACATGAAATTATCACCCATCTAAGTAATCTTGAGGCAGTAAAAGGAAGATTTGAATATGTAAGAAGTGAACTCGGCACTATTGCTATTATTGATTATGCTCATACACCTGATGCACTAAAAAACATCCTTGATACCATAAATGAAATTCGAACAAAGAATGAAAAATTAATAACGGTTGTGGGTTGTGGAGGTAATAGAGATGCTGCTAAAAGACCTGTGATGGGAGATATAGCGTCGGAACTAAGTACACACGTAATCTTTACAAGCGACAATCCAAGAAACGAAAATCCTGAAACCATTTTAGATGATATGCAAAGTGGAGTTAAACCACTTCATTATAAAAAAACATTACGCATATCAGATAGAAAGGAAGCTATTAAAGCCGCAGTCGCACAATCAGGCAAAGGAGATATCATTCTTATTGCAGGTAAAGGACATGAAAACTATCAAGAAATAAATGGTATTAAATATCCCTTTGATGATAAAGATACCGTAAATGAATTATTTAAAATTATGCATCAACAAAACTGATAATCCCTAACACCATGCTCTACTATTTATTTGATTATTTAAACAAAGAATTTGACTTCCCGGGAGCCGGAATGTTTCAATACATTTCTTTTAGGGCTGCTATGGCTATAATTTTATCGCTAACCATTACAACAATTTTTGGGAAGCGATTGATCAACATGTTACGTAATTTACAAGTTGCTGAAACTGTAAGGAACTTGGGACTTGAGGGCGAAAAGCAAAAACAAGGTACGCCAACAATGGGTGGATTAATTATTCTTGGAGCCATATTGTTACCTACCTTATTATTTGCTCGTTTAAGTAATGTATATATCATTCTTATTCTACTATCAACAATTTGGCTTGGTTTAGTAGGCTTCTTAGATGATTACATTAAAGTATTCAAGAAAAACAAAGAAGGTCTTGCAGGGCGATTTAAAGTAATGGGACAAGTAGGACTAGGTATTATTGTTGCAACTACTTTGTATTTTAATCAACATGTAAAAATTAGAGAATTTTACAAGCCCGAAGAAGTAACAACTGAATTTATTAAAGAACATCATTTAGTAAGTACAATGGTTGATGGCGAAATGATGTTAGCTAAAGATTCGCGCTCAACAACTACTACCATTCCATTTTTTAAATCATCATATTTCGATTACGCCAACCTCTTGAAATTTATTGGAAATAGCTATAAGGATTACAATTTTATAGTGTATTTATTAGTAGTTATTTTTATCATCACTGCCGTATCAAATGGAGCAAATATTACCGATGGTATTGATGGTTTAGCAGCAGGAGCATCAGCAATAATTGGAGTTACTTTAGGAATTCTTGCCTATGTATCAGGGAACGTTGTTTTCAGTAAATACTTAAACATTATGTACATCCCGCACTTGGGTGAAATGGTAATATTTGCAGGAGCCTTCGTTGGAGCATGTGTTGGCTTTCTTTGGTATAACAGCTACCCTGCACAAGTATTTATGGGTGATACAGGAAGCTTAGCTTTAGGCGGAATCATTGCATCATTTAGTTTAATGATTAGAAAGGAACTTCTCATTCCTATCCTCTGTGGAATATTTCTAATCGAAAATCTATCTGTAATCCTTCAAGTGTATTATTTCAAGTATCAAAAGAAAAAGCATGGAATTGAATATGCTAGAGAACATAGACTATTTCGTATGTCACCTCTTCATCATCATTACCAAAAAGGAGGATACCATGAAGCTAAAATTGTTACCAGATTTTGGATCATCGGAATTTTACTTGCTGTTGTAACCATATTAACACTAAAGATTAGGTAAACAGTATGAAAAGAATAGTGATTTTAGGTAGTGGAGAAAGCGGAACAGGAGCAGCATTACTGGCCCAAAAAGTCGGTTATGATGTTTTTGTATCTGATGCAGGAACTATTCCTTTAATTTTCAAAGAAGAGTTGCTACAAGCTAATATCTTATTTGAAGAAGGTACTCATACCCTATCACTAATTTTAAGCGCTACAGAAATTATAAAAAGCCCGGGTATCCCTGACCACGTTGATATAATTAAAAAAGCTCGAGAACTAAATATTCCGATAATTAATGAATTGGAGTTTGCATACCGTTATACTCAAGCAAAAATTATAGGTATTACAGGTACTAATGGAAAAACAACAACTACTAGTTTAATATATCACCTACTTAAACAAGCAGGTTACGATGCTGCACTTGCAGGCAACATAGGCACAAGTATGGCAAGGCTTCTTGTAGAAAGAGATTATGAATATTTCGTATTAGAAATAAGCAGCTTTCAACTTGATAATATGTATGATTTTAAAGTGAACTATGCAGTATTATGTAACATAACACCCGACCACCTTGACCGTTATGAGTATGAGTTAAAAAATTATATCAGATCTAAATTTCGAATCACACAAAATCAAACACAAGAAGACGTTTTTGTGTATTGTGGCGATGATGAATTAAGTATTAATAATATAAACTTAAAAAATACCGGAGCTAAACTTATTCCATTTTATTACCAAACACCTACCGATGTAGGTGCCTATATATCCAATGGTGTAATTACCGTAAATACATCTGAAAATAAAAATCCATTTACTATGCAAATAAATGAACTGGCACTAAGAGGCCGACACAATGCCTACAACTCAATGGCAGCAGCCATTATTGGTCAAGTACTCAACATCAAAAAAGAAACCATTCGCGAAAGTTTGATGAATTTTACAAACATCGAACATCGCCTAGAAAGTGTTCAAACAGTTGGTGGTATTGAGTATATTAACGACTCAAAAGCAACTAATGTAAATTCAGCTTGGTATGCTTTAGAAAGCATGGAAAAACCGGTGGTTTGGATTGCTGGGGGTGTTGACAAAGGAAACGATTACTCGATGCTTAAAGAATTAGTTAAAGAAAAAGTACGAATCATTGTTTGTCTTGGTTTAGATAATAGAAAACTTCATGAAGCCTTCGGAACAGATGTTGATATGATGGTTAATACGAGCAGTATGAAAGAAGCGGTTCATGTGGCCAAACAACTAGCCAAAAAAGGTGAAGCCGTTTTGCTTTCGCCTGCCTGTGCTTCATTTGATTTGTTTAAAAACTATGAAGACAGGGGAAGACAATTTAAAAAAGAGGTAAAAGAGTTATAATTTTTAAATTATAGAATGACAACCTGGGAGAAAATAAGACCTAGAGGCGACTTCTTTATGTGGATGGTTATCTTTGTTCTCAGTTTTTGGGGACTGGCAGCTATCTACAGCAGCACCGGTGCACTTGCATATAAAAAGCAAGGTGGCATCGTTGAAATTTATTTACTCCAACAAGTTGCTCTAATTACCGGTGGGTTCTTCTTAATGTTTATTGTTCATTCTATCCATTATAAATACTTCATCGGCCTTTCTAAACTGCTTATTTGGATAACATACCCATTGCTAATTTACACCTTGATTTTTGGCATAGAAATTAATGGTGCACGTAGATGGATAAATTTGTTCGGAGTTACTTTTCAAACTTCCGACTTTGCAAAATTAGCAATCATAATGTTTGTTACCCGTGAGCTGTCGAGAAAACAAGATACCATTGATGATTTCAAAAAAACTTTCCTACCTATATTAGGCCATATAACAGCAATCTGTTTATTAATTGCACCGGAAAATTTAAGTACAGCAATGGTTTTGTTTGCAACTTGTTTTCTGATTTTATTTATTGGAAGAGTAAAAATTAAACATCTAGCATTAATAACAGGTATTGTTGGTATAACAGGAATTTTATTTTTTACTTTACTCTTTTTAGCGCCCGAAAAAACACTGAAAGGAAGAATGCTCACTTGGAAAAACAGGGTTGAATCATTTAGTAAAAAAGAAACTGATCCTGATAAAACCTACCAAAATGACCATGCTAAAATAGCTATAGCCACCGGAGGAATATTTGGTAAACTTCCGGGAAATAGTGCCGAAAGAAACTTTTTACCTGAAGCTTATTCCGATTTTATCTATGCAATTATCGCAGAAGAATATGGTCTTGTAGGAGCACTTATAATGCTAATGCTGTATATCTTCTTTCTTTACCGATCTATCAGAATTGTTATAAGAAGTCCGAAAGCTTTTGGTGCACTAATTGCCGTTGGTTTAAGTTTTTCATTAGTGTTGCAAGCTATGATTAACATGGCCGTTGCAGTTAATTTATTTCCTGTTACCGGACTTACATTGCCTTTAGTGAGTAAAGGCGGAACCTCAATATTATTAACTTCGGTTGCCTTTGGTGTAATTATGAGTGTAAGCAGATATGTTGAGGAAGATGAGCCGGAGATTGCCGATCCTAAAGCAGAACAATTAAGTGTATGAGTGCCGATAAAAAATATAAAATAATTATAAGTGGAGGCGGAACAGGTGGTCATATCTACCCGGCCATTGCTGTTGCACAAGCACTGCAAAAAAAATTCAATCAAGTAGAAATACTTTTTGTTGGAGCCAAAGGAAGAATGGAAATGGAAAAAGTTCCTAAAGCGGGATATCCAATAATTGGTTTATGGATTAGTGGACTTCAAAGAAGTTTATCTGTTAAAAATCTATTGTTTCCTTTTAAAGTAATTATTAGTGTTTGGAAAAGTTTATCAATTATTAGAAGTTACAAACCGGATGCTGTAATAGGCTTTGGAGGATATGCGAGCGGAGCTATGGTATATGCTGCTACGTTAAAAAAAATACCTGCCATTATACATGAACAAAATTCATTTGCAGGTATTACAAATAAAATACTAAAAAATAGGGTTAACAGTATTTGTGTTGCTTATGATAATATGGGACGATTTTTTCCTGAACGTAAGCTTATTAAAACCGGTAATCCGATTCGCATGGATTTATTGGAGGTTGATAAAAATAAGTCGGTTGCCTATGCACATTTTGGTTTAAGCGAAAATAAAAAAACTGTATTGGTGATTGGTGGTAGCTTAGGTGCACGCACAATTAACGAAAGTATATTTGAAGGTTTACACGAATTTGCTAAACACGATATACAGGTGTTATGGCAAACAGGGAAAAATTTTTCAGCTTCAACAACTGTAACTCAAGAAGGAATAAAAGTTACTTCATTTATTTATGAAATGAACCTGGCCTATGCAATTGCAGATGTAGTTATTTCGAGAGCCGGAGCATTAAGCATCGCTGAGTTGGCACAAGTTAGAAAACCTGTAATACTCGTTCCTTCGCCAAACGTTGCCGAAAACCATCAAATGAAAAATGCATTATCGCTGGTTGAACTAGATGCAGCAGTTTTGGTAGAAGACAAGGATGCCAAAGGCAACTTGGTATCTACTTGCATTGCGCTGGTTCAGAATGACATAAAACAGGTACAATTAAAAAATAACATCGCCACATTTGCCATACCTGATGCAGCTGATAGAATTGTGCAGGAAGTGGTAAGGGTTATCAAACATTAGCAAACATGAACTTAAGTGATATAAAGCAAGTGTATTTTTTAGGTATAGGCGGAATTGGTATGAGTGCCATTGCTCGTTACTTTAACTCGAAAAACATCCCTGTTTCAGGATACGATAAAACAAAAACTGAGCTCACTTATCAACTCGAACAGGAAGGAATCAAAATCCATTATCATGACAGTGGAAGCCAACTTGCAGATGTAGGTTTTAATAAAAATAATACGTTGGTGATTTTAACACCTGCCATTCCTAAAAATCATGAAGAGTGGAATTGGTTTAAACAAAATGAATTCACCATACTGAAACGTTCACAAGTATTAGGTTTAATTTGTGATGCTTATAAAACTGCAGGAGTTGCCGGCACTCATGGTAAAACCACTACGTCAACATTATTGGCCCACCTATTCAAGCAAAGTCATATTGATTGTGCTGCATTCTTAGGTGGTATATCTACCAATTATGAAACCAATTTATTATGTATCGAAAACGAAAGTGTTAAGGAACAGAAAATAATGGTTGTTGAAGCGGATGAATTTGACCGATCGTTTTTAACTTTAAATCCGTATTACGGTATTATAACATCAACCGATGCTGATCATCTCGATATTTACGGTGAACATCAATCGTTATTAGAATCATTTGCATTGTATGCACAAAAAGTAAGTGGTAAACTATATATAAAAAAAGAACTTGAACTCTACCAAACACTAAAAGATGAAGATAATCAAAATAGAATATTCAGTTACAGCATAAAATCGGAAGCAGATATTTATGCAACGGATATAAAAATCGTAGGCGATAAATACATATTCAATCTACATATAGGTGGTGTTATTATAACAGATTTATATCTTGGCATACCGGGTTTACATAACTTAGAAAATGCTGTGGCGGCAAGTGCTATAGCCTTGTCTGAAGGCATTACTGAAGATGAGCTCAGAACTGGATTAGCTTCATTTAAAGGCGTAAAAAGACGTTTTGAATATATTTACAAATCAGATAAGTGTTTATATATTGATGATTATGCTCATCATCCAACTGAGTTAACAGCAATTATCAGTTCCATAAAAGCAATGTATCCTAATAAGAAATTACTGGCAATATTTCAGCCACATTTATTTAGCAGGACAAAAGATTTTGCTCAAGGATTTTCGGAAAGTTTATCCCTTGCTGATGAAATAATATTACTTGATATTTATCCTGCCCGTGAATTACCAATGCCGGGGGTTCATTCGGGTATGCTTATGGATAATATCACAACAGTAAAGCAACTAAGTACAAAAGAAGAAGTACTCGAACTGATCAAAACAAAATCGTTTGATATTTTACTTACTGTTGGCGCGGGTGATATAGATACACTAGTGAACCCTATTAAAAACTGGTTATTAACTTCAATAGTACCTGATGGCGTTTAATAAAACATTATTTCTAACCCGACTTAAAAAGGTAATGATAATAACCATGTGGATTAGCCTAATCACATCGTTATGTTTCAGTATGGCTTTTGTAAACAAAATGGAAGGAAATATAAAATGTACAGCCATTAATGTTCACATCACATCAGATGCACCGGCAGGCTTTGTTGATAGGGAAATGGTGCTTAAAAGTGTTATGCCCGGAGGAAATGAAAGTAAAATACTTGGAAGCAAAATTGAGGAATTGGATGTGAGTAAAATTGAGAACAAGTTATTACGAAATCCAATGATTAAGTGGGCAGAAGTGTACACTGATATGAACGGTAAACTTGATATCCACATCAAACAACGTAGGCCAATACTACGAATTTTAAATGCATTTGGCGAAAGCTATTACATAGATGAGGATGGATTAAAAATGCCGCTATCGCCTGATTTCACGGCACAAGTACCCGTAGCATCAGGTTATATTTTTGAACACAATACCGGCAAAGATAGCATGCAAAGTTTCATTGGTAAAGAATTGTTTAAGATAGCCACATATGTTGATAAAGATACCTTCTGGAACGCTCAGATTGAACAGATATTTGTTACAGCAGAAAATGAGTTTAACCTCTACCCTTCTATTGGCGATCAGGTTATTCTTTTTGGCAACTCAACAGATATAGAAGACAAGTTTGCAAGACTGTTTCTTTTTTACAAAGAAGCGATGACCAGAATCGGCTGGAGCACCTATTCTTCCATATCAGTTGAATATAAAAATCAAATTGTTGGAAAACGAAAAAATTAAGTTATAGCTGCAATGGAGCAAAGTAAAAAAGTAATCGTTGGTCTTGATATCGGAACCACAAAAGTTTGTGCCATCGTTGGTACAAAAAATGAATTCGGTAAAGTAGAAATACTTGGCATGGGTAAAGCCGATTCACTAGGAGTGATACGTGGCGAGGTTCGAAATATAGACAAAACGGTAAAAGCCATTAGAGAAGCAGTTGACAAGGCAAAAGCAAGCATGGAAAACCATAATATCAGAGTTGAAATTAACTCGGTTCATGTTGGTATTGCAGGGCAACACATAAAAAGTAAACAGCACAGAAACAGTGTTAGTCGTAATAACCCTGAAAACGAAATCATTGCTGATGAAGTAATCGCTTTTATTAAAGAAACAGAAAAATTAGCGTTACCTCCAGGCGACCAAATTATTCACGTGCTTCCTCAGGAATATCAAGTAGATGATTTTGCTGATGTAGCCGACCCGGTTGGTATTGCAGGGGTTAGACTTAGTGCAAACTTTCATATTATTACCGGTCATGTAGAAGCCATAAAAAATATTCATAAAAGCGTTAATCGTTCAGGATTACATGTGGCTGATTTAATTTTAGAGCCGTTATCATCATCAGAAGCGGTTCTTACTCCGGAAGAAATGGAAGCCGGCGTATGCTTGGTTGACATTGGAGGAGGTACTACTGATGTGGCCATATTTAAAAACGGAATAATCAGACATACAGCGGTAATACCTTTTGGTGGTAATATTATAACAGAAGATGTGGTTGAAGGTTGTCAAGTATTAAGGAATCAAGCCGAATTATTAAAAATAAAATTCGGTTCGGCAGTTGCCGAGGAAAACAAAGAAAATGAAATAGTTTGTATACCGGGATTCCATGGACGTCCGCCAAAAGAGGTTTCAATAAAAAACCTTGCTATGGTTATTCAAGCACGTGTAGAAGAAATTTTTGAATCTGTTCTTTACCAAATTAAAAGCTCAGGACTAGAACGTAAACTTAATGCAGGCATTGTTATAACCGGTGGAGGTTCACAACTTAAAGATTTAAGCAAATTAGTAGAATATGTAACAGGTATGGATGCCAGAATCGGTTACCCTAATGAACATATAGCTAAATCAATTGCCGATGAAATTAAAAGTCCGATGTATGCCACAGGTGTTGGTTTGGTTATTAAAGGACTAAATGATAATTGGAATGAAATGGAATCTGAGCAAGAGGAAAATAACGAGCATAAATTAGATTCAAAAAGAAAAACCGGAGGATTCTTAAGTTCATGGCTGGAAAAAGGAATGGCATGGCTTAACGATGATGATATGAAAGATTATAATTAAACCCTTTAATAAAAAAGAATATGAATACTTTAAAATTTGATCTTCCTAAAGATAAATCAAGCATTATTAAGGTGCTTGGGGTTGGCGGTGGTGGCGGCAATGCCGTAAATCACATGTTTAGCCAAGGCATTAAAGGGGTTGACTTTGTTATTTGCAATACTGATTTACAAGCACTGGAAGCCAGTGCAATACCAAATAAAATTCAATTAGGTGCTAGTTTAACATCAGGACTTGGAGCCGGAGCTGATCCTGATAAAGGACACAAAGCTGCTATGGAAGCCATAGAAGATATAATTGAAGTACTTGGCGTAAATACAAAAATGCTGTTTATTACTGCCGGAATGGGCGGTGGTACAGGTACAGGTGCAGCTCCTGTTATTGCAAAAGCAGCAAGAGAACTTGATATATTAACTGTTGGTATTGTTACTACACCATTCAGCTTCGAAGGTAAAAAAAGAAAAGGTCATGCCGAAGAAGGTATTGAACAATTAAAAAGAAGTGTTGATTGTTTGCTTGTTATTAATAATGACAAAATAAAATCAATGTATGGTAATTTACCACTTCGTACCGCATTTAGTCATGCAATTGATATCTTAACAATTGCTGCTAAAGGTATTGCAGAAATAATTACCGATACAGGTTATATCAATGTTGACTTTGAAGATGTGAAAACAGTGATGAGAAATAGCGGAGTTGCATTGATGGGAAGCGCAAGCGCTGATGGCGAAAACAGAGCTGTTGAAGCCGCTAAAGCTGCATTGGCATCTCCATTGTTAAATGATAACCAAATTCGTGGCGCTAAAAATATATTGTTAAATATATCATTTGGTACAAGTGAAGTGTTAATGGATGAAATTGATATTATCACCAGCTATATTCAAGAACAAGCCGGACAAACAGCCGATGTTATTTTTGGAACTTCAATTGATGAAACATTAGGCGAAAAAATTTCTGTAACCCTAATTTGTACAGGATTCGAAAGTCGTGATAATAAAATCATTTTTCATTCACCTGAAGTACAAAATATAGAACAAAAAACCAAACATGTATTGTATGAAACTCCTGTTAAACCTAATATGATTATAGGTAATCCACTTGAGAATTTAATTGCACCAAAGGTTGAAAAAGTAGAAGAAATTATTGAACCTGTGGTTGATGAAATACAACCTGTGGAAGAAGAAACAATAAGACACGAATTGATTGTAGATACTCAAGACAATATGCAACATATTGAACCTGTTATTGAGCAACCAACCAACATCGAAAACGAATTGGAAGAGGAAGAGGAAACGGAAGAAGTAATGGAACCATTTTTGAAAACAATAACTCCTGTAAACGAAATTGAAATTCCTCCAATTAAAGAACCGGAACAAGAATTGAGTATTGATGAACCTGTGGCTTTTAATACTGTAAACGAAGAGGAAACCCTACATTTTAGTATTGATGAAGAGTTTCAATTTGAAGAACAAAATCAACAAGTTGAACAGGAAGAAAGAATCAAACAAAGTATTGCTCGACTAAAAAAAATAAAAGAGCTTAACCTTCAAATAAGTTCACCCGGTGGAGTTAGAGACCTTGAAAAAGAACCTGCATACATCAGAAGACAAAAAAAGTTAAATGAAGTACCACATTCCTCTGAGCAATCAGTTTCTAGACTAAGCTTGTTTGATGACGGTACCAATAATGGTATTCGCACCAATAATAGTTTTTTACATGATAACGTTGATTAAGTAACTCATATAACCCCGCTTACGCGGGGTTTTTATTTTTATAGCCATCATGAAGTTCGCCAAAAAATATGATAAAGACATTTTTTGTCTAGAAGGTGATTGGAGTAAAGACCTTAAACAACAAACCTCCGTTCAGGCAGTATTATTATTCCTGAAACAAAACCGTAATATCAACTTTATACATCGTCATTGCGGAACTCGTGAAAACTTAGCGTATTATTTAAAACAAGTTCAGCTTAAAAAATATAGTAAGTATAGCATCATCTATATTGCATTCCATGGTAAACCAAATGAAATATTAATTGGAAAAGATAGGGTAACCTTAGATGAATTGGCAGATATGCTGGGCCCAAATTGTAATGACAAAATAATTCATTTTGGTACTTGCCATACCTTAAATACTGATCTTCGAAACATCAAACGCTTTTTAAGAAAAACTAATGCTTTATGTGTATGCGGATTCGGTAAAGAAATTCCTTTTGTTGAAAGTAGTGTGTTTGATATACTGTTTATAGATATGCTTCAAGAATTCCGTAATATCGCTACTGTTAGTCAAAAAATTAATGATGACTATAAATCATTTGCACAAAAACTAAGTTTTAAAATTGTTTATCTGTAATGTTTATTAGTGCTTACGTTTTCTATTACTCATATATGTTTTAATTGCCTCGTTTGTTGTATACCATACTCTTCCCTCTTTATATGCATCAATCACACCTCTTCTAGCCAGTAAACTCAAATATTCCTGACCATACGGAATATGTTCCTCAGCTACTATATCCGATATTGATCTATACTCATCAGCATAGTTATCAAATGTTGAAATGTATATATTTAAGCTACGCTCAACAGCTTGACAAATCAATAAAATGAGTTTATTGTAATCACCTTCATTAGCCTGGTTTAAAGCATTGTAATATTTTTTACGATCGTTACGCAAAATAATAGCCGGAGGGAAACCCTCTTTCATTAATAGCAAGTTGTAAAGTAATCTGGCTGTGCGACCATTGCCATCAAAAAAAGGATGTATCCATACAAAACGATGATGAAATATAGTTGCTCGAATAACCGGATGCAAATCATTAGCGGCGTTATTTGTCCATTTCATTAATTCATGCATCAATTCATATACTTTTAAAGCATTTGGAGGAGTAAAATTAGCCCCTGTTATACGCACACCCGCATTACGAAATCTTCCGGCATAATCTTTTTCAATTTTATCTAATACCAAACTATGTGTGTGAAGAATATCGTACTCAGTAATCAGGTAATGAGGATGAACAATGGATTCAATAAATTGAACAGCTTCAAAGTGATTAACAGCCTCAAAATGCTCTCGTAATGATTTACCTCTAACAGTTATTCCATCTTGCAATACCATCTTAGTTTCTTGAAGTGTTAATGTATTCCCTTCTATACTGTTGCTGTTGTAAGTCCATTCAATTGATAATTCATTTGTAATTCGCTTAAGCGCAGAAACGGGCAAAGGTCGTAGTTTTTTAAGCACGGATAGTTTTTCATCCAGTCTATTCAATAATGCTTTTGACTGCTCATCTAAATTAATTACTGGCCACTTCATCCCTCAAATATCGGTTTTTTCATAATATTTTATATCCGATAATATAATTATAAATCATTTACTCGGATAGTTTCACATAAAAACATGAATTTCTCAAAAGATTAAATTGTATTACCTAAACTTAATATTAAGTTCAAATACCATACGGTACTTTGTCAATTAGTAAAATCCTATTAAAGGTTTGTATGAAAAATTTATACTTTATTAAGGTATTATGTTTGCTACTACTAATATGTATTGGTAAAAACAGTGTTGGACAAACAACATTGTTCAGCGATAATTTTAGCACAAGCAGAGGAACAACATACACCACAACTGTCGGTGCCATCGGGTCTGATGCCAACTGGCTGATTTCGCGCTCCGGCTCTGATATGGGCGCTCGAATTGATGGCGGTATATTAGATTTAACAAACGATGCAAGCGCAACAAGTAACGCAAATGGTTGGGTTTTTGGATATAGAGACATCAACTCACTTTCAGGATGGAACACAACCCTATCAAGCAACACAGGAACTGTTAGCTGGGAATTTAATATGCGCCAAATTAGAACTGACCCGGCAGGATTTGGTGCAGGTTCATATGGAGTTGCTTTTGTACTTGCAAGTACTAATACAACAGTTAGTACATCAGGTAGCGGCTATGCTGTAGTTTTAGGTCAAAGCGGCTCAACCGATGCTATAAGATTGATTCATTTTAATAACGGTTTACAAGGCACATCAACAAATATTATTAGCAGTAATACAACAGGATTAACTGATTTTGGTAACGAATACCTAAGTGTTAGGGTAACTTATATTCCAAGTTCAAACACTTGGGAACTGTTCTTAAGGAATGATGGCACAACAACCTTTACAGACCCAACAGGTGGTACTGCATTAACCTCTCAAGGTACCGCCAATAACTCAACATATACATCAACTAGTGGGATGAGATATATTGGTGGATATTGGCAAGGTTCAACAGCAGCGAATCAAACAGCATTTTTTGATAATGTTTATTTAAAAGTAACTTCTGCCTCATCAGCTACTATAACCGGGACTGCTACAACCTCTGCTTTTACAACAACTTATGGTACTGCTTCTGCGGCTCAACAATTCAGTATTTCCGGTAGTAATCTTACAGCTAATTTGATAGCAACCGCCCCTACCGGATTTCAGGTTTCAAACGATGGAACAAATTTTGGTACAACCGCAACATTCAATCAAACAAGTGGTAACGCATCAGGAACATTACATATACGCTTAGCAGCAACTGCAACAGTTGGCAATTATAATAATATGCAAATTGTTCTTTCAAGTACTGGTGCTACATCAGTTAACATCACAACACCAATAAGTGGAAATACGGTTACAGCAGCAACAATAACTATAACCGGACTTACAGCAAGTAATAAAGATTTCGATGGAACCACAACTGTTTCTGTAACAGGTATACCAAGCTATAACGGACTAGTAAACAGTGAATCTTTTTCTGTTACCGGAAGTGTAACTTGGGCGTTTCCTGATGCAAATGTTGGGAATAATAAAACCTTAATAAGAACAGGAAATTATAATGCACCATCTACCAACTATACAGTTATCCAACCAACATTAACAGCAAACATATCTGCAACAATACCCGGTGCACCTAATATTACTAATATAACTAATGGAAATGGTGAAGTTACTGTAATATTTAACACACCAACATCTAACGGAGGTAGCGCAATAACCAATTATAAATATTCAACTGATAATGGTTTAAATTATATAGCCCTCTCACCAAATGTTACTACAAGTCCACTTATAATCACCGGACTAACAAATAATACCACCTATCAAATAAAGATTAGAGCCATTAATGCCATTGGTGATGGTGCAGAAAGTAACATGATTCAAGCTACTCCAACCAATAACACACCACCCTCAGTAAATATATCATCTGCCACCGGTATTACATCAACAGCAGCTACCTTAAATGGAGAAGTAACAAATGAAGGTTCGGTAAGTGTTACTGATAGAGGATTTGTGTACAACACTACCTCCGGTGTAACCATAGCTAATAATAAAACACAAAGTGGATCAGGTTTAGGTTCATTTTCTATTACACCAACTTTAACAGTTAACACACAATATTATTTCAAATCGTATGCTATAAATTCAGCAGGAACAACTTTAAGTACGGAACTTAACTTTTGGACATTGGCAAATATACCTACGGCACCAATTGTAAATTCACCTAGTGCCACTACCTTAAATATTGCAATTGGAAATAGCGATGGAAATCCAAACAATACAACCTATGCCATAAGGGAAAACAATAGTGGGAATTTCGTTCAAATAAATGGATCATTAGGGGTTACCGAAATTTGGCAAACAGCAGCAACATGGGGCACTATTACCATAACCGGATTAAGCTCATCCACAAGTTATACCTTTAGTGTTAAAGCTAGAAATGGTAATGATGTGGAGACAAGTTATGGAAGCAATACCTCTGCTTCAACGTCGGCATCCATTGTAACCATAGCAGGATGGAATTTTGATGGCCTCACGGGTGCCGGAGCTAGTCCGCAAAATGCAAATACCATAGCAAGTAACGTTAGCATAACGGGGCTTACACGAGCAAGTGCATTAGGAAATTCAGGTTCGCCTGCAAGTAATGCATGGGGTTCAACGGTAAATGTTACAGGACTAAGTGACGCCTCAGCCGCAATTAATGCTAACAGTTTCATCACCTTCACAGTTAAAGCAAATAGTGGATACCTAATCAGCTTAAATGAAATTTCAACTTATAACATTAGGCGTTCAGTCTCGGGCCCAACTTCGGGTCAATGGCAATACAGTATAGATGGCACAACCTTTACTAATATTGGCACTACGATAACTTGGGGTAGCACAACCAATGCTGCAGGTAATGCACAAACTGCTATTAATTTATCCGGAATAACAGCTTTACAAAACGTTTCAGTAAACACTACCATTACTTTTAGATGCATAATATGGGGGGCAAGCGGTGCATCCGGCACTTGGTACTTTAATGAGTTTCAAACCGGGAACGATCTAATTGTTCGTGGTACAGTTGAAGTAAATACTTCACCTTTCATTGAAGTATCAACAACGCAACTTTCCGGATTTACACAACTTACTTCAGCTCCCAGTAACGAACAATCATTCGTAATTTCAGGAAGTAATTTAACAACAGACGTAACAATAACACCAACCACAGGGTACGAAATTTCAACATCAACCGGAGTGAGTTTCTCTGCCACAAACCCTCTTACATTAAATGTGTCAAATGGAAATATTACAGGACAACCCATTACTATTTATATAAGACAAAATTCAAATACATTTGGTATAAACACCGGTATCATTTCACACACATCGGTAGGAACGAATAATCCTAATATTTCGGTATCCGGACAACGAAATGGTACATATTACAGTAAGGCTTCAGGCGATTTAAATGAGTTGAATACTTGGGGTACAAATAGTGATGGAAGTGGTACTTCGCCAAATAATTTTACTACCAATGGAATTATATATGAAATTAGAAATCGAGGTAATGCAACAATTAATGCTAATTGGACAGTATCAGGAACAAATAGTAAAGTGGTGGTTGGGGATGGAACAAACAATACAGACTTCACTATACCTGCTAACTTCTCACTTTCGGGAACAATTGATGTAAGCAATGAAGCAGAATTAACAATAGAGAACACTACATCACCTACGATTGGGACCTTGGCGAATGGCAGTACGATAGAATATAATAATATTGCCATTACACTATCAAATTTAATTACTTATAGAAATTTAAAATTAACCGGTAGTGGAACAAAAACATTTCCTATAAATAATACTACAATTACCGGAAATTTAATATTCGACAATATTACTTTTAATGGTGCCGGAGCCAATCCATTTAGTACTATTTTACTTGGAGGAAATTTAACTTACATAGGCAGCATAACACCACCAACGGATGCTAACGTTATTACACTTTCAACAAATGGAACTGCCGGTGGAACGCAAACATTTACCGGAGCAGGTAATACTTTGCGTTGGTTTCGTATTACAACTACAACAGCGAATACCATACTATTATCTACAACGGGCGGTTCCAGTCATTTATCCTTAGGAAATAACTCAGGTGGCGGAGTTTCATTAGTAGATGGATCTATATTAAATTTAAATGGAAATGACTTTACATTATTTAATAGCAATAGCACTTCAAATGCTTTTATATTAAATAATACCGGATCAATTTCTGCAACTGCAAACAGTGACTTTATTTTGTCGCGAATAGGTAATGGTAATTTAGGAACCATACGTTTTACAGATAATGCAAGTACCATTGGTAACTTAACTTTAAACCATACGGGAGTTACAAACCGCAGACTTGATTTGGGAAGCTCTCTTACTATAACCGGAACACTTACTTTAACCTCCGGAACTTT
This sequence comes from Bacteroidia bacterium, assembly GCA_025454975.1. Lineage (GTDB taxonomy): Bacteria > Bacteroidota > Bacteroidia > UKL13-3 > UKL13-3 > UBA6183. Next base: position 22,664 of record JALONK010000003.1, read on the forward strand.
ATTAGTAGGCACAAACACCTTAACCTTAAGTGGCGATGTTGTTAGAACAAATGGAGTAATTGATGCGAGTAACACATCTGCTGTTGTTACTTTCGGTGGTACTAATGCACTTAACCTATCCCCTAATTTTTTTACAGGTAATTTAAATAATGTAACAGTTAATAAAACCACCGGTGTTATATTGGATCAATCATTAACTGTAGCTAATGATTTAATTTTAACAGAAGGTTTTTTAGATATATCAAATTATAGTTTAACCATCAACGGTGGTGTAACGCGAACAAATGGAAGCATTCGTACGAATGGAGGTGAAATTATTATCGGTGGAGGTAGCCAAAACATTAGTCTACATTTTGATCAAACCCAATTAGGTGTAACCAACTTATTGCAAAATTTAACCATCAACAGAAACGCATCAACCATAACACTGGCTAATCCTTTGCGTGTATCCGGAACAATTACTCCAACATCCGGAACCTTAAATGCGAATGGAAATTTACTACTTGTTTCTACATCATCAGGAACGGGTAGAATAGCACAAATTCAAACCGGTGCTGATATTACTGGTAATGTAACTGTTCAGCGCTTTATACAAGGTGGTGCAGGATTTAGAGGCTGGAGATTAATTGCATCCCCAACATCAGGGTTCGGGTTAACTCAACTTATGGATAATATTTTTGTTACCGGTCCGGGAGGAATAACTAATGGATTTGATGCAGCAACTTCTACTTCATCTATTCTAACTTATCAAGAGAATACAACCGGTGGAAGAGGATGGAAAAATATATCCAACATTAATGCATCAATAAATACTACCTCAGGTATGTTTATGTTTTTTAGAGGCGATAGAAGTCAAACAGCAAGTTTAACCAACGCAAGCATAATTCCTAATGCAACACAATTGCATTTTACAGGGAATATAAATAAGGGCTCAATAAATACTAATCCTGTAAACTTATCATATACTAATACCGGTAACGTTTCGGGTGATGGATTCAACTTACTCGGCAATCCGTACCCATGTGAAATTAATTATGGTAGCATTACCAAAACTTCAGGTGTAAGTAATACGTTTTGGACATGGAATCCTGCAACCGGAAATTATGTAAATCTTACTTCGGCAAATGATATAGCTATTGGACAAGGATTTTTTGTACAAGTAAATAGTTCATCAGAAAGTATAACATTTGAAGAGAATAATAAAACTGCCTCTTCTCCTACTGCCTACTTTAAAACTCAAACAGAACCTTTTAACATTAAAATGTATATAGACAGCAATAGGTTTGATGTTGCCTGGCTATCATTTAATAATGGTGCAAGTAGTCATTATTTATTCAATGAAGATGCAGTTAAAATGCAAAATAGTATTTTTAACCTTGCCTTTGTAACTTCAAATCAAGTGCAGATGCAACGAAATGTTGTAAACGAACTATCATTAAATTCATCAGATTCATTTGTAATAAATGCAAGAAGCACACAAAGTGGAAACTATTGGTTATCGTTCGAAAATAGTAACGAATTACCTACAAATAAAAATGTTTACTTGCTGGATTTGTTTAATAATAATTGGATAGACATCAAGAATGTAAACACTTATTCATTCACAATCAACAATGGTAATCCTCTAACATTTGGTAATAGATTCATATTAATTATTACAGATGTAGTTGCTGCGTTACCGGTTAATATGATTCATTTTACTGCTTCAGCAAAAGAAAACATGCATTGTATTGAATGGAAAACTGCTGATGAACATAATATCAATCATTACGAAATACAACAATCGTTTGATGGGAAAAGCTTTACTTCTATTGGATTAATAAAAGCCAATAACAGTAAATTAATTCAACATTATCAATATAAAACTCATGCAGTAATCGGGAAAGTTTATTATCGAATGAAGATAGTTGAGTTTAATCCTTCAATACAAGCCTATACAAAAACAGTTGTAATTGATGATTATGCTACAACTAATTTTTATCGTATGTTTCCTAACCCTGCTAATGATTGGGTTACCATCGAATTCTATTCAAATGAAGATGTACCCCAAACCATCACCATTTTGAATTTAGCAGGTGAAATTATTGAAACAATTTATGGAGATAAAAACCGGTTTGTTTTTTCTATAAAACAGTATAACAATGGTGTTTATTTAGTAAGGTTACCAAACGGACAATTATCAAAATTGGTTGTACATTAAGTTTTTGAATACTCATTAAAATGAAGCTAAGCTTTAAATCCTGACTTAAGAATGTTAAATTATCTTAACATTGCAGTTGTTTATACGCTAATACCTCTATTTGTTTAATTATTACACCATTAAAACGAGGTTAACAATTCTCAGATTATTAATAGAAAAAACGCATTAAATTAGGGGCAAATTTCATATTGAACATGAATATACTTACCTATACATTAAATCGTTTTATTATTGTTGTTTTTGGGATTTTAATTTCAAATGTTGGATGGGGGCAACTTTCTATCACCAGTAATAGTGCAAATACTATTGACTTTAACAGCTTAGGTTCATCAGCCACTGCTACTTTACCCTCAGGTTTTAGAATTGGAACAGATTGGAGCACGGGAACAACTGCAACTACCTTAGCATATGGCACTTCGGGTACGGGAGTAGTTACCGGAACTTCATCAGGTGGTGTAATCAACTGGGCAAATGGCGTCACAGCTTCATCAACCGATAGGGCATTGGGTTTTTTAACCACAGGTTCTTTCACATCACCTAGAAGTATCATCTTTGCTTTTACTAACAATACCGGTTCAACTGTAACTTCTATAGACTTATCATGGAATTATGAAAAATTCAGATCCGGCTCACGAGCATTTGATTGGACATTTTTTCATGGAAGTACGTCAACAGCTAGCACCGCCCAAACCTCAGGCGACCAAGCTTATGCAGCCGATGCAAACAATAATGTAATAAGCAATCCTCCAACTTCAACAGCTAAATCATTTTCTATAACAGGATTAAGTATATCTAATGGTTCAACCTATTATTTGAGATGGACTTACACCGGTAATGGAGGATCAAGTAATGCTCAAGGTCTTGGAATTGATGATCTTTCAATAACATTGGTAAGTCCTGTTCCAAGCATTGCTTTGTCATCGCCAACAATACCAACAAGTAATATTAATGGAGGAACAACTAATAATATTATTGGAGCCGTTCAACTTGATGTTACTACTGCAAATGCAACATTAAATGCAGTAACTTTTACTACTTCGGGTACTTATACCGCAGCAGATATTACAAGTACCGGTTTTAAATTTTGGTTGAGTAGCAGTGCCACTGATATTTCGGGAGCAACAAGAATTGGCTCAGACGTGGCTGCAGCAGGCAATGGAAGCAACATTTCTATTTCAGGTTTTACATCAACCATTACCAGCGGCACAACTCGATTTATTGTATTAACTGCAGATTTAGCTGCTTCTCCAACCGATGGTGCAACGATAGGTATTTCATCTACTTCACATACAAATATTGGTTTTGTAAGCGGTACTAAAACAGGAACCAATCCTGTTGCTGCCGGAACTACAAGAACTATTGCTAACCTTGTACCTGAAATAGCTTTAAGCTCACCGGCCGCCTCATCAAGTAATATTACACAAGGTATAAGTAACCAAGAAATTTATCGCTTTGATTTAGCAGTTACAACTGCTTCAGCTACTTTAAACAGTGTTAGCATAACAACTACAGGAACCTATGCTGCATCTGACTTAACAAACTTTAAATGTTGGTTTTCTACTGATAATACCTTTAATGCTGGTAGTGATGAATTATTATCTACCAAATCTACAAGTCTTGGAACAGGAACTCATGCATTCTCGTCTATTTCGAAAACAATAGCTGCTTCAACTACAGGCTTCATATTTATTACTGTTGATTTACCTTTTACTTCCACATCAGGAAATACAATAGCTGTTAATGCCATTACAACAAGTGATATTGGATTTGTTACCGGAAATAAAACAGGAACAGCAAATGCGAGTGGAACCAAAACCATCATAGATTGTACACCAACAAACGTAACCGGATTAGCGGCAACAAGTGGGAATACTACTTTAAATGTAAGTTGGACAAATCCGTCTTGTTTTGATGAAATCATGATTGTTGCTAAACCTACCTCTACTGTTGGCGCAGCACCAAGTGGAAATGGTAGTGCCTACACAGCTAATTTAGCATTCGGAACAGGTGGAGCAACTGCTTTTGATGGTACGGGCTTTGTAGTTTATAAAGGGAGTACAAGCCCACAAACCATAACCGGCTTAACAAATGGTACTACCTATTTTATAGATGTATTTACCAGAAAAGGATCAACTTGGAGTAGTGGAACCGAAGTGAGTGCTACACCAAATTTAACGAATGCAACCACTATTTTATGGAGCAGTTCAGGTGGCTCGGCGTGGCTTACAACAGGTAACTGGACTGGTGGTGCAGTACCTACAACTGCGCAAACCGCGCAATTCGGATCCAATCCTACAGGCACCACAATAGGTATAAATATGGGTGGCTCAACTAATAATGGTACTTCAAATCAAATTACCGGTGCGATAGAGATAACTAACAGCAGAGCTGCAGCATTAAATATTGGAAACAGTTCAGGAAGTACCGCCGGAACTTTAACATTGTCAGGAGTGGTAGTAAATTCTACAGAAAATGTTATCGTAAGAAACAATAGTAACCAGTTGCTCACCATTCAGGCAAATCAGTCGAGTGCAATGACTTTAACATTAGCAAATACAACTAATAATGTAGTATTGATTAATGGAACAGGTGGGGTTACCATAACATCTGTAATTATTGGCGCTTCAAGAAATCTAACTAAAAGAGGCACAGGAAGCGGAGTATTAACCTTAGAAGGCGCAAATACTTACAGCGGACTAACAACAGTTGCAGAAGGAACGTTAAGATTAAACAGAACCGGCGGAACTACTATACCTGCGACCAACAATGTTACTATCGAAGGAGGAATCTTTAGAGTTAGTACTAATCAAACATTAAATAATTTAACCATAACCGGAGGCGAACTTCTTGTTGATGCAGGAGTAACCTTAACCATCAATGGTACCTTAAGTTATTCAGCCGGAACTATAACCCTAAATGGAAACATTTCTTATGGAGTGTCTTCAACTGTTACATTCTTAAACAGCAGTGCCTATACTTTACCGGCAGGCTTGTTTACCAATAGCCCGAATAATGTCACCTTAAACACATCAGGTGGAATTACTTTAAGTGCAAATGCTACTGTTACAGGCACGCTTACATTTACCTCAGGGGTATTAAGTACTTCAACACATATTCTAACAGCAAATACCATTGATAGAACATCAGGACATGTAAACGGTAATTTGCTAAGAACAGTGAGTAATGGAAATAATGTTTTTCATACCGGTAGTGCATCTGTATACGCACCTGTTACACTTAATTTTTCCGGTATTAGCGGAACAGTAAATATAACACTAGCCGCGGTATTAGGAACGCCTACAACAGGTAGTAATATTAGCTCAGGTAACAATCATTATATTGCTTTGAGTAAATCAGGTGCAGGAACTTTTACTTCATACAATGCCGCAATTAATTTAGCCAATACTACTTTCAGTGGCGACTCTGCACTTTATTTTGTGCGGTTCTATAATGCAGCAAGTTTAACCTGGAGCAGTGTTGATTTTTATAAAAATTCTCATACATACAATATCATTAATCAAACTGCATTTGGCGAAATTGCATTTGGTGAATTAAGTACAGGGTACAAAGCAATTCAAATAATCGGTATCGAACAACCATATAACATCACTATCCCAACTACAACTGTAGGTTCAAGTTCTGATGTTGCAGCAGCATTTCAATACAGTTGGAATGGCTTAAACGAAAACATGAATATTAATGCTCCTACCGATTTTCAAGTGGCTTATGACGATGGTGTATTATCAGCCTATAACTCGACCTTTTCGTTTACTACCGACCCATTTGTAACGCCGCCACCTGTTGATTTATATATTAGATATTCGCCTACCACTGCCATCGGAACCAATACCAGTTATTTAACCTTTTCATCAACCGGTGCTGCTACAAAAAGTATTGCTTTGGTTTCAACCTCAATAGCCGCACAACCAACTACATCTGCAACAGTTTCATTTAGTAACCAAACTGCAAATGGAGTAAGGATTTTATTTAGTGGAGGTAATGGCACTAAAAAAATAGTTGTAGTTCGTGCAGCATCTGCTGTAACCTTTACTCCTACAGATGCAACTCAATATTCAACAGGTATTAATACCAATTTCGCCGTTGCGAACGATTTAGGGAGTGGAAATAAGATTGTTTACAACGGCACTGAAACAACAATTGATATAACAGGCCTTTCACCGGGAACCTATCATGTTGCTGTTTACGAATACAATGAAGGAACATCAAATTCACAAAATTATTTAGCCACTGCTGCTACCGGAAGTGTTACACTTGAAGCAGCACAATATGCTAATGGCGCATCAGCTGCTGCCTTAACACAAAACTTTGCAACGCTTGTAAATACCGGAAGTAGCAGTGTATTACCTGATGGATGGTATACTAACGAAAGCGGAACAAATGCCAATACTTCATATACAGCAAATGATGGCAGTACCTCAACCGGTGATATTTCAAGCTTTGGTACCGGAACTGCAACCGATCGTGCTTTGGGTTCAATTCGCGATGCTAATTTAACACCAATGTTCGGAACCCAACTTATAAATAATACAGGAAATACAGTTACAAGTGTTTCGTTGATGTACGTAGGTGAACAATGGAGATTAGGCAATACCGGCAGAAGCGACCGTTTGGATTTCCAATATAGTACTGATGCTACCTCACTTACAACAGGAACGTGGAATGATGTAAATAGCCTTGACTTTTCATCTCCTATTACAACAGGAAGTGTTGGTGCATTGGATGGAAATAATAGTGCAAATCGAACAACCATTCAAGGTTCAATTACCGGTATAAGTGTTTCTAACGGCTCTCGTTTATGGATTCGATGGGTTGATGATGATGCAACAGGTAATGATGATGCATTAGCTATTGATGAGGTTGAATTTAGAATGTTTAATACAACAGTAACAGGAGGCAGTGTGTCTTCCGGTACATTCGATAATATAAATATTACATCTAATGCAACACTTTCAGGCAATGTTACTGTAACAGGCGCGCTTTTCACAGGCACATCAGAAATTGTAATTGGTGCGAATATCCTTACTTTAAATGGTGATATATCAGGAACTCCAACCTTTGAAGGTGGAAGTGGAGCGCAATTAATTATTGGAGGTACAGGTACCGTTGGAACCTTACAATTTGATCAGTCTACTCCCGGTACCACTAATAGAATTAATCAATTTACTGTAAATAGAAGCAGTGCTACCGTTACACTTGGTAATACCCTACAAATTGCTCCGAACGGAACTGTAACACCAACCGCTGGAACCTTAAATGCAAATGGTAATCTTGTATTGGTGTCTTCTTCATCAGGTACTGCAAGAATTGCTGAAATACAATCAGGTGCTGATATTACCGGTAATGTAACTGTGCAGCGTTTTGTGCAAGGTGGCACCGGATTACGCGGTTGGAGATTAATTGCAGCACCAACTACAGGTTTTGGATTGAGTCAACTCATAGATAATATTTTTGTTACAGGCCCGGGTGGTACTACTAACGGGTTTGATGCAGCAACAACAACATCCTCAGTACTTAATTACCAAGAAAGTACCACGGGAGGAAGGGGATGGAAATCCATCAGTAACATCAGTACGTCATTTTCACCGGGTGCCGGACTGTTTGTATTTTACCGTGGCGACAGAACTCAAACAGCAAGTTTAACTGTACCTTCTACTGTTCCTAATTCAACTGTACTTGATTTTAATGGTACAATTAATAAAGGCACGTTCGGTATAACTCCTGTTAATTTATCCTACACAAATACCGGTAGTGCTTCGGCTGATGGATTTAACCTGCTTGGCAATCCATATCCATGTGAAATTAATTACGGAAGTATCAATAAAACTTCCGGAGTTAGTACTACGTTTTGGACATGGAACCCAACTACAGGAAATTATGTAAACTTAGCTGCATCTAACGATATTGCTATTGGTCAAGGATTTTTTGTACAGGTTAACGGTACATCTGAAACCGTAACTTTTGAAGAAAGTGATAAAAGAACAACTACCCCAACAGCATACTTTAAAACTAATGAAGAACCATTTACAATAAAAATGTTTATTGATAGTGTTAGATATGATGTTGCTTGGTTGTCGTTTAAAACTGCTGCTAACAATGACTATGTATTTAATGAAGATGCAGTAAAAATGCAAAATTCAATATTCAATATCGCCTACGTTACTCCAAACCAAATACAAGTGCAACGTAACGTGGCCGAAGAACTGAATACAAATGCCTCTGATACTTTTGTAATAAATACACGTGGTACACAAAATGGAAATTATTGGTTAACCTTTGAGCAAATAGATATGCTACCGGCTAACAAAAATGTTTTCTTGCTTGATTTGTTTAACAACAATTGGATTGATATTAAAACAACTAATAGCTATGCGTATTCAATCAACAACACAAATCCTGCTACATTTGGCAATAGATTCCGACTAATAATTACAGATCAATCAAGTGCTTTACCTGTAAATATTATTGCATTTAAAGCTTATAAAGAAAAAAACATGCACCATGTTGTATGGAAAACTGCAGAAGAGAAAAATATTTCACATTATGAAATACAGCAATCAACAGATGGTATCAATTTTAGTTCAATAGGATTAATAAAGGCCAATAACAAAAATATCATTCAACAATATACATTTAAAACAAAAGCTATTGATGGCAAAGTGTATTATCGCTTATTTGTAGTTGATTTTAATCCTGCCTATAATAAATACAGTAATGTGGTAGTGATAAATGAGGAAACCAATGATGAAAATGATTTAGTTATTTATCCTAATCCTGCGAATGAAAGCATTACCATACGTTTAAACCATTCTTCAACCAAAAACGAAATTATAACCATAACAGATTTAACCGGAGGAATAGTTGACGAATTTGTTTGTAGTGATATGCAAGCATCTTATAGTGTAAAGCACCTCAATAAGGGCGTTTATTTGGTAAAAACTTCCTCTGGAGCAATTTCAAAATTAGTAATTAACTAAAAAGATATTGGTTTCATAAATAAAAGGGTAACTTGTTCGGTTACCCTTTTTTATTTTTTATTAATAGCAGTAAATGAATTCTTGAATAAAATCAAAAATAATTTTCATCCTGCATAAATAAAATTAAACATCAATTGTATTTGCCTTTATTATAGTTTATTGTTTAACTAATCATTATAGGATTGAAAACTGATCAATCTTATTGTAACAGGCTAATCAGCTTTAAAACTCCATTGATATACTTGTTTTAACAAACCCTAAGATATATAATCTAAGAAATTCCAAAGAAGAATACGAAAACAGTATAACCATATCAAACCAATCTAACCAATTTACGCCTGTAAAGAATAACAAAAATTAAAATTAAACTGACCTGTTTTTGTTTTCAAATCTTATCAAACATTCTTATCTATCAAAAGTACCCTATGTTACAAACTTTTTATACTGTATTGATTTTGAAATTAATTAATCATAATAAAATAAGAAAGCACATGAAAATTAATACATGATTTAGAACATCGTGTTTATTGGTTTTATAAAACATTTCAAAGGTTTACGAGTACTAAAAAAAAATCAGGCAAAATGAAATTAGTTAATATGATGGAATGAGGTGTTAGCATAACATTTTAACTTGGTATAATAAGAATCGTTAACCATCAATAGAGAATCAATAGAGTTGAGTAAATAAAAATGGCTGCCTGATAAATCAAGCAGCCATTAAATTGATAAGAATAATCAATTAATCATTCTTTAGAACCCGTTTCACTATTTGTTGATTATCATGTTGTATAATTAACATATACATACCATCAGCTAATCCGCTTAAATCGAGTTGATCTAATACTGAATTACCTGATGCATATGATATCAGCATCACTTGTTTTCCGAATGCATCAATTAAGGTAAGTTGTGTTGCACCAGCAGAGGTAAAGTCGAGTTCAACATTTAACATTCCATTTGTAGGATTCGGATATACTTTCACATCCCCAAATTGTTGAATTGAACTTATACCAATATTAGTTACATTAAATGAATCAGAAATATTTGTACATCCAAAGCTATCAACCATTACTTGATACCAACCGTTGTTAGTTATTCGAACTGTACGTTGCGTAGCACCTTGAAGGATAGTTCCATTTCTATACCATTGGTATGAATTTGCAACAGCACTTGTGCTCAGGCTATCAATATTTCTTGTAATTGTAGGCTTATTCGGATTACGTTTTACTTCAACTAGTGGTGCAGTGGCAGTATCACGAGTACGAGTTACACATCCAACCGACGAAGTAAGTACACAACGAATAATATCACCTGCTCCCAAATTTGTTACCAATAATGTTGTACCGGTATCCGATAAAAGTAATCCATTTCTCAACCATTGGTAGCGTGGTGTTAAACCTCCATTTTGAGTTGCTGTTGTATATGAAACACTACTTCCTGAACAGATACTTCCTTCTGATGCAAAAATTGAAACAGAAGGTGTAACAGGATTACTAATGGTAACACCAACTTTTTCAGATGTTGCTGTTGGTCGTGTTTTACATAAAGCATTACTTGTTAAAACTACCCAAACGCTATCACCATTGTTCAGAACAGAAGTAATGAATGTATCGTTATTAAACCCAACATCAATACCATTTCGCTTCCATTGAAAAGTTGGAGCCAAACCACCACCGGTAAATTGTGCCGAGAAAGTGACTTGTGCTCCTGAACAAACAGAAGTTGAGGATGCGGTTACATTAACCGACGGATTAACTGTGGTATTAACATTTACTTTTACAACATTAGAAATTAAATTTTGTTGGGTGGCACAAGCATCGTTCACTTGAACCTCCAACCAAACACTGTCATCTAAATGAAGCATATTGGTAATATATGTATTTGTATTATTGCCAACATCAAATCCATTTAGCTTCCAACGATAGGTAGCTGCATTACCACCTTGTATTAATGTACCTGTAAAAATAACACTATCACCGGAACAAATACTGCTCTTATTGGCTGTAACAGTAATTGAAGGATTTAATACAGGTCGAACATTAACTCTTATTCTGTTTGAACTTACTACAGCTGGATTCGCACAAACAGCATTCGATGTTAAAGTTACCCAAATACTATCTTGTGAAGTTAAATTTGTGAATTGTTGTGATGTGTTATTTCCTCCAAACAGCGAACCATTTCTGCGCCACTCTAATTGTGGATTGTTACCACCATTTTGCAGGTTAGCTGTAATAGTTACAAGGTTTCCGGCACAAATAGTATCAGAAGAACTACTTAAACTAACACTAGGTGTAAGAATTGGATTAACTAAAATTCGTTTGTTATTGGAAACTGCAGTTGGTGTACTTGAACATGATGAAGAACTTGTAACAACAACCCTAATTGTATCTAATGTACTAGGTGTATAGCTAAATGTTGCACTGTTTGTACCAACATTAGTACCGTTTCGTAACCATTGGTAAGAAGGAGTAGTTCCGGCATTTGTTGCAACAGCCGTAAAGGTTATCGAAGTTCCGGCACAAACAGTGTCGGCAGTTGAACTAATTGTAACTGATGGAGAAGTTATAGGTGCAACATTCATTATAATTCGGTTCGACAACAATACAGAAGGTGTTGCGCACAAAGTATCTGTTTGTACCCTTAATTGAATACTATCACCTTGCTGTAAAGAAGAACTACTAAATGTAGATAAACTGCTAACTGAAACTCCATTCAACAACCACTGATAAGTTGCATTCACACCTGCATTTGTTACATTAGATGTGAAACTAACCGCGGTTCCAACACAAACAGACGGAGTTAATGTATTAATAGTTGCACTGGTATTTACAACCGGACGAACAGTGACTCCTATTTTATTTGACACCACGGTTTGAGGAACTGCACATAATGCATTACTAAGCAATTGCACACTAACGGAATCGCTATTATTCAGATTTGACAAAATGATACTGTCGTTATTATTACCTACCACTGTGCTGTTTATCCTCCATTGATAAATAGGATTTGTACCTCCATTTATTGAGTTAGCGACAAATAATAATGGAGTATTGGCACATATAGATGTGGAAGCAGTTTGTATCACAACCGACGGCACCTGAACTGGATTTACCGTTAAAACATGAATAGCAGAAGTATCGGTAGCAGGGCTGGCACAGCCCAACGAACTAATTAAAACAACTCGAACTGAATCATTATTAACAGGTGTACTATTCACATAAGATGCAGAATCGCCGCCTACCAATACACCGTTTTTAAACCAACGGTATTGAGGCGAACTTCCTCCGTTACTTTGAGTAGCAGTATATGTAACTACATTACCTGCACATACTGCATTAGCGGATGCGCTTATATTAACATCAGGTGCAACTGTTGTCCCTACATTCATTTTGATTGCATTTGATACAACAATTGATGGAATAGCACACGTTGCAGATGAAGATAAAATAACAACTATCGAATCATTATTTGCCAAAGTTGAAGATATCAATGTATCACCATTAAAAGGTAAGGTAATTCCATTTCTTCGCCATTGAATTACAGGTGTTGTGCCTCCTCCCGTATAGCTTGCAATCAAAGTTACAGGCTGTCCTGTACAAATATTTGTTTGAGAAGCTGAAAGAGAAATGGTTGGAGTTACCGTTGGATTGGTGGTAATTACTCGATATGTGGTATCATTACTGAAGATAGTATCATTTCCTGAATTAGGTAAACTTGAATATACAGCTAATTGATAACTACCACCCGGGAACGAATAACTACCTGCATTTATTTGTGAACTAACTGCACCAGGTTGTAAATTGCCGTTCCATGTAACTGACCCAGCAAATACACCATCGATGGCCACATTTATATTAGCAGAATTTACTACTTGGTTGCCATAATTCCTTAACCTAACTACCACGTTCCTATTCCCTCCGCAGAAAATGGTAGTTTGTGGCGAATCAATTGAGCTTATACCCACATCTAATAAACCAAAATATTCGTCAGCTCCAATATCTGGTGGTGTAGCTCTTAACTGGCCTTGTATATCAGTTGTAATACCCAAAGTTGGGTCACCTTTTTGGGTTGAAGCATTTAAAAATAAATTACGTGATGAAGTAAAACCGGTGGTTGTATTAAAACCGTTTGCATTATATCCACCACCATTTATATAGTTTGCATTGGTATAATTAACAGCGTTTACATTTAATAAATTTATTGAAGCACTGTTATTGTAGTTATTGTAATTAATTACAGTTTGAACAGTTGAAGAAAATAGTGGTAAACCGCTTCCTGTTGCTGCAGAGTAAGCCAATATATTATTTGCTATTCGTGAATTACCTGAGGATAAAAATGCCATAGCAGAAGATTGATTGCTAGTGGTTGCAAAGTCAAGATTAACCGAGTTATGATACACATTCCAATTCGTAGAACTTTGCATAAATAAACCTGATGCATTTGATGCACGGAATCCACCGCCTAACATATTATTATAAAATTGATTAGTTGCCGATACTGATCCGGAGCTAATAAATATGTAAGCCCCGTATTGTCCGGCATTAATAATTTGATTGGCATTAATTTGATGAAAGACCCCGGTATTATTGAAGCATGCAAACAGATAAATACCTGCAGATACTGTATTACCCACAACACGCATATTTATTCTGTTTCCAATCACACGTAAACCTGATGCATATTGAATATATAATCCATAATAGAAGGTACTATCAAAATTGTTATTTCTAAACATGTTATTGTTCGAATAAGGCGTTGATGAACTTCTTCCATTAAATACTACGCCATAATAACCACTAAAAATTTGATTACTGTCAATCTCACAATTATTTACAAATGCGCCTGTTCCACCAAATGCACTGTTTACATCAGTACTGCTGCCAATCCAAACACCAATATAGCCTGTATTTGAAGAAGTAGCACCGGTACCAGAGATTCGTATATTACATTGTTTGATGTGAATTTGATTACCTGATCCTAATATATGAACAGGAGCTCCAAAATTAGCGCCTGTTGATTGGATGGTAATATTTCTTATTCTTACAAACGATGCATTATTTAAACGTAAAGTGTGTGCAGCATTTATATTATTTGGTGCAAACGTAAGTATTGTAGAATTTAAACTTGTCCCAATAAAACTAACAGTATTAGTATCGTTGGCACCTGTAATAGTTCCGATATTTATTTGTTCGGTATAAGTACCAGGTGACACACTAAAGGTTACATCGTCAGCAATACCTCCGCAGTTAAGCGCTTGAATAGCTGAAGCAAATGAAACATAGTTTGTTGCTCCGCTTCCGGCCGGATTGATGGTATAGTTACCACTTAAGGCAGAACATATCGGACCAACAGTAACCGTATCATCAATATTGTTAGCATCCGGAACTCCATTTGGTAGCGAACTATAAGCCCTGATTGTGTAAGCAACACCTGTTTGGAAATTAAATGCATTTGTACCATTAAATACTACCAACATGGTATCACATGGCTGTATAGTATCCGTAACCTGCAAAGTAACCGGAGTTCCTCCATTCACCTGATATGAAACGTTAGCTTGGCTAACAGCATTATTACCTAAGTTAGCTAAAATTACTGATATAGGTTGAATGCCTGAAATCAATGGCGAAGTTGGTTGTAAAATAGTAGTAACACCAATATTATTATTAAATCCGGTAATCACTTCATCTGCACCAACATCAGGAGGTGATGTACGAGTTTGTCCATCAATGTCCGTTGTAATTGATGCAATAGTAATTCCATTATTACAACCATTACCAACATGTAAATCGGTACGGGAAGCAAATAAAGGATCCCTGCTAAAAGAATTTAGATTAACACCATTGGCTCCAATAAAATTATTGACTCCAAATAATGATCCATTAAATACCAATGCATTTTGAGCACCATTTTTATAGTAGTTATTATAATCTAATGCTGATGTGTTACCCGTAGTTGCAGCAAAAAATGGAATACCGTTAGAATTGGCATTTGATACAGCAAAAATGTTATTACGTACATTTAAATTATTTGAACCGGTTGCATGAAATGCTCCAAACTGTGCATTTGAAATAGTATCACAATGAATACTATTAAACCAGATATTCCAACTTGACGACGATTCGGAAAAAATTCCTGCGTGTTGTGTGGTATTTCTAAAACCGCCTCCAATAAAGTTATTAGCAATTAATGAAGGTGTGATAAACGAACCGCTGGATACAAAAAGATGTATACCATATTGACCCATATTAGAAATCCTGTTACCTGTAATTTCATGAATACTGTTATTAGATGTTCCTAAAACAAAGAGGTAGGCTCCTACACTATTTACATCCCCTGTTGGCGACATATTAATTGTGTTGTTTCTAAACTTCAACTCATTTGCATTATACAAATACAAGCCATAATAAATAGGTTGATTAAAGGTATTTCGATTAAAGTTATTAGCTAAACTTTGCTGGTTGTAACTAAACACCGAAGCGTAACCTCCGTTAATTTGATTAGAATCTAAGGTTATACTATCAACCCTAATGGTAGTGAACAAACTGTTTAAAGAACCACTCACAACAACATTTACATAATTATTATTATTTGCGGTAGCACCTATGCCTGTTATTTCGATAACATTATTACTCAAGGTAATATTTCTACTTCCGTTAAAAATATGTACCGGCCATGCAAAAGTTGCTCCCGAATTTCTAATAGTTAAATTACGTAAGGTTACATATTGAGCATTATGAAACCTTACAGTTTGTCGTGCATTGGTAGTTGTTGCACCAAAAGTTAAAATTGCAGTTGAAGCATTAATACCATCAAATGTAATTCTATTGGTGAATGATGCTCCCGCAATTGCAGGAATAACTAATTGTTCGGTATAAGTACCGGCTGCCACATTAAAATTCACCGGACCCGAAACGCCGGCGCACTGCAATGCACTAATAGCGGCTTGAAATGAGGTATAGTTTGTTGCTCCGGTACCTGTTGGATTAATAGTATAAGTCCCTTGCATAGCAATACATAAAGCCGGAGTTGTAAATGTATCATTGATATTATTTATATCAACACTATCATTCGGTAAAGTGGTAAATACTTGAATGGTATAATTGACACCTGATAAGAAGTTAAATTGATTTGTACCGGTGAAGGTAACAATTGCAGTATCACAAGGAGCAATGGTATCATTAAAGACTAAACTAACCGGAGCTCCACCATTAACCCTATAATTAACCGTGCCTTTATAAATGATGTTAGTGCCAAAGTTTTTAACTATAACTCTAATATCTTTTAAACCTGCTATAAGCGGAAGTGTAGGCTCTAATAAAGTAAGGATACCTATATCATTATTAGCATCTGTAACCTCATCAGCTCCTATATCTCCGAAAATTCCTCTTGGTTGACCATCAATATCAGTAAGCACTCCTAATGAATCTCCATTAAAACATCCATCAATTGTGCGAAGATTTAAAGCACTTCTAAATCCTGGCTCACGATTAAATGAATTTAAGTTGTATCCTCCTCCTCCGATATAATTAACAGGAGTATAGAAGGTGCTCACAAAAATTAAATTATCATTATTGGCGATGCCTGTTTTAAAATAATTATTAAAATTTAGACCTCCTGTAGCTAGGTTAGTTGTGTTTGAATAAAAAGCCAAGCCTTGCCCACCGGTAGCTGTATATGCAAGATGATTGTTTCTTACACGAACATTAGCTGTTGAACCTGCTAAATACAAGGATGAATAAATTGTTGAACTTGTAGCGAAATCAAGATTTACAGAGTTGTGATAAATATTCCAATTAGAGCTGTTTACCAAATAAATTCCATTGGCAAAAGATGATTGAAATCCACCACCAATCATATTATTATACAACTTTGCAGGATTCGTTGCATTCCCATTTACTCCGCTTAAAAAGATACCATTGGTTCCCGGATTAGTAATTATATTACCATCAATCTCAAACAAAGCTTGAGCAATATATGGAGCACTATTAGATATTGAAATTGCCTGGCTATTCGGACTTACACCTGCGCCTCTCAAATTCATTACATTTCTGTTTAGTTGAAAACCTTCAATCGAATTCATATAAACACCATAATAAAAGGCGTTTTCCATATTATTAAATCGAACAAGAATTGCTGTATCATTTGTTGTTGTATTACCCCAAACAGAAACTGCGTAATAGCCATTCCTGAATTGATTAGAATCAATAACAAAATCCGAAAAACTACCCGAACTCGTTACAGTTGTATTTGATGCCGAAGCTACAAATCCCGCAAATCCGGTTGATGTACTTGAAGGAGCAACTGTTCCTGCATTATCTATAATACAATTTTTCACCGTGATGAATCTAGATGTAGATAAAGCATGAATAGCCCATCCAAAATTTACACCTGTAGTTCGAATGGTTAAATTATTTAAGATGTAAAACTGAGACGAATCAATCCTGATGGTGTGTCGCGCTGTTGTAGAAGTGGCATTAAAACTTAGAATTCTTGTTGAAGCATTACCCGCACCTCCGTTAAAGGTAATAGTATTAATTGCTGAGGCACCTGATATGCTTGGTAATTGTATTTGTTCATTATAAGTACCGGCAGCAACATTAAATTCAACAGGACCGGTAATACCTGCACAACGCATAGCATCAATTGCTTCTGTAAAACTAACAAAATTAGTAACCCCTGTTCCACTTGCATTGATAGTATAAGTTCCATTTAAAGGTCCACATAAGGAAACTCTTAAAGTATCATTTGCCCTATTATTATCAACTCCTCCATTCGGATTTGAAGTGAATACGCTTATTAGTGAACGACCGGAAGGGAAGTTAAATGGAGTCGTAAAATTTAATGTGGTTGTGCTGCAAGGCTGTAACGTTAATCCGGTAAATGTTTGTGTTACGTTTCCTGCTCCATTAATGTTGTAAGTTAAGGTAATGGCATTTATTACATTACCACCAAAATTACGAACTGAGATAGCAACTGTTTGACTACCGGCATTAATTGGTTGTAATGGAGATACAACACCAATAACTCCTGCATCCAAAGTAGCTGCTTCGTCTGCACCAATATCAGGAGGGTTGTTTCTAACTTGACCATCAATATCGGTTGTAACTGTAGGAATAAATATACCTTTAAAACAACCACCGGCACGTAAGTTTAAATTATTTATGAAACCGGGATTCACATTCATTGAATTCGCATTATAACCACCGCCGTTAATGTAGTTTGATGTATTATAAACGGTTGAACCAGCAAACAACAAGCTTGTAGATGATGCATTGAAATAGTTATTATAGTTTAATGCTGTTAAGGTTTGATCAGAATAGAATGGCAAACCTGTACCTGAAGTTGCACTATAAATTAAATGATTATTCCTTACATCATTATTAGACGAGATAAAGCTAATATGTAAAGCCGCATTTTGATTTGAAGTAGTTGCTCTATCTAAATTTATTGTGTTATGCCAAACATCCCAAAATGTAGCAATCTGCATAAATACTCCAAAAGAAGCATTGTTTTGAAACCCTCCTCCTATCATATTATTAACAAAACGTCCGCGAGCAGTTGTTGAATTTTGAGCGGATGAAATAAACGCTCCATATCTGCCACTTTGAATAATGCGGTTCCCTTCTACAATGTGTCGTTGTCCTGTATTGTTTATAGCATTTTGTAAATTATAGCCTATTGAATTTAGCTGCCCGGTGCGCATGTTAATTACATTGTTCAATGTACTTGAACCACTTGCATAGTTTATGAATATACCATAAAATGTATTGCTATCTAATTGGTTTGCTCTTACAACTAATCCATTTGCATAAGGAGAGGTAGTAATACCTGAGAAACAAATGCCATAATAACCATGGATAATTATGTTACTATCAATTACAATATTGTTTGCATTAATACCATTACCCATAGGGTTTTGAACATTGTTTTCATTATTAATTAATACGCCTATAAATCCAAGGTTGGTTGAGCCAAATGCAGATGAACCAAATGTGATTATATTTTTGGTAATATTAGTGTTGGAAGAAGTACCTGATATATGAACAGGATTACCAAAATTGCTACCATTTGAAATAATAGTCATATTCCTAACAATTACGTTTGGCGTATTGGTTATTCGAATCGTATGCGCAGAAGTATTTATTGTTGGAGTAAATTGCAAAGTTACTAATGACGGATTTACGCCATCAAATGTGATTGTGTTGATAGCAGATACTCCACTTACATTAGTTATATTCACTTGCTCTGTATACACCCCGGGAGATACAGTAAATACGACCGGACCTGCAATTCCTCCGCAATTTATTACACCTGCTGCTTGAGTGAAAGAAATGAAATTATTAATACCGGTACCGCTAGGGTTTATCGTATAATTACCGGCAGGAAGCATTGGGCAAGTTTGTACAGTTAATGTATCATTGTTTCGGTTACCATCTGGCTGCGCATTTGGTGTTTCACTCCATACTTTTATTTGATAAGAAACACCACTTACAAAGGTGAAATTTGTGGTTGATATCGTTAGTGATATAGTATCACATGGAGCTAAATTTCCTGTATAACTAAATGTAACCGGTGCCGAATTGTTGATGCTATATTTAAGTACTGCTGTAGTTATATTATTCGCACCGAAATTATTTAACCTTACATTTATTGGATAAGACCCCGGACTAAATGGAATAAAAGGACTGTTTAAAAAAGTAATTCCGATATCATTGTTAATCCCACCGGTAAATTCGTAAGCACCAATATCAGGAGGTGATAAGCGTGGATTGCCATTAACATCATTTGTTACCGTTGGTATGGTTACACCATCAATACAAGCATTTGTTAAATTTAAAGATGTATTTGACACGAAAGCAGGATTTACATTCCTACTGTTTGCGTTAAATCCTCCTCCATTAATATAGTTCAAATTATTATAAGATGTACCAACTATACTTAATAAGGTTGAAGCAGCGCTGTTAAAATAATTATTATGGTTTAGAGTAGTTATTTGATTTGCCGTTGCCGCTTGAAACGGAAGTCCCGAACTTTGGCTTGCTGCCTGTATAAACTGATTATTCCTTATATCTAATTGTAGACAATTAGAAACTGAGGCTACAGAATTCGACTCTGCATTGGTTGATTGACTAACCACAAATGTATTAAACCATACATCCCAATAATATCCATACTGCATCAGTAAGGCATTAGCTTGATTCGATCTGAAGTTTCCACCAACAACATTATTAATAAGTCGGCTGCGATTTGAGCTGGCATTATTATAAGCGAACCAAATATAAAAACCATATTGTCCGGCATGATATACTTGGTTATTAGTAATTGTAATAATATTGGTTGATTGAGCAAAACAGTTGGATAAATAAATACCTGCCGAATTATTCGAACCCGTTTGTCGCATATTTACCGTATTTCTATCTATTACTAACCTATCAGTAAACTGATAAAAGGCTCCATAAAAGAATGAACTATCAATACGATTTCCTCTGGTAAAAATGTTATTGGTATAGGTTGAGGTATTTCCATAAACATAAATACCATAATAACCACTACGAATAATACAACTATCAATATAAATATCAGCAGAATTGATTAAACCTGTACTCGGACTAAAGATATTTGTAGAACCAGATACTAATGCTCCTATAAATGATGTTGCTGTTGAAGTTGGAGCTCCACCTGCTACATCTAAAATACAATTACTCACATAAACATTATTTGAATTATTGGCGATTTGAACAGCACCACCCAGTGATGAACCTGTACTTCGTATGGTTAAGTTTCTGAGGGTTACAAATGATGTATTTTCAAATTTAACAACAAATCCGGCTGTATTTAAAGTAGTGTTAAACTCAATAATCCGATTTGATGCACTATCACCATTAAACGTGATGGTATTAATTGCAGATGCACCATTAATTAGTCCAATATTAAGTTGTTCGTTATATGTTCCCGCAGCAACATTAAATACAACTGGTCCACTAACTCCACCGCAAGTTAACGCTGTTAAAGCATTCGTAAATGATGTAAAATTATTGGCACCACTTCCACTAGGATTAATGGTATAGTTACCTGATAAGAATACACAAGTTGGTCCAAGTATCGCAGTATCATTTGTAATATCCGGATCCGGTTGAAGATTTGGTGAAGTAGTATAGGCTTCAATGGTATAGGTAACTCCTGATAAGAATGTAAATTGATTTGCCCCGGTAAAAACTACCGTTGTGGTATCACATGGATTTAATGAGCCTGACCAGGCTTGAATTCTAGGTAAACCTCCATTTACTCTGTAAGCAACTGTTGCAGATGTTAAGGTATTAGAGCCAAAATTTCTAATAACAACCCTTACGTTTTGTGAACCCGACGAAAAAGGAGCAATTGATTCAACACCAACATCGTTTAAAAATGCCGTTGCTTCATCTGCACCATAATTTGTTAATGAACTTCTTACATTTCCATCATAATCTGTTGTTACATTACTTAGCCTAACTGTTCGGCCTGCACAAGCATTTGTTAAATGTAAATCAGTATTAGAAACAAAACCCGGATTGATATTTAAGGCAACAGAATTGTATCCTCCTCCTCCAATAAAGTTTTGTTGTGTGTATGTAGTGGGTTGAATAAATAATAATTGGTTGCCACTTGCCGAACCTTGACGGAAATATATATTTTGATTTAAAATAAATGCACCTGTTGGAACATTCTGAACGAATACAGGTAACCCTACACCTGCAGAAACAAAGATGTTGTTTCTGACATCAATATTACTTCCACTTGATAAATAAAATGCACCAAATTGATTACTAGTTGTGGTAAAATCAACATTTACACTGTTATGGAAAAAGTCGAACGACTGAACACTACTGATAAACATGCCATAACTATTTGTACTTCTAAATCCACCACCAATCATGTTATTTGCACATAAACTTTTTGTTGTGCCACCACCACTGGTTATGTAAATACCTCCCTGTCCTGCATTGGTAATTTTATTTGCTAATATCTGATGTGACGTTCCACTTAAACTATTAAAGCAATTAATCATATACAATCCATATCCATTTAAGCTTCCTGTTGTACGTAACTCAATTTCATTATTGTTAAAAGTTAGTCCTTCATAATAATAAAAATATGATCCATACAAGAATGCATTCAACATACGATTACGTCGGTATTGATGTTGAGTTGAGTATGGTGTATTAAAAGTACCATATGCATAAAGGTTGTAATATCCCGAGTTGAAAGTGTTACTATCAATTTCTAAAAAGTCAACTTTACTCATGCTGGTGGGAGATGTAATATTTGTTGAATTCGAAATTAACATCCCAATAAATGATGTTGATGTTGAACTCGCCCCCGTTGTAATATTGATATTACAATTTTTTACAGCAGCATTATGACTCGAACCACTTATAAATACAGCAGCGCCATTCGAACTTCCGGATGCATTAATGGTTAAATTTCTAAGCTGTATAAATGGTGAATTGTCAATCCTTACTGTCCAGAAGTTAGTTGTAGTATTAGCAGCAGTATCAATAATTCTTGTTGATGCATTACCTGTTCCACCATCAAAAACAATTGGTCGAACTGCAGAAGCACCATTTATTGCAGGGATATTAACTTGCTCGTTATAGGTACCGGCTGCTACCTGAAATGTTACACGTCCGGATATGCCAGCAGTTATTAATGCTTGCACTGCCGCTCTAAAACTTGTATAATTTGTTATTCCTGTTCCTGAAGAATTTATTGTATAAACTCCATTAAGTCGTGGAATGCGCGGACCAATGATAATACTGTCGTTAATTTGATTGTTATCCGGAACACCATTTGGATTATGAATAAACACTTTAAATGTTGTACTAATTCCACCTGCTATTAATGCTCGTTTACTTCCCGACATAATTATCCTTAGCGTGTCATTAGGACCTAAATTAATACCGGTCAATAAGGTATCTTGAAGATTTAGGTTATTTACAGTATGACGTAAGTTAAAGGAATTGATAGTAGTTGACCCAAAATTTCTAACTAAAGCAATAACATCACGTGTACCACTTGATAGAGAAGTATCAGGAGAAATTAATTGAACAATACCTAAATCGTCACTAAAACCTGAACCTATTTCATAGGCTCCAATATCAGGAGGATTATTTCTAAATGAGTCTTGTATGTCATTGAATACCGAACTGATTTGAATTCCATTATTATTTGTTAGTGTAGGAATCAATTCTTCACCAACTGTATAACCCGAATTATTACTGATTGAATTTAATCCGCCAAAGTTTTGATAATTTAAAGGTGTATAATTAATTCCTGCAACTTGAATCAAATTAGTAGGTGTACCGGCTTTAAAATAATTATTGAAATTTAATGCAGGCGTAAAGGTTGTTCCACTAACCGATCTAAATGGTAAATTATTAACTCCCGATAACGAATCGGTGACAGCTAAATTATTATTTCTAAAATCAATCCCTGTACCTGATGCAAAATATGCGGCAGCCGAAGTGGTTGAACCCACTGCATTATTACGCAGCAAAACAGAATTAAAGTAAATATCCCAGTTATTAGATGATGTAAAGTGGATACCTGAAGGTGCTGTATTTCTAAATGTTCCTCCAATGCTATTATTAATAAGCTGGGCCCTGGTTGTTGTAGCAGTTGATGAATTTACCTGAATTCCAAACTGGCCGGCATTAATTATTCTATTTCTATTAACTTCAGTAAAACCTGTTGCATTACTAATTACAGATGTTAAAAATATACCCCACGATGTGGTTGATACCGTTCTCATCCTAATGGTATTCGTATTCAATTTCGGTGCTATAATATTACTTACATACAAACCGTAATTGTCGGCATTGGTTAATAAATTATTCCTGAAAATAACATTATTGTTGGTACCATTACCGGAAAAATAAACATTAGAAAAACCGCCTGATAATCTACAGTTTTCAATGAGTAAATTATTGAATGTAGCAGTTGATGTCGGAGAAGTTTGACTTCCACTAGCTACTAATCCTATAAAATTATTAGATGTTCCATTAAAACCCGTACCTTGAATTTGAACATTAATATTTCGTAACACAAGTTGATTGGTATTACCAAATATATGAATAGGCCAAGCTAAGGTTGCACCGGTACCTCTAATGGTTAAATTTTGCATGGTAATAAATCTTGTGTTATTAAATAACACAGTATGTCGAGCACCATTTAATGTTGCCGCGAAGGTTATAATTCGTGTTGAATCATTACCTAATCCACCATCAAAAACAATAGAATTAGTTTGCGAAATACCCGGTATATCACCAAACTCCAGTTGGCCTGAATAAGTTCCTTGTAATACATTAAATGTTACAGGTCCCGAAATACCTCCACAATTTAACGCCTGCACCGCAGAGGTAAATGTGGTAAAAGTAGTAGGGCCTGCTACGCCTCCACTATCAATGGTATATGCACCATTTAATGAAACACATAATGGCCCGTTTGTTATGGTATCATTTAATAAATTACCGTCGGTTGATGAATTTGGATTTGAACCATATATCGTAATGCTATAGGTAAAACCCGGTAAAAAATTAAACCTTTGATCAGTTCCACCCGCACCGCTGGTTGCATTAAACTCAGCCACTGCAGAATCGCAAGGGTTTAAGTTCCCGGTCCAAGTGGTACTTTGAACAGCCCCCCCATTTATGCTGTAATGAATCGAAGCATTTGTTATTGCGGTATTTCCATTATTTCTAATTAAAACGCGAATATTTTGCAAACCACCTTGCAAAGGAATACTAGGTTGTATAAGTTCTGTTACAGCCAAATCATTGGCTACAGCATTAATATTTTCATAAGCACCAATATCAGGTGGATTACTGCGCAGATTACCTTCTATATCAGTGGTAACACTGCTTATCCATTCGCCATGATTACAACGTAGCGCAGATCTTAGATTGATATTTGATAAATAAGCAGGATATACATTTACTGAATTAACATTAAATCCTGCCAATCCTTTATAATTCGCAGAACTAAGATTATTTCCATTCCATTGAATTAATCGCAATTGATTTGGCTTATAATAATTGTTATAGTTGAGTGAAGTATATTGATTGGTATTATCACTCCAAAAAGCAAAAGCTGTTGAAGCAACATTGGTTACAGCCAAATTATTGTTTCTAACATCTAGTCCCGTGTTATTACTTTGAATACGTAAAGCAGCAGACGTTTGTGTTGTTGAAATATTATCCATCAACACACTATTAAACCATACATCAACATTTATATTAAAAAAGTTCAAATAAATACCTGATGCGTCTGTACTTCTAAATGTTCCACCTATCACATTATTCATAACCCTTGCACGAAGATTTCCGGTACCTCCTTGCATATAATATATATTTAAACCGTATTGACCGGCGTGCATTACCTGATTGCCTATGATTTCTTTACCATAAGCGCCATTTGACAAAGGAAAGTTAGCGAAAATTCCACTTGAATTTATCGACCCGGTAATGCGCATATTAACCGTATTATGATTCATGCGAAATGCTCGAGTGTAATAGGCATAAATACCGTTTTGATTTGCATTATTGATGGTATTCCAACGGATATTTATATCTTCACTATTCTGCCCATATAACCAAATACCATTATTACCACCGGTAATACTGTTACTATCAATTTCTATATTACTAAATGTGGCACTGTTAAATAAGGATGTAGAACTGTTGGATGCAACTATACCGGTAAAATTATCACTAGTTGCATTTACACCATTACCACCAACAAAATCAACAATACAGTTTTTGATTTTTATATTATTAACATTATTACCGAATAAAAATATTGGCCACGCAAAAGCTGTACCGGTTCCTCTAATAGTTAAATTTCTCAAAGTAACAAATGATGAATTATTTAACCTTATGGTGTGTGATTCTGCTTGTGAAGTTGCTGCGAAGGTTATTATACGTGATGCCGCATTGCCTTGACCACCATCAAAGGTAATCGTATTCGTAGCAGAAGCTCCTGCAATTTGTCTGAGCGTTATCTGCTCGTTATACGGTGCAGTGCCCAGTACATTAAATAATACCGGACCGATAACACCTCCACTGTTTAAAGCAGCCGCAGCACTTGTAAATGAAACAAAGTTTGTTGGCCCCGCAGGTGAAGCCTGATCAATTGTATACGTACCTGTTAAACCCGAAAATATCAAAGGCACTGAGGAAGTATCATTAAATATATTTCCATCTGTTAATCCATTAGGTAAATCAGAAAATGCTTTAATTTCATAAGGTGTGTTAGGTAAAAAGTTAAACTGAGCACCGGCTGAGAATGTAAACGTTGTTGACGCACAAGGAGCAATGCTACCTGTGAATGGGAGGGTTACCGGAGTAGCACCATTTATAATATAACTTACATTAGCAGAAGTGATTGTATTAGAGCCATAATTCCTTAATGTTACTACTATATTTTGTAAACCGGGTGAAAATGGCAGAACAGGCGCTGTTAGTACTTCAACACCTAAATCATTAGTAACCGGTATTACCTCAAATGCTCCTAAATCAGGGGCAGTAGTACTTCTAGAAACTGAGTTAATATCAGTTGTAACAGAAGCTATAGCTGTTCCATTGTTACAAGGATTAAATGGCATTAAGTTAGTAGAAGATATAAATCCGGGATTTCTACTGATTGAATTTGCGTTATGGTTATTATTATTTATAAAATTACCTACTGTTAATGGTGTACCACCATTCCAAATGATTGGGTCATTAGTATTAGCTCCTGCCTTAAAATAATTATTGAAGTTTAATGCCGCTGATGAGGCAACAGCAAAATTATACCCATTAGGCATAAATAATGTCCACGCGGTTGAGTTATTCCCAGTAACAGCAAAAATATTATTTCGTATATCCAATAATGTTGAACCTGTTGTACAGCAATTACCAATAAATAAAGATGCATTTTGCGTTCCGGTTGTATTTAAGTCTAAATTTACCGAGTTGTGAAAAACATCCCAATTGTAAGAATTACCGGTAAAATTTATACCAACGGCAGATACTGTATTTCTAAATCCCCCACCAACTGAATTATTAACTAATAAACTTCTTGTGGTTGCCTGTCCGGTTGAACTTGAAATATTTATACCAATACTTCCAGCTTGTATTATCCTATTTGAGATGATTTGATGCGCGTTACTCGTGGTTGTTGAGGTATTTGTGAAATTAATACCTATACCATTAATATTACCTAGTGACAATAAATTTATAGTATTGCGATTTACTTGAGCAGCAGCTATACTCTGTACCTGAACACCTATAGAAAATGTACTGTCAATTTTATTCCCTCTTATGAATATACCTGTATTGCTTCCGTTACCTAAAAAATAATTACCAAACCCTCCTAAAATTGTATTACTATCTAATTCAACATTAGTAATTGAGGTACCTGCACCGGTTGGACTAGCAGTACTGTTGTTCATAACCACACCACAAAAGTTGGTTGAGTTGTGAACAGTAAATGCTGTAGTAAAACGTATTATACAATTTCTAACAATAGTATTGGAGGATATATTAAAAATATGTAAAGGCCATCCAAAACCTGTACTTCCCGATTGAATTGTCAAATTCATTAACCGAACAAACTGCTGGTTGTTTATTCTTACAGTAAAGGCGGTTGCCAATGATGTTGAACCACTGAATGTTATTATTCTTGTGGAAGCATTACCTTGACCACCATTAAATGTTATGGTATTGGTTGCACTAACACCTGTTATCCCTGTAATATCCAACTGACCGGTGTAGGTACCGGCTGCAACATTAAATAATACAGCGCCTGTAACTCCGGCACCGTTTGGAGTTCCTCCATCCGATCTGGTTCCTAACCGCATATCACTTATGGCTGATGCGAAGTCAAGATAATTTGTTGAACTTGGTGCTTGAGAGGAATCAATAGTGTAGGTTCCATTTAAAGCAGCTTTTGCCGAATAAGAAAAAATTAAGAAAAAGAACAATAAAGAAAATGTGCTTTTTACACAAAAAGTTAGGCGTTTTTTCATACGGTACTCATTAATATTTAAAAATAAAATCACCACATACCCGCAGCACAACAAGGATTCATAAGGTTTTATTGTGTCTAAAAAGGCAAACTCGAAATTTCAATAAAAATCTAACCTAATTAATTTTAAATTAAAAAGCAAGTGGATTTTAATTTAACTAGCTGAATAAAATCATCATAAATTAAATAGTTGATATAGTCAACTATATTAATATTAGAATAATTTTGCATCGATATGTCGAAGCTAAATCAGAACTACACAGCGTTACAAAATGAAGACGAACCCTTCTCTATAACTATCAGAAAATTGGTAAAAAAATATGATGAAAAGGTTAGTTTAGAATTAAGCAACTTACCTATAAATAAGTATTTTTATGTGTTGTTTTTAATTAGTAACCGTGAGCTAATCTCGCAACAATGTATTGCCGACTGTCTTCAAATTGATAAAGCGGCAATTAAAAGGATTGTTGACTATCTATGTAAATCGAAGCAAGTGGTTAGAAGAAAACATCCTGATGATAAAAGAATGTATTTATTATCACCAACAACTCAAGGTAAATTATCAGCTAAAAAAATCCATCAATCATATAAAAATTTGAATAACGTATTGTTTAAGAATGTTTCTAGTAAAGAAAAAGAGATGCTGGAAAAGGTATTACAAAAGATGGAATTAAACTTAAATGCACTATAATCAGCTTAATAATGAATAATAAAAAGAGAACAATTTTAATTTATATACTGTTAGGTTCCGGCCTTATTGCTCTGCTATACCCAAAGTTCTTCGATAAAAAAAATGAACCTGTCAAATCAAATTCAACAATTAAGAAAACAGAAGTAAAAACATTAATTGTTAAGGAGAGTTTAACAAATTTTGACATAAGCAGCACAGGTGTTTTACAAGCCAATGAAGAGGTAACTATCTATCCCGAATTACAAGGTAAAGTTGTAATAATAGGTTTTCGTGAAGGACAATATGTAAATAAAGGAGATTTACTAATAAAGTTAAACGACAAAGAACTAATGGCCCAAATTAAAAAAGCGGAGGCCATACTTGCATTAAAAAATCAAAATGAAACACGTAACAAGATTTTATTAGAAAAAGGGGCAATAAGTAATGAACTTTACGACTTATCTTGGTCAGAGAAACAAACTGCTGAAGCCGAGTTAGAACTTTTGAAAGAACAACTCAGTAAAACCGAAATCAGGGCTCCATTTCCAGGGAAAATCGGATTAAGAAAAATTAGTACAGGTAGTATTATTAATCCCACTACAGAAGTAACAAACTTACAGCAAATAAATCTGCTTAAACTTGAATTTACCGTTAACGAAGCAGAAGCATATCAACTAAAAACTGGGATGCAAATTTCATTTACTACAGCTAATGGCAAAAAAAATATTGCAAACATTTATGCTATTGATCCAAAAGTTGATCAAACTACAGGTACAGTAACTATTAAGGCTTATGTTACCAATCAAGATGGAAATTTACTTCCTGGTTCGTATGCACAAATTAATATAAATGTTGAACAAAACAGACCTGTTGTATTGTTACCAACGCAGGCAATTATTCCAATCTTAAAAGGACAAAAAGTATATGTAGTGCAAGGCGATTCTGTGATAGATAGGAAAATCCAAACAGGCAAAAGAAAAGATGCAGTAATTGAAGTAGTGAATGGTTTGGTAAATGGAGATGAAGTGGTTATAGAAGGTGTACTGTATTTAAGAGCCGGAAGTAAAATAACTAAAAGGAAATAACAGATGAATTTAAGTACACTTAGTATCAACAGACCTGTACTGGCCACAGTTTTTTCTATTGTTATTTTATTATTTGGCGGTATTGCCTACAGTTATTTGGGGGTAAGAGAGTATCCATCAATTGACCCACCGGTAATAACCGTACGTACAAACTATACCGGGGCTAATCCTGAAATTATAGAATCACAGATTACTGAACCACTTGAAAAAGCAATAAATGGCATTGCAGGTATTCGCTCTATTTCATCAGCCAGCAACCAAGGAAGTAGCGTTATTACCGTTGAATTTGATTTAAGTGTTGAACTAGAAGCTGCAGCAAATGATGTACGTGATAAAGTTTCACAAGCTGTTCGACAATTACCTCAAGATATTGACGGACCTCCGGTTGTATCTAAAGCTGATGCAAACTCAGATGCAATTTTAACCCTTACCGTTCAAAGCAAATCACGCACCCACTTAGAAATAAATGATTATGCAGAAAACGTATTGGTTGAAAAATTTCAAACAATACCGGGTGTAAGTACAATTCAAATTTGGGGGCAAAAAAGATATGCCATGAGAATATGGTTGGACCCAAATAAACTCAAAGCCTTTGAATTAACTGCTCTAGATGTTCAATCTGCATTAAATCGAGAAAGTATAGAATTACCCGCAGGAAAAATTGAGGGTAATACCACTGAGTTATCAGTAAAAACAACAGGAAGGTATAGTAGTGAAAAAGAATTTAATGAAATGATTATTGGTGGTTCCAATAATAAAATAGTGCGATTAAAGGATATTGGCTATGCTATTTTAGGGGCAGAAAATGAACAAACTGTTTTAAAACAGAATATGGTTCCGATGATTGGATTAGCTTTAATTCCTCAACCCGGGGCTAATTATATTGAAATAGCTGACGAATTTTATAAAAGGTATGAGCAGTTAAAATCAAATGTCCCAGAAGATATCATACTTAATGTAGCGTTAGATAATACGACATTTATACGTAAGTCAATTACCGAAGTTAAAGAAACACTGATCATAGCATTCCTGTTGGTTGTGGTTATCATCTTTTTGTTCTTCCGAGACTGGCTCATCGCTTTCCGTCCATTAATTGATATTCCAATTTCATTAATAGGTGCATTTTTTATTATGTATGTTTTTGGTTTCTCCATTAATATCTTAACCTTATTAGCTATAGTTTTAGCTACCGGATTGGTGGTTGATGACGGCATTGTGGTGACTGAAAATATTTTTAAAAAAATGGAGGATGGTTTATCACCAAAAGACGCAGCTATTAAAGGTTCTAATGAAATATATTTTGCAGTTATATCCACTTCCTTAACCTTGGCAGTTGTTTTTCTTCCTATCATTTTTCTGGAAGGTTTTGTTGGCCGATTGTTTAGAGAATTTGGAGTGGTGGTAGCAGGTGCTGTTTTAATTTCTGCATTTGTATCATTAACTCTAACACCTGTATTGAATGTAAAACTTCAACGTAGAAATAAAAAATACTCCTCATTTTATACATTCACTGAACCTTTTTTCGTAGGCTTAAACTTAGCCTATCAACGCAGCTTAGAAAGATTTATGAGTCGCAAATGGGTGAGCTTAGTGGTTGTTGGCGTCGCTATTTTACTAATCATATTTATAGGTAAAAATATCCCATCTGAATTAGCTCCTTTAGAAGATAGAAGTGTAATGAGAATTGCTTCAACTGCACCTGAAGGTGCTTCTTATGAGTATATGGAATGGTATATGGATCGTGTTGCACAACTTGTAATTGATTCAACACCTGAAAGAAGAACCATGCTTTCTGTTGTAGCTCCGGGTTTTATTGGCAGTGGTGCAGTAAATACAGGGTTCACAAGAATATTCTTAACTGAACCACATGAACGCAAACGCTCTCAACAACAAATTGCACAACATATTCAGCAACAATTAGGTGCATATACTGAATCTAAATCATTTGTTATTCAAGACCAAACCATAAGCGGTAGCGGAGGTCCAAGAGCCGGGTTACCTGTTCAGTATATTTTGCAAAATCAAGATTTTAACAAACTACAAGAATACCTACCGAAATTTATTGAAGAGGTAAATAAAAACGCAACCTTTCAAGGCGTAGATGTAAACCTTAAATTTAATCGTCCTGAATTAGCACTTATTATTAATCGAGACAAAGCCAGAACTCTTGGTGTAAGTGTTGCTCAAATTGCTCAAACCATTCAGTTTGCAATCGGAGGAATTCGTTATGGCTACTTTACGATGAAGGGTAAGCAATATCAGGTAATTGGACAGGTAAATCGTGAAAGCAGAGATGAAACAAAAGACTTAGATAATTTATATGTAAAAAACAACCAAAATAAATTAATCAAATTAAGTGCCGTGGTTGCTATTGTAGAGCAAAGTTCACCACCTCAATTATATCACTATAACCGTTATAAATCAGCAACTGTAAGCGCAGGACTTGCACCCGGAAAAACCATAGGTGATGGGATTGAAGCTATGAATAAAATTAAAGAAAAAGTTTTAGACGAATCATTTAGCACCGACCTAGGCGGACCATCCAGAGATTTTGCCGAAAGTTCATCAAATACATTGTTTGCATTTCTATTTGCTCTTACTTTAGTTTATTTATTGCTTGCAGCGCAATTTGAAAGTTTTATTGACCCAGTGATTATAATGATTACTGTTCCATTAGCATTGGCAGGTGCCCTATTATCCCTTTGGTATTGTGATCAAACCTTAAACATCTTTAGCCAAATCGGAATAATAGTTTTATTAGGATTAGTAACTAAAAATGGAATTCTAATTGTAGAATTCGCTAATCATCAAATCAACCAAAGCATGCCAAAACAACAAGCAGTAATTACAGCGGCAGTATCCAGGTTACGTCCAATATTAATGACTAGTTTAGCAACAATTTTAGGAGCTCTTCCAATCGCTTTAGCATTAGGTGATGCAGCTTCAAGTAGAATGTCGCTAGGTACTGTAATTATTGGAGGATTATTTTTCTCGGGATGGCTAACCCTTTATGTAATTCCGGCCATTTATATCTATGTATCAAGAAGAAAATCATCTACTATTCATGAATAAGATTAAAATACAAAACATGGTTAAAGTTGTTGGTTTCATTATCGCCTTCTTATCAAATGTTAAAGCAGTGCAATCACAGCCGCTCTTAAATTTAAATGAAGCTCTTCAACTGGCACTACAGAATAACTTTAGTATTCTGATTGCCGCAAATGAATCTAAAATTTATTCTATTCAGAACCATGCCGGAGAAGCCGGAATGTTACCAATGATAACCGGCACAGGTCAACAAGATAATCAAGTAATAAATACCCGTCAAGTATTCTTAAACCGAACTGAGAATAATAGAGATGGAGCAAAATCAGATGTACTAAATGCTGCTGTAGAAATGAATTGGACTGTATTTGATGGGTTTAGAATGTTTGCAGCAAAAAACCGTTTAAGCGAACTTGAGTCAATTGGTAAACTACAACTAACACAACAAATAGAAAGAACGTTTAGCAGGGTAACAATAGCTTGGTGTAATGTAGTTTTCTATCAACAACAGTATCAATTAATGATACAATCCTTAGAAAACAGTAAAAAAAGAATTGAGTTTGCTGAACTTAAATTCAAAGCCGGAAAAATTGCGCGTATCGAATTATTAAAAGCAAAAGTGGATGCGAATACAGACGAGGCTAATGTTTTAAAAGCTGCTCATGCACTTGAAAACCAAAAAGCTTCATTAAACCTTTTACTTTCGAGAGAACCCGGAATTAATTTTACTGTTCCGGATAGCATAATCATTAACGAATCCTTAGTCATGGATGAGCTTATCAATACCTCATTAGAAAGAAATTCATCGTTAATGGGACTCAAGAAAATGCAACGAATCGAACTTCTTTCAAGAAGAGAATTACAAGCACAAAGATTCCCAACCGTTCAAATTAGAAGTGGATATTCTTTCAGTCGTTCAACCTCTGAAGCCGGCTTCTTGCAATCAGCAAGAAATAACGGATTTCATTACGGAGCCGGGATTTCACTTAATTTATTTAACGGCATGACCTTACATAAGAGATTAACAGCAAATAAAATTCAATTGGAGTCGGTGGATATGATGCTTAAAGATTCAATCATGCGAATCAAAAATGCAATCGTGCAGTCATATAACGCCTATAAACTTCATCTGGCTTTAGTTAATAATGAAAAAAATAATGTATTGATAGCCGAAGAAAATTATGCTATTGCCAATGAACAATTTATACAAGGGGTGATAACGTCTATTGAGTTAAGAGAAGCACAATTAAATTGGGTAAGCACCAAACAACGTTTATTGCAAGCTATGCTAGAGGCAAAACTTAGTGAGACCGAATTATTTTTGATCAGCGGAAAACTAGCTCCTACAAGGTAATTATTCGTGTTATTCTTTGATAAATTTTGTGAATCCTCTTTCGGTATAAATAAAATATAACCCGGATGCTAATTCGCCGCAATCAATTATGTTAAACTTTGAACATTTTTTTACTAAGACTCCGTCAATATTAAATATTTCAGCGATTTGAATTTCCTCAGAAAAATGTAAAAGATGTTTTACAGGGTTAGGATAAAAGAACAACTGGTTTAATTGTGTTTCATACAATCCATTTGGTACCTCCTGAACAATTACTAATTGGGGATTTCCCATTGATGATACTAAAGTAACGCTGCCAATTCTTTTGGTCGTTTGGTTCGCACTAATTTGTATACGTATCGAATCATTACCGATTCCCGACAATGGTGTAACACTAATCCATTGCTCACCTCCGGTTCCTGTTAGCCAGCTCACTGTCGACTTTACCTGCACATGAAATGTTCCGCCGGAGGCACCTACAAACAAAGTATCAATAGTGAATGAAGTACTATCATTAGCAAACGCTGTTTTAAAAAAACAAATACCTAAAATAATAATCAAAAATCGCATGTTCAAATAAACTAAAAAGTACTTTATCAAACACAACTTTTATTGTTCACTTGCAATCAATAATGCGCCTTGGGTATACTTATTCCACTTTGTAAGAAAATACTTTAAGCTATAAAAAATCCCTCACCGATTAGTTGATGAGGGATTTGAAATGGTAATTATGAAATATTATGCATGCATTTTTCTTATATCAGAAATATAAGTGCTAATCATTTTACCCAATGTTGGTGTATAATCAATCAAACTTAACTTGCCTTTTAAGTTATCAAAGTCAAATTTATCAATGATTTCATGTAACATTTTAAAATATAAAAAAACCCACCGAAGTGGGTTTCTTTTATTGTTATAAATTAATTAACTACAGCCGGTTTGTGTACCGCAGTTCATGCATTTGTAGCAAGCACCACTGCGTATGGTTAAGCTACCACAACTTGGGCAAGCCGGACTATCACCAAAACTTTTCAAGTATGCTTGAGTTTGATCCATGGCACCGGAAGCCGATTCAACAATTTGCTTTAACTCGGCAACCGGAGCAACTTTTGTTTCAGCAACAACAACCGGTTTCATAAATCCAATCGGTGTTGGTGTTGATATCTGTGCTTGATTTTGAGTAGCTGCATTATTCTGAACAGCTAAAGCATTTAACTTATGTTGATTAATTGCTAATCCTTGGCGTTGCGAATCAGTTGGCGGAACTTGAATAAAATCTTCTCTTCCCAAATATTCAAATCCTAACATACGGAACATGTAGTCAATAATAGAAGTTGCATTCTTAATATTGTCATGTCCGGTTACCATACCTGCCGGCTCAAAACGAGTAAATGTGAATTTGTCAACATACTCTTCCAATGGAACACCGTATTGTAAACCTAATGAAACTGCTATCGAGAAACAGTTCATTAACGAACGTAATGTTGCTCCTTCCTTATGTAGGTCAACAAAAATTTCACCTAATGTTCCATCTTCATATTCGCCTGTTCTTACGAAAATTGTTTGACCTCCAACTGTTGCTTTTTGGGTAAATCCACCACGCTTACCCGGTAATTGTTTGCGTTCAACTATCCTAGCGAGTTTACGTTTAAACTCGGTGTCGTGCGAACGATTTAGAATTGCAGTTGCGGCCTCTAATACTTGTTCAGGCGACAATTCACCAACCGGTTTGTTTGCATCTGCACCTAAAACTGCCTCAACTGTTTCTTGTACTTCATCTTCGTCTTTTACGTCAGATTTATTACTTAGTGGTTGAGATAATTTACATCCATCGCGATATAAAGCATTTGCTTTTAAACCTAGTGTCCAACTTAAATAATAACAGTCTTTAATTTCATCAACTGTTGCTTCATTTGGCAGGTTGATTGTTTTAGAAATGGCACCTGATAAAAACGGTTGAGCTGCTGCCATCATGCGAATATGACCTTGCGGAGCAATGTAACGAACTCCTTTATTACCACATTTGTTTGCGCAATCAAAAACAGGTAAATGCTCGTCTTTTAAATTCGGTGCACCTTCAACAGTCATTGTACCGCACACATAATCGTTTGCCGCTTCAATCTCTGCTTTGGTAAAACCTAATTTACGCAGCAAGTTAAATTTAGGATTGTTATACTCTTCCGGTTTAAAGCCAAGGCGCTGTAAGCAATCTTCACCTAATGTCCATTGATTAAATGCAAAGCCAATTTCAAAAGCACCGGAAGCTGCAACGTTTAATTTTTCAATTTCTTCTGCGGTAAAACCACGGAACGCTAACGATTCAGGATTGATAAATGGAGCACCTTTAAGCGTTGCATGACCAATAGCGTATTTAATAATTGCATCTGTTTCAGCGTCGGTATAACCTAAATTAGTTAAGGCAGCCGGAACCGATTGGTTAATGATTTTAAAATATCCACCACCTGATAATTTTTTAAATTTTACCAATGCAAAATCAGGCTCAATTCCTGTTGTATCGCAATCCATTACTAAACCAATAGTACCCGTAGGAGCAATAACTGTGGTTTGAGCATTGCGATATCCATATTGTTCGCCAAGTTGTAAGGCAGCATCCCATGATGATGTAGCTGCACTTAATAAATAGTCAGGACAGTATTTTGGATCAATTCCAACAGGATTAATGCTAAGTCCTTCGTACGCCTCAGTGGTATTATAGGCTGCATAACGATGGTTACGCATTACACGAAGCATGTGTTCTTTGTTTTCTTCATATTTAGGAAATGCACCTAAATGCTTGGCCATTTCAGCCGATGTAGCATAAGATGTTCCTGTTAGCACTGCAGTTATCGCTCCGCAAATAGCAAATGCTTTTGGTGAGTCGTAAGGAATTCCCGACACCATCAATGCTGTTCCTAGGTTAGCATATCCTAAACCTAAGGTGCGATATTCATAAGATAGCTGTGCAACTTCTCTTGAAGGGAACTGGGCCATTAAAACTGAAATTTCAAGAACAACAGTCCAAATACGAGAAGCATGCTCAATACCTTTAACATCAAACTCACAAGTTGCAGCATCGAAGAAACGCATTAAGTTTAATGAAGCTAGATTACATGCAGTATTATCTAAGAACATGTATTCTGAACATGGATTAGATGCATTAATTCTTCCGCCTTCCGGACAAGTATGCCACTCATTGATAGTTGAGTCGTACTGTACACCAGGATCGGCACAAGCCCAAGCTGCATCCCCAATCATATCCCACAATTCTTGAGCAGGAATTGATTTCATTACTTTTCCGTTAGAACGAGCAACTAAATCCCAATTTTTGCCTTCTTCCAAAGCTTTGAAGAAACTGTGTGGAATACGAACAGAATTGTTGGAGTTTTGACCCGATACAGTTGCGTAAGCTTCCCCTTCGTAGTCGCTTGGGTATCCCGCAGCTATTAATGCCGCTACTTTCTTTTCTTCATGTTTTTTCCAGTTGATAAACTCAACTATTTCGGGATGATCTAAGTCTAAACAAACCATCTTAGCAGCGCGTCGTGTGGTTCCACCTGATTTAATTGCACCTGCTGCGCGATCACCAATACGAAGAAAACTCATCAAACCGGAAGAAGTTCCTCCACCTGATAATTTT
Organism: Bacteroidia bacterium; assembly: GCA_025454975.1. Taxonomy (GTDB): domain Bacteria; phylum Bacteroidota; class Bacteroidia; order UKL13-3; family UKL13-3; genus UBA6183. Next base: position 60,670 of record JALONK010000003.1, read on the forward strand.
TCACCGGCACCGCGAATACGGCTAAAATTTGTTCCTACCCCTGAGCCATATTTAAAAATCCGTGCCTCACGAACCCATAAATCCATTATTCCACCTTCATTCACTAAATCGTCATCTACTGAAAGAATAAAACATGCGTGTGGTTGAGGACGCTCATAGGCAGAAGTTGATTTTTCTAATTTACCGGTTTTAGGATTAACGAAGTAATGTCCTTGAGGCTTTCCTGTGATACCATAAGAACTATGTAAACCGGTATTAAACCACTGAGGAGAATTTGGAGCAGCATGTTGTCCGATAATCATGTACACCAACTCATCGTAAAAACGATTAGCGTCTTCAGTAGTGGCAAAATATCCATACTGTTCGCCCCACGATTTCCAACAATGAGCCATTCGATGAGCAACCTGTTTAATAGAGTTTTCGCTACCTGTAGTTCCATCAGCCATTGGTACACCTGCTTTTCTGAAGTATTTTTGAGCTAACACGTCAGTAGCCACTTGACTCCAAAATTTTGGAACCTCTACATTGTTTAGTTCAAATACTTTTTCTCCATTAGGATTTTTAATAACGGAAGAGCGAATGTCATATTCGAACATATCGAATGCAGACACACCTTCCTTAGTAAAGAAGCGATCTATACGAAGGCCACTTTGCTCACTTTTTTTCGTTGTTTTGGTGCTCATATGCGGAACTTTTTCAGGTTTATTTATTGTTAAATTATCGTTACCCTTTTTTAGGGGGTTTTTTCATCAAAAATCCACGAGAAACGGATTAGAATCAAACTGCATTTTCCACACCCTATTTTTTGCCAACATTCCACAGGCACGTTTCATAAGGGATAAGGTATGTGCATAACCAAATTATTCACATAAAAAGTTGTGTAAATACAGGAGTTTTCAACTTTTTTAATTTACTCATAATGAGCGGATTTGTTGTTAAAAATAGACAGTGAGGCAGTTACGAAACTTGATTTTCTTGAAACCCTTACCAGTATTGACTAAGCGATGTTAAGGGTGTGTTTTGTCCTTAATTTTAAAGAGTATCTCTACATAATTTGGCAAAATGTGCTTTATTTGTAAGGAATCAATCCAGTATAATATATTTTATTTTGACAAACGGGGTATTTCATTTTATACAACAACAAAAACAATCAGGTAAGAAATTACTTGCAGTACTTATTGACCCTGACAGCATAAGTGATGTGCAACAACTAACCCTAATTTGCGAAAAAAGTACCGAAGCAAATGTTGATTTAATCTTAGTTGGTGGAAGTTTAATAACGAATGGCTTTTTTGATACCTGTATTCAAGTCGTAAAAAAATTAACCAATATACCTGTGGTTTTATTCCCGGGAAATATCATGCAAGTGAATAAACATGCTGACGCTATATTGTTTTTATCATTAATTAGCGGCAGAAACGCGGATTTATTAATTGGTAAACATGTGCTTGCAGCACCTGTACTTAAGGAAAGCGGTATCGAGGTAGTTCCAACCGGATACATGCTTATAGACGGAGGAAATATCACTTCAGTTAGTTATATGAGTAACACAACTCCTATTCCAGCCGATAAACACGGCATAGCAGCTTGCACTGCGCTGGCCGGTGAGATGTTGGGATTGAAAGTAATTTATATGGATGCAGGAAGTGGAGCAAATAAGCCTGTGCCTCAAAAAATAATTCATGCAGTATTTGAACAAGTGAATGTTCCAATATTTGTTGGAGGCGGTATTAAAACTCCCGGTGCTGCTATTGAGGCTTGCGAAGCAGGAGCAGATGTAGTAGTTGTTGGAAATGCATTTGAACAAGATGTAACCTTAATTAAATCAATTACCGAGGCCGTGCATCAGTTCTAATTGTTTTATTGTATTGGAGTAGAAAAAACAACCTCAAGAAGAGTTTGACCAACTGCCTTCAAAGTATTTTTGTCAATTACTTTCATATCATCCTTATGGGTGTGCCAGTGCATTGGAAACCCGGATGACGAAACTGCGTCGTAATGAATAATATCAATCGTAGGAATTTTTGCAATCTTATTTACATAATAGTGATCATCAATGATGCCTCCTTTTTGGTAATACATAAAATAGTTTCCATAACCTAATTGATGTGCTAATTGCCAAGTGTTTTGTAATACTGGCTGAGCTGCGTCAATAGAAACTTGTTCCCATGCAAATTTAGCATCTGTTGCCCCAACCATGTCTAATAAAATTCCAAATGATGCAGAATAACCCGGTATGTGAGGATTTTTACTCCAGTACTGCGACCCTAAACAAAAACTATTTTCGTGTTCTGATTTTCCTAAATCTTCTGCATCAAACAAAACTAGGTCAACACCAACCATGGGGTTTTTCTGATTTAATACTCTTGCTATTTCAAGAAGCACACCTACTCCGCTGGCACCATCATTTGCGCCTAAAATTGGTTTATCCTGATCTTTAGTATCCATATCTGCAAAAGGCCTACTATCCCAGTGTGCACATAACAAAATACGTTCTTTTAATTTGGGTTGAAAGGATGCAATGATATTCCTAACGTTTAATTTTTTACCATCAAAATGAGTGATCATAGTTCTTTGCTCAATCACTTGATCGCAATATTGCTTAAGTACTTTTACCATCCAATCACCACACTTACGGTGAGCTTCACTATTGGTAACACGAGGGCCAAAACCAACTTGTTTCTCTACGAAATAGTAGGCTGAATCAGCATTAAAATCAGGTGATTTCTTAATAAATGTTGCTTCTTCCTTCGGCTTGGTTTCAGTTACTTTTTCTTTGCTCGCTTGCTCACTTCCGCATCCGGAAAGTAATAAGCCTAATATACCCAATAAAATAAAACTGCTGTGTGTTTTCCCCTTCATATTGTGACTATAATGTTTTGTATAAAGTTTAGATGATATGATAAGAAGTACCTTCTTTACCATCCTTAATTTCAAAACCAAGACTTTTTAATTTATCTCTGATTAAATCTGACGTTGAAAAATCTTTCTTCGCTTTTGCCTCACTTCTCACCTCTAAAATCATCTGCATTAAACCATCTAATTTATCAGCCCCGGATTCTTTTTCGGGCATTAAACCAAGCACATCAAAAACAATTGACTTAGTCACCTTACTTAAATTTTCCTTCTGTACACTTGAGATGGTTTCATGTTTAGCATAAATACTATTGATTAGTCGAACCGCCTCAAATAAATGTGCCAGTGCTACAGGAGTATTGAAATCATCATCCAAAGCCTCATAAATATTATCTGAAATGGCTGTAAAGTCGGCAGTACCATTTTCATGAGTTGGTAATTCATCAATTAACGCTAATGCATTCATCAACCTCACATAGCCTTTTTCGGCGGCCTGCAAGGCCTCGTTACTAAAATCTAAGGTACTTCTATAATGTGCTTGTAACATAAAGAATCGTACAGTCATCGGACTGTATCCTTTGTCTAATAAACGGTGAGTACCGCTAAATAGTTCATGAGGCAGAAAAGAATTGCCAAGGCTTTTACTCATTTTCTGTCCATTAACGGTAAGCATATTGGTATGCATCCAAAACTTTACCGGTGTTGCATGATGTGAGCAAGCAGTATTTTGTGCGATTTCATTGGTATGATGTGTAGGGGCTAAATCCATTCCTCCTCCGTGTATATCAAACTCTTCACCTAAATATTTCCTACTCATAGCAGAACATTCCAAATGCCAACCAGGAAATCCTTCGCCCCATGGGCTAGGCCACTTCATGATGTGTTCAGGTTTTGCTTTAATCCAAAGAGCAAAATCAAGTCGCCCTCGCTTTTCGTCTTGTCCGCCTAAGTCGCGAGTACCGGATAACAGATCATCCAAATTTCTACCGGTTAAAATAGTATATGGATAGGTTTTGGCGTACTTTTCTACATCAAAATAAACCGTACCATTTACTTCATAAGCATAACCATTATTTAAAATTTGTTTGGTCATTTCAATTTGTTCGATGATATGACCTGTAGCAGTAGGCTCGATACTTGGAGGCAAAGTATTAAAAGCATTCATTACTTCATGAAAATCTAACGTATAACGTTGTACGATTTCCATAGGTTCTAATTGTTCCAGTCTTGCTTTTTTCCCAATTTTATCTTCTCCTTCATCTGCATCGCTTTCTAAATGTCCGGCATCCGTTATATTTCTTACATATCTTACTTTATATCCAAGGTGCTTTAAGTACCTAAAAACAATATCAAATGAAATGAAGGTTCGGGCATTACCTAAATGGGCATAATTATATACTGTAGGACCACACACATACATGCCAACATGACCTTGATGAATGGTAGAGAATGGTTCAACTTTGCGACTGATGGTATTATAAATATGTAATTGATGCGCTTTCATAATGAGAACAAAGGTATCAAACAGGATTAGTAATTAAAAACAGTTCACACTTAAGTAAAATAAAAAAAAGCTGTCAAGTAAGGTTTGACAGCTTTATAAACAAATTTGTTCATATTAGAACGGAAGGTCGTCTGTCGCGGCATCAGAGCCGGCAGGTGCTTCAAACGAAGGTGTTTGGTCGTACATATTTTGATTATTCATACTTGAACCTTGAGATGCTCCAGCCGTTTGAATGCGCCAAGCCCTTACATCTGTATACCACTTTCCATTGTACTCCCTACTTTCAATATTAAGAGAGGCAGTAACTAAATCGCCTATATTAAACCTTTCAAGCTCAGTTACTTTTTCATTCATAGTACTTAAGCATACTTTACGAGGATAAGTTTCTTGGGTTTCTATTACAAACTCCTGTTTCGACCATGATTTACCGGCCTTACTGATTCCTTCAGTTTTGTTTAGCTTAAGGATAATTTTTCCTGTTATATCTAGTGCCATATAATAATTATGTTGTTAAAATTTACTGTTTACAATAACGCAAGATTGGCGAAAATAAGTTAAAAATAACACACTTTTATATGCGTTGATAAAATTAAAATAAAGATTTATTCGGTTAACATCCGACAAGTGTTTAATCTAAATATTGAGTGTATGCTTTTGGGTAATTAGAAATAAAACTTACAAACTATAATAGAGGTAATGACACAAACAAAATCTACCAAAAGCATCACCGAAAGAGCGTATCTACTATTTTTAACTTGTACTGATCCGAAATAAAGGGCTACAACATAAAATGTTGTTTCAGCGGCACCTTGAAACAAACATGACAACCGGCCTGATAAGCTATCTGGGCCAAAAGTTTTCATGGCATCAAGCATAAATCCTCTTGATCCACCGGCACTAAATGGGCGCATTAAAGCAACAGGAATTGCGTTTATTATTTGTTCATCAACACCGAATAAAGACAACAAGGATGTAAGCCCATTCATGACCATTAGCATAAGACCCGAATTACGAAAAATACTAAGGGCCACGAGCATGGCAACCATATATGGAAGCACCCTTACACCTGTCGTAAATCCATCCTTAGCGCCATGAATAAAGGAATCAAAAATATTAGTTTGATTACCGGTAAATATTTTTTCATTCAACACACTGTAGAAAACAATTAAAAGAATGATGAGTAACAATACAACGTTACTGAGGTTACCGGTAAAATGAATTTTACTTAATCCTTCAAGTCCTGATATATAATACATCGCTAATCCTATTAATCCACCAACAAAAGAGAACAGCAAAAGGATAACAGGATTTATAAGGTTTATACGTTGTTTTATGCTTACAAAAACTAATGCAGCCAGCGTACCAATAAATGAAGTAATAATTGTTGGTATCATTATATCGGCAGGGTTTGCTGCTCCTTGGGCAGCGCGATATCCGATGATAGAAGTAGGAATAAGGGTTAAACCTGCAGCATGTAAACATAAAAACATAATTTGGCTGTTAGTAGCAACATCTTTATCCTTATTAACCTCTTGCATACTTTCCATAGCCTTTAATCCGAAAGGGGTAGCAGCATTATCTAATCCTAAAAAATTTGCTGCGAAATTCATTGTCATATAACCATAGGCGGGGTGTCCCTTAGGCAAATCGGGGAAAATACGAGCAAAAACCGGGGTTAATAACTTAGCCAATTTAGTTGTGGCATTAGAGTCGTTCAATAAATTAAGTAAGCCACAGAAAAAAGTCAGGTAACCAATCAGAGGTAACCACAAATCAAACATTGTATTTTTACAGGTTTGAAAAATACCATCAGCAGGTTGTGATCCTTTCACAACCTGTATTACATTTGTATTGGTTAGGTGATAAGCACTATCTGTGCCTGAAAACAAAACCATTTTTTCCGCAGTTAATCGTTGTGCTAATAATGTATCTATATCATTAAGTGATGACAAGGTATATTCGGCTACAACTAAAGGATCGTTTTGTTTACCATTGATTACACCGCTTAAGGTATAAACATTTCCTGTTGCAAGCATCACCAAAATATATGTAACGCTAATAATTATGATGTAAGTCCAAAATCTGCTTAAAGCCATATCTACAATGTTATGAAAATATTGTTTGAAGTTATTTAGGGTAATTAGTTCAAATGTGGATAATAGTGGCACTATTATTAAGAAAAATAGACAGTTTAAAAGATTATAAGAAAATATATAAATTGACAAATACGGAATCAGATTCCGTATTTGTCAATTTTTAAAATGCATATAATTTAATTTTTTATATTAATAACTTCTCGCCAATTAATGATTTCAGTAAGACTATCGGCTGATGAACGACCATTATAAATTAGATAGGCTTTTTTAAAATGAGGATGAATTTTCTTCCAATAATTTATACCTTTTAGGAAGTCGTTATTAAAAGTTCCTGCTGTTTTAATTTCAATTGGCACTACACTGGAAGATTGATCCAAAAGCAAGTCAATTTCGTTACCCGTTCTATCACGCCAATAAAAAAGGTTACTTCTTTGACCATTATTAAATCGTTGCTTTAACAATTCCAAAATCATGAAATTTTCGAATAAAGCCCCTCTAAGTGGATGTGTATTTACATGCGATTCATTCTCTAACTCGAGCAGTGAGCAACAAAGCCCTGTATCATAAAAATACAACTTAGGCATTTGCGTTAACCTTTTTCCTAAATTATTATAAAACGGTGGCAATCTAAATGCAATAAAGCTTGCCTCTAGTATACCAAACCAACTCATGGCTGTTTTCTGATCTACGCCGGTATCATTACTAATTGATGTATAGTTTACCTCTTGTCCAACACGTGTAGCACAAATCTTTAAAAACCTTTGAAAGAGGCCAAGATTAGCAATATTCTTGATTTGACGAACATCGCGCTCAACATAAGTTAAAAGGTAGTTAGGGTAATAATCGGCCGGAGCAATTCGCTTATCATAAATCCTTGGGTATCCTCCATTCAATATAAGCTTGTTCAACGAAGGCAGGCGTGTATAACCTGAACTTAATTCTTTATAACTTAATGGTAATAAATGTATGAATGCTATTCTACCTGCAAGGGTTTGAGAAACTGCATCCAGTAAAAGTAAATTCATGGAGCCCGTAATTATAAATAATCCGGTTTTGTTAGGTTGTTCATCTATTACCCCTTGCATATATGATAACAAATCGGGTACACGTTGAATTTCATCAAAAATTGCCCCTTGTTTAAATTTTGCCAAAAATGCATGAGGGTCTTTACGCGCTAATAACACATGGTCTTGATTTTCAAAACTGACATAAGGCTTCTTGGGAAATAATTCCTTGGCAAGTGTTGTTTTTCCTGATTGTCGAGGCCCAAGCAAACCTACTGCCGGAAACTTCTTTGCCAACTGTTTAATTTTGATTGATGCATTTCTGTGAATCATGTTCAAATATAAATAAAATTGACAAATACGGAATTGAATTCCGTATTTGTCAATTTTGAATAATTTATACTTTGACAGAAAATAAAGATTGTGAACCTCCATTTTTTTATTAAATTCGATTGATGGCACATAAATTAAGACAAAACAAAAATTGCCTAAACTGTGGTAACATAGTAGAGGAACACTTTTGTGGTAAATGTGGACAGGAAAATATTGAACCCCGACAAACCTTTTGGGAATTGATGTCACATTTTGTAGAAGATTTAACCCACTACGAAGGGAAATTTTGGAGTACAGTTGGTTATTTAATTAAACGCCCCGGATTTTTAACCGTTGCATACTTAAATGGCAAAAGAAATCGCTATTTACCACCCGTTAGATTATACATTTTTATTAGTTTTATCACCTTTCTACTTCCGCATCTTATACCTCATCCCTATGTTGAAGAAGAAGCAAAACTTCATGCCTATCAACTTTCCAGACTAGACTCAATTCATACAACTTCTAAAGGTGAATTATCTTATAACAGTGAGGTAGGATTAGTATTTACAAGCGCATATTCTAATAAAGCTGAACTCGACTCTACTGCTGAGGCAGAGGCTAAACTAGGCACTCCCATTGAAAAGCTGGATTACTGGAGGTATAATAAAGCATTAGAATTGAAACATTATACCCCAATTCAATTATGGGAAAAGGCAATTGACTTATTTAGTAAAGGGTTTCCCAAAGCTTTGTTTATTTACCTTCCATTATTTGCCATGGTAATATTAATATTTCATAGAAAAAGTTACTTTTTCGACCATGGGATTTTCACCTTGCATTATTTCTCCTTCATCTTATTTACTTACTGTGTATTTTCTATTATTTATAGCATAGGGGAATGGATGGAAGTGCTTTTGGGATTTTCTGGCTTATTAAATATCAGCTCATACCTATCAGGAATGTTAATTATATGGTATGTTTATTACTTTTATAAAGCACATTATACAATTAATAAAACTGATGGTGTTTGGTTATCTATTGCGAAGGGATCTGCCATTTTTAGCATTAATTTATTATTGTTCGCATTGATATTTATTATATTAATGTCGATTACCTTAATTATGTTGCATTAAGCACCATGTGTTCGAATAAGTTAACAAAACAAATGGTGCCTATGAAACGTATTACAATTAGTTGACAATTAATTTTGCAACAGTTACATCATCCGCCTTTTCATCAATTATTTTTATAACATACATGCCCGCTGATAACCGTGAGGTTTGTATTTTGAAGTGGAATACAATCCATTCATCCATTAAAATATTACCCGACATATCAGTAAGAAGTAACCGTTTTTTATCTCCGTATTTACTTTCTATACATACATCAACGCCTGATGTCACCGGATTAGGATAAACTAAAATCTTATTAAACAGTTTACTGCCGCCAAGTATCTTTTGTTCATACGATCTATCTGCATGCTCCATTCTGCAAGCAAAATCATGAAAACAGTGGTCATCACTAATTTGATTGGATATCTGATTAGATATCTTAGTGGAGTGTTCCCTTTTTATAATAGTCAGTTGGCATCCTCTAAACTTTCTTATTGAATCGAGCTTTGTAACATAAACATTTCCTTTACCTTTTTTAGAAAGTACAATACTTATTCCAATACTATAATCTTTACTAAAAGTAATTTTAGTTTCAAATACCGGATATGAATCATGTTTTAGAATTAACTTAATTTTATCATCACAATATAACCAACATTTAGCCATTCCTAATGAGTCGGTTTTTAATAGTCGAGAGATTTCATCATCATAAAAAACCTTAATACTAACATTGCTAATTGGTAATTTAGTTTTTGCATCTGTAATATAGAAGGTTTGAGAAGTAGATAAAATAGGGCAAGAATTAGCTTTTACGATAAACAATACCCAAAATACGAGTGTAAAAATTAAACGCATAACTTTATGAATTAAAAGGTGAGAACTAAAAAAAAAACGCGTTTAATTGGTAGTCATTCAAACACCGAAATTCGGTTGCATTGGTATTAAAATAATTAAGGTAAATATATTCCGTTAATCAAAAAATAATAGGAAAGACTTGGGTTTGAATATATAGTATAAGTATCATTATTAATTTATAAATTAATAAAATACGTTGCACAAGTTGAGTTACATAAGCTTCAAACAGTGGGTTCATATCAAGAATTAATTCATCATCTTTTTACACTTGAAACAGACAAATAAATTCCGCCACCTGGTTGAGATTGCAAGTGATAATACTTATATTTTGAAATCTAGTTTAGCTGTAGGAACTTTAATTAAGTAAATTATTTTATAACAGCAACATTCAACTCCTTCAACTGCTTCTCATCAATCGTACTTGGGGCATCAATCATCACATCGCGGCCGCTATTATTTTTAGGGAAGGCAATAAAATCTCTGATAGAATCTGCTCCACCAAACAACGAACATAGCCTATCGAAACCAAAAGCGATACCGGCATGAGGTGGTGCCCCATATTGAAATGCGTCGAGTAAAAATCCAAATTGTTTTTGTGCTTCGGCAGCACTAAAACCAAGTACTTCAAACATTCTTGATTGAAGTTTTTTATCATAAATGCGAACACTACCACCACCAACTTCAACCCCATTAATTACCATATCGTATGCATTGGCTCTTACTTTACCAAGGCTGCTCGCATCATTTAACAAATGAATATCCTCCGGTTTAGGTGAAGTGAATGGATGATGCATCGCAAAATATCTTCCCTCTTCCTCATTAAATTCTAACAACGGAAAATCAACTACCCATAAGCAACTAAAAGTGTTTTTATCACGCAATCCTAAGCGACTTCCCATTTCTAATCGAAGTTCGCAAAGTGCTTTTCTTGTTTTATCTTTATTTCCGGCAAGAATTAATATTAAATCCCCCGGTTGAGCATTACACTTCTCAGCCCATTGTTTTAATGCAGTTTCATCATAAAATTTATCAACTGATGATTTGATGCTTCCGTCTACATTTATGCGTGCATACACCAAACCGGTTGCACCAATTTGAGGGCGTTTTACAAAATCAGTTAATTCATCTAATTGCTTACGTGTGTAGTCGGCACAACCTTTTGCGCAGATAGCAACAACTAATTCTGCTTCATCAAATACCTTAAAGTTTTTACCTTTTACCACTTCGTTCATCTCTACAAATTTCATATCGAACCTCGTATCGGGTTTATCACTTCCATAATATTTCATGGCTTCATCATAAGTGATTCGTGGCAATGAAGAAATATCAATTCCTTTAACAGTTATAAATAAATGCTTTACCAATCCTTCAAACATATTCAATACATCCTCTTGTTCAACAAAACTCATCTCACAATCAATTTGGGTAAATTCAGGTTGGCGGTCGGCTCTTAAATCTTCATCTCTGAAGCATTTCACGATTTGATAATAGCGATCAAATCCACTCACCATTAATAATTGTTTAAAAGTTTGTGGCGACTGTGGCAATGCATAAAATTCTCCGGGATTCATTCTACTTGGCACCACAAAATCTCTGGCTCCTTCAGGTGTTGATTTAATTAAAACGGGAGTTTCTACTTCAATAAAATCTTTTGTATCGAGGTATATTCTGGTTTGTTGTGCAACTTTATGACGCAATTGAAGATTAGACCTAACGCTGCTTCTTCGTAAATCAAGATAACGGTATTTCATTCTCAAATCATCTCCACCGTCGGTTTGCTCTTCAATTGTAAACGGTGGAGTTATTGATTCATTTAAAACTTCAATTGTTTTTACAATAATCTCAATTTCACCTGTTGGGATTTGTAAATTTTTATTTTCACGTTCTTTAACAGTACCCACAACCTTTATAACAAATTCACGACCAAGCTTACGTGCAACGCCCGACAATTCAGGGTTACTATCCATATTAAAAGCTAATTGAGTGATGCCATATCTATCACGTAGGTCAATAAAAGTCATTCCGCCTAAATCTCTGCTTTTTTGAACCCATCCGCATAATTCCACATCCTGTGAAACGTGGTTTAATCTTAATTCGCCGCAATTGTGTGTACGTAACATGTATTTTTTGATGTATAATTACGTGCGAAAATAAGGAAATATAAGAAGGAGTTTGAGGAAAAATTAAATCTTTAATTCGCTGATTATCTTATTAAAGTCGTCTTTTCTTTCCCTTGATAAATGGACAATAGCATCATTTTCCATCACAATATGTCCACCATCCTGCTTAATATAAGCTTTAATACAAGTTGTATTAATTAAAAACGATCTGTGTGTTCTAAAAAATCTAATATCACGAATCAACATATTCTCAAACTCCTTAATACGTTTACTAATTAAGTGTTTAGTGCCGTCTTTCATATAAATATGTGTATATGAACCATCAGCTTCAAGGTATAGAATATTATCAACTTGAATAAATAATAGTCCTGATGATGTTGGAAGTGCTATTTTCTTTAAATGTTGTTCCTCAAGATTTACTTTTAATGCACTGATACGTTCGTGTTGTGAGTGCACTCCCCTCAGCTTAGAAACCTTATCAACAGCGGTACGCAATTGTTCAATTTGAATTGGCTTTAGCAAATAATCAACTGCACTTACTTGAAAAGCCTGCAAAGCATATTCACTATACGCAGTAGTAAAAATAACCTCAAAGTTAATTTCATCAAAAAAATCAAGTAATTGAAATCCCGTATAACCGGGCATTTCAATATCTAGAAAAACAATATCAGGATTATATTTATTAATTGCTTTAATTCCGGTCAATACATCTTCCGCAACTGTTAAAACTTTTACTTCGGGGCAGCATTCCATAATTAAAGCTTCCATTATTCTTCGCGCCTTAGCCTCATCATCAATTATGACAGCTGTATAATATTGGGATGTTGACTCCATTTAAAAAGTTAATATAAGGTAGCAATTTAATAAAAAACGGTAGCAAGGTATTATCAATTAATACACTTTATCAACTCAATTCACCAACTGCATATTCAAATTCATAAATGGTATTTTAAAAATCTGATATGAATTAGTGAAATGAAAACAACCATCCATAAAGGCTTAGCATGTAAATATCCTGATGTTTAAAAACTTTGAAACATGAAATTTATTAGTCCCTTATTTATGCAAATTTTTATTCGATTTCTACTTGTTGCATTACTACTATCCTCTATCGTACTTAGAGGTTATTCGCAACAACCAACATTAAAAATGATGTGGTTTAAACATCATTCAGGCTTTACTAATGATGATCAGTTTATTACTGATTTAAGTGTGAACAATGATGGAACGGTTGCCGTTACAGGAAGAGCAACCAACTTTGTTAATCTTGATCCGCAAACAACCGGTAATACTTACAGCTTCACAAATGCTTTGGGCTATGTAGCACGTTACAATACTAATGGTATCATAACCGGCAAAGGCATTCAATCAATTATTACAAATGCAACCATATTAAATGGTGTTGCTATTGCACAGAACGGCAGGGTTTATACAGCCGGTAGCGACAACAATTTAGTGTCACCTTGCATTGGAAGTTTAAGTCCCGGGAATTCGCCTTCATATATAACTACGATGGGACATAATGGTTCTACTAATATTTACAACAAAATATATTTTGATGCTGTTCAGGCTTTTTATGCTGGTGGTCAATTTAGTGGTAATTTAACTACACCAAATAGTGCTGTCAGTCCGGTTTCAATAGTTGCGGTTAGCAGTGGACTAACTGATGGAATGCTTGTTAAATTTGATTCTAATAGAACCTATAAATGGGTATATCGTGTTGGTGGTTCTGGTGCTGATACTATAAAAAGTGTATTTCAATTTCAACAACATGTGTATGCTGTTGGTGTGTTTAGTGGAACAGTTGATTTTGACCCGGGAGTTGGAGTAAAAAGCTTTACTGCACCAACAACCGGCAATGGTTTTATTGTTAAACTTGACACAGCCGGTAATTTCATTGATGCATGGGCACTACTGAGTGCATCTACAAATACGATTGAAGACATAAAAATTTCTGAATCAGGAAGTATTTATCTTACCGGATCATTCTCAGGAAACACTGACTTTGATTTTACAGCAGGTAACAATACATTAGGTTTAATTGGAAGCGGTACTGATGGGTTTGTACTTAAGCTATCATCCTCAATGATTACTTTATGGACAAGTCGCTTTGGTGATGCAGGTTTTGAATCGGGCCGAAAAATTAGTGTAATAAACGACCATGTTGCTGTTGGTGGCATTTTCAGTTCTAATTCAATAACAATCGGGCAAATAACCTTAAACAACAAAAACTCGAACTTAACAACAGACGGTCTAATTTATGGATTAGATTCATCAGGTGGAATAAGATATTTATATGGCTTAGGTACAACAGGTAATGATCAAATTACCGGTATTGGATTAAATATTAAGCAAGAGTTGTATGTAGCAGGATGGTTTAATGGCAGTAACTTTAATACAGAATTACACCCAAGTTATCCTGCTAACAATATCACCTCAAGTGCTAGAGATGGTTTTCTAATAAAATTTAATACTTATTGTCCGATTATAGACCAAGAACCTCGAACGTCGTACTTCTGTGCAGGTGGTGCAGCTTCAATAACATCATTTGTGCATGGAAACAACTTAACCTATCAATGGCTTAAGTCTGGTCAACCATTAAACGCTTCATCCAATATAAATGGAGTGAATAATGATACTTTATTGTTTAATGCACTAACAATAAATGATACTGCATCATACCAACTTACGGCTACAAGTGCGGGATGTAATCAAGTAAGCAGTGGAACTGCAAGCATTGGATTTTTATCTAATACAGGATTCCCTATTCCGGTTCAACGATATCTGTTTAATGGTAATTTATTAAATACAAACGGAGGAAACATAAACATTAACTTAAGTGCAGCTTATACCAATAATAGGTTTGGAGTTAGTAATTCGGCATTTTCGTTTTCAAATGCACAAACAGCCTTATCTTTAAATACTCCTTTTGGAGGTTCAAACTTTACTATTAGTTTTTGGATGAACCTTACAAATCTTAACAATCAGCAACTCATTTCTGCAAATCAATCAACCAACTGCGAATTGATGATTGTGAATGGCCGATTCCAAATTAGATTTGGCAGCAATACTTACCAAACTGCAAAGCCACTAACTGCTGCAACATGGATGCATATTACTTATATTAAAGAAGGCACACGAGTTAAAATTTTCATTAATAATGAAAAAATATTTGATCAGTTTAACATATTACCTGCTAGTCACTCAATACAATTTATTGGCACTGGCCCCGACTTTAACACAGGATTTACCGGACGTTTAGATGATTTACAATTCTTCAATACTGCACTTAGCGAAGAAACTGCTTCGGCTTTATATTTAATTCCGGAACAACGCTTTGCGAAGGTGGCTAATATTAACAAATGTATTGGTTCTGGCATAGGATTAAGGGCAAACTTATATGGAGCTAATGCTACATATCAATGGTATAAAGATGGGGTTATGCTTCAAAATAATAGCCAATATAGTGGAGTTAACAGCGACTCAATTACCATTACTTCATTAGGTGTAGCAGATGCGGGAAGATATTACGCAGCAATCACCTCTTCATGTGTTACCCTTTTCAGTGACACCACATTTATTTCGACAGGAAATATCAACTTATCTCAAGGTTTAGTTTACAATTTACCTTTGAATGGCAACCTCAATAATCTTTTACAAAACGGAAATACAGTTACCCTCACTAACGGAGTAACATATTCGAATGCAAGCAGATTTGGACCTCATTTAAGATCAGGGAATTTTGGTTTTCAATTTGGATCACAAGCAGCTACATTAACACCATTAACAGGCGACACTATAAGTGTTTCGTTTTGGCATTTTCGTACGTCAAACTCCTCTGCCATAACTACCTTCTTTAGTGGAAATTCAGGAAGTGCGCGACACCTTATTGCAGATGCATTAGGCAGATTAGGTTTTGTAAATGCTAATGGCGTTCAGGTTTTATCTAACTATACTATACCCTTAAACCAGTGGATACATATTGTTTTCACAAAAGCGGGTAACACTCAACAAATATTTGTGAATAGTCAGTTGGTATTAACCTCAACTGTTTCATTTTTAAATTCGCTTGCCAATAATCAATTGAGCAGAATGGCCGGTAATAGCAGTAATGGTGAATTATTATTCGGACAACTAGACGACGTACTTATATATAATAGATTATTACTGCCTTTTGAAATTGAAGCTATTCGTCAACAAATTTTGTTTCGTACCCAACCAAGCATACAAAGGGTATGTAATAATGGAACTGAATCAGCCTTATTTACTTCTTTAGCTGAGTCAATTGATAGTACAGCCTATCAGGTTCAGTGGTTGAGAAATGGAAATATTATTGCGAATGGCGGTAAGTTTTCTGGCGCACAAAATGATAGTTTATTTATAACTCAGGTATCAAGTAATGAATTAGGAAACTATAGCATACGCATTTCTCCAAACCAATTTAATTGCCATGTTATTGAAACTAATACAGCGGCTTTGTTAACTGAAAGCGGAAGTAATGCAAATGATAGTTTAAGGCTTTGGTTCACATTTAGCGGTAATTCTAATGATCAAAGCGGAAGAAATGTCACCCATTCTTCAACTTCGATTACTTATACCAATGATAGATTTAACGGAACAAGAGGAGCAGCTGAACTTAACGGAACTTCAAGCAGAATTTTAGCATCAAATGTTTTACCTACCACTGCAACTTCATATACTTTTATGGTTTGGTTTAAAGCGAATCAAGGTATTGGAGGATTAATTAGTTCAACGAATAATCTACCTCCGGCTTTGCCAACAGCTTATCATCCTATAATTTATATAGGAAACGACAATAAACTAAGAGGAAAAGTTTATAATGGCGACCACAGTACCATTACTTCTAATACTATCGTAAATGATAATTTATGGCATCATGCAGCCATGGTTGTAGATGGCACTAATCAAGTATTATATTTAGATGGCAGAGTTGTTGGCATGCAAACTTGCGAGGGCATTCAATTACCTTCAAACATAGTAATTGGAGGGTCGTATGCAGCAGCATCTACCTATCCAAGTCATATTAATGGTTGGCAATATTTTCAAGGTCAGTTAGATGATATAAAAGTTTACAACAGAGCTTTATCATCAAATGAAATACTAAGGCAGTCACAATTATTAGGATTTGCATTTTCCGGTGCTAACTTAATTCAAGGTTGTGCGGGCAGTTCGGTGCTTATTCCTTCCGGAGCATCAGGTAATGCAATTACACAGCAGTGGAGAAGAAATGGACTATTACTTTCTAATACTACTAACGTATTAGCAACAGATAGTTCAACTTTAAGAATACTTTCTATTGCACCTGTAGATACAGGTATCTATTTAAGTACAATTAATAGCAATTGTTTATCTATTATATCTGACTCAATAAGGGTAAGAATACCAAGTGCAGTGCAAATAATTAACCAACCAATAGGCGGTAATACTTGTCCGGGTACATTATTACAACTCACATCTCGTATTAATGGTTTCAATCCTGTTTTACAATGGAAATTAAATGGAAACAATTTAAACAATGGTGGTAGAATAACAGGTGCCAATTCCGATACGTTAAGAATTACAAACAGCAGTAGTAATGATGAGGGGAATTATCAGCTAAGTGTTACTGACGGATGTAATAATGTTGTAAATTCAACAATTGTAAATGTAGGAGTACAATATTTATCGGCACCAACATTAGTTACTTCAGCAATTTACCCATTAAATGGAAATGCCATAGCAATTCCAACTACCCGCAATGGAACTGCAGTTTCGGTTACAGGCGCTACTGACAGATTTAATCAAACAGGTGGAGCGGCAAACTTTATTCGCGCATTTTCCAGCAGGGTTACCACACCTAATGGATTAGTTGGAACAGGTTCAGCAGCATATAGTGTTTCGGTTTGGTTTAAAACTTCATTAATCAATACTACTATGGGACTTATAAGTTTTAACAGTGGACATCCTTCCGCAATTCCTTCACAGTCGTGGAATCCTGTACTTTATGTAGATAATACCGGAAAACTTAGGGGTAAAGTATATGATGTAAATGTAAATTCGGTAGGTACAACAAATTCGGTGGCTGATGGAACTTGGCATCATGCGGTAATCACGGGTGATGGATTTAACCAACGCTTATATGTTGATGGACAATTGATAGGCACTAATTCAAGTACAACAGCATATAATTTCACCTTAGCTCAATTTATAACCATCGGTGCCAGTTATGGCGGTACTAATAATACGGTTTGGCAAAACCATACAGCCGGCTGGCAATTTTTTGAAGGTGATATAGATGACGTAAGATTTTATACCTATAGTTTAAATGCCAATCAAGTAAACGACTTATATACACGGCCAACCATTACCGGCCAACCAAACACCAATTATTCAGGTTGTATTGGTTCATCAACTCAAATAAGTATTACAGCCTCAGGTAATAATATAGGTTATCAATGGAGAAAAAATGGTGCAATAATCACAGATGGAGCAACATACTCAGGATCACAAACTGCCACACTTTCGATAAATCAAATCCAACCAATGGATAGTGGACGTTATAGTTGTGATGTAAATTTTGGCTGTTTAAAAATATCTACTGATACCACCAGATTAGTTATAAATAACCCTGCACTTGTTACTAATGAGCCGGTAAACCAATCATCATGTGCAGGAGGTAATGTGAGTATCAACTTTGGGTTTAGCGGTAATAACTTAACATTCCGTTGGCAAAAAAATAATGCCGACTTAAGCAATGGTGGAAATATTAGTGGAGCAGCTAGTGCATTATTGAATATAAATAATTTAAGTGCAAGCGACACAGGAAACTATCGATGTATTATTAACAACAGTTGTGGTGGCGACACAACAATAAATGTTTATGTATCATTAACTGCCGGTATAAGTATTTTACAGCAACCAAATAACAGCACATTTTGTGTAGGAAACTTAAACCTACTTACCATAAAAGTAAATGATGCAAATGCAACTTTTACTTGGCGCAAGAATGGAGTACCAATTAACAATAGTAATAATGATACTTTACTGTTTACTAATACTCAATTAAGTGATTCAGGAAACTACTCAGTAAGCGTTAACAGTAACTGTGGTAGTATTACTTCTTCCATAGCTTCTGTAAATGTTGTTCCACAAATTACTATTCAACAACAGCCACAACCGGCATCAAATGTTTGTTCGGGACGAACCTTACAATTAACAGTGATACTAAATTCAACCAATGGAATAAGCAGCATTCAATGGAGTAAGAATGGCCAGTCGATTTCAGGTGCTAACGGCTTAAGCTTAATTAAACCAAATATGAGTGTTAGTGACACGGGTTTATATTTATGTTCAATACAAACGATATGCGGACAACTAATCACTAACCAATCAAGGGTGAATATCATTGATGAATCTTTATCTATTAACCAACAACCGGTTGATACCATACGTACATGTAAATCAAATGTGGTTAATATTTCATTTACAGGAAGCTTTCCAAATGCAAACTTCACATGGTTTAAAAATGGAAACCTATTATTAAATACAACAACTCCAATGTTATCAATTAACGGAAGTAGCTTAACTAATAATGATGTATATCGTTGCCGTATTAACGGCAGATGTGATACGTTATTTACAACCTCTACTTCTATCCTACTTTTAGATTCAACTTTGATTAATAACTTTAGTAGTAGTAAATCAGTTGTATGTGAAGGCAACCAAGTAGAATTAAATGTTGATGCAAGTGGAAACAACTTAATTTATACTTGGAGAAGGAATAACACCATATTAGGTAACTCAACAAATAAGTTGATGATTAACTCTTTTGCAATAACAGATACCGGTGCTTATGAAGTAACAGTAAGTGGAAACTGTGGGCAGGTAATAAGTAACAAGATTCAACTTAACCAAGCAGCACCAGTACAATTAACGATTTTCAACTCTGATACAGCCAAATACTGCGGAAGTTATAATGGGGATGTTCCGGTAGAAATACAAGCAGGTGGTTCGATTACCCAATACAAATGGTATTTAAACAATATACTATTACAAGACGGGAACAATGCTACAGGTACCAACACGAACAGGCTGGTGATTAGAAATCTTACTTCAGGATTTTATCAAGTTAAGGCCGTAGTAATTGGTGCTTGCGATTCGGTAACAAGTGACGCAAAAGTAATTAGCATTGCTCCATTGCCATCATTTGTTTCTCAACCAGTAAATAAACAGATTTGTGCAGGATTAACAACCGGATTTAAGATCACCACAAGTAATACCAAAGAAATAAGATGGTTTGCAAACAATATTCAGCTTACAGATATTACTAATAAAATCAGTGGAGCTACTACCGACTCAATCACCTTAATTAACGTGAATACAGTTGATTTTAACAGCTTATCTAATGTAAACATTTATGCAGTAATTACAGGCGAATGTGTTAGTGATACCATTAGAAGTACTACAGCTAACCTAACCATAAATCAGCCGGTTCAGGTAATTACCTCACCGAATAATCAACAGGTATGCGAAGGCAGTGATGTGTCATTTAACATAAGCATAAGCGGAAATGGAAATGTAGTTTGGCTAAAAAATGGTAATATTATTCAAGGAGCACCTAATGCGTTAACATTAAATTTAAATGATGTTACGTTACAAGACTCGGGCATCTATAATTATCGAATTTCAAATGTTTGTTCGAGCATTGATGGAAGTGGATTCAGTTTAAACGTATTTGCTTTGCCAAATGCTGTCATAAACAGATTATCAGACAGTGCATTCGTAACTGAATCATTTGCAAGCTACAAATGGTTATTCAACAATTCAATCATAATCGGTGCTACAAGTCGCAACATAAGATTAACTACCAGTGGTAATTATAGAGTTATTGTATCAAACAGTAATGGTTGTATAGACACATCAGATGCCATCAACTATAACGCAATAGGTTTAAATCAGGTTATACAGGAAGAAACAGCGATAAGTATTTATCCTAATCCTGCCGAAAATCAAATTAATATCATTGTTGGAGATAACTTTAAAGAAGCAGAACTAACCATTATTCAAATCAATGGACAGTTGGTTCATCAATCATATATTAGATCAACAGAAAGCATGATAGATATTAGTGAATTAGCCACAGGATTTTACTGGGTAAACGTAACAAACAGAGATGGTGTTAGAAAAGTAATCAAGTTATTAATTAATTAGTATTGATAACATCGTTAAAAAGATACGGGCGCCTGCATGCAGGCGCCCGTATCTTTTTATTCCCATGGAATGGTAATGACAACTGTTGTTCCGGCAGCACTTCCATCCGGATTTAATAAATCGTGATAAACAACTCCAATAGCCATTTGTCGTCCTGCATTTAAAAGTTCAAGTCGTTTTTGAGTTGCACCTGTTGCAAAGGATTGATGCTTTTTATTTCGTAGTGCGTTAAGATTGGCTGACTGTTTTCTCCCAATTCCATTGTCGGATACTGTACAAATTAATGTTTGCTTTTCACCGGGATGAAATGTAATTTTTAATTTTTTGTCGGTGCGCTTATGAAGTAATCCATGTTTAATGGCATTTTCAACATAAGGCTGAATAATCATTGCCGGAATAGCAATTTCGTCGGGTATTAGTTGTTCATTAATATCTAATTCAAAAGTAAATTGTTCTTCAAAACGCATGGTTTCCAATTCAAGATACAGTTTCATGGCCTTTAATTCCTCTTCAAGAGAGATTGATGTTCGGTTACTCATATCCAAATAGGAGCGCATCAAATCACTAAATTTACCTAAATAACTATTTGCAAGTTTTTTATTATTAGTAATTATATATTCTTGAATACTATTTAACGCATTAAAAATAAAATGCGGATTCATCTGTACTTTTAATGCTGATAGTTGAGAAGTTCGTAATGCAATTTCGAGCATTACTTTATCGCGTTCTAATTTATTTCGTCTTGAAATTATTTTAATTCGGATGTAAAAAATCAAACTTACAATTCCTATCAATATTAGAGCAAGAAATAATACAAACCACCAAGATTGATAGTAAGGAAATGCAACACTAAAAAAAGCGACTGCCGGCTCACCACTCATCACTCCGTCTTCATTAATAGCATATAATTTTAATTGATAATCGCCGGGGGCTAATGAACTTAATCGTAGTACGTTATCGCTAGATTGTGCAATATACCATGTTGTATCTGATTTATTTAATTGGTATTTATAAGTAAGCTTACCTCTGCTTTTATAACCAATTCCTGAATACCAAATATCTAATTTATTTTGTTCGTAAGGCAATACGAAAGGTGTTTTAGAAACATACATCGCATTTGCTGACTTAATCAAGTTGATATAAACCCTGGGAGGAATGGTGTTCTTAGGTATAGATTTTACATCAAACCATTGTAAACCTTTTGAAGTAGCTATATATAAGAAATTATCTTTAGCATGCAGATCTAAAACATCATTTGTAATCAAGCCTTTTTCTTTTGTGAATGCAATCAAATTACCTGAATTTTTATCTAACCCTTGAATGCCGTTTTCTGTAGCTATCCAAACCATATCATTTGTTACTTCAACACATTTTACATAATCAGAGTGAAGACCATATTTTGTATTAAACTGTTTGATAATTTCGCCTGATTTATAATGAAATAAACCTTGTTGTACTGTTGCTATCCAAATAGAACCATCCGGGTCGTTTGCCAACCAAGTGGCATATATGGATGAGCCATTAAACTTTATTTCTTTTTGTTTATCACGTTTAAATTCATAGAGCCCATCAGTAAAACCCATAATTATGGCAGTATCTTGTTCAATATAAATATTAGAATAACCACGTTGGCGACGCAACCAAATTCTATTATCCACCAAAGCAGATGAATCAGGAAGAAATGTTGATGTGAAATTTATCTTATGTTTTGCTTTAGGATTTTTTAAAATAATAAAACCGAAATATGAGTTATTAATAATTAAATTTCCGTGAGGGTCAACTTTTATATCCTTCACCGCAGAAACACTTTCATTTATTACTGAGCATTTTTGAGTGATGGTATGATAAACATGCAGCTTATTTGATTGATGAAATAAATATAACTGATCAGAATATTTATCAAAATATAATAATTCGATATCCCTGTTTATTTTAGTGGGATAGATGGTTTTGGTTATACGATTAATTTGAGGGTTTAGCACAGACAAAGCTCCTTTGGCGCCGGCTAGCCACAACAAACCATTATTATCTTCTTGTATCCTGTTAATTCTGTTAAATGGTAGTGATTTATTTTGTTCGTTAGCTACCCAAATTTTTTTGGTTGGCAAAACATAAATCCCATTCTTAAGAGTACCAATCCAGTAATTTCCTTCATCATCCTTTATCACCCATGAAGCATTTACTCCATTCAAAAAGAATAACTCGGGGGATACTAAATCATCTTTTATAGATACAATATAAATTCCGTCTGTTGTTAACAACCAATTATCGTCGGCAGCGAAAGAAATAAAATCATTAATCATTGCTGTTTTCAAATTCAATTGAGTTGTCTTTAACTGATGATATTTTTGTTTCTTTAAATCATATTGAAAAATTGATGTTACATTTTCAGCTATACCGAACCAAAATATACTATTCAAATATTTACTGAAAGTAACCCCTTTCTGATTTGTAAAAAATGACTTAATAATTCCATCTTTAGTTACAAGAGAACTTTTATTTGAACTATGAATTAAGGCTTTATTTTTATCAACTGAAATGGCATTACTATAATGATATCCATCACTAAACTTAGCTTTAGATAATTTTAGTGTATGAAGATCGATATAATAAACCCCGAAATTATCCATTACAATCCAAAGCATTTGATCGGGGGTGATAGTAATTCTAGGAAAACCATTTTTCACTATATTTTCAAAAGGCTTATATAAAACAAGGGTATCGTTTTGTACATAAAATATTTGTCCCGAAAAATTAATACACCATGTTCTGTTAAATGAATCTTCGAAAATGAATGAAAATGCTTTTCCCTTTTGCGCCGGGTGATAATATGTTTTAAAAGTCTTTCCATCATACTTACAAATTCCATTATCAGTCCCTATCCAAATAAACCCTCGTTTGTCTTGCATGATATTATATACTTCCATTCCCGGTAATCCATCTTCATCAGTTAATTGATAAGTGTAAGGGGTTTGAGCGTTTGAGTGGAATGTTGCCAAACAAAATAAAACTAGGCAAAATAGAATTCGCATATGCATGCTAAAATAACTAAGTTATCTTTGAAAAATATGATTAATCTCTATTCCGACGAATATTTTATGAAGCAAGCTATAAAAGAGGCCGAATATGCTTATGAAAAAGGAGAAGTACCGGTTGGAGCCGTGATAGTTTGTGAGAACCGTATTATAGGCAGGGGGCATAATTTAACTGAAACTCTTAATGATGTTACAGCACACGCAGAAATGCAGGCCATAACTGCTGCGGCAAATTTTTTAGGAGCAAAATATTTAAACGAGTGTACCTTATATATTACATTAGAGCCTTGTGGAATGTGCGCAGGTGCGATATTTTGGGCTCAACTTAACCGAGTTGTATTTGGGGCTTCCGACCCTAAAAGAGGGTATCTTAAACAACATATTATGCTTCATCCAAAAACATCTGTGCAGTCTGGGATTGAAGAAGATACATGTAAATCATTGCTGCAATCGTTTTTTCAAAGCAAAAGGAAAAACACTCAAGGATAAACTTAACGCGATAAAAAGTGTTTTTTATGGTAAAGCAATTAAATTCGCATTCGAAATCATCATTAACATACTAAAATTTATAAAATATGGCATTTGAATTACCAAAATTAAGCTACGAATATGTAGCATTAGAGCCTCATATTGATGCAAAAACTATGGAAATACATCATAGCAAACATCATCAAGCGTACATAACTAATTTAAATAATGCTATTGCAGGTACCGATGCTGAACAATTAACAATTGAAGACATCTGTAAAAACATAAGCAAGTATAGCCCTGCAGTTAGGAATAACGGAGGGGGGCATTAC
Organism: Bacteroidia bacterium; assembly: GCA_025454975.1. Classification (GTDB taxonomy): domain Bacteria; phylum Bacteroidota; class Bacteroidia; order UKL13-3; family UKL13-3; genus UBA6183. The sequence continues at coordinate 85,577 of JALONK010000003.1, forward strand.
AACCACAGTTTATTTTGGCAGATTCTTGGAGCTCCAGGTACTAAGCCATCAGCAAAACTTGCATCAGCAATTGATGCGGAGTTAGGTGGGATGGACAAATTAAAGGAAGATTTTAACAAAGCTGCTATCACCCGTTTTGGTAGTGGTTGGGCTTGGTTATGCGTAGAAAATGGTAAACTTAAAATCTGCTCTACTCCAAATCAAGATAATCCACTAATGGATGTTGTTACTGATTGTAAAGGAACACCAATATTAGGATTAGATGTATGGGAACATGCGTACTATTTAAATTATCAGAACCGTCGACCTGATTATTGTACTGCATTTTGGAATGTAATTAACTGGGACGAAGTAAGTCGCAGATACGAATCATTGATTTAGTTACCGGTATTAGTTCCTCAATTAATATATAAATATGAATGTAGTTGTAAACATAAGAGAAATAGTAGAAGTTAAGGATCCAATTGGTATTAAATTATTTAATCATGATGTTTTAAATAGGATTGAAGACCAACGTGTAAGGAGATTGAACTTAGACAAAGCAGCAACCTTAGGAAAGGTGTCAGGGAAAAAAGCAGTAATTGTTTTAGCCACACCTGATGGTTATAAGAAAATTATTGCTAAAGTGCTTGGCGTAGATGATAAAAGTGCTTGGATTGAAGGACGGGTTACAATCCCTCTTATGTGTATTTACACGATTGACATCACTTAATATATTAATAAAACCGCTGCTTATTTTTTATTAAGTTATTTTATTATAAATTGCTCTCCTATTTAAGATGTAATGTTTTTATAACAGAAGAAAATAGTGCTGTAAAGGCGCTAGGATTAGGGGGTAAAAAAAACAAGCCGGCGAAAGCCGGCTTTGTTTTTTATAATGTTTGTTGTGTTATTATTCAACCGTTACCGACTTAGCCAGGTTCCTAGGTTGGTCAACATTACATTCACGCATTACTGCGATATGATACGACAATAACTGAAGAGGAATACTTGCTATTAGAGGCAACATAGCCTCTTCACATTGTGGAATTGGAATAACGTAATCAGCATGGTCTTTAATATGTTCATCACCAATAGTAGAAATTGCAATTACTCTACCTTTTCTTGCTCGAACTTCTTGAATATTACTGATTACTTTTTCGTAGTTACTATGTTGAGTAGCTATAACAACAACCGGCATTTCTTCATCTATAAGTGCAATCGGACCATGCTTCATTTCTGCTGCCGGATATCCTTCTGCATGTATGTAACTGATTTCTTTTAATTTTAGTGCTCCTTCTAATGCAATTGGGAATCCATAGCCTCTTCCTAAATATAGGGCATTACGACTGTCTTTAAATTCAGCCGCAATTTCCTTAATCATATCATTTAGTTTAAGCGCTTCTTCAACTTTAGAAGGAATAGTTTCTAGCTCAATTAACAATTCCCTTAATCTTTCCTTACTTATTGTTCCACGTTTTTGTGCAACAGAAAGCGACATTAAAATTAAGGCGGTAACTTGAGCGGTAAATGCTTTTGTTGATGCTACTCCGATTTCGGGACCTGCATGGGTATAGGCACCTGCATCTGTGATCCTTGGTATAGAAGAACCAACAACGTTACATACCCCAAAAATAGTAGCTCCTTTACTTTTAGCCAACTCAAGTGCGGCTAATGTATCTGCTGTTTCACCACTTTGAGAAATAGCAATTACAAAATCATTTTCATCAATTACTGGGTTTCTGTATCTGAATTCAGATGCATATTCTACCTCAGTGGGTATGCGAGCAAAATCTTCAAATAAATATTCACCAACTAAACCTGCATGCCAACTGGTACCGCAGCCCACAATCAATAAACGTTTGATGTTTTTTAATTTGTCTTCAAACTTATCAATGCCAGCCATTGCGATAGTAGCGTCATTTACATGGGTTCGGCCTCTAAACGAATCTAAAATCGACCTAGGTTGTTCGTAAATCTCCTTCATCATAAAATGATCGAAGCCTCCCTTTTCAATACTTTCAAGGTTGATTTCTAGTTCTTGTATGTAAGGTGATTTGATTGTATTATCAATGGTTTTAACTGTTAATTTATTGTTGTCAATAATTACCAATTCGCCATCATTTAAATAAATTACATTTCTAGTATATTCAACAATAGGAGTTGCATCGCTGGCAATAAAATGTTCGTTTTCACCAATACCAACTACCATTGGACTACCTTTTCTTGCACCAATTAAATAAGTTGGATCACTCTTAGATAAGATTACAATAGCGTAGGCACCTACTACTTGAGTTAATGCCATTCTTACTGCTTCTTCAAAACTAACGCTGTTATTTTTAAATACTTCTTCAATGAGGTGAATTAAAACTTCGGTATCAGTATCACTTTTAAATTCATGTCCACGCTTGATTAGCGCTTGTTTCAAAGTACTATAATTTTCTATGATACCGTTGTGAATGATAGCAAATTCACCATTTTGAGATAAATGCGGATGTGCATTTTTATCATTAGGCGCACCATGTGTAGCCCAACGGGTATGCCCCATTCCGGTATTAGCATGCACATCTTTGTCGGCTGTTTCTGCCTCCAAATCAGATACTTTTCCTGACTTTTTATAGATATTAAGGGCTTTATCAGGAGTAAGTAAAGCAACGCCTGCGCTGTCGTATCCGCGATACTCGAGGCGTTTAAGTCCTTTTACAATTATAGGGTAGGCTTCGCGGTGGCCTATATAAGCAACTATTCCACACATAAGAATTCAAAAATATTACAATCTTGGAGTTTTCAAAGCAGAAGTTTGAGTATCTGTATGTTTTCCTAGTGCATTCAGTAGTAATTGCGTGTTATTCAGCAGTTCGTCAAATTGAATAAATGATATTGCTTGGTCGCCGTCACTAAGTGCTTGAGCAGGATTTGGATGTACTTCAACTAAAATTCCATCGGCACCTATTGCAGCAGCTGCCATTGATGCCGGAATTACGCGAGAGGATGCGCCGGTTCCGTGACTTGGGTCGATAATTACAGGTAGGTGGCTTAATTCCTTAATTAAAGGTACCACTCCTAAATCAAGCACGTTTCTGCTTAATGGATCAAAGCTTCTTATTCCTCGTTCGCACAAAATAACCTCGCTATTGCCACCGCTTAATAAATATTCAGCAGATAATAACCATTCAACAACTTTTGCCTGAAATCCTCTTTTCAATAAAACCGGCTTACGAACTTTACCTAATTCTCTTAAAAGATAGAAGTTATGCATATTTCTACTGCCTACTTGCAAAACATCTGAATAATTCATTACCTCATCTAGAACATTCAGGTCAAGAATTTCAGTAACAACATTTAAGCCATATTGATCAGCAGCCTTACGTAAGAGTTTTAATCCATCCACTCCCAAACCACTAAAACTGTATGGTGAGGTTCGAGGTTTATAAGCGCCGCCTCTAATAAATTTTACACCTTTAGACGCCAAAAATTCAGCCGTACTAAAGATTTGTTCTTCGTGTTCTACTGAACACGGACCTGCCATTACGTTAAATAAACCACCGCCTATTTCGGTACCATTTACTGAAACAACGGTTTTATTTTTGTATAATTTAGAGGCTAGCTTATAATTCGTAGGAATGGCAATATATGAATCAACCGCACTAAAATCTTGCACCAACTCAATTTCGGTATGTCGCGGGGTTATAACAATTTGCTCCGACGATAAATAATGAAAAGGTATTTTGTTCTTTTTGAAGAAATCAAACAAAATTAGCCTATCGGCTTCCTGTCCATCTTTTTTTAATTTAATAATCACGTTCTACTTAATAACAGTATAAGTTAATATTAGTTTCACCTTTTCCTCTCCTTTAATACTTCTATCGGTATCTAAAATTAGTCTTGAAGCAGAAATAGGGTTATCGGCTGGGATGGTGATATTAAAACCTGTATTTAGGTTTACACCTGTGGTTCGATATGTTGTTAACCAATGTTGAATTTCACGATTTAAGTTAAACCAATAGCCTTTAACTGAAGCATCATAATTGCCACCTAGGTAAGAAAGAAATTCTTGCTGTAAGTCTCTGGTTAATGTATTTCTGCCAAGCGAATCATTACCGAAAGCATACAACTGTGTTGGTATTGTATATTTACCAATAGATGCACTATCCTTTAATTTAACTTCTAATCTGGCACTGATAATACCGATATTCTCATTTTTTGCCAGCTCGAGTAATCCTGGAATTAAAATACGCGTTTTAATTCCTGCGGCTGCTTGCACGTAACAAGTTTGTTGATGACTAGGCTGAGGGAAGGAAATTCTATTGCTGTGTTTATATTGGTTTGCCTTTACTTCGCTACTATTTTGAATAGGAAATTCATACTTAACAGGAACACCATTTTCTTTGAAATATACCACAAGAGCTGTTTGAGGATTATCTCTTCTCATATTAATAAAAGTAATGGCTCCATTTCCTGAACTGATACCGGGTTGTTCAGCACTAATGAAAAATCCTTTAAAAGCAGCCTTGAAATTTGCATTGCTTGCAAAAGTAGTTGCTGATGCGGTTTGCAGTCTATTAATAAAATCAGCATCATTTATTCTGATTCTGATTTGCGGGGCATTTGAAATTGTTTTACCGTTTAATGAATAAACCACACTATCAGCAGTTGCAAAAACCCCATTGTAAGAACCTAAAACATTACTTCCGATTTGGTAATTTTTATTACTAAAAATAGGCTCCGATAAGGATTCTGATAAGCCTTCCTGTAACTCATAAACCTGAATGGATTGGTTGGTATTATTTCCATAAATACCGTCCTTTCCGGCGTATCGCAATTGTAAAACTACCGAGTCAATTGTATTTCCATTAAAACTAAAACCCGCCACAGGTAAAGCAAATTGGGTAATAATATTGGCAGTAGTAACTCCAAGTACCGGATCGTGCATTGAACCAAGCATATAGTAGGTTAACCCTCTTGTATCAACAGAGTCGGAGGGCACACTATAAGCAACAACATTAAAGGTATCGGTTACTTGAATATTATAACCGGCTCTATTTCCTATAACATCAGAGCCAACATTCCCCGGGTCTTTTTTACATGATGATAGAATAAAGGCAAATAAAACAGGCAGATATACCGGTTTAATTTTGTCTTTCCAATAATTCATCATAAAGTTTAATATATTCATCAACGTAACCTTCTTCCTCTTTATGGTCAATAACTACCTTACCTTTTTGTTTCTTTAAAAAAGAAGCCACGTCAGGGTCAATATCAGAACTGGCTTTTACGATTGCATCTGCATGAATTATGCCCGACTTATATAAACCTGAACATGAGGCGTCTAAAGATCCCATTTGTTTATTATCGATTGAGTTCAAACTAGCTTTCCTTGCAAAGTCTTTACCCAGATCATCAGAAAACTGATTTTCGAAAATGCTGAATACTACTTTAGAGTTTTTAAATACAGGCTCATCTTTATACAAGGTTTTTAGATACATCGGAATTAATCCGGTCATCCAACCTTGACAATGAATAATATCAGGCTGCCAACCTAACTTCTTAACTGTTTCTAAAGCTCCTTTACAAAAGAAGATGGTACGTTCATCATTATCTCCGAAAAAGTTATTGTTTTCGTCGGTATAAACGAACTTTCGATGAAAATAGTCTTCGTTATCTAAAAAATAAACCTGCATTTTAGCTTCGGGTAGTGAAGCTACCTTAATGGTTAATGGATTGTCGTTATCATCAATGGTAATGTTGATGCCGGATAACCTAACCACTTCATGTAAACGATTACGCCTTTCATTGATACAACCATACCTAGGCATGAGTACCCTTATTTCGTTATCTTTTTCCTGAATGGCCTGTGGTAAACGTCTGGCTAATTCTGCAACTGTACTCACTTTCAAATACGGACTCATTTCTGATGAAATGAACAAGATTTTCTTCCTTGCCATGTTAGATGTGCTTAAAAAAGTGCACAAAAATATATATAATTTGTGGAAAATTAGTAATATCCCGCCCGTTTTATTTTCGCCTTAATCATAACTTACACAAAATTAACACAGTAGATGTTTGTATTTACAACAGTTAACGATTTACAACATTTTATCTCCTCGCATGCATCCAAACATCGAATAGGATTTGTTCCAACAATGGGCGCATTACATGCCGGACATTTAAGTTTAATTAATGCTTCAAAACATAATCATGAGCTTACAGTGTGCAGTATTTTTGTTAACCCCACTCAATTTAATAATCCTAGTGATTTAGAAAAATACCCTCGAACCTTATCACAAGATTTAAAACTTTTGGCAGAAACCGGATGTGATGTGGTTTTCACACCTGAACCTGAACAATTATATGGTTCCGACATTCAGGCACAAATCTACGATTATGGTGAAATCATGAATAGCTTTGAAGGAGCTTTCAGACCGGGGCATTTTAATGGAGTAATAACAGTTGTTAAAAAACTTTTTGAGGCAGTGAAACCTGATGCTGCTTATTTTGGCAGTAAAGACTTGCAACAATGTATGGTGGTGAGCCAACTAATAAAAAGGGAGTTTCCTAATCTGAAACTACATATTATGCCAACTATCAGAGAGGAAAATGGATTGGCTATGAGTTCGCGTAACACACGCCTTTCAGATACGGAAAAAATATTAGCAACCGGCCTTTATAAAGCAATGAATAATGCAGCAGAAAATATTAAAAATGAGGTTGACATTAATGCTGCTATAAACGCTGCTGCTTACAAATATTTGAATAACCCGCTGTTTAAAATTGAATATTTTAATCTGATAAATACAGAAAATTTTAATGTTGCAAATGCTATACAACCAAACTGTAATTATGCAATTATTATTGCATGTTGGTGTGGAGAAGTGCGCTTAATAGATAATTTACCATTAGTTGAAACGTAATAAAATGTTTTAATTCGTAAAATGCGTAAGGCAGAACAATTCATATCTGATACCGAAAAAATAAGCACTAACAAGGAGCATTATTCAGTAATGCAAGCTTACGGAGACCGGTATATGGTGTCTCATCAAACTGCTAAAAAACAATTTCAAAACTTAAATTTGGCTCGTGAACGTGCTGCTTATGCTAAATGGAAAGTAACTGAAAATTTAGACAAATATTTAATCGAATTTGAATCGGCAATTATTAGAAAAGGGGGTAAAGTATTGTGGGCTGATGATGCTCAAATTGCTTTACAGGAGATTGAAGGTTTAGTGAAAAAGTATAATGCCCAAAAAATTGTTAAAGGTAAAAGTATGTTGAGCGATGAAATAGGTTTAAATGCCTATTTGCGCGATAAAGGTTACCAAGTTCAGGAAACAGACTTAGGAGAATACATTATTGATGAAGCAGGTGAAAGACCATACCACATGGTAATGCCTGCCATGCATAAAAAAACCGCAGAAATTGCCTACCTTCTAAACGAAAAAACAACAACTGCGTTAGATGCCGATGCCGAGCATATAACTGCAGATGTTAGACAAACATTGCGTCCGGTATTCACTGCTGCTGATATGGCGATTACAGGTGCAAACTTTTTAATCGCTGATAGTGGATTAGTTGGAATAACAGAAAATGAAGGAAATATCAGGTTGTCGTTAGCTTTTGCAAAAGTTCATGTAGTTGTTGCGGGTATTGATAAGTTAATTCCGTCGTTAGCAGATATAGATTTATTTTTTAGTTTATTAGCCACTTATGGAACTGGCCAGCAGTTAACCGGATACAATACAGTGGTTGGTCCTAAAACAAGCAATGAAATTGATGGACCTGCTGAGTTTATTGTTTTGTTAGTGGATAATGGCCGTTCAAATTTATTAGCTCAACACGACCAAAGACAGGCCTTAGGCTGTATCAAATGTGGTGCTTGCCATCAGGTTTGTCCGGTATTTCATCAAATAGGCGGACATGCTTATGGTGTTTCTACTAATGGTCCGATTGGTGCTGTAACGGCTCAATATTTAAGTAACCATGACGAACATAAGCACTTAAGTTTCGCTAGCCCATTGTGCGGTAAATGCACAGATATCTGTCCGGTGAAAATTGATATTCATAATCATTTAACCAGGAACAGAAGAGATACAACGCAAAAAAATCTAATAAAAAATTCGGAAAAGTTGATGTGGTATAGTTGGAAAAAATTCATGTTAAGTAGAAAGAACATGAATAAAGGACAAACTATAAAATCACTAATGATAAAAGGTTTTTTTAAAAGTAGCTGGGGTAACGATCGCTTATTTCCAACATTGGCCGAAAAATCATTCAATCAACTTTGGCGAGAGCGGTTTGGACAATAAAAGCACAGGTAACCTCCAATTAAATTTCACAACAGCAATTGTAAATGGTTAAAGTAAATTAGAAAAACTAAACCTCCTAGTTGAATGCACAGGTCAATTGTAAACTTTTCTAACTTATGGACACAATGGATATGTATTACTTAGAATGCAATGCTGCTAAATCGTTCGGCACCGGTTTGTTTCTTTGAAGATCTTCTCGCTGTAGGTTTAAATGAATTCCATTCAATTGATACGTAAAAAACATTAACCTTCATTTGATTGAATGGACTTTGACGAACATTATTAACCGTTTCGGTAAAGGATGAGTTTAAAAAATTATTGAAATAATACTTAAATTTAATTGTGAATCCGGACTTAAAGTTAACTCCTGCAAACCCAGCATGCATTATAGATGGGACTCGATTACTCATCCAAACAGATACTTTAGATTCCTTTTCTTCATTAACAAATAACTTTTGTTTGTAATGAAACGGAATTTCAAATTCATAGCCAAAATAAAAAAATGTTTTGCTGACATTACCAAGTTTAATGCCTACGGGGATTCCGAGATTATAAGTACGGTGCTTGTAAACAGAATCAGTATTTGGTTTTTCATAAATAAAACCTATGTTCCTAATTCCTATTCCATAAAACCACCCAAAATGTTTTTGGGTATTATAATTGGTTAAAAACTGCAAATTAAATACGGGCGAAAAGCGCAGTCTTGAAGCTTCTTGTTTGCCATTAATGGAAACATTTGCCATTGAAAAAATTGTTTCTCCTGAGAATGAATTAAATTTTTTTTGAGCCTGAACCGCACTTATTCCAACAAAAAAAACTCCGACTGTAATTAGGCGTTTAAATAACATAAACACAAAAGTACGAGCCGGAGTGATGATGACAAAATAAATTTTATCTTGATGTTTCGCTTCTATATCTTCTTCTATTTGAAGAACCGCCTGATTGATTATTACTGCGCTTACCTGACGACCTACCATAATCATTTCCGCGGTCGCTTCTTCTTCCACCGTTGCCTCCGCCTGAACGCGGACGATCAGATGAACTTCTTGAGCGACCTCCTGCCCTTTCGTTTCCGCTTACTTCAATTCGAACTTTACGGCCACCATAATTAGAACCATGAACCTTAGACATCATAGCGTCCATATACTCTTCATCAACATTAACAAAAGAATATACGCCTTTCACATCAACACGATACATGTTTTTGAAAGGAATGGCTGCTACTTCATGAATAAATTCTTTTAATGAGCCTACGTTTAATCCATCCTTTTGACCAACGCTGATAAACAAACGCGTACCTTTTGCAGCACCGTATGTTTCGTTGCCACCTTCCTGACGTTCGCCTCGTGCTTTTTCTTGCACATTTAAATCCGGTGCATTTAAATAATCAGCATTAAACCTTATAAGTTCAAGTGAAAGCATTTTTTTCAATAACACGTCTTTATCTAAATCAAGCAAAGGTTTTAGATGCTTTTCAACATGGTCATCAAAAAATGTTTCTTCAATTTCAGTTGAATTAATGGTATCAATAAAAGCAATCACTTTTTTATCCCTTACTTCCATTGCAGAAGGAATAAGAACACGATTGAATTTAATATTGGTTAATTTTTCTATTTCTCTCAAACGATAAAACTCACGAACATTCAACAATGCAATTGAAGTACCTGTTTTACCGGCACGAGCAGTTCTGCCACTTCTGTGGGTATAGTTTTCAATATCATCAGGAAGATGATAATGAATTACGTGTGTTAATCCACTTACATCAATACCACGTGCTGCTACATCTGTTGCTAATAAAATTTTGATGGCGTGATGACGAAAACGGTTCATCACCTTTTCGCGTTGCGATTGACTTAAATCACCATGTAAACAGTCGGCGTTGTAACCATCTTTAATTAACTTATCGCTAATATCCTGAGTTTCGTGTTTTGTAGTACAGAAAATAATTCCGTAAAAGTTTTCGCTATGGAAATCAAGTATTCTTTTCAGTGCAGATAGTTTATCCTTTGCGTGCACCACTGCGTACTCATGCGCAATATTTTGGTTACTTGAATTTGCTTTACCAACACTTACCTCTACAGGGTCGTTCATATATTGATTAGCAATACTGCGAATTTCTTTAGGCATTGTTGCACTAAATAAACATACGCGTTTAGTTTCCGGAGTAAAAGAAAGGATACTTTCAATATCTTCCCTAAATCCCATGTTCAGCATTTCATCAGCTTCATCAAGTACCACATAACTAATGGTTTTAATGTTAACTGCTCTTCTGCTCATTAAGTCGATTAAACGACCCGGAGTAGCTACAATGATATGTGCTCCTCTTCTTAAGTCGTCAACTTGTTGGTTAATACTTGCCCCACCGTAAACAGATACGATTCTTACCCCATTAATATTTTTTGAATAATTGGTAAGGTCACGTGAAATTTGCATACAAAGTTCACGGGTTGGACAAATGATGAGTGCTTGTGTTTGTTTTTGATTAAAATCAAGCAATTGTAGTAAAGGTAGACCAAATGCGGCTGTTTTCCCGGTGCCGGTTTGAGCTAATCCTAAAATGTCTCTTTGTGTCTCTAAAAAAACAGGAATAGACTTTTCCTGAATAGGTGTAGGATTTTCAAATCCCATCTCCGAGATGGCGCTTAGAACGGACGTGTTCAAGCCCAATTCGTTAAATGTTGTCAATGTACGATATAAATTAAATGAGCCGCAAATATATATAAAGTATTCATAATTAAGTATTTTAATTTATTTATTTTACTACTCCCCCACATAAATAGCTTATTTTTGGGCAGTAACAGATTTATATAACTTACAAAAAATAGATAAAAGAGTGAAGTAAACCCTATAATTTTGCATATATGTCAGAACAAATATTTTCATTACTCAATAAACGCATATTAATTCTTGATGGTGCAATGGGCACCATGATACAACGATATAAATTAGAAGAATCGGATTTTAGAGATGAGTCACTTGCCAATCATACTAAACCTTTAAAAGGAAATAACGACTTATTATCTTTTACTCGACCGGATGTAATTAAAGCAATACATGCTCAATATTTTGATGCAGGTGCAGATATTATTGAAACAAACACCTTTAGCGGAACAACCATTGCTCAAGCAGATTATGAATTAGGTGCAGAATATGTTTGGAAAATTAACTACGAATCGGCAAAAATTGCTAAGGAAGTTGCGCTTGAGTACACTGCCAAGAACCCGGATAAGCCAAGATTTGTGGCAGGTGCGATGGGGCCAACCAACCGAACTGCTTCTATTAGCCCTGATGTAAACGACCCCGGATACCGTGCCGTGAGTTTCGATGAATTAAAAGCAGCCTATAAAGAACAAGTTAGAGGCTTAATTGAAGGTGGAGCAGATATCTTATTAGTAGAAACAATTTTTGACACATTAAATGCCAAAGCTGCATTATTTGCCATTGATGAATTTATGGAAGAATCAGGCAAACGTTATCCGGTAATGGTAAGCGGAACCATCACTGATGCATCCGGTAGAACATTAAGTGGCCAAACTACAGAAGCTTTTTTAATTTCGATGCAACATGCTCCTTTGATGAGTATTGGTTTAAATTGTGCTTTAGGTGCAAGCGCTTTACGTCCTTATTTGCAAGTATTATCAGCCCATGCTCCGTTTGCAGTAAGTGCATATCCTAATGCCGGTTTACCAAATGAAATGGGACAATATGATGAAAGTCCGCAGGCCATGGCCAAACAAGTTGAAGAGTTTTGCAAGGAAGGACTTGTGAATATATTAGGTGGGTGTTGTGGTACTACTCCGGATCATATCAAAGCTATTGCAGAAATGGCGGCCAAATATGCTCCACGTCGGTTAAATGCCTCAGCTAATTAATATTCCCAATTATTTTTATAATGGTTTAAATAAGTTAAGCGAAAAATATCAATGAATATTCAGTATGTAATTGTGATTGTGTTGATACTGGCTGCGTCTGTATATTTATTTAGATATATACTTAATAGTGCTAAAGGCCATAGTTGCGAATCAGGTAAATGTGGATGTGGTAAGCCTACTAATAAGGTAAGTTAGTGTAAAATATTTATATTGCTATCTTAATAGCACAAATGTGATTCAAAATCTTTTCAGAAAAAAAACCATTAGTAGCATTTTAACTGAAGTAGAAAAAAATGTTTCCGGTGGACATACATTAAAACAAACGTTATCACTTCGTGATTTAACTTCGTTAGGTATTGCAGCAATTATTGGGGCAGGCATTTTCAGCACAATTGGGAATGCAAGTGCGAGTGGCGGCCCGGCGGTAATTTTATTATTCATATTTATTGCCATTGCCTGTTCATTTTCGGCTATGAGTTATGCTGAGTTTGCCAGCACCATTCCCATTTCGGGTAGTGCATATACTTATGCGTATGCCGCTTTTGGCGAACTTATCGCATGGATTATCGGTTGGGCTTTAATACTTGAATATGCCATAGGAAATATAGTTGTAGCAATTAGTTGGAGCGGATATTTTACAGGCTTAATGGAAGGTTTAGGTTGGCATATTTCGCCTTCATTTACAATGGACTATTTTAGTGCCAAACAAGGATATCTGACTTACGAAACTTTGCAGTTTAAGCATGCTGCTCCGGCTTATATTTATGAACAATATCAAGCGTGGATGCAAGCTCCTTTGGTTATGGATATCAGAATAATTTGTGATATTCCGGCATTGGCAATTGTTGCTGCAATTTCAGCATTAATTTATCGTGGTGTGCATGAAACAAAAACGGTTGGTAATTATTTCGTAGTATTAAAATTATTAGTAATTGTGTTGGTTATTTTAGTTGGGGCATTTTATGTAAACCCTGCTAATTGGTCGCCCTTTGCACCTAATGGAATAAGTGGTGTACTTAAAGGAGTGGCTTCAGTATTTTTTGCTTATATCGGATTTGATGCATTGGCAACAACTGCCGAAGAATGTAAAAACCCTAAACGTGATTTGCCCAAAGCAATGATTGCTTCGTTAGCCATTTGTACGATTTTATATATTTTAATTTCATTATCATTAACCGGAATGGTAAGTTATAATGAATTGGCAGTTGATGATCCGTTGGCACATGTATTTAGTTTGTTAAAAGTAAATTGGATGAGTGGATTGGTTGCGGTAAGTGCCGTAATAGCCATGGCCAGTGTATTGTTGGTCTTTCAAAACGGTCAGCCCAGGATATGGATGAGTATGAGTAGAGACGGTTTGTTACCTAAAAAATTCAGCACCATTCATCCCAAATTTAAAACACCATCATTCAGCACCATCATTACAGGAGTTTTTGTTGCTGTGCCTGCCTTGTTCTTAAACTTAGAAGAGGTAACCGACTTATCGAGTATAGGAACATTATTTGCATTTGTAATTGTAAATGCCGGCGTTATCAGAATGGAGTCTCATCGAATTGAAAACCATACCGGGTTTAGAGTTCCATATTTTAACGGACGACTAATAGTGCCCTTATTGTGTTTAATAAGTTTGTTCTTGTTTATTGTTTATTATGAAAGGCACATTTTCATTGATCCGCAGGAAAAAGACACTCCAATGTTATTGTTTTGGATATTATTTGTGAGCCTAAGTGTATTAACATTTATTAAACGATACAGTTTAATTCCTGTGCTTGGCATGGTATCAAATTTTTATTTAATGACCCAGTTAAATTTTACGAATTGGGCAGCCTTTTTTGTTTGGTTAATCATTGGCATGTTGGTGTATATCATGTATGGATATCGTAAAAGTAAGTTAGCCTCGTCATAGCCAAAATAAAACACACATGTATCAACAATTTTTAATAGCGTAACACATGAGTTTACTTAAAGCTATTTCAGCTTTTGTGGCTACTTCAATAATCATCTCTAAGCTCACAGGTTTTAAATTATCAGGGTCACATTCGTCAGTAAGTACGCTAACCGCACAACAAGGTAATGAGAGGTGGTTTGCAGCAATTACTTCAGGCACAGTGCTCATCCCAACCGCATCAGCACCAATCATTCGCAAGTACCTGTATTCTGCTCGTGTTTCAAGCATTGGCCCGGTAACCGAAACATAAATCCCTTGGTGAAGTTTAATATTATAAAGATTTGCTGCATCAATAAGCAAATGATTAAGTTTTGGATGATATGGAGCACTTAAATCAGGAAATCGTGTACCCAATTCATCAATATTATTTCCGCGCAGTGGATTATCAGGCAATAAATTTATATGATCATCCAACAACATTAAGTCGCCCTTTTTCCATGATAAGTTTAAGCACCCTGCTGCATTAGAGATAAATAAATATTGTATCCCTAACATTTTCATTACCCTGATTGGATGAACTATTTGATGCATGGCATAACCTTCATAATAATGAAACCTGCCTTGCATGGCTATCACTTTTTTACCTTCAAGCATTCCATAAATTAGTTTACCGCTGTGGCTTTCAACGGTTGAAACCGGAAAGTGAGGAATATCGTGATAAGAGATTCTATGAATAACTTGAATATGAGAAACCAACTGACCTAATCCTGTGCCTAAAACAATACCAACATCAGGAGATTCAAATCCTTGGTTATTTAAAAAATCAGCACTTTCCTGTATTTGTTTAAGTAATAAGTTTGTTGTCATAAGTTGAGAAGCAGTATTAGCAATAGTGTAATCCAATATAAAGGGAATAATGCAAGTGTTAAGATAAATAATACAGAATCATAAAAAACAGTTTTGCCGGCCGTTATTAACGAAATAAACTGCATAAACCAATAGTGAGGCAATCCTATAATTCCTTTATGAATAAGGGTTACAAATCGTTTACGTTTAGTTGATGGCACCATTGAAGCAAACTGATGTAAATCGCTTAAATTAAAATTATCGCTTTTCTCTAAAGTAATCCATTGGCTCATCAATTGGTGATGTTCAATATTATTTGGCGTCATTGTTTCGTTGGTAAAGGCAAGCTGTGAAAGTTGGTTAGAGAGGTACTCATTAAACAATTGAGTAAATTGAGGTGATTCAGGATTAACTCCAATAACCTTCATATCAAACGGATTTCCGAAAGCAACAACAGCAGATTTACCACCTCCACTAAAATGCTCATAAGTTAAACCCACCGGAACAACTTTTAAATTACGTGCAGGTGTATCAGATAACCAAGCCATTTTAGCTAATCTTGCCGGCCCTTTTTTCATGGGCCGAAGTCGCCAATTATTTTCACATAAGCCATCACCGAATAACAATACCATCCCTTCTTTTTTAAACACCTCAAAACAAACATCAAAGGTTTCAAAATTTTTAGAAATATTTTCTTTGCCTTCACTAATCCGATACACCGGTAGCACATGAAAAGTTGATATTAATGAGGATAGTCCTTTAATATTAAAAACATCACCACGTGCCAAAAAATGTGTTGGACGTTTAAGAAATGCTGCAATAATTAAGGGGTCTAAAAATGCATTAGGATGATTAGCCACAAGCATTACCGGACCTTCCAACGGAACACGATTGAGTTGTTGATGATATAATTTATAGAAAAATAATTTACATCCGAATCGAATTAATGCTTGTGTGGCGGGATATAAAAAGTGATGTTTCAAATGGATTATCTATTTAAATAAAACATGAGTGGTTCCCAAAAATCTTGATGCCAATTATTAAGCATAATATCCGCACAGGATACCGGAACTAATTTATGAATTACCGTTAATTCTGTTTCATTAGGTGCTAACACCTTCAGTTGAAACGAAACTTCACTGCATGAAGGATGATGCCATAACGGATGATGCAAGACAAAGTCCAAAACAATCAATTCATTTTTTATTGTTTGCACTACCTTACCTGTATACTTGCCATCATACAAAGAGAAGGAGCTTCCCGGCACATCCGTAATAATTGCAACAGCGCCGGTAAACGAACTATGTTTCCTCTCATCTAGCAAAATGCCGTACACATCAGAAGCGGAAGTAGGCAAAATTACAGTATACGTTAAACCGGTGGTTTCCATTGGTGCAAAATACTTAATTTAGGTGGATAATTCATGAACCAATCACATAAGCAAAGGATAAACTTAACCGACAAAGCATCCCTATTCGCCTATTTTAAACCTTGTAATGGAGTAGCTTAAGCATAAGTATTGTATTTTGCCGTTACATTTGTGCAGGAAACAAACAATGAATACAGAAAAGAAAAGCAATAACGACAAGTGGGATAACATGCATAGTTCGAGAGGGCGCGTGTTTAGTGGAATTTTGCTTGTATTGTCAGGCATCGTTTTATTGTTAAAACAACTAGGGGTTAATTTTCCTGATTGGTTATTCACTTGGGAAATGCTGATTATAATTATCGGTTTATATATTGGAGTTAAACATAACTTCAAACACACGGGTTGGTTGGTTTTGATTAGCATTGGCGGAATTTTACTAATTGACGACATCTATCCTGAAACGCGATTAGAAAATTTTTTATGGCCGGCTGTTGTAATCCTAATCGGAATTGTGATGATAAGCACGGCCGGTAAGCGAAAAGAACGTTGGAAGGAATGGAAAATGCGTTGTAAAGCTTCATCAGTTGAAGCAAGCAGTGAAAATATGTTGGATGCTGTTTCAATTATGGGCGCAATTAAAAAACAAATCATCACTAAAGATTTCAAAGGAGGTGAAATCACCTGCATATTTGGTGGTGCTGAATTAAATTTAAGTCAAGCCGACATCGAAGGACGAGTTATTTTAGAGGTTACTCAAATGTTTGGCGGAACCTTATTAATTGTTCCTGCAAATTGGGAAATTCAATCGGAGAATGTTGCCATTCTTGGAGGTATTGAAGACAAACGCGTGAACAATGCATTACCCAAGAGTGAAAATAAAATATTGGTTCTAAAAGGTGTAACCATTTTTGGAGGCATAGATATAAAGAGTCATTAATAACCCTACAAACACTTATAACAAACACGCATATGAATAAATGGTACATTACTAAACTTGTATTTAGTGTGATCACCGGAAATGGGAATCATACCCCGCAGTTTGAAGAACAGATAAGGTTAATTGAAGCCCGAAGTTTTAATGAAGCATTTTTAAAAGCCAGACTAATTGGAGGCAGAGAAGAAGACGCTTTTATTACAGAAGAATTTAACCCAGTTAAATGGCAATTTATTGATGTATGTGAACTTACCCCAATTGAAGATTTTACAGATGGAATGTCGCTTCATTCACGTTTATTTGAGGTTGAAGAATCACGTAGTTATATTGATTATATTCATCACAGGGCCGAAGTTATTGCCGCTCAAATTGAACCACAAGCAGTAGTTGCGTGAAACCATTTCCTCAAGATTTTACCTTTAAAAGATTTATCAGTGTTTACATCGGTTCAGGTGTTTTCTTTTTGCTGATGCATACGTTTGTACTTACCACTTTTGGTTTAACATTAGTACAATCTTTGTTTGATGCATTATTAACCATTGGCCTTATTCTCTTAGCGGGTACAAGTACCTATAATATCTTAAGGTATTATAAACCGGCTCGAGAAAATATTTTATATCCTCGAATATGGGCAATGTTGTTAACCATATTAGTAACGATGGTATTTACGGCCACCATGAAACAAATTTATGAGGGTCAGAAAGACTATCTTGATTTTTTATCAGCTTCCATTCCGGTTAGAGGAGTTTATCATTTATTAATCATTTCTCTTTTAACCGTATTTGTTTTTATGTGGTTTCTATTTCAGGAAGAACATGAGCGTCAGAAAAACCTCGCTGATATTGAAAAACTCACCCGAGATGCGGAGTTGGTAAGTTTAAGGCAACAGCTACAACCGCACTTTTTATTTAACAGCTTAAATAGCATAAGTGCATTGGTGGGTAACCGACCTGAAGAAGCTCGCAAAATGATATATCAATTAAGTGAGTTTTTAAGAGGAACACTAAGAAAAGACGAATATGAAACTTATGAGATGTCGGGTGAATTACATCATTTACAATTATATCTTGATATTGAGAAGGTGAGGTTTGGACACCGATTAACTACTACCATTTTAGCAGATGATTTGGTGCGAAGCTGTAAAATACCTCCTTTAATTCTTCAACCATTGGTTGAAAATGCCATTAAATTTGGACTGTACGACATTGCCGGTGAAGTTAATATCAGCATTGTTTGCAGTTGTAATAGTGAATATTTAACAATAACAATTACTAATCCGTTTGATCCACAAACCGCTACACCCAAAAAAGGTGCAGGATTTGGAATAAGCAGTGTGCAACGAAGGTTATACCTGTTATATGCACGTAATGATTTATTACAAACCGGATATGAAAACAACCTATTTACAACCATTGTGAAAATTCCTCAAAAGATATGATTAAAGTAATAATAATTGATGACGAGCCTTTGGCAAGGGGCATAGTAAAAGAATACCTGTCGGCATTTAATGAAGTTGAAGTGGTATTAGAGTGTAATGATGGATTTGAAGGTGTTAAGGCAATACAACAGCATAACCCTGATATTATCTTTTTAGATGTACAAATGCCCAAAATAAATGGTTTTGAAATGTTGGAATTAATTGATAAGCCACCTGCTGTAATTTTCACCACCGCATTTGACGAGTATGCAATGAAAGCTTTTGATAATAATGCGGTAGATTATTTATTAAAACCATTTAGTAAAGAAAGGTTTGACAAGGCATTTGAAAAGTGGATGAATGCAAGATTAACCTTAAAAGATGAGAACCAAACTGAAGATTTTATTCAAAATCGAACACGAAACCAAGACGAGAATAGCAGAATTGTGGTTAAAACACATCATGCCATTAGAATCATTCCGGTGCATGATATTATATACTTGGAAGCGTATGACGACTATGTAAAAATTCATACAAATGATGGTATGTTTTTAAAGAAAAGAACCATGGCTAGTTTTGAGCAAGGTTTAAATCAGGATGAATTTATCAGGGTGCACAGGTCTTATATGATTAAAATAGATCAACTCACAAGGATTGAGCATCCGGATAAGGATTCGCATGTTGCATTGCTAAAAACAGGAGCAAAAATACCTTTGAGTAAAACAGGCTATCAAAAGTTAAAAACGGTATTGGGTATGTAATAAAAATAATTACGCCAACTGATAATAAAATGCTAATATCAATAACGAAAAAAACAGCATTTCCTTTATCCAAAAACGCTTATCGCTAATAAAAAAGTAAGCTATTACAATACTTAATGGAATGCTCAGGTATGTAATGGCATAACTATAATGATTATTTTCAAGGAATAATCCCAGTATACCAAAAAAAATCATCAGGTACAAACTTTGGATAATCCTTCGGGTTTTTACTTTGTTTCGAAAAAAGTTTTGTTGAAGGTTAAAAATTGAAAACACTGTTATGGGTGTTAAAATTATCCAAGGAAGTAAACGCACATAGTTGGTTTCAATTACTTTTAATTCTTTGTTCTCAAAACTTTGTTTTACCAACAAGATTAATTCATCAAATCGTCCAAAAGTATAAAAATATACTGCAGTAAAATAAAGTGGTAACATGATACCTAAAATTGATACTATTAAATATCTTAGATTAAATGATGTGAAAATAACCACACTAATTAAAATGAATGGAAGAAATATAATTAAGTCGTAGTTAAACAGAATTCCCATACCCAGTAACAATCCGGTATCTAGAACAACCAGCAAGGGATTTGCCGATTCGTATAAATAGCACAACCGTTGAAGTAAAAACAACAAAAATGTATTTGAAATTAGTTGAGGAGTAAGTTCATTTTGTTGGATAAAAAAACTATTAATCAACACAAAAAACAAGGCCGGTAATTGGGTTGATTTGTATAAAATACCTTGGGCGTTTACAATATAATTTACAAACACACCTTGCAATAAAACAAGCAAAGCGGCCAACAAAACACCCCAGAAATAGTGATTAGGTAAATTGGCAATAAAGTTAAAAGCTATACGAGCCATGGGGGCATTTTGTATATATTCATATCTTGGCACATGCAATAAAGCGGGCAGTTTTAATAATACAGCCATCAATACAAGCATGATGCTTCCGGGCAAAGAATTATGTCGAAATAAATTAAGCAATACTTATAATTTGGTGCAAAATAGATGTTTTCTGATTCATTTTACTTCACTTAAAAAGTTAATCGCATTAAACAAAAGCGCTTATCTTTTAAGGTGGTTATTACCGCTGAGTTAAAAGAAACTTGTCGCGATTCAAATGGCATAATAGATACGTAATAGCTCATTCCTTTAATTAAAACTTTCGAATCGAGAATGCCTTTGTTATTAATAGTAACCATCATCACATCATCATCTTCTTGAACATTTTGATTATAAACGATACCAATATTTCCATTAGTTAACAGCAATAAAAAGGAAGAATAATAACCGCCATCACTCACACTAGTTTGATTTTTTTTAATAAAATGTTTAAACCTTGCGCTTCCGTCATTATTGGTAGTTACAACAATTATTTCGTCATAATTATAAATGGTTCTATAATTTGTTTGAGGAAATCCTCCGGAATTAAAAGTGTATGCTTGTCGTGTTTCATAATATTTTTCTGCCACTATGGTAACACCACCTTCATTATTCGGTACTAATTTGCGTACGTATAAATTTGATAATGACGGCAAGCTTCCACTCATTGAAGTGCTTGCTTTACTTATAAAACTTATATCAAACTTTTCATACTTTACTGCTTCGATTTCACCTGTTTTTATGTCAACTTTATAAAAAAAATAACCTGCACATTGCTCATCATTTTTTTCGGAGTAGAAACCGGCAATATTTACCTTCAACGAAAAATTGTTTACCACTAATGCTACTTCATTCACATAAACCGAGTCTTTGCCAATATCATATTCAAGCATATTATCGGTAGCAATTTGGTAGTTATAAAATAGAAATTGTTTAACACCACGATCCTTCCCTTTTACATTTTCGCGCGGCATGCTTACAACTCCATAGAAATTGCCGTATGCATCACATTCTGCATTCACTAAATTCAGGTCATTTACAAAACCTTTAACCGGAAATCTGCGAGAAACTTTTAACTGAAATTGCGCATTAAAAACATACAGATTTAAAATACTTTTCCCTTTTTCATTCGATTCTGTGAGATACGCTATAATGAAGTTTCTTTTATCAACTGAATTTCTTATGGTTATTTTCCTATCAGAAGAAAGAGTACTTACATCGTAATTAAATAATACGATTGGTATGGATTGATTTAGGGCATTATCATAACTAACTAATTGCAACTCATGCTTTCCTATTGTCTGATTTTTAACCGACAAAAATTGTTGTGCACCTGATTCAGTTATTATTATACGTTCAGTTCGCGCAAACGATGGTTCATAAACATCTTTAGCAGTTTCAATTGTTAAATTGGATTTATACTTTTCTAAAACAATTTCCGAACGGAAGTCGGATGTACGGGCACGTGCCAAAAAAATTCCGGAAGCATTTTCACCAAGTACTTGCGCATAACTAAGTTTTCCTTTACTTTTTTGTTGATTACCCCATTCAACAGTTTGTGCTATTGCAGGAGCAAACATTAACAAACAACCAATTATTCGAAGGATATACATCATACTGAAGCAAGATACAACTTAACTATTGTTTTAACCACACCTCAGGGTTTTGTTTGGTTTGAACTTTCCAAATTTCAAAGTGCACTTCTGTTTCATTTTCATCAGAAGTCATCACTGTTCCAATTTGCTCGCGGGTGCTTACTTCCTGACCTTCCTTCACATTTACGCTAGCCAATTTTGCATAAGCAGTATAATATTTACCATGATTAATAAGTACAATTTTACCCATTCCCGGTATTGAAAAAATAGAACGCACTACACCTTTAAACACAGTTCTCACAGGAGCACCGGGCTGGGCTTGAATATCAATTCCATTATTATTAACCACTACTCCTTTTAATGTTGGATGCGATTGCATTCCAAACTTTTGAGCAATTACACCTCTTTCAACAGGCCAAGGTAATTTACCGATATTGTTTTCAAAATCATCAGACAGTTTTTGAGCTTCGGGAGTTAAATATAATTCACCTGGTGTTGTTTTTTTATCTGTTGGTGTTGCTCTAGGTGCAGCCGGATTATTATTTGATTTCGATTTACGTCTCTCGTCTTCTTTGCGTCGTGCCTCAGCAATTTCTTTTCTAATTAAATCGGCAATTGCATCATTTAGTTTTCGGGCGGCACGTTCGTTTTCTGCTAAAGCCCTTTTTAATTCTTTCTCCTTATCCTGTAGCTTAATCAATACTGCACTTTCCTCTTTTTTATCTTCTTCCAACTCAACCTTTTCAGCCTCTTTTAAAACAATAAGACCTTGTTTTTCTTGTTTATGCGCAATCAGCTCATTTAAAATTCCTGTAATTTGTTTTTGAGTATGAAGAATTAAATCTGCCTGATGTTTTCTGTAATCGCCAAGTTGATTGAGGTATTGAATACGTTTGATAGCTTGATTAAAACTGCTTGCAGAAAAAATAAATAATACTTTATCATATACATTCCTTTGCTTGTATGCCCCCAAAATACTTTTACCATAATCAAGCTTTAGTCGGGTCATATCGTCGCGCAAGGTGGTTATTACCTGCTGCTGGTCGGTAATTTGTTTTTCAAGAATAGCAATTTCATCACCAACAGTATTTATCACCTTCTCTCTGTTTTCAATTTGTTTGCTGATAACCTTTAAATCAGACAAGGTTTTCTCCTGCTTATTTTTAGTTTCTTGTAATACTTTTTTAGTATCTTGAATTTTTTTTAGTAATTCTTTTCGTTGCTGTTCAAGCACCTTCCGCTGAGACGCAATATTGGCATTTTGTTGCGCGCTGGCCACTACCACTATCAGTAGCACTAAAACAACCAACCATTTATTGAGTATTAATTTTTTCATATCCTGATGGAATATTAAAAAGAGGTTCTCTTTTTTTATCTAATACGAAATTCTGTAGAATAATTGTACTTGTTAAATTTTTTTCTGCCTTTATGTTGATATTTAACTCAGATGGCAAGAAAAATTCATTCACTTTAGTGTAAGCATCATACTTAACATCCATTTTTCTTTGTGTATTACTAAACTCCAAGACCTGTTGTAATAGCTTATATTCATTGGAATAGAAAGCTGTTTGTTTAGAAACATCAGATCGGGTATAAATCACAAATCCACCTGAGGTTGAATCGGCTACACTTTTTTGTACACTTTGTTGAAGCATGGCAATTCCATACAATAAAGATTGAAACTGTTTAAAGCTTAGTGGTGCTTGCAACAAACTGCTTACTTTAGAAAAGTCGGTTGCCAAATATTCCTTTTGAATTCGATTAATAAGCTTAATACTATCAGGAGTAATTAAAATCCTAACCGCTTCAATACCTAATACCGCCGTTACACTTGCCCAAATATATTTATCCTTCTCAACCATAATAGTGATATCGGCCTGCTGGCTTTTCTGAGATTCAGAAAAGGTAAAAGTTCCCTTTGCTTGAAAAAAATCAGGGATTAATGATTGTGTGGCTATTTTACTTAAATGAGTTTGAATAGCTACATTTTCAACAAAGGTTACCGTATCTTTTACAGAATTATTTTGAACTGTTGGTTTGATTGATTTACAGCTCGCAAAAACCGATACTCCTACTAATACTGCAAAAATTATCTTAAGTAAGCGCATACCTTATTATTTTTTAAGTTTAGTTGCAAGTGATTCGGAAGACGGATTTATAGATAATGCTCGTTGCCATGCTTCTCGTGCTTCTTTAATCTTACCGGCTTTTTGAAATGCATCACCCAAATGTTCATGAACTTCGGCACTAGATGCATCACGTTCTATTGCTTTTTGAAAATAAGTAATTGCCATCTCATACTCCTGTTTAAGGAATAAAATATATCCGTAGGTATCTAAAAAAGAAGGATTCTCCGGTTCCAATTTTAGGCTTCTCTTGCTCATTTCTGCGGCTTCATCCAACTTTTCCTTTCTTAAACTTAAATAATAAGCGAAGTTATTCAACGCCGTTGCATGTTCGGGCTGAATGGTTAGTATAGCTTTAAAAGAGCTATCAGATAAATCATGACGATTGAGTGCATGAGCCGCATCTGCTATCATCAATAAAAACTGAATGCGCACTTCGTCTTGCCCTTCAGCAGCAATTAAGCCCGACTCTGCTGCACGAATACATTTATCATACTCTTTTAATTGATTAGCAGCAAAGGTATAATACACATAAAAAAGGATTTCAGCAGGAAACAACGCCATTGCTTCATCACAATCTGCCAGCATTTGCGATAGGTTCTTTGTTTCATTATTACACATTACCATCTGTCGCCAGGCTGTGTAATTATCAGGCTCAATTAGTGTAACTTTTTTAAATGATGGGTATGCCTCATTAAAATTACCAAGTTGCATTTTTATATCGCCATCCAGCATCCAAGCCATAGCTTCGTTGGGATGCACAAGTGTTAGCGCAGAGGTTAATTGTTGTAATTGTTCGTTTTTTTGCTCTCCAACTTGCTGCATAGAAAAAAACTCAACAATAACTTTAAGTTTAGGCTTCACATCAAAGTTTGCACTTCTAACCGCGCGTAAGGTATATTCAAACCAGTTCTTATAATCTTTTTTATTGCGGAAATCATCAGCAAGCGACAATAATGCATAACCATTATCAGGTTCAATGCTTAATATTTTCCTATATATTTCATCAGCCTTTTCTTCCTTTCCCATTTGCAAATGAATATCAGCCAGCATGCCAAGGTATTGCATATTGTTTGGGAAAGCTGCCACTAACTTCTCCGTTTCTTTTAATCCTTTTTCGGGCTTATTCAATGCAAAATAAATGCTTTGTTTTTGTTTGGTGATATCGGGGTGAATACCAAATTTTTTTTCAGCTTCATCCAATATTTGTATAGCTCTTTTAAAGTTTTTTGCAGAAATTAACAGGTAAGTTGTACTAAAATAATCATCTAAAACGGCAGGATGATTTCTTATTTTTTTGAGTGCAACCTCACCAGCTTTATTCCATTGTTTCAGTTGAGCGTAAATATCAATCAGTTGTTTTGCATACCACTCATTAAGTGGATTAAATTGATACGCTTTAAGAGTAACAAATTCGGCGTCAGTAAACATATTTTTAGCCATAAATAATTTACCGGCCAAATAATATGCAGCATCATTATAAGGATTAATTTGGAGTGCTCTTTTTATTTCTGTTAAACCATCATCATATTGATTGATGGTATAAAACTTTGAAGCATTGATAAAATGTTCATCAAACCTGATTTGTTGCTCTTCCGTCAATACAGGTTTTTTTTGTGCGTAAATAGAACCTGCTAACAATAGAATAACCATAGTTAGCAGGCACTTTAGGGCATTTTTATAATATTGTTGTGTAATCACCTATGCTTAAATCTTTAGACTCACCGGTATAATTAACGTAACTACCGATCATTGCATGATGCACAATTGCATTTTTTATTTGGGTATGATGTTGAATTATACTCTGACCAACTACACTTTTTTCTATGGCACAATTATCACCGATACTGGCATGCGGACCAACTACAGCGTTTTTAAGCACCACATTATTACCAATAAAACTAGGTTCAATAATTACTGAATTTTCAATGGTAATATTAGAACCACGCATGGTTACGCCTGCTTCATGCATGTGAGTTAAAACCCGAGAATTGGTATATACAGTTGAGTTTTTGTTTCCGCAATCCAACCACTCTTCAACTTTACCCGGCTCAAATTGTAATCCTTTCCCCTTCATGTTTTCAAGGGCATTGGTTAGTTGGTATTCACCTTTTTCTTTAATGTCATTATCCAAAAGATATTGTAACTCATTTCTAAGGTTTTCACCATCTTTAAAATAATATATACCGATTATTGCCAAATCACTAACAAAAGTGGTTGGTTTTTCTATAAAATCGGTAATAATCCCTTGATCATTCAGCTTTACCACACCAAACTGACTTGGATCGTCAATTTGTTGAACCCAAATGATACCATCTTTTGACCTATCTAATTTAAATCCTGCTTTAAACAAAGTATCAGCAAATACTACTAAAACATTGCCTTTAAGGGCTTCTTTAGCACACATTATTGCATGTGCAGTTCCTAAGGCCTCATGTTGGTAGTGAATGGTGCCTTTAGCTTTAAGTTTTGCAGCAACATCAATGAGTTGTTGTTCTACTTGTTTGCCAAATGAAGGGTGTATGATAAATGCAATTTCTTCTATTCCTTCACCACAAACTTCTTCTAAGTCTTCAATAATTTTCTGTACAATTGGCTTTCCGGCTACCGGAATTAAAGGCTTTGGTACAGTTAATGTGTGTGGGCGCATACGTTTGCCCAAACCTGCCATGGGTACTATTATATTCATTTTTTCTTTTTAATATCACCTTATTTAAAGGTGCTTTATGCTTTATTATTTTCCTGTGCTTCCATATCCGCCGGCTCCACGTTCAGAAGCCGACAATTCGTTTGTTAAATGCCATTGTACGGTTTCATGTGCCGACACAATCAACTGAGCGATACGGTCGCCTTGCCTTACAATAAATGGTTCATTCCCATGATTAATCAATAACACTTTAATTTCACCTCTATAATCGGCATCAATTGTTCCGGGAGAATTTAATACAGTAATGCCATACTTAAGTGCTAATCCACTTCTTGGCCTAACTTGTGCTTCGTAACCTACAGGCAATTCTATAAAAAGTCCGGTTGGTATTAACTCACGCATACCCGGGTTAATAATAACTTCGTCTTGTAGATTCGCTTTTAAATCCATTCCCGCTGCATGAGCTGTTTCATAAGCAGGTAATGAATTTGCTGATGTATTAATGATGTTTATAACCATTCTGATTTAACCTTGCGAAAATACGTATTTTGTTCAATTATCCTGTGTACTTTGGAATTTAACAGGAAATTCACAAACGAAAACAGGTTATTGCTTTTTACAACAATAACCTGCACAAGATATTAATTGGTTGCTATATTACCGTAAGCGAATACATCTCCTCAATTTGAGGTGCATATTTTTGTTCTATTACTTTTCGTTTGGCTTTTTGGGTAGGTGTAAGTTCACCTTCCTCCAAACTAAAAGGTTTTCTTTTTACTATGAAGTGTTTCACACGTTCAAATTTTCCTAATTCTTTTTCATACAACTTCATGTCTTCTTCAATCCAACGTACTACTTGCTCATCGGTTATAAACACTTCCTGCTGTTCGAAGTATTGTTCATTAAATCCAAAAACCTCTTTCATTTCTTCTTTCGACGGAACAACAATAGCAGTAAGGTATTCTTGCTTATCACCAATTAAAAAAATTTGTTCAATTTTAGAAGACTTCAAATAAGTGTTTTCAATAGGTGTCGGATATACATTTTTACCAAATGAGTTAACAATTATATTTTTTATCCTATCAGTAATCTTTAAGTAGCCTTTATGAAATTTACCAACATCTCCGGTGTGTAACCATCCATCTTTATCTATTGCTTCGGCAGTAGCTTCAGGCATTTTCCAATAACCTTTCATTACATTTTCGCCTCTTACTAATATCTCACCCTCTGCACTTTCAAAAGTTGGGTTAAATGTTTGGTACGATTGAACAGTATAAATTTCTTTAGTTTCGGGGTTTTGGATAGCTACTTCACAAACATTTCCTATTCGCCCTACGGTTCCGAAAATCTGACGTTCGGCTTCATTAACGCAAACCAATGGTGATGTTTCGGTTAGTCCATAACCTTCACAAACGCGAACACCCATATTAGCGAAAAACTCACCTACATGTTTAGGCATGGCTCCACCTCCCGAAATCATAATCTTCATATTTCCTCCTAAACGGGCCTTTATTTTTGAAAACACAAGTTTTTCGGCAATAGCCAGTTTTATTGACAACATCAATCCCGGAGATTTACCGGCTTCTTTTAACAACCTGCGTTGCTCCCCTTGAACAAACGACCAATTAAAAATCTTCAGGCTAAATCCCCCCTTTTGGGTAACATTTTTTCTTACCTTTTCCTCAATTCTTTCCAACAACCTGGGTACCGTAAGAATAGCGGTAGGTTTCATTTCTATAATATTCCCGCTTAACGCTTCCAAGCTTTGGGCAAATGCTACTTCTGCGCCTACAATGGTACTTAAATAATAGGTGGCTGTTCGTTCATACACATGACACATTGGTAAAAAAGATAAAAACCTATAATCCTTATTAACAATGGGCATAAGCTGAATGGCCATGTCAACATTAGTAATAAAGTTATTGTGTGTAAGCATGGCACCTTTAGGCTTACCTGTTGTACCGGATGTATATAACAAGCAAGACAAGTCTTGACGTGAAACACTCTCTAATCGCTTTTCGATAGCTTCTTTATGTTTTTCATATAAAGCTTCCCCAAGCTCAATCATTTTTGCATAAGAAATTGTGCCTTCAGTTTGTTTAGATTGATCAAATGCAGTGATTAACAACTTGAGTTCACTGCAATTACTCATTATTTTCGACACTTTCCTCCATAAAAAAGGAGTACCAATTAAAATTGCTTTCGACTCGGAGTTATTGATAATATACTCAATTTCAGCTTCAGATAAAGTTGGATAAATAGAAACATTTACTAAGCCTAATTGCATAAGTGCTTGGTCGAAACAAATATATTCGGGACAGTTTTCAATGATTAGGGCTACTTTATCTTGTTTATCGTAACCTAATTCCATAAAATAAGCTGAAATAGCATTAACCTGTCTCAACACTTCACGATAAGTAATTTCTTCCCAGTTCTCCTTGCGCTTTTCTATAAGATAAACCGCATCCAAGCCTTTGATTTTGTTGGCTGAATGACGGAAATAATAATGCAAAGAATTAAATGACGTCATAATAATTTAATTAAGCATGAAACGGCAAGATGCAAAAAATCCTAAAAACGACAAACCATCAGGAAAATTTCCATACTTTTTGTATATCCGATATGAACAAGAAAAGGGTAATAAAGTTTATCTGATAGGCATAAAGCGCATCTTATAATCAACTTTTACACCACCCTTAGCAATATTGGTAAGTTTATTTTTAATTAATCTTTTTTTCAGTTCGCTGATATGGTCAATAAATAATACCCCTTTAATATGGTCATATTCATGTTGAATTACCCGAGCAGCAATCCCATCATATACTTCTTCTTGCGGATTAAAGTCAGCATCCACATATTTTATTCTAATTTGTGGGTGACGTTTAACATTTTCGCGTATGTGCGGAATACTTAAACACCCTTCTTCAAAATCCCACCTTTCTCCTTGCTCCTCAATTATTTCAGCATTGATAAATATTTTTTTAAGCCCGGGATATTTTTCATCTTCAAAACTAGTTGTATCAATAATAAACAGGTTGATTGACTTTCCAATTTGTGGAGCGGCCAATCCTACACCATTTGAGGCATACATAGTTTCAAACATGCTTTCTATTAAATCGTTTAACCCATCATACTCACGTGTTATATGCTGTGCTTTTTTTCTTAATACAGGGTCGCCGTAGGCTACTATCGGATAAATCATTTTTTTATTTATTTAAAAAAATCAACCATTTAAACTTTGCAGGTACGACTGCAAAATTAAAACGGCACTAAGCTGGTCAATATGTTCCTTTTTTTCTCTGTCCTTTTTTTTCAAGCCCATTTGAAACAAAGTTCTTCCTGCTATGGTAGAGGTGAAACGTTCATCAATTCTAAAAATAGGTATTGAAGGGAACTGTTTTTTGAGCAAATTTACAAAATTTTCGGTGGGTCGTGTGGCATCTGTTTTTTCTCCATTAAGATTAGTAGGTTTACCAACAACAAAAGCTTCAACCTCTTCTGTAAGCATGTACTTTTGTACATAACTTACTACATCTTTCGGATGTATGGTAGTTAGCGCAGAGGCAATAATTTTCATCGGGTCGGTAACTGCTATACCCAAACGTTTGTTTCCATAATCAAATGCCATTACTCTAGCCATGCTAAAACGCTTTCCAACCTTGTGCCTTAAGCGGATGTTTATTACCACTTTTACTAATCATATGTATTCCTTCCTTTTCTTCACACACATATCCTATTACAGTTATATCAGCATTATCTTTAATTTTTTCGTATTCGCTCTGTGCAATGGTGAATAACAATTCATAATCTTCTCCTCCACTCAAAGCAGTTAATGTTGGGTCAATATCAAGCTCTCGTGCCATATTATAAGAGGTAGGATCTATCGGAATTTTATCTTCATACAAATACATACCAGTTTTAGCATTCGCACATAAATGAAAAATTTCTGAGGAAAGACCGTCACTAATATCAATCATGCTGGTAGGCTTAATATTTAGGTGTTTTAGCATCAGCACTATATCTTTTCTCGCTTCAGGTTTTAACTGACGTTCAATGATATAATCTTTCCCTTCTAAATCAGGTTGTATTTCAGGGTTGGCAAGGTAAACCCGCTTTTCACGTTCCAATAATTGAAAGCCGGTATAGGCAGCGCCAAGGTCGCCGGTAACACAAAGTAAATCCCCGGGTTTAGCCCCATTCCGATATACAATATCATCAGCCTCAGCTTCGCCAATCGCTGTTACACTTATCACAAGTCCTTGTTTTGATGAGCTTGTATCACCACCAACTAAATCAACTTCATAACGATTACAAGCAAATAACATACCTGCATATAACTCTTCAACAGCCTCAAGAGTAAATTTGCTGCTTATACCAATAGAAACTGTAACCTGTTTAGGCATGGCATTCATGGCATAAATATCACTTAGGTTAGATGTAATTGCTTTATAACCTAAATGTTTTAAAGGAAAATAACTCAAATCAAAATGAATACCTTCTAAGAGTAAATCAGTACTTATCAAGGTTTTTAAGTTTCCGTGATCAATTACTGCAGCGTCGTCGCCCACTCCTTTTTGGGTTGATGAATGATGTATTTTAATGGATGAGGTTAATAAATCTATTAAGCCGAATTCTCCAATATTTTCTAATGTAGTGGTGGATTGATTCTCGAGCATGAGTAAATTATTGTTGGATTAACGCAAACGGTCAGCACTTCTAACTAATTCTTCATCCCTTCTAATAAAAATAAAGGCTCGAAAGTTTAAGTATAACATAAACATGATCATAGCCAATCCTACACTTGCTTTGATAGTCATATTACTAAAAGAGAAATCCGGAATTTGTGTAAAAGCTTTCCCAATAATTGCCGATAGGTAAGCTAAAATGATAACGAAATTAATTTTAACGTGAAGCATTTGCTTTTTCCTGTTTTTGTAGCCGAATATTACATTTAACGTCCAGCCAACCAATATGGAAACAATCAGAATCAATCCGTATTGAATTTTACTTTCACTTAAAACTCCATTGGTATAAGTATTAAAATAAATAGCATTTAAGGTATAGCTCACGGCTTTACCATTTACTTGAACAGTGTCATTTGTTCCTTCAATGGTGGCAGTTCCGGGAGCCATTCGCACTTGATAATCAATAAACTGTCCGGTGCAGGTTAATAGTGCAAAAATAATAATACCTAATAAATATAAGGATTGAACTCTTTGTATCATAATATACGACTAATAATGCTGCGAATGTACCGCAAAATTTCTATTAATGGAAAGTTTGATACATTTGCAACCATATTGCATAACATATAAATAAGCAAGGCATGAAAACAGTATATATTATAGATGCGGTTCGAACACCAATTGGCAAATATGCGGGAACACTTAGCACAATTCGCCCGGATGATTTAGCAGCCATAACCATAAAAGCCTTATTAGATCGCAACCCGAGCTTGCCAATTGATCTCATTGAAGATATTATTTTAGGAGCAGCAAACCAGGCAGGTGAAGACAATAGGAATGTTGCACGCATGGCAGGATTGTTGGCAGGAGTTCCTGTAACAACCGGAGGCAACACTGTTAATCGTTTATGTGCATCGGGTTTACAAGCTATTGTTGATGCCAGTCGCAGTATAGCATGTGATGATGGGGATGTTTATTTAGCAGGAGGTGTTGAAAGCATGACTCGTGCTCCATTTGTTATGGCAAAATCGGAAAGTGCATTTGGGAGAACTCCTGAAATTTATGATACTACCATCGGATGGCGGTTTACAAATAAAAAATTATCAGCTTTATATCATCCTTATGCTATGGGCGAAACTGCTGAAAATGTTGCTGAACAATGGAAAATTAGCAGAGAAGAACAAGATGAGTTTGCATATCAATCACAAATCAAATATAAACGGGCTCATGAATTAAATCGTTTTGCCGAGGAACTTGTTAGTGTAGAAATTCCGCAAAAAAAAGGAGATTCATTGTTTTTCAATAAAGATGAACATCCCAGGGAAAGTAGCATAGCTGAATTAGCGAAATTGAAACCGGCATTTAAAAAAGATGGAACAGTAACAGCAGGAAATTCGAGTGGAGTGAATGACGGAGCGAGTGCCTTAATTTTAGTGAGTGAAGATATAGTAAAAAAACACAATTTAACCCCGATGGCTAGGGTTGTTTCAAGGGGTGTGGCTGGTGTTGACCCTTCAATTATGGGAGTAGGTCCGGTTCCGGCTACACAAAAAGCGTTAAAAAGAGCCGGCCTAACAATAGGTGATGTTGGTTTAATGGAATTAAACGAAGCCTTTGCTTCTCAAAGTATAGCATGTATGCGCGATTTAGCAGTAAATCCTGAAATAGTAAATGTAAACGGAGGAGCTATTGCATTAGGTCACCCGCTAGGTTGTAGCGGAGCAAGAATAACAACAACGTTATTACACGAAATGAAAAAACGTAAAGTAAAATATGGGGTGGCCACTATGTGTATAGGTGTTGGACAAGGAGTTGCAGTAGTTTATGAAAACCTGATTTAATCACTTGAGATGCCCTTTAGATATGCACTAAAACTTGCCTATAATGGGCGTATGTATAATGGCTGGCAAAAACAGCAAAATGCCATTGGGGTGCAAGCTGTTATTGAAGAAAAACTAAGCATGCTTTTACACGAACAGATAGAAATAGTTGGGTGTGGGCGCACAGATACCGGGGTTCATGCAAAAGTTTATTATGCTCATTTCGATGTGCTTAAACCTTTAAACAATGCCGACAAAATAATATTTAAACTAAATCAAATTTTAAACCCTTCAATTGCTTTTTATGAATGTGTGCAGGTAGCTGACCATTTTAACGCCAGATTTGATGCTGAATGGCGCGAATACCAATACTTTATTGCTACAACCCCTAACCCATTTACTACTGAGTATACTTGGTATAGATATGGCAAATTAAGGGTTGATTTAATGAACGAAGCCGCAAAACTTTTTATTGGTGAGCATGATTTTGAGTGTTTCAGTAAGGTGCATACACAGGTAAATAATTTTTTTTGTAACGTGATGCATGCCGAGTGGACAGAGACCGAAACAAACTTGATATTTACAATAAAGGCAAATCGTTTCTTAAGAAATATGGTAAGGGCTATAGTAGGCACGTTAGTAGAAGTTGGACAAGAAAAAATAAACTTATCAGATGTTAAAAAAATAATGGAAAGCAAGAATAGAAGTGAAGCTGGTAAAAGTGTTCCAGCACAAGCTTTGTTTTTGACAAACGTGGTATATCCCGTGCATAAACTACCCGAATCTAACACACTAATGCGTTAAATTAAATTTAACTTGCACGCAGTACATGGACGCATCCAACCCAAAAACTACCGATAACAAAAAGCCTTATATTGATTTGGCCCTGCTTAAACGTATTTTTAGTTTAGCGGTTCCATATAAGAATAAATTTTTGTTAGCCGCCTTGCTTACCTTGGCTATTGCAGCAATTGGACCGCTCCGTCCAATTTTAGTTCAATATACGATCGACGAATTTATCAGTAAAAAAGATGGTTCAGGATTATTACAAATGGGTATACTATTATTAATTATGCTAATCATACAAGCCGGATTTCAAACTTGGGCAACTATTCTTACCAATTATTTAGGTCAACAAGTAATTTTAGATTTAAGGATGAATGTGTATGACTATTTAACAGGCCTTAGGATGTTGTTTTATGATAAAACTCCTGTTGGAACATTAGTAACACGAACGGTAAATGATATAGAAACTATAGCAGATGTTTTTAGCGAAGGACTTATTAATATATCAGGCGATTTATTACAAATTATTTTCATTTTAGGATTTATGTTCTCAATAAACTGGGAATTATCATTGATTAGTTTGTCGGTACTACCTTTTTTATTGTATGCAGGATACATATTTAAAGAAAAAGTGAGGGTAAGTTTTGAAGATGTTAGGACACAGGTTGCAAAATTAAATACGTTTGTACAGGAGCACATACAGGGGATGCTCGTGGTGCAACTGTTTAATCGCGAACAAGATGAGTTTAAAAAGTTTGAACAAATAAATCAGGAACACCGTGATGCCAATATAAAATCAGTAATGTACTATTCTGTCTTTTTCCCGGTAGTAGAGTTAATTGCAGCGGTCTCAACTTCACTGATTGTATGGTATGGGGCTAAAGAAGTGCTTCAACAAGAAGCATCCATAGGTATCATCACCTCATTTATCATGTACATTAACATGTTTTTTCGCCCAATTCGTCAATTAGCCGATCGTTTTAACACCATGCAAATGGGTATGGTGGCAGCCGATCGTATTTTCAAATTAATTGATGACGAACAACATTTAGAGCCAACAGGAAAAGAAAAATCTGGTGATATTAAGGGGGAAATTGTATTTGAGAATATTTCTTTTGCCTACCAGCAGGATCACTATGTTTTACAAGATATAAACCTTCATGTAAAGCCCGGACAAACCGTAGCCTTGGTTGGGGCAACAGGTTCAGGTAAAAGCAGCATCATTAATTTATTAAGCAGGTTTTACGAATGGCAACAAGGTGATATTTATATTGACGGTATATCAATAAAAGAATTTGACATAAAAGAACTTCGTTCAAAGATGGCAATTGTTCTTCAAGATGTGTTTTTATTTAATGGAACTGTAATGGAAAACATTAAACTTAACAACTCATCAATTTCAGACGACACAGTAATTGCCGCTGCTAAGAGCCTAGGAGCACATGAGTTTATTGCCCAGCTTCCTTTAGGTTACCAACAACCTGTTCAAGAAAGAGGTAGTAGTTTATCTGTTGGACAAAGGCAGTTAATTTCATTTGTACGAGCAATGGTTACCAATCCAGCCATTTTAATATTAGATGAGGCGACTTCTTCTGTTGATCACGAAACAGAACTTATAATTCAACAAGCCATTGAGCAGATGATGAAAGGACGAACAGCCATTGTAATAGCGCATCGTTTAAGTACTATTCAATTTGCAGATGATATTATAGTTTTACATAACGGCAAGATTATTGAAAGAGGAAACCATGATAACTTAATTACTCAGCAAGGTTATTATAAAAACTTATACGAACTCCAATTTTTACAAAATGAGGTTAAACATTAAGCTATTTATACTTTTAATTGTTACTAGTTGTTTTAGTGCACAGTTGCAGGCCAAAGAAGGAATTGTTATCGACAGCCTTGTTGAAGTTCTTGCCAAGGTAAAAGGTAAAAAGAGAGTAGATGTATATAACCAAATAGCCTATGAATATAAAAATGTAGACATTCAAAAAACTGCATTTTATGCTGATTCGTCGATTTGGTTGGCTAATGAACTTAAATATAAAGACGGCGAAGCCGCCGGTTATGTAAATCGTGCCATATTTTATAAGTTTAAGGGTGATACTACCAATGCCAGGTCGTGTTTAGTTTGGGCATATGCGATGAACTCCTCAAATAATAATATAAAAGGATTATCATCAACTTTAAACGGATTAGGCAGTTTAAACATGATGCAAGGAAGATTGAAAGCTGCCTTAAGTTGTTTCTTATCATCTCTAAAATTATCTGAGCAGATTAACGACAAAATGGGCATGGCCCGAACATTGAATAATATTGGTGTTATTAATCTTGAGCTAAAAAATTACAGTAAAGCCCTTGAATATTATGAAAGAGCATACTACAACCTTAAAGAAGTGAACGATGAAAACAGTATGGCTGATGCTTTAAATAATATTGGAAATGTTTATCACCTGCTTGGAATTAATGAAGAATCACTCAAGTATTATTTTAAAGCTCTTGAAATAAATAATCGGTTGGGCGACCTTAGAGATAAATCTGCTAACCTAACCAATATTGGTATTGCCTATTATAAGGATAAACAATATAAAACCGCCTTAAAATACCATTTAGAATCATTGGCTTTAGACGAAAAAGTTGGCGATCAACAGTCAATTGCAATTGCATGTAATAATCTAGCCAATTGTTATATCGAACTTGGAATGTACTTCGCAGCGCGCAAATACGCTTTACGTTCGGCCTCCATCTCTCAAACCTATAATTCTCAAGGCGATTTAATGATATCATTTTTATCATTATATACTATAGAAGATAAGTTAGGTAATTATAAAGAAGCCTTAGATTATTATAAATTATATAACACTATTAATGATTCGCTGTATAGTCAAGAAATACGAAATCAATTAGAATTGATGGAGCAGCAATATCAGGCAGAGAAAACAGAAAATGAAAAGTTATTGAGGGAATTAGATAAAGAAGGTGCAAATCAACCCAAGGGATTTACCGGAGAAATGAAACGTCAAATTCAAATCTTTACGATTGTACTTGTTTCATTTGTAACCCTTGTATTTATTATATTCTTTATTATACGTAAAAATAAACGTTCTTAATTTTAAGTAATAAAAGATAAAGCGTATTTGATTTTGGTGGTTTTTGTTTAAAAATGTTCATATTTGCGCCACATTTATCATTACACAAATTAATTCAATACTAAACACATGGCAGTATTAGTTGACAAAAATTCAAGGGTTATCGTACAGGGCTTTACAGGCAGTGAAGGCACCTTTCATGCTCAGCAAATGATTGAATATGGAACCAATTTGGTTGGTGGAGTTACACCGGGTAAAGGTGGTCAATCACACCTTGATCGTCCGGTATTTAACACCGTGGCTGAAGCCGTTGAAAAGGCACAGGCTAATACTTCAATCATATTTGTACCACCGGCATTTGCTGCTGATGCAATAATGGAAGCTGCCGACGCAGGGATAAAAGTAATTATTTGTATTACAGAAGGCATACCTGTTAAAGATATGATTCCTGTAAAAGAATATATTAAAGGAAAAGATTGCGTACTAATCGGACCAAACTGTCCAGGAGTTATTACTCCGGGCCAAGCTAAAGTTGGTATTATGCCCGGTTTCGTATTTAAATCAGGTAGAATCGGTATTGTGTCTAAATCAGGCACATTAACTTACGAAGCTGCCGATCAGGTTGTTAAAGCCGGATTAGGCATTTCTACCGCTATCGGTATTGGTGGAGATCCAATTATTGGAACACCAACCAAATATGCAGTAGAAATGTTAATGAATGATCCTGAAACGGATGCTATCATTATGATCGGAGAAATTGGGGGAAGTTATGAAGCTGATGCTGCCCGTTGGATTAAAGCTGATGGAAACAAAAAACCTGTTGTTGGGTTTATCGCAGGACAAACAGCACCTCCAGGCAGAAGAATGGGTCATGCCGGAGCTATTATCGGAGGAAAAGATGATACTGCGGCAGCTAAAATGGCCATTATGCGCGAGTGCGGTTTACACGTAGTAGAATCACCTGCCGAGATTGGTTCGAAAATGGCCGAAATACTTGGAGCTTCGTCGAAATAATCGAAAATTTAAAGCATATAAAAAATCCCTGAACTCAAATTCAGGGATTTTTTTTGTCCCTTAATCATTAAACAACAACTTTATATAAAATAACGGATTTCGTAGTTTAGCCCTTAAATCAAGATCTTCAAACATACAACTAATCGTTTCGCGTAAGGCTTTATTTTTATGAGCCTTATTTACAACAAAATTAAACAACCAAGGATACTTGCAAAGTTTTTGCATGGTGTGGCTCAACTTAAGTTCATCCCACTGTCGGTCGTAAAAAGCAGTATCATACTTACTCAAAAAATCAGCGCTAAACTGATTGGTTTTTATGGCCTCTTCTATTACATCAGCTGCCATCATTCCGCTATATAAAGCGTTTCCGATACCCTCGCCTGTAAATGGATCAATTAGCGAACCTGCATCACCTGTTAATAAAAATCCATTACCGCTTAGTTTTCTTTTTTTACTTCCTAGCGGCAATCCCCAACCTTCAATTGTTCCTTCTAGGGTAGCATTTTTAAACCGGTCTCTGATATTCGGATTTTCTTTAATGGCTTTAAGCATATCAGTACGTAAATTTACTTTTCGGTTACTCACCTCCTTGGTAAGCATTCCCGCACCCACATTAGCCTTGCCATTTGGAAGGGGGAAAATCCAAAAATAACCTGGTAATAACTCATTCAAAAAGTGCAATTCAATAAAATTTTGCTGATGCATACCGGTTACTCCCGAGTAATATGCACGTATTCCGGCGCAATAGTGGTTATTCTCTTTATGAATGTCGCCTAACTTTTTAGCCACAATACTTCTATCACCTTCGGCACCTATAATTAATTTAACGTTATCAATGGTTATTGTTTTTCCGTCTTTTTGGTAAACCACTGTTCCTTCACGCTGATGATTATCATAACTAACTTGTGTAACCTTTGCTCCTTCAATTACCTCTGCAAAACGTTTATCCAAACGATTAAACAAAGTATGGTCAAAATCTATTCGTTTACTGATAAATCCGGGAGGAGCCGACTCTTTGCTCATATCTTGTTTAAACGGGATATCTATTGCTTTCCCATTTGGAGCAACAAACTTAACGCCCCAACTATCAATAAAATCAACTTTATTGGTTGCATAACTTTGAATAATTGTTGGATCTAATTTATTTAGAACATAAACAGTTTTTCCACTCAATGCATCTCCACAAACCTTATCTCTTGGGAAAGTGGCTTTGTCTAAAATAGTATGGGGTATACCCTTGGATGCTAAAAATAAAGATGTTGAACAGCCGGCCGGACCTGCACCAATGATTACAATATGTTGTTTGTTCACTTTTGCAAAATGTAATAAGGCTACAAGTATAAGCGATTACATGTAAAAGTGCTTGTAAAATAATGACAGCAATAAAGAGTGGAATGGCAGACGAGTTACCGATAAATAACAATTATTAACCTAATTGAATACCCATTAACTTATTTGAAAATAACATTATAACACGCTATTTAACTGGTGTTTACGTAATTTATTCAAAAACTTCTAAACCGAACACCCTACTAAATCGTTTTTTTATTATTAAACATGCCATCCGTCATTGTGTCAATGGCTTGATTTTTGGTATTTTCGTTGCACATGTTTTTACCTATCCAAGAATTATCACCTTCTGCCCGTGTTTGGATTTACGCTTCTTCAAAGCCAATTCCTTCAGAGGTTCAACTACGTTTACAATCAGCCGGAGAATTATTTACTTCTGAATGGACTGCACACCAACAGCCTTTAAAAGCATCATTCGCCATTTTGCATCAACACATCATTGTTTTTGCGGTTGAAGTAAATTTTCAGGATATTAGTGGGTGTGGAATTGATAAATCGGTTAGATTGGTTCAAGAATGGGAACAAGAATTTCAACTTGGCTTTTTTAATCGCCTTCAGTTAGAATATTTAAACGAACAAAGTGAGTTGGTTGTAGTATCAAAAAAAGAGGCTTTAAGCTTATTTGAACAAGGAAAAATTTCAAATGCTACTTTGTTTGTAAATAAAACTATTCAAACACTAAACGAACTAAGAAATGAACTGTTAATCCCATTTAATAAAACATGGGCATACCCAATTACTTTATCACAAATAGCTGAATAAAACAAAATATACTTAAACTTGCTTACTTAATAATAACGATACAATTTTTAAAAGTTAAATGACAAACCCAAATTCTAATGATTTAAGACCGGGGAATTCCAATGACCCAAAAAAGCCTAAAGTACCTCAGATACCAAAATTTAATTTTTATTGGATTTATGGAATTATACTGGTAATTTTTATTGGCTTACAGTTATTGCCTCGTGATACTGCCATTCGCACAACTTGGTTTCAAGTACAAAGCGATATGATTATGGCTAATGAAGTAAAAGCCATCACTGTAGTAAATAAAGAACGTGCAGAAGTTACTTTAAAACCGGAGGCCTTAAATGCCGATAAATATAAAGATGTAAAAGAAAGAAGTGTTTTAGGCAGTGAAAAAGGGCCGCATTATTATTTTGAAATAGGTGATGTAAAACAATTTAATGATGATTTACTAGCTGCTAAGACAGAATTTGAAAAAAGAAATCCGGGTCAAATTTTACAAATTCCGGTTGAGTATGTAACACATCGTAATGTGTTGGGCGAAATGTTAAACTGGATTGTGCCTTTGTTGTTGTTACTAGGTTTATGGATTTTGCTTATGAGAAGAATGGGTGGAGGCGCAGGTGGTGGTGCTCAAATATTTAATATCGGGAAATCAAAAGCCCAACTTTTCGATAAAGAGAACTTGGTAAAGGTTACATTTAAAGATGTTGCAGGTTTAGATGAAGCAAAGGTAGAGATTATGGAAATTGTAGATTTCCTTAAAAACCCACGCAAATACACCAATTTGGGTGGTAAAATTCCAAAAGGTGCATTATTGGTAGGCCCTCCGGGTACAGGTAAAACATTATTAGCAAAAGCAGTTGCCGGTGAAGCAGGAGTTCCATTCTTTTCATTATCGGGATCTGACTTTGTTGAAATGTTTGTAGGTGTTGGTGCAAGTAGGGTAAGAGATTTGTTTAGACAAGCAAAAGAAAAAGCACCTTGTATCATTTTTATTGATGAAATTGATGCAGTTGGAAGGGCAAGAGGAAGAAACGTAGTGCAGGGGGGAAATGATGAAAGAGAAAATACCTTAAATCAGCTATTAACAGAAATGGATGGTTTCTCAACCGATTTAGGTGTTATTATTTTAGCTGCAACCAATCGTCCGGATATCTTAGATGCCGCTTTATTGCGTCCTGGAAGGTTTGATCGTCAGATTTCAATTGACAAGCCTGACTTAGCTGGAAGATCTGAAATATTTAAGGTACATTTAAAACCATTAAAGTTAAATGAAGATGTAAATCCCGACCGTTTAGCTACGCAAACGGCAGGATTTGCCGGAGCAGAAATTGCAAACGTTTGTAATGAAGCTGCCCTAATTGCTGCGCGTAAAAATAAAGAGCGTATTGACATGCAGGATTTTCAAGATGCTGTAGATAGGGTAATAGGTGGTTTAGAAAAGAAAAATAAAATAATATCTCCGGAAGAAAAACAAATTATTGCTTATCATGAAAGCGGACATGCTATTGCCGGATGGTTTTTAAAAGACGTTGACCCTTTGGTAAAAGTAAGTATTGTTCCTCGTGGTGTTGCTGCTTTAGGTTATGCGCAATATTTACCTAAAGACCAATATTTATATACAACCGAGCAAATGGAAAATATAATGTGTATGACCCTTGGTGGACGTGTAGCGGAAGATATTATTTTTGGTCGTATCAGCACAGGAGCACAAAATGATTTGGAACGAATTACCAAAATGGCTTATGCAATGGTTACCATTTATGGCATGAATAATAAAGTTGGTAATGTAAGTTTTTATGACGCACAAAACGAATATGGCTTTACTAAGCCGTATAGTGAAAAGACTTCTGAAATGATAGATGTTGAAGTAAGGAATTTAATTGATTACTGCTATCAAAAAACCAAAACTTTATTAATTGAAAAACGCGATAAACTTGAAGAGCTGGCGCAAATTTTATTAAAACGTGAAATCCTGTTTCAACATGACTTAGCCGAGATATTAGGTAATCGTCCATTTGACTTACCTAAACACGAGGAATCGCCAAATACTGAAGTTGCCCCAACTTTGGATGAGGCCAAAAATGAAATAGCATAATTCTTCGAACTACACAAAAAAATAAAGGCTGTTAAGAAATATCCGAACAGCCTTTATTTTTTTACGTTTTGTTGTAACTTATATGTTTACGCTTCTTCTGTTAATGGAATAGGTTTATTGGCAAGTAAACTTAATAATTGCCCTAATTTTTTCTTTAACTCTGTTCTTGGAGTAATAAAATCTACAAATCCATGCTCCAATAAAAACTCTGAACTTTGAAATCCTTTAGGTAAATCCTTGCCAATGGTTTCACGAATTACCCGTGGCCCGGCAAATCCTATCAATGCCTCAGGCTCGGCAATATTAAAGTCGCCTAACATAGCAAAGGATGCTGTTACACCGCCTGTAGTAGGGTCGGTTAACAAACTGATATACGGAATTCCGTCTTGTGCCAGAAGTGCAAGTTTTGCTGATGTTTTTGCCATTTGCATTAAACTAAATGCTGCCTCCATCATTCTTGCTCCCCCTGATTTTGAAATCACCATCACCGGAATTTTATGTTCCCTTCCGTAATCAATGGCACGAGCAATTTTCTCGCCCATTACACTACCCATACTTCCACCTA
This sequence comes from Bacteroidia bacterium, assembly GCA_025454975.1. Lineage (GTDB taxonomy): Bacteria > Bacteroidota > Bacteroidia > UKL13-3 > UKL13-3 > UBA6183. The sequence goes on from JALONK010000003.1 coordinate 128,362, forward strand.
TAAAGTTAAAATCCATACAGGCAATAACAATGTCAAAACCATGTATTTTACCTGTTGCAACTCTCATGGCATCAGTCATTCCTGTTTTTTTCTGACTGTCTGCTAAACGAGATTTATAATCTTTTGTATCTTTAAATTGCAGTGGATCGGTTGGTTTAATGTGATCAAATAACTCTTGATACGTAGATTGATCGAATAATATGTTAAAGTATTCTATTGAACCAATCTTATCATGGTAATTACAACCCGGGCAAACATAATTGTTTGCCTCATGTTCGGCAGTAGTAATAGCTTTTTTACACCTTGGGCATTTATGCCAAAGCCCATCCGGCACCGACTTTTTATCTTCTGTGCTGGTGGTAATACCTTCTTTTACGCGTTTAAACCAACTCATCTTGATTCCTTATTAAAATGAACAGCACAATTCACAAGAATTGTGCTGTAAAAATTATTTTTAATAATTAAGCCAACGTAATTGACTTGTCTAAGTAAACATCTTGAATGGCGTTTAATAATGCTACACCATCCGCAACCGGTTTTTGAAATGCCTTACGTCCGGAAATTAATCCTTGACCACCTGCACGCTTATTGATTACAGCAGTAGCTACTGCTTCTGCCAAATCACTTGCACCCTTACTTTCGCCGCCTGAATTAATTAAACCTTGACGACCCATATAACAATTTGCTACTTGGTAACGGGCTAAATCAATTGGATGGTTAGATGATAATTCAGTGTAAACTTTATTATGTGTTTTACCAAAATTTAAGGCAGTATAGCCTCCGTTTGTAGTAGGTAATTTTTGTTTGATAATATCGGCTTGAATGGTAACTCCTAAATGGTTGGCTTGACCGGTTAAATCTGCCGCTGTGTGATAATCAACACCATCCTTTTTGAAGGCATTATTTCTAGTGTAACACCATAATATTGTTGCCATACCTAACTCGTGAGCACGTTCAAAAGCTGCGGCAACTTCTTGGATTTGACGACCACTTTCGTCGCTACCAAAATAAATTGTTGCACCAACTGCTACTGCACCCATATTCCAAGCTTCATCAACCGAACCAAACATAATTTGGTCGTACTTGTTCGGATATGATAGAAATTCGTTGTGATTTATTTTTACAATAAAAGGTATACGGTGAGCATACTTACGTGCACATGATGCCAATACACCATAAGTAGAAGCAACTGCATTACAACCGCCTTCAATAGCTAACTCAACAATATGCTGAGGATCGAAATAGCGAGGAGCCGGAGCAAAAGAAGAACCTGCACTATGCTCGATTCCCTGATCAACAGGTAATATAGAAAGATAACCTGTATTAGCTAAACGACCTGTTCCGTAAAGCGCTTGTAAGCTACGCAATACTTGAGGTGTGCGATTAGTTTGTACGAAAATTCGGTCAATAAAATCAGGACCCGGAGCATGAAGCTGGTCTTTGCTTATTGTTTTACATTCATGCTTAAGCAAGCTTTCGGCATTGGCGCCAAGTAATTCTTCTATTTTACTCATGTTGTTAGGTAAATTAATCGTATTATGTTTGCAAACATAAACTTTTTTTGGAAACCGTAACTATGATTGAGGTAAGGCTAATAGAAACTTCGGCAGAATTATCCGCCGCACATAACATTAGAAAAGAGGTATTTGTGATTGAACAAGAATGTCCGGAGGATATTGAATGGGAATTTGAAGAAGAATCAACCCACTACTTAGCTCTAGAAAACAATATACCTGTTGGAACTTCAAGGTGGCGATATACGGCTGATGGCATAAAAATGGAGCGATTTGCCGTAATTAAAGAAATGCGAGGAAAAAATATTGGAGCTGCACTTTTACTGAAAATGTTAAGTGACACCAAACAATTTAACAAAACCATCTATTTACATGCTCAAACCCATGCAGCAGGGTTTTACGAAAAATATGGATTTAGTGCGGTTGGTGAACTATTTTGGGAAGCAGATATCGAACATGTTAAAATGAAATTTACACACTATTGAATGGTGTAACGTAAACTAAATCCTCCACTGGTTATAATATTAGGAAATTGATTAGAAGTAGCCGGATCAGTTTTCCGTCTGTCGTAAAAAATTCGCAACATTAACTTTTCATTGATATTATATTCTATGGTTGGTCGAATAGAAGTGGTTGTTTGACCCGCCACAGCTTCATTACTTGGTCTGTCTAAATTACGAACCTTGGTTACTTGTTCTCTTATACTAAAGTCGAGCCTGAAATTTACATCGTTTTTAAGTACAATTGTTCTACCATTCTTCATAAAAGGAATCCGTAATTTGTTGGTTCGATAACCTGCTCCAAATACCAATTCATTACCGGTTTGCTCGCTTAACTGACCATTGGTAAGCACAAAATTTAACGTTCGGTCGCGTTTATACTGAAAGTTAGCTGTAACGTTACTTACTGTTGTAACATCTATACCCAGAAAAGGCCCCCATCGTTCAGTTAAACTTACACTTCTTATTTGATACTTCGATGCGTAATCGCCGCTGATATTGGTTGAAGAAGTATCAGTTATGGTTTGAAATGACCCCACATTATAGTTTGACGAATAAGAATGATTAAGTGTAATATTACTAAAGATATCCTTGATCGCTTGAATTTTTGTAAGGCCGTTATAAGTTACCCTCCAGTTTGGTAATGGAATAGCAGGGAAAGCAGATAATGAAACGTTGGAAGCATCTTTTCCGCTATACGCTGCTAAAAAAGCCGGTATTAAAACATCTTGTGAGTTTCTGCTATATCCAATCGGGTATTGAATACTGTCGCGTCCCCTTCCCGGTTGATCGGGATTACCCGATAATCTTTCTGCAATTATTCTTCTGTTTTCTTCAAATTGTTTAAACACATCCGACGTACCATCACTTCTTTCTCTAGTAAAAGACGTGGCCATAATATTGTAACTGATACTATAAGTCCCGGATTCAACAAGTGGACCAACATCGCGATAAGCATTTTCGCTAGAATCAAACCTAAATAATGATTGCTGTGATAATGACTGTTGTTTGGTGGCCGTGAGTTCGATTCTAAAATCAGGTAAAGGTTCAATGGTTGCTCTTATGCTTAAATTTTGCCTAAAGTCTGACATGTAATAGTTAGTAATACGAGGGTCGTTACTTAACCAACCATTTTGTGCTGCTTTAAATCTATATTCAGGGTCTTGAAGTCCGAGTAGAAAATCGAAGCCCGGTGCATTAACATTAAAATCTTGACCACCATATTGTGGCGTTGGTCGAAACCCCGGAAGTACCATCCCTCGGTTAACTGTTTGTTGTACATTAATATTTTTTATACTTGTTATTAGTCGCAGTGTTGCTGCAAGGGCCGGACTTAACTCATTACCTTCTTTTTCCTTTTCAGCCTCTTTTTTCTTTTTTTCTGCATCTTCCGCTTCTTTATCTTTATCACCCTTTTTCCCTTTACCCTTTCCTTTGGTGGTTTTCTTTTTCTTCTTAGGCGCAGATGTTGTTGTTGTTCGTTTCGAACTCGAATTATTCAATTGTCGCAACGTTGGAAATTTGTTATACAACATAATCAAATTAAATGATGCATTCCAAGTTTCTATTCTAGCGTTTTGAATGGTATTACCTAAGCTGTCGGCGGCAGGAGGTGCTTGACGCCATTGGTAATTTGCAGTATAATTATAGCTAACGTTCGTCCAACTTAATTGTTGAATTTTATTAATTGGAAGTGTATAGTTTAACCTAACTGCTTGGTCAAACTGTGTGAGTCGTCCACCATTCCAAAAATTACTCCACATGCTATCGCGTTTCTCCGGTGTTCCTTCATCAATTCGGCCAAGCGGCTCGTCAATCCTGGCCATAGCAGTTGATGTATAATCTAACTTCAATCCTTTGGTTATATCGTACCTGAATTCGTAGTAACGATTCATAGTAAATATTTTATCAAACAAAGGCGGCACTACTGTATTAGGATTATCATTATTTCTATTTATGGTTACCCCATAACGACGATCGGTTTCAAACCTTGTACCCCATGATTGTGGTTTGAAATACAAATTAAAATCTTTGATGATTTGTAGCTGTTTCGACTTTATCAATTTACTAAATGGCTCCCAAGGTTTACTATTAAAGTTGTAGTTATAAGAAATCATACCCCTGTAATTTTGAAGGATATAATATTCAATAGCTTGGTTTCTTCGATAGGTTTCGGTGTAGGCGTATGTAAAACTAAAGTTTTCTATATCATAAAAATGCTGCTTGCCCGAACCAACCCTGTTTTTCCTAACATTAGTAAAATTAATACTTCGCCTTGTTGTATAATCATCAGCGGCCTTTCTAATCCTATCAACGTATTCGGGATTAGTACTTTCGTTTATTTCCTTTTGTAGCCTTACATCCGGATTTAATGGATTGTATAATGGTCGAACTGTTGTATTTCCATACGACAAAAACATAGGTATAGAAATGCCTGATTTGGCCGGTAAAAATTTACCTAATTCAAATGTTCCTTGAAGATCATACATCCATTGGTCGTCCAAACGTCGTTCATTTAATTTTTTATCAATTCCTCCCCAGCCAACAGTAGCAATACTTCCTGTAAATTGTACATTACCGAAATCGGCCAACTTAGCCAATACTCTACCGTTTGCTGCCCAGCCACCCTGATTATTAAAGTCGGTCATTCGTAATTCATTAAACCAAACTTCACCACATTTTGGCAAACCATCATCAGTATCATCTGTGCCTAACTTTGCTTTTGGATTTCGAATACCAACCATTACAATGCGCGCCTGACTTAAATCCGGTAAACCAACTACCCTGTATATTGTGCTACCTGTTCTTCTTTCAAAAATTGAAGTGAATGGATGATTGGCATTTGTTCGAGCAATTTTTGTATTAATCAACTCCTCTAAGTCAATAACCATTTCATTCTCATTTGGCCATATTTCATTAGCATTGGCGGCAGGCGGAACAGTTACCCTAAGTGGAATTTCATACTCATAATAGTTTGCATTTAAGTCGGTACCAATACGAATAAATGCATGTAAATCCCCATCACGTAATTGCTCTCTTAATCCTTCGGCATGTAAAAACATTCTTAATTTACCATAGCGTCTTAAGTCCATGTTAATGTTGCGGAAAGCGGCTCTGGCATCTCCATCTCTTAAATTACAAACCTGAAGCGATAAGGATTGTTCGTTTTGTGCGATGGCCTGAGGTGCGCTAAAATCAACTTCACGTTGAATGCCGGGCGGTGTAACATAGCGAATAGGTGCTCTTGCTCCGTTCTCTTCAATATTTACTGTTGAAACTACAAATTGTGTATTATCAACATTATCATTCGGCCTACCTTCCCTGCCTGCTTCCAAATTCTCTAAGTACTTACGCCAATCAGCTCTCACCAATTGTAAATAAGCAAAACGTAATACCATATCATTATTAAATCCTCGCATGAACATACGCATAAATCGAATGGATTTAAAATCATAAATCTGGCCAACTCTTTTTTCATATTCGCGAATTGGTATTTTTAATTGATACCAAGTTACTTCTCTTCTATTACCATTTTTTAAAAGTGCTGAGCGCCTAACGGAATCAGTAACAAAATTTTGTCCAACTACTAATCGTCCTTTACTGATATCAACTTTATATTGGAAATATTCTTCAATATCATTTAAGGTGAAGTCGCGGTTAATATCTTCGTTATCGGGAATATTAGTGGCTGTTGTAGGGTAATTAGGCTCTGTTGATTGCTCGGCAGTTGGCGAATTACCTTGGTGAGCATTAAAACGTTTATAGCGATTTAGAATTGATGTTTGTGCATTATCATAAGCACTTCCTAAATAATAACGGTAGTTATCGTTTGATGGATCGGCTAAAGCAGCTTGATATGCCTGTGAATTAACACCAAACTTAGCTGCAATCAAGGCCAAATATTGTTCATTAAACCAAGCACGTTCCGTTTCATCATCAAAACCATCTAATCCTAAATCTTGGCGTTGACGGGTTGCAGGATCGGCATCAAATGCAAAATTAATAACCGGTTTACGTGGCACCCTTCCCCAAACAGTGGTATCAATATACTGATTATCGGCTTCTGTTCTTGGTAAAGCATTTTCAGAAGCCCTTCTATTATCCCTTAATACATCTTCCGAAATATTTCCTAAGTTAATGTAAAACGACCCTTCATTCGCTGCATCTTGTTTACAAGCATAAGGATCCATCATCCATATTTCTATGTAATCAATATTAGAGGCTTCGAAATCATTCTGATCAATACGGCGCATCACCCCACCCCACTTCGTTCTTGGATTACTTAAAGTACCGTCTTCATTTAACTCTTCGGTGTTATAGTTATACGGTCCACGCTCATTAGGGTAAATAGCTAAATCTAAAGTGGGAACTTGATTAGGCAGGCCGGCTTGAATTTGACGATCAGGAAAAATTTCATTCAAACTCACCTCTCTCACACAATCATCGCTCAGTTGTTCATCATCATTCCTAATATGCTCCGGTGTGAATCGTTCTGTTCTAAAAAATGTTGTAGCTATATTATACCAAGCAAATCCCGAACGATTGAATCCATAGCGTAAATTATTCAATAAATTACCTTCAGGAAATAAATCAGGTTGACCTTGAGGGGTTGATGCCAATGTCCAGTTTTGAGCAGGCATACGCATATCAAATGGCGTTTCACTACCTTCAAAATCGTCGATATAAGCAGTACCTCTTTGAGCAAGTGCTCCTTGAATTCCGGGAATTAATTTAGCAAACTCTCCACTTACTGTTATCGTTGATATTTCCTTCGTTTCTATGAATGGCAATTTATCTATAAGCTTAGTTAATAAGCGTGAGTCTCTTTTATAAGTACCATCTAAACCAAGCATAATGTTGGATATCGGCTCTTCACCGATATTCACTTTTGGTGTTAACGGCCTTTCATTTAAATACATAAACGTACCACCAAATATCAAGTCATTACTGTGCTTATAATCAAACCTGGTACCTAATAAATTTTTCTGCTGCACTGTAAACAACGAGTTACTCTCCGACGATACTTTAATGTTTGCCCCTGAGTTTAATAATCCCGTGTTTAATATTTTAACCCTCCCTAAATTGTAGTCTACAACATAGTCAACATTCTCGACCAAGGGCGCACCATTGGCTGTTACACGAACCGACCCTCTTGGTATATTGGTGCTGTTTAATGAAATTTCATTACTTGCTGTTCCTTGGTAACTGCCTCGTAAAAAGAACTTGTTGTATTGAGGAAGTTGCATGGCTGCAAATCGGGTGGAATCATACAATTCATAGAAACTATAATACCTGGCACGATCAGGATTATTCACAAATTTTGCAGCCAAATAAGTTCCAAATGGTTCTACCGAAGGAAAAAATATTCGACCTTGTGTGGAGTTTATGGTTACTCCTTCAATAAAATCAAATAATCCATCCGGAGCTCTTTCTTGTTGCGTATTAAGGTTATCTAAATTTAATACGGTTAACAATGGAATACCTGTTAACGAAGGCTCATTTTGTTGAGGAATGTAATTTAAATCAGCACCCGATGGATCATCTGCATAAATTACATTCAATCTAAAATCTTTTTGTTGAATATTAAATGTACCCAATGCATACACGTTTTTCATCATCAAATCCCATAGCGGTAAATCAGGACGTTGCGAAGGACCTTTCAACATTTTTGTAAATAAAACAGTGGGATTATCCGGGTTAACCGGGACATCAGTAGTAAACTCCCCTACTTTAAAGTATCTGCCATCTAATGTGTATTCAAAAGCAACGCAAAGAATTTCGTCGTTGTTTAAAGCATTGTTTAAAGATATATAACCTAAGCGAGTGTTTATAGAATATTCAGAAGGATTTAATAACCTTGCGTTATTAATCATTTGGTATTGTGAGATGGGCTGTAAACGAGTTATATTTTGATCGGCAATTAATTCATTTTGAATTTCAAAAGTACGACGCAAATTTACGGTATCCCTATTTATCGTTTGCCCGGAAAGGTATGCATATAATGAATTTGAATTATTGCCGGGAAAGGTATCGTTAGGATTTGAATTAAGCTCCCAGTTTTTATTGTCGCGTTTAGCAGCCTCTCCTAAATCACTAAAACCCATCACATCTCTCGAATTTTCAAATGCACCTGACCTATTGGTTATCCAAACTTCAACACGATTAATTACAACCGGTGAGGCAATAATTGGCAACCCTCGTAACCAAAAATCGTAATTATCTCTAAAGAATTGCGACAAAAAATAGTGACGATTCATGTCGTAATTATCCGCCTGAATATCAAAACGGGTGGTTTGGGCTCCACCTTGCAATTCGGTTTCAGTGGTTTTACCCCGTTGTTGTGATACCACCGAGGTAACTGTAAGTTTCCCAAATTGCATGGTAGTTTTTATACCCATTAAACTTTGACTTCCCTGAATTAAAGTAGAGTTTAACGGTAGATTAACATTACCTAATTCAATCTTCTTAATAATATCATCTTCTTTACCGGCATAATCCAATTTCATTTGATTTTCAAAATCAAAAGTCGCTTCTGTATCGTAATTAAAATTAATTTTCATTTTATCACCGATACCACCTTGAACATTAATTTGTAATTTATTTCGAAAGTCAAATTGTCCGGTACGTTGCTGCCTTACTGCAATGGCCGGATTCCTAACAGTGTTAAAATTTCCTTGGAAAATTAATTCTGCCGAACCTCTTGGTCTTATATCAATTACACCACTTCCAAAAATGCGATCAAAAACTTTTGGACCAAGTTTTAAAGGGGGAATAATTCCACCACCTCTTACAAAGTTTTGAGCCTGCGCCCGTTGCCTGAAATAATCGTTGTTTTGTCGCTTGTTTTCTAACTTTAATTGCTCGCTTACCGGAATGGTTAATGGGGTGCGATAGGGCAAACCACCAACTGTTGAACGGTAATTGTAACTGGTTTGTTGCGAATCTAATTCATACCTGCTTTTTATAACTGAAGGTTCCGGTAAATCAAGCGGATGACGAGTAGGCGTAAGGTCGAAAGGCTTTTTATCTTTTATCGGATATGGTAATTTTGTTTTAGGTGTATCTGCTACTGCAGAATCAGGAGGAATTAAATAAGTAATTTTCAAATGATCTTCCAAAACAGCGTTTGAAACGACCAAAACATTCCCGGTCGCTATGTATGAACAAATAGCGATAAGGAAAAAAGGCGATATGTGTTTTAATTTAAAGGGTAACGACAATGTAGAACTGCGCCATCAAATAACTTTTAAAGTGTGTTTAACTAATTCTTCTACTGTATAATCCGGGTTTTGTTGGCGAATTTTTATAAGTCCCTTTTCAGCTTCACCCCTATTAAAACCTAACATTACCAATGCCGCAAGTGCTTCTTCAAGTGCCTTATTTGATGATGTACCGGTTAATAAATCGGATGTTGAAATGCCGGTTGATTTGCTAATTCTATCTTGCAAATCAATAACAATTCTTTGAGCTGTTTTCGGACCTATGCCTTTCACGGATTTTAATAACGACCAATTGCCGCTGGTTATTGCTTGTTTAATTTCATCAGGTTTCAATGATGATAAAATCATCCTCGCTGTATTAGGTCCAACACCATTAACCGAAACCAAATGTAAAAATAACTCGCGCTCCGATTCTTCGGCAAAACCGAAAAGCGTATGGCTATCTTCTTTGATTACAAGATGTGTAAGCACCTTGATTTTTTGATGCCCCCTGATGAGTTCATAAGTATGTAATGATATTTGAATAGCATATCCAATTCCTCCACAACTTATTACCACTTGTGCCGGCGACACCGATTCTATATTTCCTTCAACAAAAGCTATCACGTTTATTTTTACTTATTTTTTCTAAAACACAGGCTGCTAAAATAGTAAATGTTTTTAATTTTGAAAGAATGCAAAAAATTATAGTGACAATTGTTTTTTTTCTTATCCTGAATTCATGTTCTACTCATGTAAATAAAGTGCATGTAAAAACGTATCACAATTCGGGGAAGGTTTGGATGAAGGGCACTACCATTAAAGGGGTAAAACACGGTTGGTGGTATACTTATACTGAAACCGGAAAAATAGTTTCGCGAGAAAAATTTAAACATGACTCCTTGATTGTTAGTTATTTATATAACAATGAAGGAAAGCTTTGGCAAATAAAATACCCTAATGGCAAAACCGTTATCAAAAGTTCATGCGGATGTAATTAATTTAAACAACAAGGCAATTTTACTTTATTTGCAACTATGCAAGTAGCTCAATTTACTTTTAACGATTTTCAGGAAAATACCTACATCGCACACGATTCATCATTAGAATGTGTAATTATTGATCCGGGATGTAAAAATGCAAATGAACAGAATCAATTAATTACCTATATAAATGACATGGGTTTAAAACCTGTAAAATTGATTAATACCCACTGTCATATAGACCATGTACTTGGAAATGCGTTTGTTGCAAAATATTACCAACTTGAACTGTATTTACATAAAGACGAACTTATTACCTATGCCGATACCGGGAGATGGGCAGATATGTTTGGTTTAGTAATGGATGAAATACCCGAAAAAAAGGTTTTTATTGAAGAAGGACAACAGCTTCAATTCGGTGAAACTACCTTACAAATTTTATTTACACCCGGGCATAGTATTGCCAGCTTAAGTTTTTTTGAAGCTAAAAGCCAACAGGTTTTTGCAGGTGATGTATTGTTTTATGGAAGTATCGGACGAACCGATTTACCTGGAGGAAACATGAAAACCCTTACTCAATCCATTCATCATAAGTTATTTAACTTGCCCGATAACACCACAGTTTGGAGTGGTCATGGCCCAAAAACTACCATCGGATACGAAAAAAGAACCAATCCATTTGTAGGTTTATTTTAGTTTAAAATCAGATTAAAGATACAAGGATAAATAACTACTTGTGCTTTTCAGCTATTTTGCACATCATTGTAATTAAAGAAATATCATCTTGCGTAACAGTTTAAGTAATATTATTTTAAGATTCGTGCTGATTCTTTCGGCTACTTCAAGTGCATTTGCGCAACAAGTAATCAAAGGTTCGATAACCGATAAACGAACGGGAGAAGAATTAGTTGGAGCTACTGTAATTATTAAAGGTACATCAACAGGTGCTACCACTGATTTTGAAGGTAAGTTTACACTTAAAACCAATGCTCCTTTGCCTATTACACTTGTTGCTTCATATATAGGTTATGTAACTACAGAAGTAGCGGTAAACGAAGCAGGAAAACCAATATCCATAAAACTTGAACCTAATATTAAAGAGCTTAAAGAGGTTCAAATTATTGACAGCAGGATTACTGAAAAACAAAAGCAAAATCCGGTAACTGTTGAAACTATGGATGCTACGGCAATTAAACAAACACCTGCCGCAAACTTTTATGAAGGATTGGCGCATCTTAAAGGAGTTGATTTAACATCGGCTAGTATCGGATTTAAAATTATTAATACCAGGGGATTTAACAGTACTTCACCTGTTAGAAGTTTGCAACTTATTGATGGCGTTGACAACCAAAGTCCAGGATTGAATTTCAGTTTAGGAAATTTTTTAGGTGCCAGCGAATTGGATGTTTTAAAAGTTGATTTAATTGTTGGTGCCAGTAGTGCTTATTATGGCCCGAATGCATTTAACGGTGTAATTAACATGCAAACTAAATCTCCGTTTTTATTCAGAGGATTAAGTGCATCGGCCAAATATGGTGAACGTAATTTGTTTGAAGGTGCAGTTAGATGGGCACAGGTTTTTAAAGACAGAAAAGGTGTAGATAGATATGCCTATAAGTTTAATATGTTTTATATGCGTGCCAATGATTGGGAGGCTCGTAATTATGAACCCACTATTCAATCACCCACGGGAATTAGCAATGTAGGCGGCTACGATGCCGTTAATAATTACGGTGATGAAAATGTTTCACAAAACTTTAATGTTGCTCCATCTAACATAACCAATATTGGTAGAGGTTATTTTCTGCGTGATGGTTACAGAGAGGATCAATTAGTTGATTATAATTCGAACAATTTGAAACTAAATGCAGCATTTCATTACAAAATTACTCCTAAAACAGAATTTATTGCTGCCAGCAATTTCGGTACAGGTACTACTGTATATCAAGGCGACAATCGTTTTAGTTTAAAGGATATTTTATTTTTTCAGAACAAATTAGAAATTAGGCAAGAGAATAAATTTTTCGTAAGAGCGTATGCAACAAATGAAGACGCAGGCAATAGTTATGATGCTTATTCAACTGCTATATTATTGCAAAATTATGCTAAAACCGATAGGCAATGGGGAATTGATTACAACTCGAGTTTAGAGCGTGTAATGGGTGCTTATATGGTTGATTGGTATAATAGAAATTCAAATGGAAGGGGGTTGCAATTTGACACGATTTCTGCTGCCGGAGGAGTTAGGTTAAATGCCATTGAAAATTATTGGCGAACTACTTTAAACGACTCGCTCATGTATTTTCACGGTATTGCCAGAAACTTCGCAAACTTTGAACCATCAGCCAATGGGTCGGGTGCCGACAGATTTGTTCCGGGCACTTCACGATTCGACTCTGCATACCAAAGTATCATTTCAAGAACAAATAGAGAAGGCGGCTCAAGATTCTTCGACCGCTCGTCACTTTATCATGTTTCAGCCGAATATCAATTTAAATTTAAAACCATTACCTCAAACGTAGCACAGGGCCTTATAAATGTTTTAAATTATCCGATATCGTTATTAGAAAAAGCAGATATAGATTATAGAATCGGCGGAAACTTTAGGCTGTATGCACCTTACAGCAGGGGTACAATATTTTTGGACACCATAGAAAGAATATACAACCATGAGTTTGGTGGATATTTAGGTATGGAGAAAAAGTTGATGAATGATAAGTTGCGTTTAGGCTTCACAAACAGGTTTGATAAAAATCAAAATTTTAGCCTGTTATGGTCAACTGCCGGAACCGGTGTGTATACTGTTAAAGATCAAGTTTTCAGGGTTTCTGCCTCATCAGCTATTCGTAACCCAACACTTACCGACCAGTATATTAATTTAAATGTAGGAAGAGCTACTTTAATTGGTAACCTCAGTGGATTTGATAGTTTAGTTACTGTTGAGTCGCTCATCAGGGCATTTAATTCAGGCAGAAATGAATTATCGTATTTTAATGTTGACCCATTAAAGCCTGAACAAGTAAGAACTTTGGAATTTGGTTACAGGGCTAGTTTTGATAAAAACAAACTATTCATTGATATTAACTACTATTTTAGTTGGTATACCAATTTCATCGGATATAAAATCGGTGCCTTACCTAATTGGCCTGAAGGTTCGAATGCGCCTACTGATAACCCAATTGTTTATCGTGTTGCAACCAACTCAAAAGATATTGTAACCACAAATGGCTTTACCGGAGGTGTTAATTACTTCTATAAAAAACACCTGGGTTTTGCAGCTAATTATTCTTATAATAAATTAGACAGAAGAGGATCAACCGATCCTTTGATACCTGCATTTAATACGCCTGAGCATAAATATAATATTGGTATTAATGGCCGCGAATTCACCATTACCTTTGGTGAAATTAGAACCAACTATTGGAGTTATGGAATCAATTATAAATATCAAACCGGATTTATTTTTGAAGGTTCGCCACAATTCACCGGCTTTGTGCCATCATATTATATGGTTGATGCTCAAATAAGTAAAAAAGTACCTGCTTGGTATTGTACCATGAAACTTGGGGCAAACAACCTTACTGATAACCGTGTTATTCAAGTTTATGGCGGACCAAGAATCGGGCGACTTGCCTATTTCTCTATACTGTTTGAATTAGATAAATGGAATTAAGCATACGTTATTAGTAAATAATCAAAACAATAAATTATATTAGCAACTAGAATTAAAACAAGGATTATGAAAAAAACACTACTAAAACTTTTCAGTTTAGGAGTTGCCCTGTTTGGAACAGGCAGCGTGTTTGCACAAACCATGTATGTTGACGAAATGTTCGCCAATGTACTTCGTACTGCAAACGTAAGATACGACTCTAACAGGTCGGTAAACATTTTATTTAACACAGGATATCCAAATCCAACATTAAACACAAGTCCATTAATTTCGGTAGATTTACGTTGTGACATTTACACACCGGTAGGAAGCCCGGTTAGTGCTCGTCCAACTATTATTATTGCACACACCGGAAGTTTTTTACCGGCATTTGTTAATCGTCAGGTTACAGGTAATAAAGAGGATAGTGCCGTTGTAGAAATGTGTACTAAACTTGCAAAACGCGGATACAATGCCGTTGCAGTAAATTACCGTTTGGGTTGGAACGCAGCTTCAACTGTTCAAGCAGAAGCAACTGAACAATTGCTAAAAGCTACGTACCGCGGAATGCAAGATATTCGCAACGCTATTCGCTATTTAAGAACTAATGCTGCTACATTTGGCATTGATACTTCTAAAATTATCGTTGGCGGACAAGGCACAGGTGGTTACATCGCTTTAGCTTTAGGAACTGTTGACAGAAAAGCGGAGATTGAAGGTATAGCAAAATTCCAACGCGGTGATTTTACTCCAATGGTAAGCGTAGATACTTTAGGTGATTGGAACGGTATTGGCGGTGTGCCAATTTTTAACGTTAGTGGCGACGCCAATGTAGCATCTAACGCACACATGGTGTTTAATTATGGTGGTGCAATGGGTGATTTATCTTGGTTAGAAGCAGGTAACCTACCTGTAGTAGGTGCTCAAGTACCATCTGATCCTTTTGCTCCTTATAATGTAGGTAATGTTATTGTTCCTACTACCGGTACTACGGTTATTCCTTCTGCTGCCGGCGCAGGTGCTGTTATTCCTAAAGCGAATCAAGTAGGTGTTAACAATAAAATTAATTCAAAATATTTAACTGATAATATTTCTTCTGCTTTACGTGTTAGAGCTAATGGAAACGAAAACCTTTATCCGGTTGCTACTTCAGTTTCATTAGATGGTGCGCCATGGGAGTGGTGGGATCGTACATCAGCACAAACCAGAACAACAGGTGTTTTTTATATCTATCCTTTACCTGCAAACGGTCGTTTAGCTGATTCATTATCATTTTTAACAAACCCGTTAATGAGCAAAACAAAAGCAGTAGGATACCTTGATACTTTGGCTGATTTCTTCAGCAGACGTATCGCTGTTCAATTTGATTTAGTAGCTGCTTCAAATGACGCTACTAAAGCTTTTAATTTAATTACTCCTCCAAACGGAACAAGTGCTCTGATAAAAGGCGACAGTGATGATGTTGTTCAAGTTCGCTGGGGTGCAGGTGCTACAACAGGTTTTGGTGATGTAAGCTACAAGTGGAAGTTAAGCGTTGCTGATGATATTGATTTTGCCGATCCATTAGCTGAAGTTCCTGTTGGTGCTCGTCCTGAATTAACTTTAGATTTCCAAACTGTGTCTCGTTTATTAGGAGCAAATGGTGTTGCAATTGGTGATAGTATTGATTTAGTTTGGACAGTTGAAGCAACAGTAAATGGTGCAAACCGTTGGTCAACCGACACTTTTGATTTACGTTTAACTCGCGGACAAGTAACTGCGGTAAAACAAATTGTAAGCGCAAACCAATACTTAAGCGTATTTCCTAACCCAGCTACTGATGTGTTAAACATTACATTAGATAACAGAGCAGGAAGTGCATTAAATTATGCAGTGATTGATGTTACCGGACGTACAATCTTGAATGGTGCAGCTAAAGGTAATGAGTTTAACATTTCATTAAACAATGTTAAGCCCGGATTATACTTTGTACAAGTAAATCTTGCTGATGGTCGCACAGCTACCAAACGTGTAGTTGTAGAATAATAAATAATATTTTTCAAAGAAAAAGGCTGTCGGGTTCGGCAGCCTTTTCTTTTTTACCGGATTCCGTTATTTTCGCACACCATATTTTTAATGGTCCCGTAGTTCAATGGATAGAATAGAAGTTTCCTAAACTTTTGATACAGGTTCGATTCCTGTCGGGACTACCCAAGAGGACTTATCCCATAAGAATGGGGTAAGTCCTTTTTTATTATCGTCTAAATTGCCCATTTCACGGGCGATGTGCTGGAACACCTCGTTTATTTCCTCGGTTCGAAATCCCTTATTTTTTCTATCGTAAACCAAACCGGATGGAAAGATGATGTTTTGTATAATCTCCTTATCAGCAAACTTAGCAGAGGCCCATATTTCATTGATGTTTTCGCAACCTCTCAACAATTTTTCAAGTTCATTTTCAAGGTTCGAAATGGAAACGGCACAATCGCGCAGATTTTTGAGAATTGTCTCTTTTTGATCGTTGTACTTTGCCCTGAAATTATCATAGCGACCTTTATCCAAAGTCTTCCTAACCCAGAAATCTTCTTCAATGGTTTCAAGATTGGTATCAATCTCCTTTAGCTGTTCCTTTAATTCCTTTCCCTGTTCCCTATCACCTTTAACGGATTCTTCAAATTTGTGTATCAGTGAAAATAATAAGGGGTTTTGCATGTCAGGAGTTACCCTAAAAGTTTCAAGCACTTGAGCAAACATGCTGTTAAAGGTCTTGGCACTTACATTACACTTGCAACCTTTTGTTCTGCATTTATAATAGTATAGCTTCTTTTTCTTAACGATATATCCGGTAAATGGTGTTCCGCATACATCACACTTGATAAATCTCCGTAAAGGAACATTATCATTTTCACTCTCATGTTTCACCCCGTATTGTGGGGATTGTTGCCTGATCTCATTAATATGAAGGAACTGTTCAGGAGTAATCAATTTCTCATGCACACCTTCCACAATTTTACCCTCTAACAGTCCATGAGTAATATAGCCACAGTAGAACGGATTAGCGAATATTCTGCAAAGCTGTTGCGGGTAAAGAAAGATACCTACACCTTCGAGTTTTTCCAGTATTTCCGTGTTGCTGTACCCTGCCAGTTTCCATTGAAATGCTTTTTTTAGTCTCTTTCCTTCGTCATTCAAAACAATTTTACGTTCACCATTGATTGTAACGTTATCATATCCTTGTGGAGCTTTCAATACCCAGATGCCTTTTTCCAGCTTGTTTTTCATACCAGCTACGATTTTTTGCTTGCGTAACTGGTTATCATATTCGCTAAACAATAATTGAATATTCTGGTGTAAAACTCCGCTTGGATTGCTTGTATCTGTTGGCTGTGTTACTGCAAAAACGGATATTCCATATTGCTCTCTTAAATCGGTTGCCAGCTTAATAGCTGCGCCACCTGTTCTACTAAAACGGTCAATGCTATAAACAAGCAATTGGCTTATTGTTCGTTTGTTTCGTTTGATGAACTCCAGCATTCGGGAAAACTCTTTTCGCCCATCGGTTTTAGCACTTTCATAAGTTCCGCCAAAGTATGCAGATATGGTTAAGCCGTTTCTGATCGTATACTCTTCAATCGCTTTTTTCTGCGTTTCGAGGCTCAGGTTTTTATCGGCCTGTTCTTTACTGGACACCCTTGTGTAAACCACGACATTTTTTGTGTCTTCTATTTTAACAACTTCATGGCTTCTTTTGCCAAATTGCTGAAACAGTACCGGAGATAATGCTGAATTTTTCATGCTGCTTTGTTTTCGTTATTCAAATTTACAATTTTTTGATTATCAACAAAATAATTGCCATTGTTTGCACTTCTCTTACTGATGTTGTAAAGAACCGTAGCCAGAGCGTTCAGCGTGATAACGATCTTATTTGCACGTTCATCGGAAAGGTTTTCCATTCCCGGAAACTGTCTCAATTGTTCGACAGTTAATTCTTCTTTGTTTGGGTTGATATGGTCGAATTTTGATGATTTAAGAGGGATGATACGCCCTTGATTTTTCTTGCTCATAACGTTGTCTGATTAATCAAGGGTGAAATTCGCCAGACCTGAT
>JALONK010000074.1 GCA_025454975.1 Bacteroidia bacterium
TGTCTATTTTTTTTCCCCTTCACTGTTTTTATTTCGTTAAGGGGATGCAAAGGTAATGCTTTACTTTATTTTGTCAAGTGTTATTTTATTTTTTTTATCGCGCGCTTTCTTATCTCCCTCATCCTCACTTAACTTTTTATCTCCTAAATCCCTCCCACAGGCTTTCCTTTACAGAACTGTTTTCCCTTTCCTATCATCCACTTCCTCTTTAAGGGGCAGCAAAGGTAGACCTTATTCATTCCGTTGCAAATTTTATTTCTTATTAATAATTATTTAATTGATAAACAGACCATAAATATTTAAACAAATAAATCTTTGTTTTTTGAGCCACTTATTATAATAACCACCAACAATATCCGTAAGAGTTGAAGATAATTGTTTAAATTGCACACCTTAAATTATTACTCTACATACATGAATGCATCAGAAAACTTGTTTACTAAACATGAACAAACTTTAAAGGATAGCTTAGAAGCACTAAAAAACAGAACTTATTATAGTCCATATCCCGAAAATCCGAAAGCATACGCCGAAGATGCTGACCAAAAAGCAAAGGCCTACATTTCGTCTATTATGAATAACAATTTCACTGAAATTAATCAGAATAATAGTGATGTTTATGTTGGTGAAGAAATTTCTCCTTATCTGCAACTTGGAATTGGTGTGAAGTATGGGACTAAATCAATCGAAGACTATATTGCTGATGCAGAATCAGCGGGTAAAACTTGGGCAGCACAGCCATTGGAAACAAGAACAGGTTTATTAATTGAATCGCTTGAACGTATTAAATCGCGCTTTTTTGATATAGCTTATGCCACCATGCACACAACAGGGCAAGGTTACATGATGTCATTTCAAGCATCAGGACCACATAGTAATGACAGAGCTTTGGAAGCCATTGCCACCGGATATCGCGAACTTAGCATACATGTAAATGAAGCCGATTGGGTGAAGCCAATGGGAAAATTTGAATTGAAAATTAAAAAAACATGGAAAGCAATTCCCAGAGGTACGGGTCTTGTAATAGGTTGTAGTACATTTCCGGTGTGGAATACCTTACCAGGCTTATTTGCCAACCTAATTGTTGGTTCACCAAGTATTGTAAAACCTCACCCAAAAGCTATCCTACCTATTGCAATTGTAATTGCAGAATTGCAAAAATTATTTAATGAGTTTGGCTTACCAACATCAATAGTTCAGTTAGCACCTGATACCTTAGCATCGCCTATAACTAAAAATTTATCTGAACATCATGGTGTAAAAACAATTGACTACACCGGAAGTAGTATTTTTGGTGAATACATAGAAAGTTTAAACAAAACTGTTTTTACTGAAAAAGCAGGAGTAAATAGTGTAATTATTGATAGTGCATCTGATTTAAAAGCTGTTGTTTCTAATTTGGCATTCTCTGCTAGTTTATATAGTGGACAAATGTGCACAGCCCCGCAGAATATTTTTGTGCCTGCTTCGGGGATCAAGACTAATGACGGAATTGTTAGTTTTGATGATTTTGTGAAGATGTTAACAGAAGGTATTACCGGACTTGCAGATAATCCTAAAGCCGGAGCACCTACACTAGGTGCCATACAATCTGAAGTTACGTTAAACAGAATTAAAGAATACAGTGAATCCAATGCTCATACTGTTTTAGCATCTAAACACATAAAAAATGAAGAGTTTGCCGATGCAAGAACTGCAACTCCTGTTGTTTTAGTTAAAGACAGTTCATCTAAATCGGAATTTAATCAAGAGTGTTTTGGACCCATACTTTTTGTTATCAAAACCAATTCAACAGAAGAGTCGGTTTCATTAACAAAAGAACTTGCATCAACCAAAGGTGCAATTACCTGTGGCGCATATACAACTAATGAGGAAACTCGCACCCTAATTGAGAATGAGATGAATGCGGTATTTACTCCGGTATCATTTAATTTTACTGGTGCGGCATTTATCAATTCACATGCAGCCTTCAGTGATTATCATGTAACAGGAGGTAATGCAGCAGGAAATGCAAGTTTAATTTCTACCGAATTTATCGTGAGAAGATTTGTGTGGGTAGGCAACAGATATGCATAAAACAATGATTAAAGGGCAATTATACTTTGCCCTTTAATATAAATAAAACTACGCCTTGAAAGCATCATCGTTTACTCATCTTTTTACTTATAGTACCATAGCACTTCTCATTGGTTTGCTTGCCGGAGAAAAATATCCGGCAGTATTGAGCATATCTATGCTTGTAAATTTACTTTCGCTCATCGGATTATGTTTTTATGTCGATTTTAAAAAAGTTATTTGGAATGAAAAAGGTTTTTTATTATTGAGTACCAGTGTTATAGGTTTACTTGTTAATTATTTGTATAGCGATAACTTCTCTTATCTGAACCAACGACTCCAAATAAAACTTCCTATATTTATATATGCACTGCTATGGCCGGTTGCATTAATTGTTAAAGAACAACTAAAAGACAAAATAGGTATTGGAGTAATTGTGGCGGCTACTATTTCAGCAACCGGAATCTTAATTAATTACGCCTTACATTTTGATGAGGTCAATCAAATGTATCTGGAATCGAAAATTATGCCCGGACCTATCCACCATATTCGTTTTAGTTTATTTACGGTATTTGCTGTTTATTTATGTTATTACTATTGGAAAAAGTTTAAATCTTTTAATAACAAATTCTATCAATACTTTTTATACGCAGGTGTTTTTTTAATTATTTTTCTTCACATCTATTCGGTACGAAGCGGACTGCTTACATTATATTTAGTGATTTTGCTTTGTATGTTTAACTTTCTGTATCAAACCAAGAATATTAAGAAATTTTTCATCAGCGGATTGGTACTTACCCTGATTGCTGCTGCAAGTTTTTTATTATCACCAACCTTACGCAATAAAGTAACTAATACCAAAGAAGATATTGCCGTTTACCAAGCTAAAGCCAATCCAAATTTTCAATCAATTGCAACTCGATTTGCATCCTACGAAACAGGCTTAGCTTTATTTAAGCGTAGTCCAATTTGGGGTGTTGGTTTAGGTGATCTTCAAGATGAAAACACAAAACTATTCAGGTTAAATTATCCAAGTATCGTAACTCCAATCATTCCTCACAACCAATTCTTATTTTATTTGGCAGCAACCGGTTTAATTGGATTTTTCATTTTCACCATTACATTCTTAGCACCTTTGTTCATCAACAAAAGATATAAAAGTGAATTAATACAAGTAGCATATTTCATTTTACTTGTTGCCTTTCAATTTGAAGCCATGTTAGAAACACAAATTGGAATAGCCACTACTGTAATTATTTTATTTATATCATTTTTAGTTCAAAAATCCGAACCTACTAAGGTTTAAGATAATATAATTTTACACGAGCAATTAGTGAGGTTAATCCAAGTTTTGCTTCATTTTCTTTACCAATGATAATTATAAAATTTTTATACTTATCTTTATCAAGCACCCCTGTTACTTTCACAATACACTCTCTTCCATTCTCTTCATTTACAATACGAATAAATGTTCCCGGAGGCGAAGTAGCATGTAATACTTGATAGGTTTCTTCTACAGCGGCAAATCCTGAATCTGTAACAATTTGTTGAGTTGCTAAAGGTATTACAGTTGCCTGTTGAGGCATGGCAGCCTGTGGACTATTAAGTGACACATGTGGTTTAATTAACATCGATTCATCAACTATTAACATTTGACCGGCTACAACTTTGTTACTCTTTAGGTTGTTCCACTTAATAAGTTGTTGAGGCGTAATTTTATATTTTTTTGAAATAGAATTAATATTATCTTGAGAGGTTACCACATGAGTGTAAATTTTTTGTTGTTCAGCACCTTGAGCATTTGCATGTGCTTCATCAACCCCTTTGGTACTATCCGTTGGTAATAGAGGCTTATTTAATTTAACGACTTCAACCGGCAATGGAATTCTTATTAGTTGGCCCTTTAACGGTTGTCCCCTTTTAAACTCATTACATTTGTTAATATCTACTAAAGTAACTTTATATCTTTTTATTAAATCTATTAACGTTTCATTTTTATCCAATTTATGGATGATAAATTTTTGGCCCTTTATCACCTCCACTTTTAGCGAATCACAAACTTTAGCCGATATAGTTCCGCTAAAAAACAAACAAATAATAATTATGTAAACTTTCATTTAACTAGTTGATGAACGGTGGTTGAATACGCTACAGGCTTATCATTAAATAACAATTTAGTTTTAACCCAAGTTTCTGAAAACAAAGCCGATTGTCTGTATCGTTCTAAGGCATCCAAATCAGTCCAAATGCTATACGTATAAAAGACGTTGAGAGCATATGCGTCTTGCAATAATGTAAGCCCTTTACAACCTTCGAAATTAGCGATTTCAATTTTTACAGCTTCAAACAACAATAAAAATTCATCTACTGATTCCGGTTTAAAACTTAATCTAACAATTCTATTAATCATACCATTGTAATATCACATAATCACCGGGCTTTAAGCCAAGTAATCTTTGTCCCTTTCCTTTATTAATTCCAATTTCTAACCATCCGCTTGAATTAAATACTGCAAAACCATCACCCTCGCGTGCTTCGTGATAATTAAGTGTAATTTGGGTAATTGCCTCACGTTTGCGGTAATATAATTCAAATGCCTTATCCCCGATTAATTTTTCGAAATCTGTTTTGTTCATATTTAACATGATGTTTTCATAACCATCCACATGTATTACAGGAATGGTAAGTTGATTTCCATGTTGAGCAGGCATTAACTCTTTGAGTACTTTAACGGTATTGGTAGGTTGTGCATATCCACCAATGTCAACCTCATTAATAATTTTTGAGGCTAGTGTAACAAACAGGTTTTTTTCGGGCCACGTATCGTATGGGTTTAACAATTCAGAATTTACAAGATACATTTCGTCCCAAGTTTGAAACAGCAATGAAAACAATCCATTATCGGCACTGATCACCCATTGTTTATCTTTTCTGGCAAAAACAACCTTTTTATGTACCATGATATTCGTATCAACTGCTACTAAATGAATAGTAGGTGTAGTAAAATCAAGCAAGGTACTTTTTAAAAGAAATGCTGCCTGCATCACATCAAACGATGGCAATTGATGAGAAATATCAATAATTTTAACCTCGGGCATGGCTAACCATATTTTTTCTTTAAGCACGGCAGTATAGTAGGTATTTAGCCCATAATCGCTTAGCAAAGTAATTGCATAGGTGTGCTTCATTTCAGATTAAACTATAAATACGGTTTTGAGTTATTCTGCTTTATATTTGCTCTACAAAATTATTCACTGATTTAATATCATTAAATAAATTTACACACATTGATAGATAAAGAGATTATTTTAGAGGGCGTTGAACCCAACGAGTTTTTAGGAGTTAACAACAAAAATCTTAAAACAATACAACTTCATTTTCCTAAAATTAAAATTATTTCAAGGGGTAATCAACTATTTGTACAGGGTGAAATACGCGAAATTGAAGCCTTTGAAAACCAA
>JALONK010000017.1 GCA_025454975.1 Bacteroidia bacterium
TTATGAAAAATTTGAACGTATTAATGATATTGAACTTGGAAGATTTATTTCGCCTTACGCAATTAACTTCCCTAAAACTTTTAAGTATGATTATATCTACGATGTAACTGATTATGCAGCTTTATTAACTGATTCAACAGAATTTAGGATAGTGTATGAAGGTTATTCATACGGATTTACGGCTACATGGGATATGATATTTGTAGAAGGAACTCCGGCGAGGGAAGTGATAGATATCGTGAATGTTTATAATGGTTATTATAACTATGGACAATCAACAAGTATTGAGCAAGCATTAAAAGCAGTAAATTTTACGGTTCCTGCCGGAACCGCTTTAACAAGGGCTCGTATTATCATTACAGGACATGGAGGTGAACGCAATGAAAATTGTGCCGAGTTTTGTGCGAAAAATATGTATTTGAATGTAAATAACCGATTAACTGCAACTCAATTGGTGTGGAAAGATGATTGCGGAGAAAATGCAATAATTGCTCAGCCGGGTACTTGGGTTTACAATCGGGCAAATTGGTGTCCGGGTGAAAAAATTCGAGTGTATGATTATGATTTAACTACACTACAAGGAACCAATACCATTGATTTAGATATGGAAGCATTTACAGCTAATGGCGCTGCGGGATATAATATTGCATTACAATTATTGCATTATAAAGCACCTAATTATGCAACAGATGCTTCAATAGAAGAGGTGTTGTCACCAACCAATAATTTTTGGTATAATCGAACCAATCCGGTTTGTGGTGAAAGTAAATTTATCTTAAGAAATAATGGTTCTTCTACCTTAACATCTGCCGAAATTTCAATTAAAATTGGTAACGGTACAACATTCACCTACAATTGGTTGGGTTCATTAACTACCGATAAAGAAACTACGGTTACTATAAAGGATTTACCTTGGCCATCTGATTTGTCTAACAATACCTTCAGGGTTTGGTTGAGCAAAATAAATGGAAATACAGCCGATGATAATACCTACAACAATACGAAGCAAACCAATTTTAATGTGCCATTGGTTTTGCCTGCTCAATTTATTATTGAAACCAGAACGAATGCTGTTCCACAACAAAACAGTTATCTAATAACCGATATTAATGGGGATGTGGTGTTTAATAGAAGTTCTTATGCATCACCTAATACCATGTTTAGAGACACCTTTAATTTAAAGTTTGGTTGCTATAAATTAAAATTTAAAGATAGTGGAAATAATGGACTAGGTTGGTGGGCTGCCTCATCAGAAGGCAATGGAATGTTTCGTATTGTAAGTCCGCCACCTATTCGAGTACTCAGGAATTTTGGTCTTGATTTCGGTAGTTCAATAGAATTAAACTTTATGGTAAACTTTGCTTTAGGTAATGAAGAATTACTTACTGCAGAGGAAATTGGAATTTATCCAAATCCGGCAAATCATTTGGTTGAAATTACGGGTTTACTTGCGCAACAAATTGATGTGCTGGATATGACAGGCAAAGTTTTTCAAACTGTTTTAAACAGTAACGAACTTCATACTATTAACTGGCCCACAGGTATGTATTTATTAAGAATTACTTCTGTTAAAGGGCAAGTTGTTGTTAAAAAATTATTGGTACAGCATCAATAATAATATTTCTTGCAACCAACAACCGAGCATTTTATAAATATTCATTCGCATCGCAAACCTCAGTTAGCAAATGAGTTTGTGATTCGTAATTATATGATGTATGGTATTGGTATCAACATTCAAACTTTACCTTATTTAATTTGTGCCGGGCTTCATCCTTGGCATTTATCAAAATATAAGGAACGAGAGGCTGTAAATTTTTTAACTGATATTGTAACCGAATCAAAGGTTTGGGCAGTAGGTGAAATTGGATTAGACAGGGCGATTAATATACCTATATCCTTGCAACTCTCTTATTTTAATGCCCAATTGATGATTGCACGGGCGGTTAAAAAGCCTGTTATAATTCATGCTGTACGTACTTATAATGATTTTATACCTATTATTAAAAAGGTAAGAGTGCCATTTATTTTTCATGGTTTTAATGGGAACTTACAATTGGCAAAAGAACTACTTAAGCATGGGGCCTTCCTTTCCGTAGGTAAACATATCTTTAACGAGGCATGGCAAGATGTTTTTGCTCAAATTCCTTTAGAGCAATTATTTCTTGAAACCGATCGTTATTCCGACGTCACTATAGAAAACATTTATCAACGTGCTGCATTATTAAAAGATATCTCAGTTGATGAGTTGAAGTTGAAGCTGTTTTGTAATTTTGCAAACCTAAGCACAATATAACAATCGTAATGAATAAAGAGATTAAGCCTTGGATGGGCAGAACCCAATTATTATTAGGTGAAACAAAACTCCATAAATTGGTGAATTCAAATGTGTTGGTAGTTGGCCTTGGTGGAGTAGGCGGTATTGCGGCCGAAATGATTGCCCGAACCGGAGTGGGTAAAATGACAATCGTTGATGCTGATACTGTAGAAGCAACGAACCGGAATCGACAAATTCCGGCATTATCAAGTACCGAAGGTGTACTAAAAACTGAAGTGCTTGCGAAAAGATTATTGGATATTAATCCAGACTTAGATTTAACTGTTATTCCTGAGTACTTTAGAGACGATTTAACCCATAGGGTTTTAGATGAAGGGAAATTTGATTATGCACTTGATTGCATAGATACTTTAAGTCCTAAAGTGTTTTTCATAAAAGCTTGTATGGATAGAAATATCCCACTGGTGAGTAGTATGGGAGCCGGAAATAAAGTTGATCCTACACAAGTGCAAGTGGCAGATATTGCCGATAGTTATAATTGTCGTTTAGCAAAATATACCCGAAAGTATCTTCATAAGTTTGGTATTTATAAAGGTGTTAAAGTAGTGTTTAGTCCCGAAGAAGCAGGAATTGACGCAGGAGTTACCATTGTAGGAGCGCGTAATAAAAAATCGGCACCGGGCACTATCAGTTATATGCCTGCTGTATTTGGATGCGCGGTTGCAAGTGTAGCTATTCGCGATTTATATGAACGTGTATAGCTTGTTGATAATACTTCTCTTAATTAAGTCCTATGTCAGTTATGTAAATGCAAACATTTTACCATATTTGCGCCACCTTAAATTGACCTAAAATTTATTGTTATGAACAAAATTAAAGTAGCGAATCCTGTTGTGGAATTAGACGGCGATGAAATGACCCGTATTATTTGGAAGTTTATTAAAGATAAATTGATACTTCCTTACTTAGAGCTTGATATTAAATATTACGACTTAGGTATGGAACACAGGGATGCTACAAATGATCAAGTAACAATTGACGCTGCAGAGGCAATAAAAAAATATAATGTTGGGATCAAATGCGCAACAATCACACCTGATGAAGCACGTGTAAAAGAATTTAACCTAAAACAAATGTGGAAATCGCCTAACGGAACCATTAGAAATATTTTAGATGGCACCGTGTTTCGCGAACCTATTGTTTGTAAAAATGTACCAAGATTAGTGCCAAATTGGACTGCCCCAATTTGTATAGGCCGTCATGCGTTTGGCGACCAGTATCGTGCTACTGATTTTGTTACTAAAGGAAAGGGCAAACTAACCATCACATTTGAAGGTGAAAACGGTGAAATCATTAAGCATGAAGTTTATCAATACAAAGACGATGGTGTTGCTTTAGCAATGTATAATACCGATGAAAGTATCAGAGGCTTTGCGCATGCTTGTTTTAACCAAGCTTTAGGTAAAGGTTGGCCACTCTATTTATCAACTAAAAATACCATTTTAAAAAAGTACGACGGTAGGTTTAAAGATATTTTTCAAGAAATTTATGAAGCCGATTATAAAGCAAAGTTTATAGAGAAGGGCATTGTTTATGAGCATAGATTAATTGATGATATGGTGGCAAGTGCCTTAAAATGGAATGGTAATTTTGTGTGGGCTTGCAAAAACTACGATGGTGATGTGCAGTCGGATACAGTAGCTCAAGGGTTTGGCTCGTTAGGTTTAATGACTTCCACCCTCGTAACTCCGGATGGAAAAACCATGGAGGCGGAAGCAGCTCACGGAACAGTTACTCGTCACTTTAGAGATCATCAAGCAGGCAAACCAACATCTACAAATCCTATTGCATCAATTTTTGCATGGACACGCGGATTGGAATTTAGAGGCAAGCTGGATGGTAATCAGGCCTTGATTAATTTTTGTCAGACTTTAGAAACTGTTTGTGTTGAAACTGTTGAAAGCGGTAAAATGACAAAAGATTTGGCTGTTTGCATTCATGGTAATAAAGTAAACCATGGCGAACATTATTTATATACTCAAGAATTTTTAGATGAATTAGATAAAAATTTAAGGGCTAAATTAACAGCTTAATTAGCATAAACGTCGGCAACAAACCGACGTTTTTTTATGTTTACTTCTTTTAACTTGCAACCATGCTTACTAAATGCAAAGCAATTATTATTAAGTCAATTGATTACAGCGAATCAAGTGTAATTGTTAAGTGCTTTACAAACCATTATGGCATGCAATCATATCTAATTAATGGGGTGAGAAAACAAAAAGGTGCGATTCGACCTTCACAGTTATTGCCTTTAAGTTTGTTAAACCTGGAAGCCTATCATCAACAAAATAAAAATTTACAACGCATTAAAGAATTGCGCTGCGAACCACAATTGAAACAATTGCACTTCCAAATGACAAAAAGTGCAATAGGTATGTTTATAGCCGAAGTAATATACAGAGCCGTTAAAGAAGAAAATCATCCGGATTCACAATTGTTTGAGTTTTTATTTCAATTTATTCAACTGTTAGATGAAGAAGATGAACAAGCTTTAGCGAATTTACCTTTATATTTTTTATTGCAAATAGCAAGGCTCATGGGTATAGCACCAAAATTTGAAAATGTAGGAACCGGTACACTTGGATTTAATTTTAAGGATGGGCAGTTTGAGTGGTATGATGATAAAAATCCCTTTCAGTTTTCATTAGTAAGTAGCGAGTTATTAATGCTTTGTTTGCCTGCCGGATATAATGAAATAAGGGAAATGCAAATTGCAGGAGTTCATCGCCGCCAGTTGATTCAAGATATTTTAATTTATTTTAACGAACATATTTCCGGTTTTAGTAATATGAAAAGCCACGAAATATTGGCTACGGTTCTAGCCTAACTCTTTTTCCCAATTCGCAGCATCAAATCCTAACAATAATCTTTTTCCTGCTACAACAATCGGTCTTTTTATCATTGATGTATAAGCCATCATAAGTTTGATTCCGGTGGGATTTGATAATGCTTCTTTTTGTGATACTTCATCAAGCTTCTTAAAAGTAGTTCCTTTTGTATTTATTAACTGATCAATATCGAACTCTTGTAACCATTGCTTGATGGTGGATTCATCAATCCCTAATTTTTTGTAGTCGTGAAATGTATATGCTATGCCATGATTATCTAACCACGTGAAAGCTTTTTTCATGGTGTCACAATTTTTTATTCCATATATTTTTATAGCCATTGCGCTGATAGTTTTAGTCTTCAAAGAAATTAAAAATTACAGGTTCCAGCCAACTTTGTTTGCTGTTCATCATAAATCCTACATGCCCTCCATGTGAGGTAAATATCCCATGTAAAAAAGGATGGTCTACGATTTCTTCATAAGGGAAGCAACCCGGATTTAAAAACGGATCATTTTTAGCATTTATTAATAACGTTGGCACATCAATGGTGTTTAAGCTAAATATACTGGAACATTTATCCCAGTAATCATAAGCATCTTTAAAACCGTGAATTGGTGCGGTATAAGCATCATCAAATTCTTTAAAATTTTTTATTTTATGTAATCCTTTTATGTCGAGTTGACCAGGGAATTGTTTGTGTTTTTTTAGAATTTTCTGCGATAGTGAGTTTAAAAATCGTTGCATATAAATACGGTTGGTTCCTTTGTCGAGTTCAAACGCCGAACCTTTTAAATCAACCGGAACCGAAACAGCCGCAGCAGCCACCAAATTACCCGGCACCACACTTTTGTTGGATAAATACTTTAATAAAGCATTGCCGCCTAAACTAAAACCAATGGCATATAGTTGAGCATACTTTTTACTGATGAGTTGCAAATAGTAAGCTAAATCATCGGTGTAACCACTGTGGTATGAGGTTAGCTTGTTATTCATTTCACCGCCACAACTTCTGAAATTAATGGCATGTACATCATATCCGTTATCAGCAAATAGTTTAGCAAAACCTTTAATGTATTGCGAGGCACTACTCCCCTCAAGTCCATGTATTAATACAACAGCTTTAGATTGATTACGTTGTATACAATCAACCAGAAAAAAATCATCATCAGGGGTTGTTATTTTATTGCGTACATAATGCACTTCATGTTTCCTGAACAAAGCAGGAACAATAGTGGCAAAATGCTTGTTTTTATACAACAATCCGGCTTTTAAAACAGGGTAATCCGTTAATATCATCTCTGCTTACAAAGTTCTATACATTTTTGTGTGTTAACGGCATGCCGTCTGTGCTAAATATCTACGCTTTTACGGTATTTAATGTGGATTATCCTCTATGGCATTCGTTTTTATGAGTTTTGGCTTGTTTATCCCGCTTATCTCAGCCCGAAATAGTTTAGTTGATTCAAATTATATTTGATGAATTAACCATTGCCAATTCAGCATACATAGGTTGATAAAATTAATAAAGGTTTTATCTGCCCGGCTTCATATCAAGCGTATTTTTCATATTAGCAAATGAGTAAATACAACAACCTTCTGCATCCCGAAAAATAAAACTGATTTTAAAACCAAATTTAAACCTAACGGTTATTAGGTTATGAATCGTTTAGTTTGGTTTAGGAATGATTTACGCGTGCACGACCACGAGCCATTATTTAAAGCGGCACAAAAAGGAAGGGTATTGGCTGTTTATTGCATTGATAACAGACATTTTCAGCCAACCTCATTAGGTTTTAAAAGGATGTCGGACCAACGCATGCGATTTTTATATGAAAGCATAATAAATTTAAAACAAAATATTAATGCACTTGGTGGTAAATTATTAGTGGTAGTCGGACAACCCGAAGATATTATACCTGAATATTGCAAAACCTACAAAATACAAGAGGTGTATTATCATCGTGAGGTTACTGATGAGGAAACAAAAGTTGAACAGCAAGTAGAGAAAAAATTGGCTGCTGCTGCCATACCATTTACAGGCTTTTGGGGAAGTACGTTGTTTCATCTGGAAGATTTGCCATTTCCTGTTAAACATTTGCCGGATGTGTTTACTGATTTTAGGAAAAAAACGGAAAGGGAATCGGATGTAAGAAAAACTTTTCAGGTTTCCTCTATTACGCCGGTACCGGAAGTAGTTGAACATGAAATTCCCGAATTCTCCGAGTTAAAACAAAACGTAACTTCATGTGCAGAAAAGTCGGTAATGTTATTTGTTGGTGGCGAAACAGCCGGTTTAAAAAGATTGGCTCATTTTATTTGGGAATCGCGGGCAATTAAAACGTATAAAGAAACACGCAATGGTTTATTGGGCGCTGATTATAGTTCAAAACTATCCCCTTGGTTAAGTTTAGGTTGTTTAAGTGCACGTAAAGTTTACGAAGAAATAAAGAAATACGAAGACCAATATACAGCTAACGACAGCACTTACTGGATGATTTTTGAATTGTTATGGCGTGATTATTTTCGATTTGTAGCCTTAAAACATGGTAATAAATTGTTTCATGTAAACGGTGTTCGACAAGTATTGGTGGACTATGACGACAATAGGGAAGTATTTAATAAATGGTGTAACGGCGAAACCGGTATTCCATTTATTGATGCCAATATGCGTGAGTTAAAAACCTCAGGTTTTATGAGCAACCGTGGGCGACAAAATGTAGCTTCTTTTCTGGTGAAAAATCTAAATATAAATTGGCTTTGGGGGGCTATGTGGTTCGAATCGCAGTTGTTAGATTATGATCCATGCAGTAATTATGGCAACTGGTCGTACATAGCAGGTGTTGGTAATGATCCAAGAAGCTTTAGGTACTTTAATTGTATTAAACAAGCCGGGGATTATGACTCGAAAGGCGATTATGTGAGGCATTGGTTAACCGAACTTCAACATATTCCGGGATTTAAAATAAACTATCCATATCAATTAACCTCCAACGAACAAAAGCATTACGGTTTTACTTTGGGTAAGGACTATCCATTTCCTATTTTAGATATCGAACAATCAATCAAAAAGCTAGAACGCCAATCAAGGGCTGTTAGAAAAGCATAAGAGCCAATCAAATGTTGTATACTTGAATACTAAACAGATGCAAGTATGTGTTATGATATTGCAAGCGCTACTCTTGCTAAATTAAAGTATGCACAACATAGGGCCGACGACCCTGAATACATCAAACAAATTGAGGATGAATTGAAAAAAATATCAGCTTCATTACATCCTTACTACACAGTTAATGGTTTTGCTCATCCGGGGTTATTGGTATTTACCAACCATCAACCATATTTGCCTCAAGTATTTTCGTGGGGATTAATCCCTTCTTGGAGTAGATCATTGGATGAAGCCATCGCATGCAGTCAGTTAACTATTAATGCAAGAGGTGAAACAATATTTACTAAGCCTACTTTTAAACAATCGGCACGCTTTAAAAGATGTTTGGTTTATGCTGATGGATTTTTTGAGTATTTTCACTTTAACAAACAAGCTTATCCATTTTTTATCAAGCACCCTCTTGGTGATCCATTAATATTTGCAGGGTTATGGGATGAATGGGTAGATCAATCAACAGGAGTGCTTTACCAAACCTGCACCATTGTTACTACGGTTGCCAACCCGTTATTGAAAAAAATACACGTGAAGCCGGGTTTGGAAGAAGCACGTATGCCGGTGATTTTAAACAAAAGTGAGCAAGATATTTGGCTGCAAACCTCAATTGATGAGCAAGATTCGTCATTGATTAATCCTTTATTAAAGCCTTATTCCGATCAACTTTTAGCGCACACGGTTAAAAAATTAAAAGGTAAACAAGCTCCGGGAAATTCACCTGAAGCTATCATGCCATTTGAATATCCTGAATTGGCTTTGTTAGGCATTTAGCTGATTGTTTGCACATCAAATCCTGCTCTAATCATATCATCCCAATAATGAGGGTATGATTTACTAACCACATCAGGATTACGAATGTCAACATACGGAAATACTAAACTCAAAGCACTCAAACTCATAGCCATTCTGTGGTCGCCGTAAGTTTCGAATGGAGCATCCGGTAAGGTAATTTCGTTTAGTGTTGGTTTTATGATTAGGGTATCTGATTGATGTGATATATCATAACCACATTTTTCTAATTCATTACACAAAGCACTTAAACGTTTGGTTTCTTTCAGTTGTAAATGACCAACATGCGTAAATGTAGCCTCAATTTGAAGTGCGCAAAATAATACCGCCATTGCAGGAACTAAATCAGGAAAGTCTTGCATATTATAAATGGCCTTTTTGAGGTAGTGATTGTTTCGTGTTAATTGAACTTGATTTTCGGCGTAATGTGTATCAACACCAAACCTTAGCATATAGTTGGCAATTTCTTTATCGCCTTGTTCAGAGTTAGCCTGCAAAGGTTCCAATATCAATTCTGATTCATTACTTAATGAAGCCATCACATACCAAAATGCGCTTGCACTCCAATCGCCCTCTACATCTATTTCAAGTTGAGAAAGTCGCTTGCATCCGGGTTTGATAACCAAGTCTGTTTGAACAACTACATCAAAGCCACAAGCCCTCATCAAATCAGCAGTTAAATGTACATAAGGTTTTGAAACCAATTGGGATATATCATTAATTACAATTCCTTGTTCTAATAATGGTGCAATCATCATTAATGCAGATACAAACTGACTGCTGTACGATGAATCAACTGAAACTATGCCGCCTTTAAGTTTTTTACCTTTTATACGTAGTGGAGGAAAACCAATTTTGTCAATATAATCAATATCGGCTCCTAATGTAACCAATGCATCAACTAAAGGAGCAACAGGGCGTTCATGCATTCGCTCATCTCCATGTAAAATGATGTCGCTGCCTTCTATTGCTGCATATAAGGCAGTTAAAAAGCGCATGCATGTACCTGCATTGTTAATATTAACTGTTCCGGTTTTGATCTTGCAGGCCTTCTTCATTATTTTAGTATCGGAAGCGCTTGATAAATTATTAATGCTTAACATATAAGGAACAATTTGCTGTAAAATTAACAAGCGGTTGCTAATGCTTTTTGAAGCGGGTAGCTGGATGTTTCCTTTAAGTATTTTGGTTGGATGAGAAATACGAACAACGCTCATAAAGAGTCGTAATAATTTAATGCCAACGAAATTTGTTGATCACTGCATGTATAATCAATTCCTGCTTTTCCAATGCGTTTAAGCAAAGTAAAATTAATTTGATGCAAAGTGTTTTTTTTATCCTGACGCATAAATTTAATTAACTCAGGTGATAAAATATTACGTAGTGAATATTTCTGATAATGTTTAGAAATAACCTCGGTTACGGCACGTAATTCCCTGCCCGAAAGTCCGCTGAATTCTTTTGATAGATAACTTTCACAAATCATTCCAATGGCAATACATTCGCCATGTTTTAAAGGATGTTTATCTTTTATCAATGAATATGCTTCTATGGCATGTCCGATTGTATGCCCATAGTTTAATAGTTTTCGTGTGCTTTTTTCTTCCGGATCTTTTTTTACAATTTGCATTTTAATTTTTAAAGACCCGGATATAAGAGGAACTATTTCTTCAACACTGATACGCTGCACGTTTAATATTTTTGACCAATAATCTTCATCGGCAATTAAACCATGTTTAATCATTTCAGCAAAGCCATTTCTTAGTTCTCGCTCGGGAAGTGTTGTTAAGAAAATAGGATTAATATACACACCTGCCGGATTTTTTATCATCCCAATAGAATTCTTAACATCAGCATAATCAATACCTAATTTACCGCCAATACTGCTGTCAACCATTGCCAATAGTGTAGTTGGTACATTTATAAAGTCAATTCCACGTTTATAGGTAGATGCTGCAAATCCTCCAATGTCGCCAATCACACCACCACCTAAATTAATCATTACCGCATGTTTATCTGCTTCACTCTTAATTAATTCGTTCCAAATGAATTGGGTGGTTTGAATATTTTTGTGCGCTTCGCCACTTTTGATTTTTATCACCTTTGTGTCGAACAGTGTTCGTTGTAAGGAAGGTAAACAATGTCGTTC
The DNA here is from genome assembly GCA_025454975.1 of Bacteroidia bacterium. GTDB lineage: Bacteria > Bacteroidota > Bacteroidia > UKL13-3 > UKL13-3 > UBA6183. Next base: position 11,268 of record JALONK010000017.1, read on the forward strand.
ACTTTCCTCATCAACCAGTATAAATACTTGAGAATACGACTTTTCAATGAGTTGTTCCAACAACACATCAAAAACTTCATTTCCTAAGTAAATCGAATAATCTTTTAAGTTGTATTCTTTCAAGTATAGATTAAATTTGGCTGATATGACAAAAATAGCAATCGTAATTCTATTTTTGCGCGAACAAATTTGCTGTATTTTCGGTTAAATTAATAATTTGATTTTAAAAACTGCGCAAACAAAGATGCAAAATAATTCTACTTCTCTAAGTTTTGACAATACTGAATTGGCTTTTAAACTTAAAACCAACGCCGAGTTAAAGCAATCTTATTTTTTATTTAAAGCCATTGGCTATAATTGGTTAGTTAAAGTTGGTCCACCACTGGTTAATTTTGCATTTAATTCCGGACTTCCGGTTAAAGGCATCATCAAAAAAACAGTTTTTAAACAGTTTTGTGGTGGCGAAAGTATGGATGAGTGTGAACATACCATGAACCGTTTGTATAGTAAGGGCGTAGGTACAATTTTAGATTATAGTGTTGAAGGAGAGGAGAAAGAGGAAAACTTCGAAGCTACAAAACAGGAAACAATTGCCACAATTAACAAAGCAAAAGGGAATTCGCAAATTCCGTTTTGTGTATTCAAGGTAACCGGCCTAGCCAGGTTTGATTTATTGGCTAAAGTAAATGCAAATGAATCATTAACTGCAGCAGAAGAATCGGAATTTGCAAGGGTGAAAAATCGCATTTACGAAATATGTAAACTAGCTTATGCTAACCAAGTTCGATTATTTATAGATGCAGAAGAAAGTTGGATACAAGATGCCATTGATGCAATTGTACAAGAGATGATGATGGAGTTTAATAAACAATCGTGTATTGTGTACAATACTATTCAATTGTATCGCCACGACCGACTCCAATATTTGAAAGAAAGTTATGCGCACGCTGAACAATATCATTATTATTACGGCGTGAAACTGGTGCGTGGTGCTTATATGGAGAAAGAAAGACTTAGGGCCGATCAAATGGGATATAAAAGTCCAATTCAACCTGATAAAGCTTCGAGCGACAGGGATTATGATGAGGCTTTAAAGTTTTGTTTACAACATATCGAGCGCATTTCCATTTGTGCAGGCTCGCATAATGAGCATAGTAGCATGTTATTAACCAAACTAATGCAGCAATATGGTATTTCACCAAACGATAAAAGAATATATTTTTCTCAATTGTATGGCATGAGCGATCACATTAGCTTTAATTTGTCGGACGCAGGCTATAATGTAGCTAAATATTTACCTTACGGCCCGGTAAAATCTGTGCTGCCTTATTTATTTAGAAGAGCTGCTGAAAATACATCGGTAAAAGGACAAGCAGGGCGAGAATTAACTTTAATTACTAATGAATTAAAAAGAAGAAGGATTAAGGGGTAATTATTCTATACAAGGTAACACCATCACTAAAACTATAAGTTTTTATATCCACTGGTGTAAAAGGAAGGTGTTTTAATGTAAACTCATCAGTAATCCATAATTGCTTATTTTTAGGTTGCATTGGATGTTCCGCTAATAAAATCAGCTTGTTATTAATCATAGGCACAAACCTTAAAAATCCTCTCCGGTTTAAAGTGGTTACCGTTATTTCTTTATATGCTTCCAAACTATCAGCAAACTCCTGTTTTTGTTGCTCCTTTTGATGAGTATCTGCAAACCAAACACTTAAACTAACCAATAATAAAAGTAGTTTAGGAATAAACTTAATCTCGCTTATACATTTAGCGGTTATTAGAAAAATTAATGGCATGGACATTACCCAATAATACCTTCCTGTGGCGTGATAAGGTGTAAAAAATAACAGGTAAGGTAAAATATGTAAACCAAGCAAATACATAAGCATGGCTAATTCCGGTTTATTGAAAAAAGCTAAATGGATGCGAATTTTTTTGATTTTACTTTTTAAAAACACAATTACTGCAACAATCCATACCAACCCTATGATAGCAAAAATATTTTTCACCCCCTCTTTTATCCACCAAACTGGAAAGAATAATTGAATAAAGGATAAAATTATTTTTAAAAATCGTTCGAGTAGTTGTTTGGTTTGATAAGGTTGTGCCCGTGTTTGTTGTGCATTAAATTGAATCCAAAAATCAGGATGAATGGCGTAGAACAATAAAAAGGCAATAACTAAACAAAAGGTAAGGTAAATGCTTTGTTTTACTGATTGTTGCCAAACACTGTATAATAAAGTGAAAGGTAATACATACCAAAACAAATAATGAGTAAGCATTCCAAAGGTTATGAATAAGATGTAAACTATCCATAAACCCAAGTTTGGTTTTGTTAAAATAAGATTCCATGTGATATAAAATCCACTGAATAAAAATAATAACAGCATATACTGTCGTGCTACAAAAGCTGTATCAGCAATCGCCGAACTAAATATTAGCATAATCAACATTACGAATCCTATTGATGGAGGGATGTTTTTCTTTTTCAAATACCAAAACCATATAGTTAATGTACCTGCATGAAATATGAAATTAAGCAAAAGCCCCGCCAGCATTAATGGAATACCCGACAATAAAAGCAGATGTAATAACCAAAAGTATAATGGAGGATGAATATCGCTTTCAACCAGTCCTTGGCTAATGCTTTGAAACAATTTTTGTTTGGGTTGAAATAAGGCCTGAAGTGAATCAACAGGAAGCAATTGGTTATATAATAGTTCGTGTGTTAATACCTTTTCATAAGTATTTTGGTTTCCTGCCGCACATAAATAGCTAATGGTTTCATCTCCATCAGGAACTGTTTTTATTATAAGCATACCACTGTAACAAACCATTAAGGCAATAAGCAGTATAATCAAACTTTTAAGGTGGTAAGGTTCTTTCATGTAGAATTTTCAGGTCCCAAATCTAATAGAAATAAAGCAATTGAATGTTGATAATTGAGAAAAATGGTAATTCGTTTCACGCTAAAAATTATACTTAACTACTTAAAAAATAAGGAGTAAAAATTTCAACACCCCTGTTGATACTATACAATAAGGTTGTATATATGTTCCACAAACTAAACCTTTTCTTTGATACCATTAAAACAAACATACATGCAATTAACTTATTACGGTCATTCCTCATTTTTACTGCAAACAGGCGGTAAGAATATAGTGTTCGACCCATTTATAAAGAATAATGAGTTGGCATCTGAAATTGATTTTAACTCTATTAAAGCCGATTTTATCTTGGTTTCACACGGGCATTTCGACCATACCGAAGATTTAATTGAATTGGCTAATCAAACAGGTGCCACGGTGGTATGTAGTTGGGAAATTCACGCATGGTTAAACAAACATGGCATTACCAAAACACATCCGATGAATTTAGGGGGAAGGTGGGTATTTGATTTTGGAACCGTTCATATGGTTTATGCCGCTCATTCAAGCTCATTACCTGATGGAACCTATGGGGGCACGGCGGCAGGTTTTGTGATTGAAAGCGACAAAAAAGTACTGTATTACTCAGGAGATACTGCGCTAACTAAAGATATGGAAATTTTAGGTTCACGATTTAATATTAATCATGCAGTATTACCAATTGGTGATAATTTCACGATGGGATATCAGGATGCTTGTGTAGCTTCTGACTGGATTAAGTGTAACAATATCATTGCCATGCATTTCGATACCTTCGGTTTCATAAAAATTAATCACCGGGAAGTTGATGAATATTTCAAACAACATAATAAAAACCTTAGCATACCGGCAATAGGTAAAACCATAACTTTATAACAAATAAAATAATAGCACAAATAAGAAAAGCATTTCAGACATGGGAAAAATAATTTCAGTAGTTAATCAAAAAGGTGGTGTAGGTAAAACCACCACAGCAGTAAATCTTGCGGCTAGTCTTGCAGTATTAGAATATAAAACATTAGTTGTAGATGCCGATCCACAGGCCAACACTACTTCACACTTAGGTTTTGATCCCAAAAATGTTCAAAACGGTTTATATGAAGTGATGATTAATGATAGTTCAGCAAAAGAATCTATTTGTAAAACAGAGGTTGACTTTTTGGATTTGTTGCCTTCAAATATTGATTTAGTTGGTGCCGAAATCGAGTTAATTAATATTCCTAACCGCGAGCGTGTTATGCGCCATGCGATTGAGCCAATCAAAAAGAATTATGATTTTATTATCATTGATTGTTCTCCATCATTAGGTCTTATAACTACAAATGCCTTAACTGCAAGCGACAGTGTTATTATTCCTGTGCAATGCGAATATTTTGCCTTAGAAGGATTAGGTAAATTATTAAATACCATCAAAATTGTTCAAAGCAGTTTGAACCCTGAATTACAAATTGAGGGATTATTATTAACCATGTATGATATGCGTTTGCGCTTGAGTAACCAAGTGGTTGAAGAAGTGAAAATGCATTTCCAGCAAATGGTGTTTGATACCATCATTCAACGAAATACAAGATTAAGTGAGGCTCCAAGTTTTGGTAAACCGGTTATAGCATACGATGCTGAATGTAAAGGTACCATCAACTATTTAAACCTGGCCAAGGAATTGTTGAATAAAAATGGACTTACTAAAATCAATATGATGGAATCATCGCAGTTAAATTAATCAAATAAATAATGAGTAAAACAATGAGTAATCCACGTAAAAATGCATTGGGCAGAGGATTGAGTGCCTTGTTAGAGAATGCAAATACAGATATAACAAATACGGCACCTGAAGCTAAACCGGCTAATTCAACTAGTGAAATTTTAATCAGTCAAATACAAGCAAATCCATTTCAACCGCGAACTGAATTTGAGGAAACTGCATTGCAAGAACTAGCAGAATCAATTAAAGTACATGGCGTAATTCAACCTATTACTGTTAGGAAAATGGGTTATGATATGTACCAAATTATTTCCGGTGAACGTAGAACACGAGCCAGTATTTTGGCCGGATTATCAAAAATCCCTGCCTATATACGTGTGGCTAATGACCAAGAAATGCTTGAAATGGCATTGATTGAGAATATTCAGCGCGAAGAACTAAATCCGATTGAAATTGCACTTAGTTACAAACGATTGATGGAAGAATGCAGTTTAAAACAAGATGAGGTTGGCGATCGTGTTGGTAAAAACAGGAGCACGGTAACCAATTATTTACGCTTGTTAAAACTTCCTGATAGTGTTCAATTGGCACTTAAAGAGGGAAAAATAACCATGGGACATGCCCGTGCAATTATTAATATAGATGATGCCAAAAAGCAGGAGTGGATGCTTGAGCAAATGTTAGCTAATGAACTTAGTGTTCGTCATGTAGAAAATTTAGTTAGAGAAGAACAACAAAAGGCTGAGGTTAAACCATCAAAGCCTGCTGCTAAAGCCCCAAAAACAGAAGCCTTTCAACAAGTACAACACCAATTGTCGGAACGTTTTAATTCTAAAATTAGCATTAAGGCAGATGATAAAGGAAGGGGAAGTATAAAAATAACATTCAGGTCGCAAGCCGACTTTCAACGCATCGTTGATTTAATTCAACCGGATGAAATGTAGAAGAATATTTATCTAATATAAAAGCCTTGAAGTTTACACTGCAAGGCTTTTTTTATGCGAGCAATTTCATAAATCTGCTCACAATAGATTTCCAACCATATACTTCATAAAATTGACCTGGAATATTGGCTGTAATATTATTGGCTGCTATTATGTTTTGTGCAAAATCAGTCCAGTTGCCATCAGGTGAAACCAATAAATTTTTACCGCAAACTTCCGGAATAATTCCTGCGGCGCCGGTAACTGTGCTTACTACAATTTTGTTTCTGGCCAAGCCATCAATAGCTTTAGTTTTAATTCCACCTCCACTCAAAATTGGATTTAAAATTACATCAGCTTCATCAATATACGCATGTAAGTCATCAACAAAGCCTTCATAAATTACATCATCTAAGGTTAATAAAACATCTTTAATCTCCGAGGGTAAATTTTTGCCACATACAACCAATTTAAACTTAATAGATTTTTCACGAAGTAAAGGTAGAACGTGATTCACCACATCAACCACCCCATCATAATTTGGCTTATAGCTCATGGTCGCATAATACAAAATCATACAGTCGTTTTTAGCTAAACCAATTCTGTGTTTTATTGCACCAGATGCAGTACTTTCAGGTATGGCATCTAAACTTACTCCATAAGGTATTACTGCTGTTTTTTCAGGCTTTAAGTCAAATTCGTGTATGGCAATTTGCCTGTCTTCTTCAGTTAAAAAAATCATTACATCGGCATTTTTATATGCCCATTTTTCATACATATATAATATTTGCCAATACCATTTTCTTAAACTTCTAAAACGAAGGTATTCGATGTTGTGACTCCTGATTACAATTTTATATGGGGTTAGCCATTTGCATAAAAAAATTAACCAAGCAAACCAAGGTTGTTCGAATAACAGCCACTGCGCATGTTTTTGTGCTGCAAGTTTTTTTAGCTTAAAAAACAGAAGAAGGTTAATATACCTGCTAGCCTTAAATGGCATCACATAGTGCATTTCGGTTTTCCCGGTTTGTGTTTCAAATCCCGGTTGATAGGGTTCAACCGTAAATGCAGTTACCTCTGTTACCTCAGCTAATTCTTTTAATAATCCGGCTGTGCATATAGTTCCGCCTGTGGTGGCAGGCAAAAAAGGGAAAGAAATAACTGAAATGATTCTTGGATTTTTCATTAGCGATATGCTTCAACAGTAATACGGTCGCCTGCTACACCAAACCGTTTAGTTAAAAAGTAATTTGGATATTGTAGCCACTTTTTGATTAAGTTTTCTAACCAACTCCCTCTCAAAGGAATTTCGTTAGGATGTTTAATGTCGTGCTTAACGATAACCTTACTAAAACCGGCAACTGCACACATTTTTCTGATGGTTTTTTCATTAAACTCAGTTAAATGGTAAGGAGGTATATGCATGGTTTTTTGTGAACCAATTAAACGATAAACTAAAAATGCAATTTTGCTGGATATTAAATTTAATGTCCCCGGTAAATGTATAATGGCCACGCCACCCGGCTTTAAAATAGTTTGAACCAAACGCATGGCCGATGTCGGATTTGTGAAATGTTCTAACACATCACCCATTACTACAACATCAAATTCTTTTGGGAAAATTTCTTTTCCTAACAACTCTTCGTCGAATGGGCGATTTATAAGCGAAATATTAAAATGCTCCTTTGCGTATTGTACTGCAAAATCTGATAATTCAATGCCCTTTACTGAATATCCTGCTTGTTTTAAAGCGTATAAAAAATTTCCGGTAGCACATCCAATTTCCAAAATATTTCCGCCGGTTGTGTAAGTTTGCATATATGCAACGCCATCAGCATAATTACCTGAATTTAACAAAGCCAAATAATCTGTGTTCATGTGGTGGGTAGCCGAATCAGCTTCCGTAAAATAGTTAGCAGCATACATTTCTGCAATTTCATGGCTATTGGGTTGAGGCCAAATTGACCTGAGCTTACAGGCATTACATTCATACAACCATAAATACCTACCTTTAAACTCATATCTAAAGGGAATTTGTTTGGCTTTATTATTTCCACATAAATTACATTTAAAATCAACAGCCTTGCTCATATATTTGAAAATTCAAACCACAAGTAAACAACAATAATGTCAATCATCAAAGTTCATGACCGAAATTTTCAGCCCTTTATTTCGGAAGAAGAAATTAAAAGCAGGGTATCACAAATTGCTGATTCCTTAACTGTGAAGTATCACGATAAAAATCCTTTGTTTTTAGCCGTATTAAATGGCGCTTTTATTTTAGCTGCTGATTTAGTGAGGTCGGTCAAATTTCAAAGTGAAATTTCGTTTACGAAAATTTCCAGTTATCAAGGAACAACATCAACAGGAATGGTTAAACAACTGATTGGATTTACCGAAAGTATTACCAATCGTCATGTTATTATTGTTGAAGATATTATTGATACCGGTTTAAGTATGCAACATATCTTACAACAAGTTAAAGAGCAATCTCCGGCTTCAATACAGGTTGTTACTCTTTTATTTAAGCGCGATTCGTTAAAAGTGGATATTCAGCCTGATTATGTAGGATTTGAAATTCCTTCTAAGTTTGTTTTGGGTTATGGATTGGATTATGACGGATTAGGCCGAAACTTACCTGATATTTATGTTGAACAACAGGGCTAGTTTTTTTTTCTGCATTTATCGCTACAATATTTTACTTCATCCCATACTTTTTCCCACTTCTTTCTCCAAGTAAATGGACGCTCGCATACAACACAAATCTTTTGGGGAAGGTGCTGTTTTTTCACTCCTTTCATCGCCTCTTACTTATTTTGTTTAAAGTTATTTGTCGTTGTAACGAACATTTAAACCTTTCAATTTCCGGATTACGTTTATGCAAGTGCTTTTGTGAAACACCTTGGTTAACCCTTTTGCGCCATAATCGCCAGCTCGAGGGTTTTAGTTGGTTACGCATTAAATTAACAACTTCCGATTCGCTTAACCCAAACTGATACTTTATGGCTTCAAACGGTGTTCTGTCTTCCCAAGCCATCTCAATAATTCGGTCTATTTCCTGTGCATTTAATTGTGACATATCTGTTAAACACTCTTTAACCTTAAGTGTTTAGTTAAAAGTGAAACAAGCTGTAAATATCGTTTGGTTAAAAAGAGATCTGCGCTTAACGGATCACCAACCTTTATTTAATGCATCTCTAAGTCCCTTGCCCGTTATACTATTGTACGTGTTTGAGCCAAGCTTAATTAATGCTCCCGACGGCGATATCAGGCATTGGCGTTTTGTATGGCAAAGTTTAATGGATATTGAACAAAAGCTTAATCATTTAAATCAACACCTTACCATTACTTACGGTGAAGTAATTCCTGTTTTAGAAGAATTACAAAAAGAATTTAAAATCGTTAATATATACGCTCATCAAGAAATTGGTGTGAAGATTACTTTCGATAGGGATAAGGCTGTGGCTTCTTTTTGCAAACAACATCACGTTAAGTTTACCGAATTTCAGCGTGATGCAATACAACGTGGCCGCAAGAATAGGGAGCAATGGGACGAACAACGATTATCTTACCTGCAAGAACCAATTTCTGTTATTAATTGGAATCGTATAAAAACCATAGAAGCAGCAAAGATTAATGCTAGAAACCTTATTCCTGAAGAAATAAAACACTCGCATCCCGATTTTCAGATTGGAGGTTCAACCGAAGCCCGGAAGTTGTTAGATTCTTTCTTAAACGAAAGAATTTATCAGTATATGAAACAAATTTCTAAACCTAAACAAAGCCGAACCGGTTGCAGCAGGTTATCTCCTTACTTGGCATGGGGAAATATCAGTATGCGCGAAGTGATTCACGCTATTGCAAATCATCCGGTAAAAAATAATAAACGAATGGTTTCCTTTTGGATGTCGCGATTACAATGGCATTGCCATTTTATACAAAAATTTGAAACTGCATGTGAAGTAGAAAATCAAAACTTAAATAAAGCTTTTGATGATGTTAGAACTGAATGGAATCAAACTTATTTTGAGGCTTGGTGTGAAGGTAAAACAGGATACCCATTAGTGGATGCATGTATGCGTTGCGTAAAACGAACAGGTTATATTAATTTTAGAATGCGCGCCATGTTGGTTAGTTTTTTAACTCATAATTTATGGCTTGATTGGAAAAAAGGAGCAGTTTTTTTAGCTAAACAATTTTTGGATTATGAGCCTTGCATTCACTATCCTCAATTTCAAATGCAAGCCGGTACCATGGGGGTGCATATCATTCGCACGTATAATCCAATAAAACAAAGTATTGATCACGACCCGGATGGTGCATTTATTAAAGAATGGATTCCTGAATTAAGTTTAGTGCCTACACCTGCATTGTTTCAACCTTGGTTGATGACTGAAATAGAGCAAAAAATGTATAAATGTGTAATAGGAAAAGATTATCCATTTCCGATTGTTGATTTGAAATTAAGTGCTAATCATGCCTCAACACATTTATGGGCTGTTAAAAAAACTAAAATAGCAAAAGAAGAAGGCCAACTTATATTGAATAAACTTTCATCACGGAAGAATGATCAGGCTCTACTGCCTAAAACTAAGCGTTCAACTAAAAATGAAAAACAAGATTTGAATTTTAAATTGTTTTAAAATGCTTATCAATAGCATTGAATGTTTTATTTTGCGAAAAAAGATTTTTTGTTGAAAGCAATTATTGATTTAGGTACAAATACCTTTCACCTATATATCGCCGAAGTTAAAGCAAATACTTTACATGAGTATTATAAAATGCAAATCCCTGTTAAGTTAGGTAAAGGAGGAATTAACAATGGTGAAATTACTAGCGACGCTTTTAGAAGAGGATTAACAGCCTTACATGAATTTGCAAAGTATATCGAACGTTTTCAGGTTAAGGATATTCAAGCATTCGCCACTTCTGCCATTAGAAATGCAAGTAATGGTAATCAGTTTATTGAAGAAGCACACCGTCAGTTTGGAATACCTATACAAGCCATTTCAGGTGATGTAGAAGCCGGGTTTATTTACCGGGGAGTTAATCATTCATTTAAATTCCCCGACGAAACTGTACTGGTTATGGATATTGGTGGTGGAAGTGTTGAGCTAATAATTGGGAAACAACAAAACATATTATGGAAACAAAGTTTCGAAATCGGTGCAGCCAGATTAATTGATTTATTTCATCACGAAAATCCAATTAGCTCTAGTGAAGTTGAGGCACTTACTGCATACCTCACCGAAAAGTTGAAACCGGCAGTAGAGGCTTGTGAAAAATATAATCCACAGATTTTTATTGGAGCTGCCGGTTCTTTCGAAACATTATTGGATGTAGTGATTAATGACCTCGCAGTTATCCCGCTTTCATTAAGCAAACATGCTTATGAAATACGACGCGAAGATTTTGATGTGTTTGTAGAAATTATGAAAACAGGTACCCAAGCCCAACGTGAAAAATTAAAAGGTATGGTATCTTTTCGTGTTGAGATGATTACGGTTGCAGCATTGTTAATGCAATTTGCCGTAGAGCAGTTTCAGATTAAACGAATTATTTGTTCTGATTATTCACTAAAAGAGGGTGTGTTGTTTAGTTAAGTTTTTTATTTGTTGATATAAAGAAGAAACAGGCAACCCCATTACATTATAAAAGCAACCCGTTATGCTTTGCACCGCAACATATCCAAACCAATCTTGAATACCATAAGCACCTGCTTTATCATAGGGTTTATATTGTTGGATGTAAAATCTAATCTCATCATCACTTATGGCTTTAACACTAACTACACTTTTTTCAATAAAAGTGATTTGATGAAACATGTTTTTTATTGAAACTCCTGTATACACTTCATGCGTTGTGCCACATAATTCCGATAACATGTCATAAGCTTCACTTTCATTTTGCGGTTTATTTAATACATGATTATTAATCCAAACAATTGTATCGGCTGTAACTAAAATTTCGTTTGGTTTAAGTTGATGAGGATATGCATTTGCTTTTTTTTCTGCTAAAAATCCTGCAATTTCTCCGGCCATTAAATGAGCAGGAAAGGTTTCGTCAACCTCAAATGTAACCACCGTATAGTTTAGCCCCAAGCCTTTTATAAGTTCTTGCCTGCGCGGTGATTTTGATGCTAGAATTATCTCCTGTTTTTCCATGTTATAAGGGAATGCCTAATTGTAATGATAATGATTGTAAATCCTCTACTACTTTTGAGTTTAATGGTATGCCTTGCACCGACCTTAATTTTTCTTGCTCAAATTCAGGCTCACCCGGAATAATTACAGGTATATTTTCATCAACACGAGCTGCTTGTTTAAAGGTAGCAATCCAATTGTCCATGTGATTTTTAAACTCATCAACCTTACGAAATGCATCCACTCTCATGGCAGCTACGAAATGTCCTATGCCTCTTCCTGGTTGGTTTTCTATAGGGTCGAGAAATGCAACAAATGGTGGCACCCAAGGTCCATAATTCGCACCACTCAATACTGCACTTAACACATCAACAATAGCACTTAAGCCAAATCCTTTATGTCCGGCCATGCTATCGCCACTTCCTAATGGTAATAATATTCCACCTGATTGCAATGCACTTGGGTCATTGGTATCCTTGCCATCCTTGTCAATAATCCATCCTTTTGGAACAGTTTTGCCAGCTCGTTGGGCAATTTCTAATTTTCCGTTTGCAGCAGTTGATGTAGCTAAATCAACAACCAAAGGCTGATATTTGCCCGCAGGAAAAGCATAACAAATAGGGTTGGTTCCTAACATTCGTTGTTTGCTGTGGGTTGGTGCAACCAGCGGACTGGCATTTGTTAATGCCATACCTATCATATCATGTTCTAAGGCTAACATGGCATGATAGGCAGCTATTCCAAAATGATTTGAGTTTTGTATAGCCACCATTCCGGTTCCACATTGTTTGGCCTTTTGTATTGCTATTTGCATACCGGTTTGCGCACTAATAAGGCCTAGCCCTAAGTCGGCATCAAGTGTTGCTGTAGCAGGTGTTTCATGAATAATCTTCATATCTGGTTTTATGTTAACCCGATTTTTTTCAATTAACCTAACATATCCGCTTAAACGAGCAACTCCGTGTGAATCTATACCTCTTAAATCTGCACGTATTAATACATCTGCCGCTTGTAATGCCTCATTTTCATTAATACCACACGCCATAAAAATATTGGCGGTAAATTTTTTTAATCTATTTGCATCTATAATCATTGTTGCTATTTAAAGTTATTTAATGGGTAGCGCAAACTCAAACGTAGTGCCTTTTCCGTAACTACTTTTAACCTCAATTTTTCCGCCATGTTGAGTAATCAATTCATAGCATAATAATAAGCCTATTCCCGTTCCTTTTTCATTACTTGTTCCTCGAGTACTTAGGGTTTTGTAGCTGAAAAGTTGCGCTGCCTTTTCACTTTCAATTCCTACACCAAAATCAGTTATGGTAAATATATGCCATGAATCTTGTTTTGTATATCCTATAATAATTTCTCCCCCTTCATACGAAAATTTGATAGCGTTTGAAATTATATTTCTAAAAACAACCCTCAACATTTCTTTATCTGCTTCAATTACTAATGAATCAGGTGTAGTATCTTTTATTGAAATATTTTTCAAATTCGCTAATTGTCCTAAATGTGAAAGTTCGCCCAATAATAATGGCTTAAGTAAAAAGGGTTCAATAAATAAGTTTGTACCTTTAAGTTGACTACCCGCCCATTGCAATAAATTATCTAATAAAGATGAAGTATACATCACATCTTTAGATAACATATCTATAAATTTATTAAACTTTTCCGGGTCTAATTTTTGATTTCGATTAAGTGTTAATAAGGAAACTAAACCGGCCAGCGGACTCCTTAAATCATGCGCAATAATCGAAAATAGTTTATCCTTTTGTTCATTTAATGCTTTTAGTTGGCTGGCTTGATTGCGCAATTGTTCAGTTGCATGCTTAATAACTGTAATATCCTTAAAAATATAAGTGTATCCTTTGGTACTTTGATCGGGATTTTTAAGATGATTTTTATGTATTTCAAATATGGTATTATGATAAGTGAATTCAATGTTTAAGTTTGAGTTGGAGGTTAACCACTGTTTAATTTCAGGCGCCGACTGAAATAATTCTTCTATTGGTGAGCCGGGTTTAAAAGCTTTACCCATATTAAATAAAATTGTTCGCATCGAACTATTAATATCAATTACGAGAAAATGTTTATCAGTAATTAAAATACCATCAACCATTGTTTCAACTATACGCTCGCGAGCTATAGGTAATAACATAAATAAGTTGTATCTAATAAATCCTAAACCAATAATTATGGCAGTGAATATGAATGCATACGGAGTAAGGTCAATAATTTCGTAAGGACGCCAACCAATTAAATACATCATATTAGTAATCCATGGAATAAAGGATGCCGCAACTATTACTTTATATTGTGTATTGTATAAGTTGTTTTCTTTCGAATAAGCTCTTAATAATAAATAGTTGCCAATGGCCAACATGCTGTAAAAAAATACTGTATGTATATGATACCAAATCCCGGGTTTAAATGCCAATAATGGAAACGGTCCCTCTGTGTTAAATCCCACCTCGGCATAATGCAAGTGGTGCATAGCATTGGTCCAAACCAAAATGAGTGTAATTATCGGTTGGCAGAAAATGAGGATATACTTTTTAGCATTTAACCAATGGTCGTTACCGATAAATTTAATTACAAAAATGATCCAGCAAGCCGGTATAAAAGCAATTCCAATATATTCTACTTTTATACACCACAGCATTGATGGTAAATTTAAAGAAGCTAATTCAATTGCATATGTGCATGCCCATATTGAAACACTAAGCATGAGTGCGCCAAACCATTTTGTTGCGCCACCGGTTTTTTGCAATACTATAATAGCAATAAACGCATTAAATATTCCTGTTAATGCCAGAGATGATGCGAATATATTCCATTCAAGTTCCAATGGTATATTTATAATCCCATTGCCAACAAATCGGCAAGGTGCAAGGTTTTTATGCTGTAATTTTTTTGTTTAATGATGCTATCTAAATGCATCAAACATCCAAAGTCAGTACTAACAATATATTCAGCTCCGGTTTGAATGGCTTCGGTAATTTTTTGTTCACCCATAGCAACACTGATAGCCTCATTTTTTATGCTGAAACTTCCACCAAAACCACAGCAAGTGTCGTGCTTCAATTCAACCAATTGAAGTCCTGCAACTTTTTCTAATAACAACCGAGGTTGTTCTTTAATTTTACATTCCTGTAATGCTTGGCAAGCGTCCATATAGGTAACCTTTGCGGTAAGCATGCTTCCAAGTTCAGTAATTTTTAAAACATCAACTAAAAACTCACTTAACTCAAAAATATTTTTTTGTAGTTGTCGAAATTTATTGTGGTGTGAAGAGTTTTGATATAAAGCATCATACGAATTTCTAATCATGGATACACAGCTTCCACCCGGACTAACCATATATCGGTTTGCGTTTGACTCACTTAAAAATTTTACACCAACTTCTCTGGCTTCATCCCAATGTCCTGCATTAAAAGCTGCTTGTCCGCAACAGGTTTGTTCCACATTATAATTTACCTGACAACCTGCTTTTTCTAAAACCTTGATGGTATTAAATGCAGTTGAAGGGCTGATCTGATCAATATAGCATGGAATAAATAAATCAATTTTCATGTTACGGATGAAAAGTTTTGAAGTTTTTGATGCGTACAATAAACAAAAATCCTAGCACAAAATAAAGTGCTAAGGCAATTATACTGTCTCTCATACTTCCTGTTAATTCGGCAATTAATCCATAGCTAAATGTCCCTATTACAATAGCAAACTTCTCTGATACATCATAAAAACTGAAATAGCTTGCATGGTTAGGCGTTTGGTCAGGTATTATTTTCGCAAAGGTGCTTCTAAACATAGATTGGATTCCACCCATAACAAAACCTACTAATGCCGCCAAAGCATAAAAAGCATTCTCTTGTCTTATTTGATAAGCAATTCCACAGATAGCCATCCAAATAACAATCATGATAAGTAAGGTATAAATATTCCCGATTTTTTCGCTGATACGTGCAAAACACCATGCGCCTAAAATGGCTATAAGTTGAATAATTAAAACGGTAGCAATTAGGTTTGGTGTTTTTAACTTTAGTTCTTGCGAGCCAAATAAAGTAGCTACATACATTACTGTTTGTAGGCCCATACTTGTAAAGAAAAATCCCCACAAATATCTTTTAACCCTATTATGTGTATTTTGCTCGTTGATTTCCTTCCAAACCGCTTTAAGCTCATTATATCCCGTTCTTAACATACGTTCTGTAAAAGTGGTCTTTCTCCTCACTTCCGGAACCAAACGAAAAGTTATTTGGGCAAAACCTGCCCACCAAATGCCAACGGAAACAAAGGATAAGCGTGTTGCTAGTGTACTGTAATACTCTTTTGATTGGGCTAAGGCATCAACATCTGCTATGCCTGATTGTATGAGCTCATTTGCATACGATTGGACAGGATAAATTTTATCGACAAATAAGATATTTATCAAATTCAAGATTAGTAATATAACGCTTCCGATATATCCCATGCTAAAACCGCGCGCACTAATTCTATCGAATTTATCTTCACTTACAATCTCAGGTAAAAAGGCATTATAAAAAACAATGCTTCCTCCAAAACCAATTAAACTAAGTACAAATAAAACTAATCCTAAAACTAAATTTTCAGCAGTGAAAAAATACATCAATATACATGATATACTCCCTAAGTAACAGAAAAATTTCAAGAAGGCTTTTTTATTACCCATGGCATCAGCAATACCAGATAAAATTGGACTTATAAAAGTAATTAATAAAAAACCTAATGATAAGGTATAAGAATACAACGAACTGCTGTTAACAGTAAAACCCAGTAAATTGATAAGATATGGACCTTCAGCAGATGAGGCATTAATAGCAATACTTTTGCTTAACGCTTCGTAGTATGGAGGAAAAATAGCAGTGGCAATTGTTAGTGAAAAAACCGAGTTTGCCCAATCATACATGGTCCACCCAAAAATTACCTTTTTATCATTTAAGGCTGTGTTCATACTTATGCAAAGTAGTTTTTTGTTTTAATTAATAAGACTCTTACCTTTTATAGTTATGCACACCTTATGCCTATGGCTTGCTTATTATAATGGTGCCAACGGTTGTTATATTATCCTTATTTGTAAATCGTATGTAGTAAGTTCCGGATTCAATACTTGATAAGTCGAGTTGACTTTGGTTTTCATTAGTTAAAAATGTATTCAACAACCTCCCTTTTAAATCATAAATCTCCACACGTTCAAAACTTTCTTTCAAGTGGATTATTCCGTTGGTTGGATTAGGATAATAAGTTGCTCGTGTACTTATATTGCCGGAGTTTTTTGTTAAACCACTGCTTAACTCTTCATACAACCATCCAAATGCTTCCCCAAACTCTCTTCTCCAAAACCATTCACTGTGTGCACCATCCTGTTTTAGGTTGTTGTTAATAATTAACCCTCCGCTTTGGTTGGATTGCATGCGAAGAGACAAGGAATTGATATCGCTTGACATGGTTGAGCTTTCATTAATTCCGGCTACAAATGAAACTTTACAAGGGAGATTGATTTTTTCATTAGTGATAAATGCCAAAATTGAGTCACGATTAAACCAAATAGCAGGTGAAAACAACATTAGTTTGCTAAAAACAGATTGGTGTTTAATGCCAATATATAAACTAATTAGAGCACCTAACGAACTTCCTCCGATACCAGTATAGGCCCTTTCTGTTTCTACGCGATAAGTTGAATCAATAAGTGGTTTCACATAATTAATCAGAAAATCTTCTGTTTGTTCACCATTTCCTCCTCCGTAGGTTGGATTTACAAACGGACTATATTCATCAATTCGTCGTGAATCGCCATGATTTATGGCAACAATAATTGCAGTTGATTTACCTGTATTTTCTCTCGCCACTAAAGTCTCATCAACACCCCATTCCCCGCTGAATGATGTTGCTTGGTCAAATATATTCTGACCATCAAATAAATACATTACCGGGTATTTTTTTTGAGGTTGTACTTGATAATCTTGTGGTAAATAAACCCAAATTCGTCTGGCTATTCCTGTGTATGGATACGTAATGGAAAGGGTGCGTACCTGAGGAAGTGCAGTGCTGTTTCCAACTGATTTAAAATCTTCCCATCCCGCAACTTGAATAAATAATTCCTTGTTAGTTTGATAGGTGAAAGAACGGTCAGGAATAAAGTTCCCACTCGCATTTCCTTCCACTGTGGCCCAACTACCCCTTGTAACTTTAAATTTGCCCTCACCCGAACCTGCCGGAATGGCTAATTCGTATTGATTATTTATTTTTTGAAAGGCGAAATTTCCATCCTTTGGATTCCAATTGTTGAAGGTGCCGGCAGCGTAAAGTGTATCTGTAAGAGGAGTTACAACCGGCACTGACGTGATTTTAATTGTAACTTGGGCCTTTACTGATACAAACGGAATTAGAAATAGGTGGGAGAGAAGCAATCTTTTTAGCATACTTAAATCAATTCTGTTTTAGTTATGCAGTGCAAAGGAATTATTACGCCACCTTTCAAGGTAACCGAATCGTCAGTTGCAGCCCACACCGTGGTTTCTACTTCCATTAGTCCTTCTTCAGTCATAAAAAATATTTTGCTTTTCGACTTGCTACTATTCCCGATTAACATGGCTTTTTCAATATTTGCCCTTCTTTCCAATTTTTCTTCAGGAGTGTTTAATACTTCAAACGAACTGAATTTTAATGATGGAATTTGTTCTTTTTCAATCAATTTAGCTGTGTGCATAACCTTTATGGCTTTTAATTGTTTATAAAATTAATATTTGAAATTTAAATCACCAATTTTGTTTTAAATAAACCCATGAGTCAAACTTACTCATCGCTTATATTAGGTAATATAACACCCAAACAACAAGAACATAAAGTTAGTTTGCAACAAGCATTAAAAAAATATTTACCTCCTGCTGTTGTTGAGCTAAGCGCTGAGCTTATAATGTATTATAAATTGCATTTGCATATTGAGGTTGAGCGCCGCGACAGGTATGGTGATTACCACCCACACATGGGTAAAGGTAATATGATAACAGTTAACCACAACCTAAATCCTTATGAGTTTTTAGTAACCTTTATCCATGAACTAGCCCATCATACTACATTTTTAAAACATGGCAATAAAGTTGACCATCATGGTGCTGAATGGAAATCTGAGTTTAGAAATAATATGAAACCATTTTTACTCTTGGATGGCGCCTTACCTGATGATGTAAAGTTGGCAGTAATTAAACACATGAAAAGTCCGAAGTATTCCCATAGTGCTGATGTGAATCTTACCAAAATTTTAATGAAGTATGATAAGGTTAAAGACTACATTACGCTTGACGAATTGCCTTATGGAGCTTTGTTTAAAATGTCGAATAGAGCAAAAATTGTTATGAAAAAGTTAGAGAAACTAAGAACATATACCATGTGTATTTCAGTTTCCGATGGGAAAATGTATAAAGTACATACCTTAGCTAAGGTAATACCAATCCAAACAACTTAAAATTGAATAGTTATTTTTATTTCTTCCGTATTTCTTAAAATTACACCCTCTGTTTGGTCGCCTTTTTTATACTGTTGTAAAATTTTCATGTATACTTTAACATCTTCAACAGTTTTTCCTCCAAGCATCAATAAAATATCTCCTCGTTTTATACCTGCTAAAGCCGCCGGCTTATTTGGTGTTACACCATCAATTTTCACCCCTTTACCATCAAATAAATAATCGGGCATTATTCCAAGTGTTACCTTAAAACTTACTTTCATGCTCGAATCTTGCGATGTTGGTGTAAATAATGGTTTAGAACCGGCATCGCTTATTATAACTAATTGCAGGATGTAATCAATAATTTTAACTGTTCCTGTGAAGTTAATTTTCTCAGTGTCATCACTTGGTTTGTGATAATCGTAATGGGTACCTGTAAAAAAATGTAAAGCAGGTATATTAATGTAATAAAATGAGGTATGATCACTGGCACCAGTTCCTGCATCATCTGTTTTCACTTTTAAATCACTGTTCACTTTGTTTATCCATTCTTTCCACTTAGGCGTTGTGCCTGTTCCACTAATGGCAAAACTGTTTTTTGTTGTGTCTAAGCGACCTACCATGTCCATATTAATCATGAAAGCTATTGTTGAAGTATCAATGGTAGGATGTTTAGTAAAATAATTACTTCCTAACAAACCTTCTTCTTCACCACTAAAGGCTATAAACAGATAATTATATTGTTGGTACTTTTTATTTTTCAGTTGTGAAGCAAGTTCAATTAATGCTGCGGTTCCGCTGGCATTATCATCTGCACCATTATGTATTTGTGGTTTTTCATTTGTTGATTCAGGTTTGTAAGTACTATGCCCGAATTCATTATAGCCTAAATGATCGTAATGCGCACCAATAACCACAGTGTATTTTGCTCCATGATTTAAATATCCGATAACATTATGTCCGGTAATAATTACTGCTCCCGAATCATGGTCGTGTCCGTGTGGATTGGCTAAATTTTTCTTAGTTGAAAAGGGCTGTAAATATCCTTGCTCTCCTTTAGGTGTTATTCCAATTTTTTTAAATTGTTTGATGATGTATGTATAGGCAAGTTTTTCACCTTTCGTTCCGGTTAACCGACCTTGCAATTTATCATCCGCTAAATATTTAATATGTTTTTTTACTTGACGAGCAGTTTGCTCTAGTTCTGCCTGATTTAATAATTGAGCAAAAAGTGAATTAACCTGAAAAAGGCTAATGAAAATTAAAACAATGTATAGTAATTTATTTTTCATGTAAAAAATAGTTGGAATATAGTTTTAAAGAAAATAATGGATACCAATACCGCAAATACTTTACGAGTTGTATTACTATTTACCTTATGCGAAGTGGCAACCCCAAAAGGAGCTAAAAGCATGGATCCTATAATTAGCGGCAATACAACAGGAAAAACAACAGTTCCCATTTGCCAATCGGACACTTTTGTTATAACGGTTGTATTTAAATTTAATGCACCTATGGCAACTGCAAAAATTGGAATTACTCCATTAGAGATGGCACTTGCTTTTTTCATGTCGGTACCAATCCAATCAGTAAATACAGGTGTCATAACAACTCCTCCACCTAAGCCACTCATAGCTGTGATGATGCCTGCAAAAAATCCTGTACTTGCATATTTAACAGGTTGCGTTGATTCAGCTTTAATAGATTTGTTGGAGGGAATAAACAGCATTCGGGCAGCGATGAATAAAAGCATTACAGCGAAAAAAATTGTAAATAATTGAATGCTGTACCAAGTACCTTGTTTAATTAACCATGTAGTAATAATTGCTGTTACCACACCTGCACTTGATGTAAATAATATTTCTTTTGGATGAAAATTACCGGCTTTAAATTGCTGGTAACAACTCATGGATGAAGAAAAAATAATGGTAAAA
This sequence comes from Bacteroidia bacterium, assembly GCA_025454975.1. Classification (GTDB taxonomy): domain Bacteria; phylum Bacteroidota; class Bacteroidia; order UKL13-3; family UKL13-3; genus UBA6183. The sequence goes on from JALONK010000017.1 coordinate 32,356, forward strand.
AGTGAGTTTGCCAGAATAGCTTTAACTAACTCATCAGATTGAAGCCCCAATTGCCTTAGGTAATAATCCAGTACTGGAATAAATAAAATCCCACCACCAACACCTAAGAAGCCGGACAAAAATCCACCTGCCGCTCCAAAGAATGCAATTATAATGTAAGAAGAAATTGTCATGCATTGCAAAGCTAATCAGCAAATTCAAATAAAAAACAAAGCAAAGCTTATAGTTTGCATAAGTGCTTGCTTATATTAGAAATTCTTGGGTTGCCCTCATTAGTTTTATTGGTTCTCCATGTAAAAATCGGCTTTTGTGATAGGGTAGTAGTAATAATTAACAAATGATTTGGCATCATTTTATGTTTATTGAAATACAAATAGTGCCTTAAATTTATCTAAAAATAATTTTTCTAAAACACTTTTATTATCCAACGTAATGGTAGCGGTTCCTGTTAAGCCATACCTAGGTTGTATTGGTTTATGGTAAGTTGTTTTCATGTTATTGTTTAAACCAATTTGCACCAAGTATAGGTTAAGCAAACCATCATTGGTTTTGATTTCTTGTGGAGTTGCCGAAATTGATTTTACAAATCCTTTTATAACACCATACTCCTCAAAATTATATCCGTCAAATTTTAAAATTGATGTTTGATTTAAAGTTATTTTCCCGAAGTTTTGTTGTGGAATTAGCACTTCACAAATCCAATTAGTTGAGTCTGAAATTAAATAAAGTATAGGCTCACCGGCTTGGATTTGAATACCTTCATATAAGTTTTTATGAAAAGAAACAATGCCATTGAAAGGTGCAATAAATAAAAACTTACTTTTCCAATCTTGAATAGTACTTCTTAGCAATGCAAAACTCTGCAAATAATTTTGCTGTTGTTGAAGTATTGATTTTTCAAGTACCAACAGTTGCTGCTCTATATCATTAAGTGTATTTTCATTGTTAATTAAGTTTTGTTGTAAGTTATTGATGTTTAATTTTCTTTGTAGTCTTGTTGATTCTGCACTCCTTAATTCTGTTTTGGTAATGCTTCTTTGTTGATTTAATAGGGAGTCGGATTCCCATGATTCATTAGCCAAATCATATTCACGTTCATAAATTAATTTTTGTTGCCATAGATTCTGTCGAGTTAATAACAGGTTCGACTTTCTTTTAAGGATAATATCTTTCTCTCTTCTGTATTGTCCATCTGAAATTGCTTGGTATAGTTCATTACTACTTCTTTTAAATTGTTCGAATGATTGTTGTACTTCTCCAAGATTTTGAAACGATAAAGGATGAATAAAAGGAATGCTATCAACCAAGTTGCTGTCAAGTAAGGTTTGGATGGTATTTAGCTTAGATTCTAGAGCTTCAACTTCTGTTAAATCTGCTACACTTTCAAGTACCAATAATATTTCACCTTTTTTTACTGTGCTTTGGTCGTGAATGTTTTTTTTGATAATACGACCGTTTAGTTTTGCAACCAAAGCCTTTGGTGGGCTGCTGCTTGTAAGTGTAAATTTGCCCTCAAGCACATCGGGCGTTTTGATAAAATATAATCCAACCAAAACAATAATACCAATAAAGAATAAAAACGACATACCATATCTTAATACAAAACTTAATTTACGACTAAGTAAATAGTTGATGTTTTCGTTGTGTTGATATAGTTTGTCTTCGTTCATTTTTAATTTCCTAGTTCTAATTGATTTTTTACTAATTCATAATATTTTCCTCTATGTGCAGTAAGCGTTTGATGATTGCCGATTTCCATAATTTTACCATTCTCCATCACAATAATTTGGTCGGCATGTTGCACTGTGCTTAATCTATGAGCAATAACAACAACTGTTCGCCCTTCAAAAAAGGCATTTAAATTGTCCATGATTTTTCGCTCATTGTTCGCATCCAAACTGCTGGTGGCTTCATCCAAAAATAAATAGTTCGGGTTTTTATATACAGCTCTAGCTAATAAAATACGTTGCCTTTGTCCCATGCTTACCTGTGTACCGTCATTGCCGATTTCAGTTAAGTATCCATTTGGTAGTGTGCTTATAAAATCATCAATATTGGCAATTTTACCTGCCTTAATAATATTACTCATATCTACGGGTAAACCCGAAGCAATATTTTCTGCAATGGTTGTATTAAATAATCTTCCATCTTGCATCACCACCCCGCATCTATCCCTCCAATGTCCGTGATGAAGATTTTTAAAATGGGTTGAACCTAAAAAGATATTTCCTTTTTTCGGGTCGTAAAATTTCATCAACAATTTTAATAAAGTTGTTTTACCACTTCCACTTGCGCCAACAATAGCTGTTATTTTTCCTGATTGTATGGTAAAGTTTATATCATCAAGAACCGGTGTTAATCTCTCACTTCCATATACAAAACTTACATTTTCAAGTATAATAGGTTCTTGTTCCGGTATGTCATTTAATAAATTTAAAGTGGTATCTGTTTCATCTTTTTGCAATACCACATCACCAATTCTATCCATACCAATTCTGGCTTGTTGTAGCGAGTTTACCAAACCATACAATTGTTGAATGGGTGAATTTAATTGTCCAATAATCATATTAATAGCAAACATGCCACCCAAACTTAAATCACCATTTATAACTGCCGTGGCCGATGTAAAACTAATTAATATGCTAGTGGCTTGCCCCAACATGCTACCACCAATACTTTGGAATTGACCAACATTTAAGTTTACAATTTTTTGTTTGTATAAGTTTGCTTGTATTTCCTCCCATTGCCAGCGGTGTTGTTTGGCACTGTTGTTTATTTTTATCTCTTGAATCCCTTCTAACATTTCAATCACCTTGCTGTTTTCTTTACTGCCTAGGTGAAACATTTTATAGTCTATTTTTTTACGCCATGATAAGAACAAATATGTCCACACAAAACCTAAAACTGCGCCTACAGAAAAGATAAGCAAAATGCCGGGATGGTAACCGCCAAGCATAACCACCAAAATGCTCATATTAAGCAATGAAAAGATGGTACCTAAAGAACTTACTGTTAACAAACCTTCAATACGTTTATGGTCGCCAATACGTTGCATGATGTCTCCGGTTACATGGCTGTCAAAAAATGGAATATTGAGGTTGAATAATTTATAAAAAAAATCAGATACCATACCTACATTCATGCGTGTGCCAAGATGCATGAGAATTTTAGTTTGAATAAACTGAATAAGAATACTACCAACAAAAACCGCCAACTGTGCCAATAGAACCAACCGGATCATGCTTTGATTATGCATGTTTACGCCCTTATCTATCATGGCTTGGGTAAGCATGGGGCTGGCAAGTGTTATTATGCTGCTAAGCAACATGCCCATAGCCAACTGCACAAAATAACTTTTGTAAGGTTTGAAGTAATGTAACAGGTAATTAATGCCTAATTTTTTTTGTTCACCATCATTTTGTTCACGACTAAAAAATTCTGGAGTAGGTTCTAATACTAAGGCATAACCTTGGGGTTGGTTCGAGGTTTCATGATTGATGTTATCGTCAGTTCGAGAATCAACTGCGAGTGCATGGTGCATTGTATTTTTGTTTGATTTTATTGCCCAATGTTCAATCAATTCTTTTTCTGTTAGCTGTAATAATTCTTTTGCCGGATCGGCTATACAAAATTTGTGATCACCAAACCACTTGCGTTTATAATCATACAATACCACGAAATGGTTATTATCCCAGTGCAAAATGCTTGGGTGGCTCGTTGCGATTTCTTTTAATTTATCTATATCTATTTTAACACCAATTGTTTTAAATCCTATCGCTTCGGCTGCTTCACTGATGCCGAGCATACTTACTCCAGTTTTTATGATGTGGCTCCGTTCTCTTAAATAATCTATCGAATAATTTCTTCCGAAAAATTGCGCAATCATTTTAAGGCAAGCGGGTCCGCAATCTTTTAAGCCTAGTTGGTGGTAGAAAGGGAATGTCATTAAATATCTGTGTTTATGCCTAGGTTAAATGTGTAAACTTCACCATGTTTAACCAAGTGATTGGCAATAGCCCAAGCAGTTGCTTGAGGCATGGTACTAAACCCCAATATTTGAAGCATGTTAGCTCTGTATTGCTCAATAGTATGTTTTTTTAGTTTCATTGCATCGGCAATCTCTGTGGTAGTTAAACCTTGACAGCTATACGACAAAATTTTCAAATGGTTTGAGTTAAGCAATTCAAATTTAGGGTCCTGATCCTTTTTGGATAATTGTTTTATTTTAGTGATACTATCCCAATTCGCAAATAATTTTTCATCAAAGCCATTATTTCTTTCTATTACCTTTGAAAGCATTTGAAATAATTCGTTTTTTTCTTTTGGGCAGTACCCAAATGCGCCCCCATTCAAGGCTCCAACCATGTGTTTATAATTGAACGCGTGGCTCATTAATATGGGTTTACCTGAATAACCTTTTTTTAGTAGGAGGGTAATAACATCTATACCATCAACAAGCGGCATGTGGGCATCAATCAAACAAATATCCGATTGAATTTCTACAATGTTATGGATAACTTCAATACTGCTGTTATAAATACTGACTATTTTATAATCCTTGCTGTTTTCTATCCAACATTTTAGCAATTGGATATCAAGATGGCTATCATCAATAATGGTTAATGTTTTCATGAATACAAATTGTTATACAGAAATAGTTGAATTTTTCATAAAAGGCAATAGAACTTATTCTATTTATTTTCTTTAATAGAATAAGTTCTATTGAATAGAATGGAATTCACGAATAATATTGTTTATAGAATTTACCATAGACCCTATTGCGCATAAAGGTTAAATGGCAAATACAAAAAACAATATTTTTATTTTACTAAAGTTTTTGGCAGGTTTTGATGTATAAACCGCGAAATAATATGAAACCAAAAAAGATAAAATTACAATTGAACAAAGAGACTATTGTAGAATTAAACAATGTTGAAATGTCAGCCATTGAAGGTGGGTTGATGTGGACAACCAGTTTTGGCCATTGCCAAAGTAGTTGCTGTCCCCCACCTACTGGTTACACTTTAGGCCATCCACTTTGTTGCACATCTGAAGACACAGATTCTTGTATGCCACGAAACGGTAGGTATGTTTTAGCGGGAGAAAGAGATACTTTTAGAGGTGAAATAATTCCTACGGATTTTATGCCTAGATTTGACGACCGCACCAATCCTGTCATTGATGGTACAGCTGGGTAATAATTTCTTTGGTTGATTCAGATTGTCAAAAATCTAGTCATTAATTTATTATAATGATTAGGTTTTTGACATTTAGAACGATATTTTATGCATAAAACATTGTATTTTGTGTTCAGTCTATTCATCAATGTATTCTCCTTTGCGCAGCGTTCAAATTTTGGCGAATTAAGTAAATTAGTTACACCGGTAAAACTGAATGATTATGAACAATATAGCTATCTCTCAAAGATATTGGAGAATAATAAAATTTTGGCGTTAGGTGAAGAAACCCATGGTACTTCAGAATTTTTTAAAATAAAAACTGATATTATTAAATACTGTGTAATTCATCTAAATTATAAAATACTTTTTATTGAAGCAGATGTTTCTGGCACTGAAAGTATTAATAACTATATCACGAAAGGAGTCGGTAGTGGAAAAACTGTATTATTTGAATTAGGTACTGCTGCATGGATGACTAATGAAATGTTACAATTAGTCGAATGGTTAAGGATTTATAATTCGCAAAATACTGAAGATAACAAGGTGCTTTTCTGCGGCATAGATGTACAATGGTCCTCAAATATAATTAAACAATTGAACAAGTATTATTTTAAGTCCAATATGCTATCAGTAAACTCGAAAAATTATTTGGATTCTTTTTCTAAGTTTAAATATATCCATTCTTATGTGAGGGATACTTTGCTTATTAATGAACTTAACAGCTTAGACTTCTCTGATGTTGATTCAAACGAAAATTATAAAAGACTAGTAAACTTATTAGGTCAATGTTTAAAGTTGAATCAAGAAATTGATGATTTTAAGAAAAGTAAACTGAGGGACGAATTTATGGCGCAAAACGTAATCCAGTCATACAAAAAATTTAATAAGAAGGCAATTTTATGGGCGCACAACGAACACATTACGAAGACATTAAATTTAGCTAAATATTATCCATTGGGTTATTATCTTTCAAATGAATTTGATAAAAGCTACTATTCAATAGGGCTTCATACTTGTCAAGGTAAAATTGGATTTTACAATAAGATGATAAAAGAGGTTAATTATTTAGACATCCCCTTAGATAATTCTAATTCTTCGCTCAGCTTTATTTTAAGTAGGTTGGAATACAATACATTTTTTTTTGATATAAATGACCTTAAGAATAAGACTATTAAGAGTCAAAAGCTACTATATAAAAAGCTTCGAATAAGGGCAGCTACTCTCATTTTTGACAGTAAACTAAATAAGTATTTTATTACAATTCATTATAAAAAGTCCTTCATAGAAAAGAACTACAATGCAATCATTTTTATTAATCCATCAAATGGATCTACTCCATTTAAAATTAAATCAGAATAATAATTTCTAAATTAATGAATCTTAATTCCGATATACTTGCAAAAGTGCGCGAAGAGCTCAATGTAATAAACAAAATATTATTGTCTGTTGATGTTAATAGACAACAGTTAGGTCTTTATAATGGTTTATCTGGTATAGCCTTAATGATGGCTACAAATTATCTTGCAAATAAGGAGTCAATATTCAGAGATAAACTGAGCGAAATATTAGAAAAAACATCGCTGATTATTGAAAACGATAAAGTTGATGGGATGTTCTCAGTGGGCCTTGCAGGCTGGGGTTGGCTAATATTGCATCTTGAAGAAAAAGAACTCCTTGAAGATATTGAGGATGTGTTAAGCCAAATTGATTATGTTTTATTTCTTGATTTAAGAAGATTACTTTATCAGAATGAATACGATATGCTGAATGGAGCAATTAGTATAGGACTATATTTTATCAAAAGAAAACAACCAGAAAGAGTATCTCCATTAATTAATTATTTAGAAGCCTTTTGTAAGAGTGGTGTGTTCGATTTAAAGAGAAAAATGCATAGAACAGGAGAGTACGTATTCGATTTTGGATTGGCTCATGGATATGCAGGAGTCATTTATTTTCTATCAAAGTGTGCTCAATCAAATTATGAGGTAGAAAAAAGTATTTCTCTAATAAAACTTGCAAAGCAATTCATGTTTTCTAATTTGCTTAATTATGAAATAGATGGGGCCTTATTTCCACACTTAAAATGGGTTGAAACAGATAGAATGGAAAAAGGTCGCTTGGCATGGTGCTATGGAGACTTAGGAGTTCTTTATACTTTACTAAAAACAGCTAGTATCATTGAGGATTTTGGACTTGAAAAATTTTCTATAAATGGATTAACTCTTAACTCCGATAGAAGGAATTTATTAGAATGTATGATTTTTGATGCAGGATTTTGTCATGGTACGGCAGGGGCTGCTTACCTATTTAACAAAGTTCGGCTTTTAGTTCCTAAAAGTGAGAATTTTCTTTTTGCCACAGAATACTGGATAAATTCAACTCTCAAAAAAGCAACTGACAAAATTACATTAGAACGATACCAATTTTATAATCCAAATTCTGAAGGTAAGGGCAGTTTTACTTCATCTTATGCACTCTTAGATGGAATAACTGGAGTAGGTCTAACGTATTTAACGATATTATACCCTGATTTATCAGATTGGGATGAATGCTTGTTATTAAGTTAATCCAATGAAAAGTCAATATGATATTAAAGGAGTGATTATACGCACTCCACTTTTGCAATTCTCACAAATCAATAACTCAACTTCCGAAGAAACTTTTGAAAGACCAATTTTAAGTAATGCACTTTTCATTGCATCATCTGTACTCTATCAACAGCTACAAAAAGTAAAATTCGTTGAGAAACAAGATGAAAAATTCATCAAAAGCCTTTTAAAATACCATACTCGAGCCTGCACGCGCTGCACACCTTATGGCTTGTTTGCCGGGCTTCATACTTCACCAATAAATAGTTCAGCAACCCTTGTAACAATATCTTCTACTCCAAAACCCAGCTTGCGTTTAGATATGGATTATTTGGTAAATGTATATCATGATTTATGTAAGGATGAAACACTGATTGAAGAACTGATTTATTATCCCAATACCAGTTTGTATTTAGTAGGCAAAAAGTGGCGGTATCATGAGTTTAGAACGCTTAATTCTCGTACTGTTTTTCATTTGGTAAACATTGATGATAATGTGGTACTAAGTAAACTTATTAAACAAAGCTCAAATGGACTGAGCCATAATCAATGTATAAACATTATCACTGAATTTGGTTTTGATAAAGCAGAAGCAACACAATACCTTAAAGAACTTATTACAAGCCAGGTGTTGGTTAATGAATTATACCCAAATGTAAGTGGTGAGGAATACCAAACTGTATTATTTAATAAGCTCAGTCAGTTTAAGCAATATGAAAATTTGCCAACCGAGGTTAACACAATTTTAGCTTCAAAAGAGTCAATTATAAACAAGACGGCGAAAATAAAAGAGGTATTAGCATCCTACTTTACTACAGCCATTAACGAAAGTAAATTTATCCAGGTTGATACACTTAAAGAGCCTATTCAATCGAGTGTTAATCAAGAAATTCCCAATCAGGTATTAGAAGCAGCCGAGGTATTGAATAGATTAAGTGCATTTGATGAAAGCCAAAGTACACTTGCCAAATTTAAACGTGCCTATTACGAACGATATGAAGAAGCCGAAATTCCATTGCTTGAATTATTAGATACCGATATTGGAATTAACTATAAAAATGCTGTAAGTGAAACCGAATACCGCAGCAGTAATAAAAATAATATGCTGTGGGATGTACACTCAAAGTTTAGGTTTGATTTATACCTTAAAGCACAAAAGGAAAACCTAACTACAATTGCCATTACTGATGAAGACATTAAACAGTTTAAAACACCCAATCATCCCTTGCCTAATAGTATGGCGTTTATGGGCGAACTATTGCAAGATGGTGAAGTAACCAAAATAGTTTGGGGAGGCATGAGTAATAATGCTACCATATTGCTCGGTAGATTTGGTCATCTAGATAAAAGCATAGCCAATTTGTGTATTGACATAGCAAAGAAAGAAGAAGCCTTACAACCCGATAAAATATTTGCCGAAATCGTTCATATTTCAGAAGGGCGTTTGGGTAATATTTTAACACGCCCACATTATCGCAAATTCGAAATACCTTACTTAGCTATTAGCACCTTGCCATATGAACAGCAAATACAAGTGAATGACTTGATGGTAAGTGTTAAAAATGATAAGGTTATATTACGTTCAAAGCGACTAAATAAGGAAGTAATACCGCGCATGGCAAATGCACACAATTATTCAGCAATGGGCTTACCTATTTATCATTTTTTGTCTGATTTGCAGCATCAAGGTATTAAAGGATATTTTGCTTGGAATTGGAGTTTTTTAGGTGGAGAAAAGTTTTTACCGAGAGTTACCTATAGAAACATCATACTTTCACCTGCATATTGGAATGTACAATCGATAAAATTACTAGCTATACAAAAATCAAAACCTGAACAACGACATACCATGTTTGCTGATTTGATTAAAGAATACAACTTATACGAAAAGGTATTTTTGAGTGAAGGCGATAATGAATTGTTATTGGATTTAACAAATCAATTATGCATCGACATTCTATTGGATGTCGCAAAAAAATATACTACTGTAAAACTCACCGAGTGCTTATTTAATGAAGATAACTTATTAGTTAAAGATGAAAACGGGAATGGTTACACAAATGAAATTATTATACCATTTGTAAAACAAGCTAATAACAGAGAAGGGATAAAAAGTGTAAGCAACAAAAAACAAACTATACAAGCCAGAGTACAACGAATTTTTGAACCATATAGCGAATGGGTGTATTTTAAACTATATACCGGAACCAAAACAGGAGACAAAGTACTCATTCAACAAATTGAAAGCATCACTAATAAACTGAAGAAAGAAGGTGTAATAAGGAAATGGTTTTTTATACGCTACACCGATCCTAAGAATCATCTTCGTTTACGATTTCAACTAACTCAAACAACTGATTTTATCACTTTAAATAAAGTTATTAGAAAAGAGCTAGCAGGACTTGTAAATAAAGGTATAATCTGGAAGGTACAGACAGATACTTACCAACGTGAATTGGAACGATATGGTCATGAAACAATGGACTTCTCAGAATCAGTCTTTCATATCAATTCACAAACTACTTTGAGACTCTTAAAGTTAATTAAAACAGACCAACTGCAAACTCACCGATATTTAGTTGGTTTACTTGGTGTAATTAATATGTTTGATGCGTTTGGATATAACATCGAAAAACGATTAATCTTAATTGAACAAAGTGCGGATGTATTTGCAACGGAGTTTGAACTTCAACAGTCACATATGCTTCGAGATAAGATAAAAGACATTTACAGAAGCAACTCTGCTTTTATTGAAAGATTAAATAATGGGGTAATTCCTGAGAATTTAAATGACAATTTTTTTAATGCTGTACTAACGATTTACAAAAAGCAGAAGCAACAACTACAACCTTTGGCAAAAAATATTCAACAAGCGAAAAATGGCAAACCCATCGATGAATTAATACCGAGTTATATACACATGTTTGTCAATCGCATTTTCAATTCAAACCAACGCTTCGAGGAGTTTATGATTTATCAAATACTTAAGAAATATTACACCTCTTCATTAGCTAAAGCAAAATATGCAAAAGCGAATTAACCAATATAATCGCATTGTTACACTTATGCTAACGAAATGGTTAGCACTATTAGTTCCATGTTTTGCATTTTCGCAAACTGCACTAACCCTGCAGCAAGCCATTGCACTTGCGCAAACACAAAGCATTAAAGCCGCCATTAACAAAAACAATAGTGAGGTCGCCTATCAAACATACAGATTACAACGCGCGCAGTTGTTTCCACAGGTTAACTTAAATGCAAACCTGCCGGGATATACCAATAGTATTACTAGCGTAACCCAACCTGATGGTACCATTAAGTTTACTACCGTGGAGCAAGCGTATAGTTCTACCGGTATTAGCCTTACCCAAAAAATTGCTGCTACAGGTGGTACTTTTACTGCTAGCAGTAATATCAATAGATTTGATAGGTTAACAGGCGATAGAACCAGCAACTTTAATACCCAACCTTTTGTGTTAGGGTTAAGCCAACCTTTATTTCGGTTTAATGAAACTGCTTTTAATGTAAAGGTTGCACAAATGAGTTTGTTAATTAGCTCTAAAGTATTTGTTAAAGATCAAGAAGCAATTGCTGTAGAAGTGTGCACTCAGTTTAATAGTTTATTGCAAATGCAACAACAAATAATGTTGTTAAAACTTACCAAATTAAGAACCGATACTTTATTCAATAACTCAAAATTAAAATTAAAATTGGGAAGTATTGGAGAAGAAGAATATCTACAAATACAGTTAGAACAAATAAATAATACAACCGCGTTACAGCAAGCAGAAATGAATGCAGAGTTACTTCGTATGAAATTTTGTAATTTATTAAATTTGCCAACTAATACCTTAATTACATTAGTTGTAAGCACGCCAAATAATCTTACTGCAGCAGTCATTGATAACATCAACAATAATCTTTTATTTGAACAGTATAAGAACAATAATCCGGAATATGAACAACTGCGAGTAAAGCAATTTCAGCATATTGCAGATGTTAAACGAGCAAAGTTAAGTAGATTACCAAACCTAAATTTAACGGCTGGTTATGGAAGTAATCAATCAGCTTCCACTTTTAATAACGCCTATGAAAATGTATTAACTCAGCGTAATGCTACTTTAGGAATTAGTATGCCAATATTTACATCGGGTGCTAATAATGCAAATCTAAAAATAGTAAATTATCAACAACAAAATTTACAATTACAAAGGCAACAATTAGAGCAACGTGTAATGAATGATTTAATGAAGATGATGCAAACCTTTCGTGTTAGTATTATTCAAATACAAAACTCACAATTAGCAGATAGTATAGCCCAACGCAGGTACCAAATTAGTATGAACAAATATCAAGCAGGTAAAATAACCTACAATGATTTATTGCTTGCTCAAAACCAACAAATACAAGCCAATCAAAATTACCTCAATGCCATAGCTGCATATTGGCAAGCGTATTATCAATTGCGATTAACCACCTTATATGATGTTACCAAACAAGAACCACTTTATTATACCAACTAACAGTTTATTACAGTTCAATCAAACAAATATCCGATTGAATTAATTTATTGAATGTTATGAATAACTTCAATACTGCTGTAATAAAGACTGACTATTTTATAATCCTTACTGTTTTCTATCCAACATTTTAGTAATTGGATATCAAGACAGCTATCATAAATAATGGTTGATGTTTTCATGAATTCAAATTTCAGAACACAATTAGTTATGTCCTGCATATTGTGCAATAGAACTTTTTCTATTTTTATTTAAAACATAGAATAATTACTAATAATCAAGTACTGTAATAGTTTTATGATTGTGTTATAAATTCATGATTAGCTTCAATGCGCATAAAAGTTAATTGAGAATTATTAAACTTTATTATTGTTTTAACCTAAATTTTTTAGCAGGTTTTGATGTATAAACCGCAAAGAGAAATGAAATCTAAAAAACTAAAATTGGAATTGAACAAAGAGACAATTGCAGTGTTGGATGAAATGCAACTTAACCAAGTACATGGTGGAACGGGAAGTTCTCAAGCATGCGCTCAAACTATTAAATACACAGTTGAAGTTGCTGTTGCTATTTCTACTAATATTCTTTTTGAAGAGGGTAAAGATACCTCTTATTGGAGATGTGATCCAAATGTTTACATAAAGATGGAGGACAAATCACAATGGGTTGGTAGAAATGGTGGCGCTACCCTTGATAATACAGCAGTATCGCACGGAGGGCAGTACATTTGCATAAAACCTTATTAATTAGCTTTGTTAAAATTGTAGATAAAAACGTTTAAACATAACCTTGCAAACGAATTCTTTTTTTAAAAAAATTGTACTTGCCGTTGTGTATGTCATTATATACATCGCTCTGTATATAGCTATTCGTATTTTGTATGATGAATACAAAACATATGGGTGGGATTCTGTTGAAATTGAACAGCAGACGATTGATTACATCAATAAGAACTTTACGTTTGACGAGATTTATTTTTTCTCTGAAATAGGTTTTGAAGATGAAGGAGGTAATACCGCAAGTGTCAAAAAGTTTGATTCTGATACAATTACTTACCAAGTTATAGGTACTCCAACAGAATCCCAAGCCCTTTTCCTGAGCAAAATGGTAGATACTCTTAATAAAGTTTTACTCTACAATAAAATTATTGAGGTTGGTAACAAAGATTTTAATGCCAACCTCATTGTCAATTTCTGTAAGAGTAATGATTTAAAAAAGATTAGTAAAAATAGATATTCAGATGCTACAGCAGGTTATTGTATAATAAAACAACTTGAAAAGGCAGTATTGAAAAGGGCTGAAATTTTTATACTTATTGATAAACAAGATCAGATTAATATTTACGGAGTAATACTTCAAGAATTCACACAAAGTTTGGGTTTGTTTAATGATTCGGAAAGATTAAAAAATACCATTTTTAGAGATGGATATGGCCTCGATAGTGTATATGGCCCGCTAGATTTAGCATGTATAAAAATACTCTATAACAGCGGAATTAAACCTGGGGTAAGACTAAAAACCTTTGAAAATGCAATGGGCATTGATTATGAGCAAATAGCAAATGAACAAACGAAAAAGAAGAAATCAATTTTCGAATTCAATTAGAGTATAACGATATATAAACCCTATTCGCACAAAAACGGAAGAATGCTATGACTAAATTCTAAAAAATACTTTATAATATTGGAAAAAGAATCAAATCTTACATCACTTTTATTTCTACTGGAAAATGAGCTAGAGTGCAAAACAGACGGGAATAGCCCACAAGAATTATATCAATTATGGGGCGTTTGTTTGTATTATCTGTATAGATACTATTCAACTAACAATAAAAAATATGTTGACAAATGCATTCAAGTATACACTGATGCCATTTCAAGTATAATTATAAATAAGGAAGTATCAGTTTCTTTACATGATGGGCTTGGAGGTTTCTACTTTTTATATTTAAAACTAAGCGGAAATATGCTGATAGAAAAAGATGATAGATTGGAGACATATTTTTCAGGTAAGCTTAAAACCTCGAATTCAAACCTCAAGCTTGATTTAATTGGCGGTGTTTTTGGAAACTACATTATCACGAAAGATAAGTTATATTTGAATATAGCCTATAAGTTGCTAATGCAGTTTAGTACAGAACTAAATCTTCTAATTGAAAGTTTTCAAAAAAATGAAGGTCAAAAGGAACTCAGTTATAAAGAACGTTATTTTCTGAATACAGGATTAGCTCACGGTTGGGCAGGTAAGTTACAATTCATCATAAGATATTATAACCAAATAAAAAACGAATTTGTTAGAAATAAATTAATTGACATATCAAATAATCTCTACAAACATATAATTAACATAAGGCAAGATAATCATAAGTTGCAATTTCCAAGTTTTGCCCTTTATAATCAATTTAATGTTAAGAGGCTATCTTGGTGCCATAACGATTTAGGTATCGCCTTTTCACTTTTAATATACTCTAGGCAAACTAATAATAAAAATGTAGAAGCCATTGCAATAGATATTGTTGATAGAACTTGTGATTTAAACATTAATGATAATATTGGTATTGACGATCCATTTATTTGCCATGGTACTGCTGGCGTAGCATTAATTTATTATCAGATATACCAAATAACTAAGGTTACTAGGTATTATGATAAATCACAATATTGGCTTAATATAAGCTATGACCTTTATAAAAAGTATGAATCATCAGCTTCAGATATTGGACTATTACAAGGCTTGTCCGGTTTAGGGATTGCGGTGCAATATTTAGAAGGAGAGATTACATGCACAGATTGGCTTGAATTGATTCAACTTAAAATATGAAAACAGAGATTTACCAAAGCTTATGGCTTAAGCCAGCACTAGTGAGCGAAAAGGAGGGTTTCCTTACAGGTAATCAACGCTTTAATGGTGGCTGGTACACACCCGAATTGTATTATTTATCACTAGCCTACAGCTTTTATAAGCTTAAATTTTACTATAATAACGTCTCGTTGATATGTGACAAATATGCCAAAACACTATTAGTTGACATTTTAGGTTTAACCTATGAAAACGTAATCATAGAATTAGATAAAATTGACACTTCATTCTCTAAATCTTGGGCACTTGGAAAGATACATGCTTATAGTATTGCAACGGCACCTTTTCAACACTATGATGGTGATGTTTTTCTTTGGGCAAAGACAAAGCTGTTTACAACAAAAAATGAACTCATTTTTCAGAACTATGAATACAATGAAACATACTATAGAGATTCTTTAACAGAGATACATGAAAAATTATCATTCATTCCAGATGAGTTGAAAAATATCAATAAAAATATAGTAAGCATTAATGCTGGAGTAATAGGATGTAATTCTCCTGACTTTATAAAAGAATATACAGAAACGGCTTTAGAATTTGTTTATGCAAATTCTAACTATCTAAAGTTTATAGACCAAGGTAGGTTTAATACTGTTTTTGAACAACTTCTCTGTTACAAAATTGCTAAAAGACGTAAGCTAAAAATGACTCCCAATTTAAGAGTATCCAAAACCAATAATACGGCTAACTTAAACAAGTTTACAAACTTCTATGGTGTGCCTGAGAATGTAAAATACATACATCCATTAGGTTTTAAAAAGAAAATTGATTTAATAGGTGCTCATATACATAAGTGGTTTAATTATGAATTTCCGATTGAATATAAAGTTACCAAACAAAAAATAAGTGATGCAGTTGAATACGTTAAAAAACCAATTTAGATATAGTAACTTTCTACTTTATATTTCTGGTTTGACGAAGGACAAGGATTTTTTTTATTCAGAAATCAACTATCGAGATAGAATTGATGATTTAAATCTTGACTCTTTCCCAACATTCAAAAAGTATTTTAATGAAACCTTTCTGTATGAATTACATAAAAGTTTAAACCTGAATAACTGGATGAATGAAGCGAAAATAAATACCATTGAACCCCTTTCTTACTTGAGTAGAAAAAAAAGTCTTTTGAAGATAGAGTTTATTGTTGTTAAGGATTGTGAAATTTATAAAGCTAATTATGAGTTCGATAGAATAATGTATTTTGAGTTTTCCAAAGGAATAGATTTAGACGATTATTTCGAAAAATTTATAAAAGTCGAAAGCTATTACATGTTTAAATTTGATTTTTTATCTAAACAAGATATTGAAATAAAGTTAAACAAAATACAACGATTAATTATAGGGTTGATAAAAGGAAATTCTGTTCCATTGGGTGATTTAATCTCTTATGTCACCTCTGGTGATCTTATTCCTGATATAAAATGGAGTCGATATCATAAAAATTTTGTTTTAAATCAACTAATTCCCCTAATATATTGGGGTTTTATCATACCAAAAAACACAAGCAAGTTGGATACTATAAATTTTTAATAACTCAACCTAAACGGCCGACTTCTAAAAACCTATAAAGTATTAACTCTTTAACTTCAACATCATGGAATATGTCAACATAATTTTATGCCTTTATCATTAAAGCGATTTTAAAATGGAAACCATAAACCAAATCTTGTGCTTTTTTTTAATCTCAGTTTTTTAAATAATAAAAAATATTAATGGTTTTCTTGTTTCATAAGCCTTGTTAAACTATGCTGATTTACTTCTGAATTGCTGGAATGAGTGTTGTTCATTCATCTCATTTACTAGATAAAATTTCAAATAGCAATCACTTCTAGCTTATTACAAAATAATTAAAATCAAATTAATTCAACAGGAGGCGAAAACAGATTAGGCTAAAAAATTTAAATTGTTAATAGTTACATCATCATCTCTTAAAAAGTTCTACGTTTTTATAATTATAAATTTAGTATTCTATGAAAAATAATTTTTTACAAAAGTTTAATCGTCAACATTTGTATAGTTTCAAACTAATCCTGGTGTTAGTGTTATTATCTTTCCTTTCAATTTATACAAAAGCACAAGTGGCAACTAGGTCAAACTACACTTTCACTACAAATGTATTAAGAAACCTTTCACAAGGAATGAACGGTAACCCTATAGATTTGAGTACACCAGAGAACTTAACCTCTTCTACACTGTCAACAAACGCATCACCCCTTTTTAGCTAAAGATATAAATCACCTAACTTTTAGCCTCATTAACTTTAATAGCATTTGAACAACTTCAAAAACAAAAATTATCAATTTATGAATAGTAGATTTTTTTTAATTACCCTTATTTGTTTCGCCTTTTGTTCACAAAAGCTTTCAGCTCAAGTGAATGTTAATGCAACAGGCGGAACAGCCTCGGCAACTTATACCACACTTGGTAGTGCTTTTGCTCAAATTAACAATGGGACTCACACAGGTGCCATCACTATTTCGATTACAGGAAACACGACCGAAAGTGCCTCTTGCATGTTGAGCGCAAGTGGTAGTGGTTTGACTAGTTATACTAGAATTACTATTTCTCCCTCGGGTGGGTCTTACACTATCAGTGGAGCCATAGCTGGTGATTTAATTGATTTAAACGGAGCCGACAATGTTAAAATTGACGGTCTGAATACCGGTGGCAATGCGCTTACCATTGCCAACTCCAGCACGAGTACAACTAGCAGTGCCATACGCTTTATTAATGATGCGCAAAACGATACCATAACCAACTGCACAGTTACCTCTTCGCAGACTGGTTCAGTTTATGGAACCATTGTTTTTGGAGTATCGGCTGGCGGAACCGGAAACGACAACAATGTGATTACCAACTGTACTATTGCAGAAACAGGAACTAACCTCCCTACTGTAGGTGTATTTTGTAGCGGTACCAACACATCGGGTCAAGAGAATAGTGGTATCACAATTTCAGGTTGCAACATTGCCAACTATTTCAACCCAACCAGTGTAACCAATGGTATCTTTGTGAGCACCGGTGGAATGGGTTGGACCATCAGTTCCAACAAACTTTACCAAACTGCTACACGAACATATACTACAGCAAATACACATAATGGAATTTCTGTGATATCAGGTAGTGGTCATACCATCACTGGTAATACAATTGGTTATGCTGCATCCAACGGTACAGGAACTTACACATTGGCCGGAACTGTTGCCACAAGGTTTATAGGTATTAATTTGGGTGTAGGTACTGCTGCGGCAACATCTGTACAAGGTAATATCATTGCCTCAATTAATTTGGCTACTTCCAGTGGTGCAGCAGCTACCAATGGTATAATATGTGGCATTAATGTTACTGCGGGTAATGTAAATATAGGAACAGTAACAGGTAATACAATAGGTGCAGCAACAGGTACCAATAGTATTGTAGCAACCTCTACTGCCGCAGGTGGTTTATTGGTGGGCATTAACAGCAGTTCTACCGGAACCATTGATATTCAAAATAACACCATTGGCGCTCTCAGCTCCTCGGGAACAACTGCTGCTATAGCCGGTAGTGTAACTGGAATAAACGTTTCTGGTGTAGCTACATTAATTACGATTTCAAACAACACCATAGGCAACGGAACAGCCAATAATTTACAAGGAGGTACATCCGGGCTAACCACAGGTAGTTCTCTAGTTAGTGGTATTCACCTGCCTACAACCCCCACGTCAGCAACAATAAATGGTAATACCATTCAAAATCTTTCTTCTTTTGGCACTGGTACAACTGGTTTTGTAAGGGGTATTCATACAGCAATTTCCGGAACAACCACCTATACCATTACTAATAATACTGTAAATAACCTTACTACCAACAATACAAATTCTTCACTTAGTAATGGACAACTTGGTGCTATTGGTATCTTTATTGGTACAGGAACATCATCGGTTGTAAGTGGCAATATCATTTCAAATATCAGCAATAGTAATTCAGGCGCTGTTTCAACTAATGTGGCAGGTATAAGTCATGCTGTTGCAGGAAATACAGTAATTAGAACTAATCAAATTTATAACATCACCAATGCTAGTACCGTTACATCTACCACAGTACCCGGCTTAGCTTGTGGCGTATATGTAAGAGGTGGGCTCAATAATTTGTCAATCATTAACAATATGATTTCTTTAGGAACCGGCCAAACAACTAATACTGCATTTGTTGGAATAATAGTTTATTCAGGGGGTGGATCACCAACTGTAACACAGGTTTTTCATAATACAGTATTTATAGGAGGTACAGTAACCACAGGAGCGCAACCGTCAATGGGTTTCTACAGAGGAAATTTTTCTACATCAGCTGTCACTTTTCCTGTAGACGTACGTAATAATATTTTTGTTAATACTAGAACAGGAGGTACAGGACCTCATTTTGCAATTGCCAACAATTATGGAGCAACCACAGCATCAGCATCAGGTTGGGGAGCAAATTTTAATGTATTAAATGCAAATTCGGCTACTATTGGTCATTGGACAAGTGCACAAACCCTTTCAGGTTGGCGGACAGCATCTTCCGGAGATGCCAACTCTTTGTCGGGTATTACCACCACCTTTACCAATTCTGCATTGGGGGATTTGCATTTAAATATGGGGACTACTCCTACACAATTAGAATCAGGAGGCACAACCATATCTGGAGTGAATACTGATTTTGATAATCAAGCCAGACCTGGGCCGGCAGGTTCTGTAAATGGTGGTGCCTTTGCACCGGATTTTGGAGCAGATGAGTTTGATGGGGCACCTTTAGATTTAGTGCCACCAATTATTTCTTTTACTGCGTTCGGCAATGGACCTGTTGTATTGAGCAGAACAGTTACAGCAACTATTTCAGATGGAAATGGAGTTCGAGTTGTTACAAATGGTCCACAGTTGTATTACAAGAAAACTAACGATAATAATGCCTTCAATGGAAATACAAGTGCAGATAACGGTTGGAAATATGTTAGCGCAAGCAATGTTGGATCACTTTTTACCTTTAACATTGATTATTCCCTATTAACCGGAGGAAGTGTAGCAGTTGGTGACACCATACAATATTTTATTGTTGCCATGGATAGCACTGCAAATAATAATGTTGGTATAAGTAATGGTACTTTAGCTCTTACACCAACAAGTACTGTATTAGGTTCGGCTAATTTCCCAATAACAGGTACAATAAACTCGTACAGAATTGTAGCAAATTTATCCGGTAATGTAACGGTTGGTGTAGGTGGTACTTACACTTCTTTTACCAATACAGGAGGTTTGTTTGATGACATAAATAACAAGTTTGTAAGTGGCAATCTAACTGCTCAAGTTATAAGTGATATTAGCACTGAAACGGGAGCCATTGGCTTGCTTGAGTTTAATGCAAGCAGTCAATTAACTATAGTTCCGGATGCGCCTGTTTTGCGCACGGTATCAACTACATCAGCTATTTTGTTAGGCTTATTGGGTGCAGATAATGTAACTATTGATGGAAGGAGCGGTGGTAATGGAAAATATTTATTGTTTCAAAATAATAATGCATCCACCACTTCTATTGCATTGCTGATATCAAATGCTATTGGTACCAATAATGGATGTCGGAATATAAATATTAAAAATGTATTATTTGAGTCGGGAAGCACCAATTTAACAGCAGGAACATTGGTGAATAATATTCATATTCAAAATAACGGCCATCGAAAAATTAATATAGATAGTTGCGAGTTCAAAAAGGCATATAATGGGCTTGTTATTGGTGCAGGAACGGTTACTACTAATTACGATAGCTTGTTTATTACCAATAATACTTTTGGGGAAGACTTATCAACCAAGTATCTCACTTTTTCAGGCATTCAACTGTTTTTTACATCAAACTCAAACGTCAGAAATAATGTATTTAAAAATGTTATTACAAGCTTAACTCTTAATAACGCTGGTGTTATTGTTAGTACAGGAGCATCTAATGTTGTAGTTGAACAAAATAGAATTTTTGGAATTAGATCTACCAATACTGGTTTATATGGAAGTTATGGAATAAGTGTGCTGGCAGGAACAAATATCACCTTAAAAAATAATGCCATTTACAATATCAACTCTACTTCTTATAACTTAACAAGCCAAACAGATAATTTGTACGGAATTCGACTAGCCGGTGCTAATGGAGTAAAAGTCTATAATAATAGCATTTCTATTGATGGGGTTTCACTGAATACCACAAACGCTCAATATTCAGCTTGTATAGCAAATTTTGGGGCAACCAATGTGGAGATAGTAAATAATATTCTAAGGAATGCACAAACCGGGTTTACTGGGTCTAAGTCTTACACTCTTTATTTAAGCACCGGTACTGTAACTAATGCAAGTAACAATGCGTTGTTTGCTTCGGGTGGTAATTCGGTATTGGCATTGGTGGGTACTACTGATTATACAACATTGTCAGCGCTGCAAACTGCAACAAGTGCGCATGCAAATTCCTTTACAGTGAATCCGGTTTATCAGGATACCAATAACAACCTGACACCAAGTTCTTGTATATTAAATAATCGAGGAGTGGTTCTGGCAGATGTTACCAATGATTTGAATGGAGTCACGAGAAGCGGAACGCCTGATATTGGGGCGATAGAATTTACGCCTTCTACAATTGCTGCTCCTTCAGTTACAACTCCTGTTACTTTTTGCAAGAATGTTTCATCTGCCCCGTTAACAGCCACAGGTAGCAATACATTATTATGGTTTATGTCAGCATCTGGTGGAATTGGTAGCAATATTGCTCCAACGCCATCTACAACAACTGCAGGCTCTACTAGTTTCTTTGTGGCTGATAGCAGTGTTGTTTCAGGTTGTATCTCTTCAAGATCCCAAATTGTAGTTAATGTATCAGATAGTATTTACAACAATACCATTGCTTCTACCCCACAAACTATTTGTGCAGGGTCAACCCCTAGTGCGTTAACTGGTAGTACTCCCGCTGGAGGAACAGGGACATATACCTATACTTGGTTAAGCTCAACTACAAGTGCAACAACAGGCTTTGTTGCGGCAAGTGGAACCAACAATACACAGAACTATACTCCCGCTGCATTAACACAAAATACTTGGTTTAGACGCGTGGTTACTTCTGGTTCTTGTAGTGCAGACACTACCTTAGCATTGGCAATCACAGTAAACACGGCTATTGCATCCAATACTGCAAGCGGTACACAAACCATTTGTTCGGGCTCTACCCCAACCGTACTAACAGGTAGCACACCCACAGGTGGTAATGGTTCATCATACACTTATGCATGGATTAGCAGTACAACCTCATCAACCAATGGGTTTGCTGCTGCCGGTGGAACCAATAATACTCAAGATTATTCTCCTGCTGCTTTAACTCAAACTACATGGTTTAGGCGAATAGTAAGCTCAGGTGCTTGTAATGCTGATACATCAGCCGCAGTGCTTGTTATAGTTACTAACGCTATTGCTAACAATATAGTTAGTGGAGCACAAACCATTTGTTCGGGCACTACTCCAACCGCACTAACAGGCAGCACACCCACAGGTGGTAATGATTCATCATACACTTATGCATGGATTATCAGTACAACATCAGCTACAACAGGTTATAGTGCAGCCGTTGGAACCAACAATACTCAAAACTATTCACCAGTTGCTTTAACTCAAACTACATGGTTTAGGCGAATAGTAAACTCAGGTGCTTGTAGTGCTGATACCTCTGTAGCTGTTGCTATAACAGTAAATCCGATAATTGCAGGTAATACCATTGGCAGTAACCAAAGCATACTT
>JALONK010000075.1 GCA_025454975.1 Bacteroidia bacterium
AACGCTTATTTGATATAATTTGTAGTTTGCTAGGCATTTTAGTGTTAAGTCCTGTTTTTATTATCATTTGGATTTGCGTAAGATTAGAAAGCAAAGGACCTGCATTATTTCTACAAACAAGAGTAGGTTTAAATGAAAAAGATTTTCGATTGTTTAAATTTAGAACAATGTATTTGAATGCCGAAGCGAAAGGACAACTTACAGTAGGCATGAAAGACCCTAGAATAACAGGTGTTGGCTATTTTCTACGTAAATATAAATTAGATGAACTGCCTCAGCTATTTAACGTACTTAAAGGTGACATGAGTTTAGTTGGACCAAGGCCGGAAGTGAAAAAGTATGTTAACCTTTACACCAAAGAACAAAAGATTGTATTATCGGTACGACCCGGCATAACGGATTATGCATCAATTGCATTTATTAATGAAAATGAATTGCTGGCAAAAGCTGAAAATCCTGAAAAATACTACATTGAACATATCATGCAAGAAAAACTTGCCTTAAATTTGAGTTATATAAACAGCCGTTTATTGTTTAAAGATGTGATACTTATATGGAAAACATTAATTAAAATAGTTTTCTAGTCAACATTAAGAAAATCAAAGAGAATCATTATATTGCATTACCTAAAATTATATAACCCTCGTGTATGAATTTATTGAAACGTTTATTTCCTGCAACAAATAGCATTCCAAGGTGGGTCATATTTTTAATTGATTTGTTGTTATGTGCGTTTTCATTTATTGCAGCAACGGAACTTCGATTTAACTTTTTTATTGACGAACCATTTTTATCCGAACACCTGTGGCCTTTGCCATTGGTTTTAGGTTTCAGAATGTTATTCATGCTTTATTTTAGAGTTTATTCAGGCATAATAAGACATACAGGTATTCAAGATGCTTTACGAGTATTTTACACAGTTTCTATGAGTACTACCATGTTGGCATTATTTAACATGGTTTACTTAAAGGTAAATCCTTATGGCAACCTCTTAATTCCAATTAGCATATTAATCATTGATTACATTGGTGCTATGTTACTAATGTCGGCCTTTAGGTTAGGAGTAAAATTACTTTACATGCGCATTACCAAACCTGATGCTTCCAACCAACGTGAAATAGCCATATTTGGCGCCGGGGAAGCAGGAATAATAGCTAAAAGAAAAATTGAACAACATACCAATGGAGAATTAAAGGTAATCGCCTTTTTTGATGATAATCCTAAGCGTGGAGGCTCATATATTGATGGTGTTCCGGTATATAACACACAAAAAGATTTTACCAATGTTGTTGAAAAATTCAGACTGGCTGAGATTATTATCAGTGATTATGATATCAATAAAACAAGAAAACAGGAACTTATTGAAAGCTGCCTTGCTTATAATATTAAAGTAAGAAATGTACCTCCAATAGAAAAATGGATTAATGGTGAATTAAGCTACAACCAAATTAAGAATGTTAAAATTGAAGATTTAATACAACGAGATACTATTGTTTTAGACAAAGGTGCAATTGCCACCCAGTTAAAAAACAAGGTGGTTATGGTAACTGGGGCAGCAGGTTCTATTGGTAGTGAAATAGTAAGACAGTTGATTCAATTTTCACCTAAGCAAATCATTTTAGTTGATAAAAGTGAAATGCGCTTATACGAATTAGAAAACGAATTACAGGAAATTCTAAACCCGTCTTTAATAAAACAAGTGAGATTCATTTTGGGGGATATCTGTAGTAGTGATAGAATGGAACGTATCTTTAATGAGTTTAAGCCACAAATAATTTACCATGCCGCTGCTTACAAGCATGTACCATTAATGGAAGAAAATCCAACAGAAGCCATTAAAGTTAATGTTCAAGGCACGCGTATATTAGCCGACCTATCGGTTAAGCATGAAGTAGGTAAATTTGTTATGGTATCAACCGATAAAGCTGTGAACCCCACTAATGTAATGGGCGCATCTAAACGGATTGCTGAGATTTACGTTCAATCTTTAAACAACTTTTTAATTGAAACCGGCTCTTCTACTACACGCTTTGTTACCACACGGTTTGGTAATGTGCTTGGTAGTAGTGGCTCAGTTATTCCAAAATTTAGAAAACAAATAGAAGAAGGTGGCCCTATAACAGTTACGCATCCGGATATTACAAGATTTTTCATGACAATTCCCGAAGCCTGTCAATTGGTTTTAGAAGCAGGGAACATGGGTAAAGGTGGAGAAATCTATATTTTCGACATGGGTAAATCAGTAAAGATTATAGATTTAGCCAAAAAAATGATAAAGCTATCCGGATTAACGTTAGGACAAGACATTCAAATTGTGTTTACAGGATTGCGTCCGGGCGAAAAAATTAAAGAAGAATTACTTGCCGACCAAGAGAATAGCTTAAATACTTATCATCCCAAAATTATGATAGCTAAGGTTCGTGAATATGACTTTCTAAAAGTAGCCTCTCAAATAGATGAATTGATTAATCAATATCCTTCACAAATTGATGATAAAATAGTAGCTGTGATGAAGGAAATTGTACCTGAATTTATAAGTCAAAATTCACGATTTGAGTCGCTAGACTTTAAAAATCCTAAGTTAAGCGGTAAGCTTATTCAATAAGTTGATACATCCAACAAACAACCTTAAATCCCGAACACATTATTAGTAAAAATGATACTTATGTAAAATTTATAATTTAAGCAAAAAAGTGAATCATTTTACAATACTGTAATTCAATACAATATATTAATCCTAAGATGTATTTTACATTTTAGAAACTCTCTAAATAAGTTTTTTTAATTCACACCGATATTTTTACAATATTGTGAATATATTTGCGCACGCATCTAGTAGTGTAATGCCTCAAAACCATTGTATTTACTAGTAGTTTAAACTAAGAACAATCAGATTGTTACAATGAGATTTTTAAGAATTACAACGTTATTCGCACTCTTCGCTTGGAATATATCGGCTCAAGCTGCCGATGCTGCCGAAGGTGAAAAACTGTTCAACGCGAACTGTACATCATGTCATGCTTTGAATGAAAAAGTAGTTGGACCTGCCTTAAAAGGTGTTAACGAGAAGTATGATGAAGCTTGGTTATTAAAGTGGATTAGGAACTCACAGGCTCTTATCAAGAGTGGAGATGCCAAAGCCATAAAAATTTACAACGAATACAATCAGTCTGTAATGACTTCATTTGAGCAACTATCAGATGATCAAATCAAGTCGATATTGGCTTACATTAAAACACCTCCTGTTGTGGCAGATGTAACTCCACCAAATGGTACAAAAAATGACAATTCAAATAACGTATCAGCAAATACAGGTGGTAACGGATTTTATTCTAATACTACCTTTATTGCATTAAGTATAATGGCAGTAATCTTATTGATTATCGTTTTTGTCCTTTATCGCATAAAACAAACCGTTCAAGGATTATATAATCAAAAGTTCCCTGATATTGCTGCTGAACAAGCTGAACCAGTTGTTGATATCCGTACAACATGGAAGTATAAATTATTTACAAAACATCCGGTGGTTGGTACCATTGTGGTGATGTTAATTTTTACAGTTATTTTAGGTATTTACGGCTTCGATTATGGTAATAAAAAAGTTGGTGTACAAAAAGATTATGCTCCGGCTCAACCAATAAATTATAGCCACGAATTGCATGCCGGTAAATATAAAATAAACTGTTTATACTGTCACTCAGGTGCAGATAAAAGTAAACAAGCAACTATACCATCTGCTAGTACTTGTATGAATTGCCATATGCATGTAACTGCTAGTGCTAAATATGATGGACAAGTATCACCGGAGATTGCTAAAATTTATGATGCTGTGGGTTGGGATAGCGAGAAAAAAGCATATGATCCAACTAAAAAACAAAAACCAATTAAATGGGTGCGCATTCACAATTTACCTGATTTAGCTTATTTTAACCACGCGCAACATGTTAAAGCAGGGAAAGTAGAATGTCAAGCATGTCACGGTCCGGTTGAAACAATGAAAGTAGTTTATCAACAAAGCTCATTACAGATGGGATGGTGTATTAATTGTCACCGCGAAGCTAA
This sequence comes from Bacteroidia bacterium, assembly GCA_025454975.1. GTDB lineage: Bacteria > Bacteroidota > Bacteroidia > UKL13-3 > UKL13-3 > UBA6183. The sequence goes on from JALONK010000075.1 coordinate 4,063, forward strand.
AGTTGATGTAGAAAACAATGACTACTATGAAAAACTGCATGCCGACTTAAAAGCACAAGGAAAATCTTATGCTACTGTTAGCAATGTTGGTGGACTTGAATGCGGTAAGTGTCACTATTAATAAACGAACAACAGTTCTTATTCATTAATCTTTGAAAAAATTCATCAATGGAAAATAAAAATAAATACTGGAAAGGTTTAGAGGAATTAAACAACGATCCAAAGTTCCTTCAACGCAAGAAAAATGAATTTGCTGAAGGTATTCCTTTAGAAGAAGTATTGACAGAAAACGACGGTGAGTTAACCTCAAACAGACGTGATTTCCTTAAGTATTTCGGATTTAGTATTTCAGCTGTAGCATTAGCTGCATGTAATAAAACTCCTGTTAAAAATGCTATTCCTTATATAGTTAAACCTGAAACTATAACTCCGGGTATTCCTAATTGGTACGCATCAACAAATCCTTCAACAGGTGTTAGTATGTTGGTTAAAACCAGAGAAGGTCGTCCAATTAAGGTTGAAGGTAACCCTGAATCACCTTTATTTAAAGGTGGTGTAGGAGCTGTTGATCATGGTTCAATTTTGAGTTTGTATGATAACGAAAGAATACAGGGCCCGAAATCAGAAGGAAATGATGTAGACTGGAATACACTTGACGGTAAAATAACCAAAGCATTAGGCAGTGCTAAAGCAATTCGTATTATTACAGGTCATGTAAATAGTCCATCATTAAAGCGTGCTGTTGGTGAATTTACAACTAAATATTCACAAGCTAAGCATATTGCTTATGAACCGGTTTCTTATCATGCAATAACAGAAGCTAATGCGCAGTCATTCGGCAAAGCTGTAATTCCCGGATATCAATTTGATAAAGCAAACGTGATTGTTAGCTTTGGTGCCGACTTCCTAGGCACATGGATTAGTCCTATTGAGTTTACAAAACAATGGGTTAAGAATCGCAAGTTGAATGCGGATGAGCATTCAAAAGCAACTATGAGTCGTCATTATCAATTTGAATCAATACTATCACTTACAGGCTCAAATGCAGATGTGCGTATTCCAATAAAACCAAGTGCAGAAGGCGTAGCACTAATTAGCTTATACAATAAAGTTGCAACTTTAGCCGGTGCAGCAACCTTAAGTACCCCTGGTGGTAATGTTGAGTTTGCTGTTAATATGATAGAAAATGCAGCAAAAGAATTATGGGCTAACCGTGGTAACTCTATTGTTGTAAGTGGAAGTAATAATGTAGCACACCAATTAC
>JALONK010000056.1 GCA_025454975.1 Bacteroidia bacterium
ATAACCTTTCTGATAAGCTGTGCTAATGAAACCCTTTCAAGCCTATTGGATAAACTGAATACTTATAGGGGTAAAACTGCATTGTCATGGGTTAAAACGGATAATGATATGCAACAAACAGCTTTGCAGACGGATGCTTGTAAAGACATTCTTGAAAAGTGTGGCTATTACAAACGGGAAATGAGTTTTCTTGGACACAATCCACACTTTCGTTACCGGAATATTTATGCGGTGATCGAAAAGATGAGAAAGTCCGACACCATTCTACTTTCAAGGGTTAATGGGAATGATATATACAAACTGGCATTTGTATATAATAACAGTGAGGTATTAAGCCTTGAGTTAAAAAACACCATAGAGGTGTTTAATGCAGAGTTCGCTATGATCGGTGAAAGCCAGTTGAATTATTATAAAAAGAGTTTTACTGATAAATTAAGCAAGCAAGAGGCGTTGGAGTTGTTTGATAAATGCAACCGGAATAATTATCCTGAAGGAGTAATTCAGTTTTTACTTTACTTTCTTACCGATGGTACTTATAATTAATCAAAACATATAATTATGAGTACAGACAATGAAAAACACATTCAGGAAATTATACAAGGTATAACTGAATTTAAAATGATTCCTTTTTTCGGTTCCGGCATGAGTGCCAGATTTGGAATTAAGACATGGGGGGATCTAATCGAAACATTAAGGATTGAATTAAATACAACAACAACAGATTTTCTGGATGTAGCACAAGAGTATGAAGACACTTTTAGTCGGGAGGCTTTGATCCAGAAAATTAAAAGCGAGACAGGGGAAACATCTTTTAGTGATGAAGATCTGGAAGTCCATAATCAAATCCTTGCTATGAAGCCTCCGGTGGTATATACAACCAATTGGGATAATTCCATAGAAACCGCAGCCGATAGAAGTAAGATAAACTATTTTAAAATATCATCTCTGACTGATATTGTGAATGCACCACATCATGCCAGTGTGATAGTTAAGTTTCATGGTGATTTTGACCATCCAGAGAATATTGTTTTCACCCGTAGCAGCTATCAAAAGCGGTTAGAGGTGCAGCACCCATTTGATATTTTATTCAGGGCGCATATTCTTGGTAAAGGAGTTCTGTTTCTGGGTTACAGCTTTTCTGATGAGAACATAGATTATATTTTTACTCATCACAATACCTTATATGGAACAGAGCAATTGCCTAAATCTTATATCATAGCCTTTAAAGACAAATACAATCAGGATAAGGCGAATGAATTATTAAAAAAGAACATTGTTACCATCGTATTAGATTCCCGTGAAGAATTAGGAAATCTCATAGCAAAGGTAAATTCTTCTGTATTCAATAAGAGTTACGAAAGACAGATGTTGAATATGATGAAACCATTTCCGTCACAGGTATTACTTAAATCAGAATTAGATAATCTAAGGGTTTTTATGGTAAATCCCGATATTACAGATGAGCAAAAGGCAGATAAGCTGCGTGAGGTTACAGAAGGGAAACAATTAAACCCAACGATAGAAAAGGAACTTACAGACTTTTTGATAGAGCTGGTCTCTACCTCGGAATCTTTTCCTATCAATGAAGCTGTTTTACTCGCTTTTAAAGAAATTAGATTTAAAGATGTTGGCAATGGTTTTAATCTGGCCGTTGAGTTGGTGGGGTTGACAAAATACAAAGAGCTGAATTTTAGTCTCAGCACATGGTCACATATAGATACGATGACCATCATCGAATCCCGTCTGACACCCGTTCCAACGTGCATGGCTATTTTCCTATTCCTATTGCGGGCAATTGAGCAAAATGAAGATATTCAGGAGTTTCAGCTTAGAAGAATATTCGAGATGTTAACGCGTTGCAAATGGGATGAAATTGAAGAGAAGGATGAAGGTTTGACGAAAGCTGAACAGCATAAAATCCTAAATTATTACCTTAAAAAATTCCCAAAGTCAACCCAATGGCTTGACGAACCCATGTTCGGCAAAGATCGTCCAACACTTAGCCAACAGATAAAAGAAATGAAGAAAATTATTCCACAGAACATAAAGAATTTCGGCAACGAACTATAAGTATGGAAATATCTAAATCACTCCGAAGACCAGCAAACTGGCAGGACTTTGAAACACTTTGCCAGAACCTATGGGGCGAATTATGGAACTGTTCAAATGAGATAAAGAAAAATGGACGTTCAGGGCAATCCCAATCGGGAGTTGATATTTGTGGGATTCCATTTGATGAAGATAGGTATTATGGTATTCAGTGTAAAGGCAAGGATGAGTACAAAAACGAACAATTTTCTGAGAAGGAAATTCTCGCAGAGATAGAAAAAGCAAAGTTGTTTGAACCACCATTGAAAAAGCTATACTTTGCAACTACTGCTCAAAAAGATGTTAAAACAGAAGCCTTTGTTCGGCTAAAGAACTTGGAACATAGAAAGTCCGGTCTTTTTGAAGTTCATTTATATAGTTGGGAAGATATTGTTGATTTAATAGACAGAACAAAACACACAAAAGACTGGTATCTAAAAGGGCAGGGCTATAAAACCAATCACAGCGTTGCTATTACATTTGAGGACGGCTCTACGGAAATAACTCTAAGTCCTAAATTCTGTAAGAAAAGAACAAATTACAGAATGAAAGATGAGCGGGACGAAATCAGTGCAGCTTTTAACAATAACTACGGGATTGGTAAGATGATGAGTCTGGCGAATATGTTTGAACGAAATCAATCTGATCCTTTCGGGGCTAAGATTAGTTTGAGCTATTCAAAGGTTAAAATTCATATTCGCAATACAGGAATAGATCCAATAGAAAAGTATAAAGTATTTTTGCAGTTTGAAGGCGAGATTCAGGATTTGTCAGATACCAATATTGTTGAGGATAGCCTGATAGGGGTTGCTGGACTTCGGATTCCTGACACTTATTTGTACAAAGAATCTATGACAGGCAAAATAGTTCCTAATCCATTGAATGCAGTATTGGTAGGTGATGATACCTTTATTTCTGATAAAATATTTATCAAGCCTTATCCTAAAAATTCGCAAATTATTATTCGGTGGAAGCTAATATCCAGCAACTTTAAGGATGAAGGATTGCTAACCATAAATATGAAACCGGAGATTGAGAGAAAATACGAAAGTGTCATTGTTGAGGAGAGAGACAAAGTTAAAAGTGTGGATGGTGAGATTGAAGATTGTATTGATTTATTAAAAAATCACAAATAATCTTCCATTCATCGGTAAAAAAATACAACCGCAATAATTATGATGCTCACGTTGAGTATGGCATAAATGCATGCTGTCCACATACCAATGTTTTTTTGTGATTATCCTCTTTAGCTATACTGGATAAATACCATTTGTTAATGTAATACATCTACATTAGCAACGCTACTTCCATAAAGAGAATAAGCCATTATCCCCGTGAAATTATACTTTTGTCCGTTCTTCAATTGTACACTATTGGGGATAAAATTCCAGTTCAGGAATGTATTAGCATAAAACGTAAGTATCCCATCATTAAGACCGACCGACAAATTGCTTAATACAGATACTTGTTTCTCCAGTGGTTGGCTTCTTCCAATTTGTGAGCTGCCGAAACGAGCAGATTTTTCGCCCCAAGGAAATAGAATACTGCTCATTGAGAAAATTAAAGATATGATTTAAACGCATCCGAATTTGAACGATTATTCAGTAAGGGTATTATTGGTTAAGATGGTTTTCGCCCCAAGAGTTAATAGCTTTTTATAAGCAAAATAAGGTGTTAGATTCTAAAGAGGATAGGATTATCATTTTCTCACAGAAATTTTAAGAATTTCTAATTCGCTACAAAATTATGCGATTTTGTTCTTTTTTATATCTTTGTACCGAGTGAAGACTTGGACAATCATTTTATCTATATACATTATCATATTGGCAGCCGTGCCTTGTTGTGTATTTGATAATTGCCCTGAGGATAAAACCACTACAGAGCAAATAGCCCAGAATAACCATGATCAAGGTGACGAGGATGGATGCGGAACCTGCTCCCCTTTTTTCAATTGTAACACCTGCACCACTTCATTTATAGTCTCACAAGACTTTTTCAATTTTACTCCTGTTGGTGTAGCTAATTCGGCTAAGATCCAATACGCTCAGGATATCCCTACAAGTATCGTAGGGAAAATTTGGCAACCGCCAAAAATCAGTTAATGAATTATGATGTTCTGCTAACGCAGAGCAAAACAGAATTATTTACGGTGCTGTCGCACCGCAGGTAATCATGTATTCATTCATTAAACTGATTAAAAATGTTAGACAAAATAATTGCGTTCAGCATAAAAAATAAATTCATCATTGCGTTGATGACACTTGCACTCATTGTTTGGGGAGTGTGGAGTGCAACAAAACTTTCCATTGATGCAGTTCCCGACATCACCAACAATCAGGTGCAAATCATTACGGTTTGCCCAACCCTTGCAGGACAAGAGGTGGAGCAGTTGGTAACTTACCCCATTGAACAAAGTATCGCCAACCTTCCCGACTTGGAGGAATTGCGAAGCATTTCCCGTTTCGGACTTTCGGTAATTACCGTTGTGTTTGACGACAAAGTGGACATCTATTTTGCCCGACAACTCATTAACGAAAAGCTGAAAGAAGCCGAAGAAAAAATTCCAAAAGGTGTTGGCACACCTGAATTAGCACCCGTAAGCACAGGCTTGGGCGAAGTGTATCAATACATCATTCACCCGAAAAAAGGTAGTGAAAGCAAATACACCGCTATGGATTTGCGGACAATGCAGGACTGGATTGTTGCCCGACAACTTTACGGAACGGCAGGAATAGCGGAAGTAAACAGTTTTGGCGGACAACTCAAACAATATGAAGTTGCCGTAAATCCCGACCGCCTTATTGCAATGGGAATAACCATTCCCGAAATTTTTTCCGCCTTGGAAAAGAACAATGAAAACACAGGCGGGGCATACATTGACAAAAAGCCAAACGCCTATTTCATTCGTGGCGTGGGTTTGATTGGATCGTTTGACGACATCAAAAACATTGTGGTAAAAACAAATCCAAACGGTATTCCTATTTTGATTAAAGATGTAGCAGAAGTGCATTTGGGTAGTGCCGTGCGTTACGGTGCAATGACCTACAACGGTGAAGTAGATGCGGTAGGCGGTGTGGTAATGATGCTGAAAGGTGCTAATAGTGCCGATGTGGTAAGCCGTATAAAAGATAAAATGGCAACCATTCAAAAGTCATTACCAAAAGATGTAGTAATAGAACCCTACCTTGACAGAACTGATTTGGTGAACAGAGCCATCAGCACAGTAGAGAAAAACTTAATTGAAGGAGCTTTAATTGTAATCTTCGTTTTGGTTTTATTTCTTGGAAATCTTCGTGCAGGGCTTATTGTAGCTTCTGCCATTCCTTTATCAATGCTTTTTGCATTGGGCTTAATGAATGTATTTGGCGTAAGTGCAAACCTTATGAGTTTAGGAGCAATTGATTTTGGTTTAATTGTGGACGGGGCTGTAATTATTGTTGAAGCCACCTTGCACCATTTAGGAATGAGAAAAGCAATAGGAAAACTAACTCAAAAGGAGATGGACGAGGAAGTTTTTCAGTCTGCATCCAAAATCCGAAGCAGTGCAGCATTTGGAGAAATAATTATCCTTATTGTTTACATTCCTATACTTACCCTTATTGGCATTGAAGGAAAAATGTTTGGCCCGATGGCTCAAACAGTTGGGTTCGCCATTTTCGGAGCATTGATTTTATCGCTTACCTACATTCCAATGATGTGTGCAGCATTTTTACCAAAAACCATTTCGCACAAACAAACATTGAGTGACAGAATGATGAATTATTTTCAACGTATCTACTCACCGTTATTAGAAAAATCAATCCGTTTCAAAAAAGTAATTGTAGGTGTAACAGTTGCCGTATTTGTAGTTTCTGTTTTTCTATTTTCAAGAATGGGCGGTGAATTTATACCAACATTAGCAGAAGGCGATTTTGCTTTTCATTGCATATTACCGCAAGGCACTTCACTTTCACAAAGTTTGGAAACTTCTATGCAGGCATCCCGACTAATCAAAGAATTTGACGAGGTAAAAATGGTAGTTGGAAAAACAGGAGCAGCAGAAGTGCCAACCGACCCAATGCCACCCGAAGCCACTGATATTATGATAATTCTAAAACCACAAAGCGAATGGAAACGTGACATTTCTTATGATGAATTGGCAGAAGAATTTGAGGAAAAGCTAAACACAATACCTGGGGTATTCTTTGAAAAAAACCAACCCATACAAATGCGGTTTAATGAATTGATGACAGGCATACGCCAAGATGTAGCAGTTAAAATCTTTGGCGAAAATATGGACACTCTTTTAAACTATGCCAACAAGGTAAATTCAGTTGTGCAAAGCGTGGACGGAGCAACCGAACCAAGTGTTGAAAGGGTTGCAGGACTTCCACAAATAGTAATCAAATACAACCGTTCTCAAATTGCTAATTATGGTTTGAATATTGAGGATATCAATCACATTGTTTCTACTTCCTTTGCTGGCGGAAGTGCAGGAGTGGTATATGAAAACGAACGAAAATTTGAATTGGTTGTAAGGCTCGATAGCACTCACCGAAACAACATTGAAGACGTAAGCCACTTGTATATCCCGACAACCAACGGAACACAAATTCCTTTATCGCAGGTAGCTGAAATAAAAATGGAATTGGGACCTGCACAAATTAGCCGTGAAGATGGTAAACGCAGAATTGTAATTGGGTTCAACATCAAAGACAGAGATGTAGCAAGCGTTGTTACCGATATTCAAAAGGAACTGAATGAAAAAGTGAAATTACCCGAAGGATATTATTACACTTATGGAGGTACTTTTGAAAATCTGCAAGCAGCGAGCAAACGCCTGATGATTGCCTTGCCTGTTGCATTAGCACTCATTTTTATGTTGCTGTATTTTACGTTCAATTCTGTAAAGCAGGCAACACTTATTTATACAGCAATCCCCATGAGTGCAATAGGCGGAGTATTCGCTTTACTTATTCGTGATATGCCTTTCAGCATTTCGGCAGGAATTGGTTTTATTGCCCTGTTTGGTGTAGCGGTATTAAATGGAATTGTTTTAATCGGAACATTTAATCAATTAGAAAAAGACGGAATGACAGACATTACTGAACGAATTAAAGAAGGAACTAAAATCCGTTTGCGACCCGTGCTGATGACCGCCACAGTTGCATCATTAGGATTTCTGCCAATGGCTCTTTCACACGGTGCAGGTGCAGAAGTGCAAAAACCTTTGGCAACCGTTGTAATAGGAGGTTTGCTTACAGCAACATTTCTTACTCTCTTTGTTTTACCATTGTTGTATGTGATGTTTTCTAAAATTGGAAAAACGAAAAAAAGCATTTCTACAACTGTAGTTTTAGTATTTGTATTGCTTTCATTCAATACTGTCAACGCTCAAACGCCAACAACCAAAACTATTTCGGTTGATGATGCAATCAGCACAGCGTTGAAAAACAATTTAGAAATACAATCGCAAAGTCTCAATGTGCAATCTTCAACAATCTTGAAAAAATCAGTGTTTGAATTACCAAAAACAAATGTCAATTTCCAGTTTGGGCAATACAACAGCATCAATCAGGACAAAGCGTTTCAGGTTTCGCAAAGTATTCCATTCCCCACTTATTTCACCGCAAAGTCAGGTTTATATAAAGCCGAATTGCAAAGTAGTGAATTGCAAAAGCAAGCCACCGCCAGCGAAATAAAAGCACAGGTGCAATACTGGTTTTATCAGTTGCAGTATTTACAAATTACTAAAAAGCAATTACAATCTTTAGACAGTTTGTATAACGATTTTGTAAGTGCAGCAGCCTTGCGATACAAAACAGGCGAAACTAATTTGTTAGAAAAAACCACAGCCGAAACCAAGCGGGGACAACTTTCACAGTTGCTCAAACAAAACGAAACAGATTTTGCAATGGCTTACAATTCGTTGAAAACGCTAATGAATACAAGCGAAGATTTTACAATAACCGTAAATGAAAATTGGCAACCGCTTTTATTAAGCAGTTCGTTTGACACAACACTACTTGCAAATAATCCTTCGCTGAAAGTGTTGTATCAGCAAGCCATAATTGCTGAACAAAACAAAAAGTTAGAAACCGCATCTGCATTGCCCGATTTCAATATGGGTTATTTCAACCAATCTTTAATTGGTGTGCAAACCATTAACGGAGCAGATGTATATTTTGACGGGAACAGACGCTTTCAAGGTTTTAATGTCGGTATCAGTATTCCAATTACTTTTTTCAGCAACGCTTCAAAAATAAAATCGCTTGGCTACAAACAGCAAGCATTGCAAAAGGAAGCCGACAACGGAAAACTAATTTTACAAAATCAGTTACAAAATGCTTTTCAACAATACAACCAAAATTTGTCGCAATACAATTACTACAAATCAATAGCTTTGCCCAATGCCGATATAATTATTAGCACAGCAAAAGTGGGTTTCAAAAGTGGCGACATAGGTTACATTGAGTATTTACAAGCATTGCAAACCGCTACTGATGTTCAGATAAGTTATCTGCAATCCGTTATTCAAATCACTCAATCCATTATCAACATCAATTTCTTAACTAATAAATAAAATTTCATAGAAATGAAAAATATAAGCTTCATAGCAGCCCTTGCAACATCAATAGTATTTGCATCCTGCAACAGCAATAAAACGGAAACACAGGGGGAAGTAACCGAGCATCACGATGAACATGAAAATACAAACACGGCAATGCTTACAGCCGAGCAAATGAAATCCATAAAAATTGAGTTTGGGAGTATTGAAAAAAAACAACTGACAACTTCACTCAAAGCAAATGGCATTTTAAAGGTGCCAAATCAAAACAGAGCGAACGCCACAGCATCATTGGGTGGAGTTATAAAAACTATTTTGGTGCAAACAGGTAACGCTGTTAGCAAAGGACAAATCATTGCCACCATTTCAAACAATTCTTTCATCACAATGCAGGAAGAATTTTTAAGCGTTTCATCAAAGGCAGAATTGGCACAATTAGAATTTAACAGACAAAAAGAATTGCAACAAGGCAACGCAGGAGCATTAAAAAACTTGCAGGCGGCCGATGCAGAACTTAAAACCCTAAAAGCACGAAAAGCCAGTTTACAAAAGCAATTAGAACTTATAGGCATCAATACAAATTCGCTGACAAGTGAGAATATCCAGTCAGTTGCAAACATCATATGCCCAATAAATGGCACAATCAGCAATGTGATGGTAAACATTGGTAGCTATGTAGATGCAAACAATCCGATTGCCGAAATAGTGGACAACAGCCAACTACACCTCGATTTGTATGTGTATGAAAAGGATTTGCAGAAACTTAAAGTTGGACAAACCATACATTTTACACTTACCAACAATCCGGGGAAAGAATACGATGCAGATGTTTACGCTATCAGCAACACATTTGAGCAAAACACAAAAGCCATTTCGGTTCACGCAATGGTAAAGGGCAACAAACAAGGATTGATTGACGGAATGAGTATAACGGCTTTGGTAAGTTTGGAAAATGCTACTGTTGATGCCGTGCCTACCAACGCCATTGTAAACCACGAAGGACAAGACTATATTTTTATTATTACCGATGCCCACAGCGAGGAAGAACTCCACAACGAAACCGAAACAGCCGAACACAAACACGATGAAAGCGGACATCAGCACACTGAAAAAGAAGAACCCAAACACAAGGAAGAAGGAACAACCTTTGAAAAAATTCCCATTCGCAGAGGAACAACCGATGTAGGTTACAGCGAAATTACTTTACTAAAAGATATACCCGCCAACAGTAAGGTAGTAGTAAACGGAGCATTTTTTATTTTGGCTAAAATGAATAATAAGGGTGAAGCACACGCTCATTAAATTTAGATAAGACTAAATTTATATTTATACTAATCTAAAATTTGTATATTTGTTGAATGAAAAGAAAATATTATGTAATCCTTTATATAGTTTTTGCGGTCGTCTTTATTCAATCTTGCTCTAAGTTCGAGCCGATTGCACCAGCCGAAGATGAAATACTAGATGGTCCAATTGAAGGGCTAAATTTTGGTCAAAGCCGTCAATTTTTGGCAGGAGATGTAGCTTTTAACGATGAAATATTTACCAGCCAAACAGGTTTGGGTTCTGTATTTGTGGCTACAAGTTGCGGCAGTTGCCACGCAGGTGATGGCAAAGGCACACCATTTACTACCCTCACAAGATTTGGGCAAATAGATAGTACAGGCAACCAGTTTTTACATTTGGGAGGTCCTCAATTACAAAACAGGGCTTTGCCAGGTTATACGCCAGAGCAAATACCTGCTGGTGCTAAATTTTCAAAATTTACCCCACCAGCCAATACAGGTTTAGGCTTTATAGAATTGGTAAGCGATGGAGATATTTTGGCAATGGCAGATCCTACCGATGCCAATGGTGATGGCATTTCGGGAGTACCTAATTACGAATATTTGCCAGCTTTTGTACAGCCGTTCTTTAATGCTACCCCACGAAACGGCAAATACATTCATCGTTTTGGAAAAAAAGCATCTGCATACAATTTGCTGCACCAAACCGTTAACGCCTATAATCAGGATATAGGAATTACGTCTACTTTTAACCCTAAAGATGTATTTAGCGGTAATAATATAGACCCCGAAGTAAGCGACCTTACTGTACATAATGTGGTGTTTTACTTGCAAACTTTAAAAGCACCTATTCAACGAAATCAAAACGATGCAGAAGTATTACAGGGCAAAAAATTATTTTCTCAGATAAAATGTGCAAGTTGCCACATGCCACAATTAACCACAGGTATTTCGCCAATTGCAGCATTAAGCAATAGAACATTTTTCCCATACACTGATTTGCTTTTGCACGATATGGGTAGCGCCTTAGACGATGGTTACACCGAAGGCTCTGCCAAAACATTTGAGTGGCGTACACCACCACTTTGGGGTTTGGGGCTTTCGCCAAACTCACAGGGTGGGCAATATTTTTTAATGCACGATGGCAGGGCAAAATCTATTGAAGAAGCCATACAACTGCACGGTGGCGAAGCTTTACAAAGCAAAAATAATTTTACACAACTATCACAGGCAGATAAAAATGCGTTGCTGAAATTTCTAAAGTCTTTATAATAAAATGGATAGAAAGAACTTTTTACAAACTTGTGGAATGGCTTGCATTGGAGGAAGTGCAATGGCGTTATTATTACAAAGCTGCGGCATATCCAAAACATTAACAGGTACCATAAGCGATAGCGATTTATTGGTTTCCCTTTCCGATTTTGAGACCAAAGCAGGTACTGAAACACACTATAAAAAATATGTGATTGTAAATAATGATACACTCAAGTTTCCTATTTGTGTGTATAGGCAAGATGCTGAAAGCTACACAGCCTTATGGATGCAATGCACACATCAGGGTGCGGAATTACAAGTATTTGGCGATAAACTACAATGCCCTGCACACGGTAGTGAATTTGATAACAAAGGAAAAGTAACCAATAGCCCTGCCAGCCAAAATCTTCGTTCTTTTCCAATAACTATTGTAAATAATCAATTAAAAATTTCATTAAAAGCAGTATGAAAAAATCAATACCAATTTTGCTATTGTCATTCTGTTTTTATACGAATGTAAAAGCACAAATAGACCCTGCACTTTTAAAAACACAACCTAAAGACAGTGTGAAAAATGCTTTAAATATGGATGCAGTTTACAATCGTCCATTTATTGGTATTGGCAAATCACCTGTTTCACTTGGTGGTTATGTAGAAGTCAATTGGCAACATTTAGGTACAGATGGCGTAAGCGATGGACATCAATTTCAATTTCGTAGATTAACCTTATTTGTAGCTTCTACCATTTCAAAACGTATAAAATTTTTAAGTGAAATAGAATTTGAACCAGCCGAAAAAGAAATAGGAATTGAGTTTGCTGCAGTTGATATTGAGTTTCATCCATTATTAAACCTTCGTGGTGGAATGATTATGAACCCTATTGGGGCTTTCAACCAAAACCACGATGGACCAAAATGGGAATTTACAGACCGCCCAATTTCAGCCACACAAATGTTGCCGGCCACTTGGAGTAATGTAGGGTTTGGTTTGTTCGGTAAGCAGTTCAATAAACAATGGATGTTTGGTTACGAACTTTATGTATCAAGTGGTTTTGATAATTCAATAATAGACAATTCCGAAAACAAAACTTTTTTACCAGCAGCTAAAGCAAATACAGAACGCTTTGAAGAAATGGCAAGTGGTACACCATTACTTACAGGTAAAATAGCAGTAAGACACAATAAAGCAGGCGAATTAGGTCTTTCATATATGGGCGGCATCTATAATAAATGGCAAGACGATGGTATTGTGATTGATGATAAAAGAAGGTTAGATGTTTTTGCAATTGATTTTAACACCACCATTCCAAAAGCAAATACTTTTATTACAGCCGAGTGGGCTTGGGTAAAAGTAAATACACCATCAACTTATACAGAGCAATATGGCAACAAACAACAAGGTGGATTTATTGATGTTGTGCAACCAATAATAAAGAGAAATATTTTTGGTTGGAAAGATGCTGTAATAAACATTGCCCTACGTGCCGAATATGTAGATTGGAATGTTGGTAAATTCAAAACCACAGGCACTAACAAAGGCGAAGATATTTGGAGCATAATGCCAGCCATTAGTTTTCGCCCCACTTCACAAATCGTATTTCGGTTAAATTATAGGTACCAACAGCAAAAAGATATTTTAGCAAATCCCCCTGCCAAAACAGGTGGTTTTAATTTTGGTATCAGCACTTATTTTTAAACACAACAAGTAAGTGCGAAACATTAATATAAATACAACATTATGAAATTAAAAAACAACATAGACAAATTAGGTACAATAGGGCTTTTTATTACAGCCATATTTTCACCTTGCTGTTTTCCAATTTTTGCATTTATAGCATCAGCATTTGGCCTAGGTAGTTTTGAATTATTTGGCGGATGGACAATGTGGGTTTTTCAGGCAATGGTAATAATCTCTCTAATCGGCTTCTATATTTCGTATCGTAAGTACCGATGTATCTACCCATTATTAATTGCAATTCCAAGTGCAGCAGTTATTTTTTATGGTTATCATTTCAATGATAGCGATTATTATACCTATTATATTTATGCAGGAATGGCAGGTCTTTTGGTAGCTACTATAGTAAATTATTATCGTAACAAACTGCATGGTTCTTGTGTCAACTGCACACCAGCTAATGAAAAAGAAATAGAATTAATATCTATAATAACTTGCCCAAATTGCGGACATAAGAAAACAGAAAAAATGTCGACAGATGCTTGTCAATTCTTCTACGAATGTGAAAACTGTAAAACAAGATTAAAACCGATGCAAGGTGATTGTTGCGTTTTTTGCAGTTATGGTTCAGTGAAATGCCCACCTATACAAGCAGGAGAAAATTGTTGTTAATACTCAAAAAAATTACCATGCTACATCAACATAAATACGACAAAAACGGCAAGCAACTTTGTTGCACCCTGCAAGAAAAAATTTATTCCAATGCAGGTGCATCTTCATTATTAAAAGAAGGGCATAAGGAGCATGACGGACATAACCATCAAGAACAAGGTGAGGATGACGGACACGACCATTCAAGTAGTAACGACAGCACTCTAAAAATGTTTTTACCTTCTGTTATCAGTTTAGTTTTATTGCTTGCAGCAATAGCCTTAGATAATTACATAAAACCCGATTGGTTCACAGGTTGGGCAAGAATTATTTGGTATGTTGTTACATACGTTCCTGTTGGCATTCCTGTAATTAAAGAAGCCATTGTAGCCATAGGCAAAGGAGAAATATTTTCAGAGTTTTTATTGATGAGCATTGCCACCATTGGTGCATTTGCCATTGGTGAATATCCCGAAGCTGTTGCCGTAATGTTATTCTATGCAGTTGGCGAAGTCTTTCAAACATTGGCAGTAAAAAGAGCAAAAGCAAATATAAAATCGTTGCTTGACCAGCGACCAGATGAAGTAACCATTTTAGAAAACAATCAAGCCAAAACCATTAAAGCTGAGAATGCAAAAATTGGTGACATCATACAATTAAAGTCAGGCGAAAAATTGGGATTAGATGGTGAGTTGATTTCTGAAACGACATCATTTAACACCGCAGCCCTTACAGGCGAAAGCAAGCCCGATACAAAAGCAAAAGGCGAAACCGTGTTAGCAGGAATGATAAACTTAAACACAGTAGCACAGGTAAAAGTTACCACCGCTTACACCGATAGTAAGTTGAGTAAAATTTTAGAATTAGTACAAAATGCCACAGCACAAAAAGCACCAACAGAATTATTCATTCGCAAGTTTGCAAAAATTTACACCCCAATAGTTGTGCTTTTAGCCATACTAATTTGTGTTGTGCCAATGTTATTTGTAGATAATTATGTATTCAGCCAATGGCTTTACAGGGCCTTGGTTTTCTTAGTAATCAGTTGCCCTTGTGCATTGGTAATTTCAATTCCGTTGGGCTATTTTGGTGGAATAGGTGCAGCCAGCAAAAACGGCATATTAATTAAAGGCAGTAACTTTTTAGACATCATTGCAACAATTCAAAATGTAGTGATGGATAAAACAGGTACTATGACTGAGGGTGTTTTTAAAGTACAGGAAGTCGTTTTAAAACCCGAATTTAATACAGATGAAATACTGCAAATGGTAAATGCTTTAGAAAGCCAAAGCACCCATCCAGTTGCAACAGCCATTCACCAATTTGTAGGTAATGTGGATGCAAAAATCAAATTAGAAAATGTAGAAGAAATATCAGGGCATGGATTAAAAGCCAATGTAAATGGCAAAGAATTATTGGTAGGCAATTTAAAATTGATGGATAAATTTTCCATCAAATACGACATTGACCCAACAACAATAGTTTACACTTTAATTGCCATTGCTTACGATAAAAAATTTGTAGGATATCTTACCATTGCCGACAGCATAAAAGAAGATGCACAGGAAGCAGTAGATAAATTAAAGGCAATGAATGTAAACACTACTTTGCTAAGTGGTGATAAAAGCACCGTAGTAAAATTTGTTGCAGATAAATTAGGAATACCAAACGCCTTCGGCGATTTATTACCAGAGGATAAAGTAAATAAAGTAAAAGAAATTATTGCTAAAGGCGAAACCGTTGCTTTTGTAGGCGATGGCGTAAACGATGCACCAGTAGTGACGTTAAGCAATGTTGGTATTGCAATGGGTGGCTTGGGCAGCGATGCTACAATTGAAACTGCCGATGTAGTTATACAAGATGATAAGCCCAGTAAAATAGCAATGGCAATAAACATAGGCAAGCAAACCAAAAAAATTGTTTGGCAAAGTATAATATTGGCATTTGCAGTAAAAGCAATTGTATTAGTATTAGGTGCAGGTGGTTCAGCAACAATGTGGGAAGCAGTTTTTGCAGATGTTGGCGTGGCGTTGTTAGCAATTTTAAATGCAGTAAGAATTCAAAAAATGAACTTTCAGTCATGACAAACTATAATACTGTTATAATTGGAGCTGGCCAAGCGGGCCTCTCAGCCGCATATTACCTGAATAAACAGAGGAAGAAATATGTGGTATTGGAAGCTGCCGGTGAAATTGGTGCTTCATGGGCGAACCGGTATGACTCTTTATCGCTCTTTACAAGTGCGAGATACAACAACCTACCCGGCGCTGCGTTTCCTGGCGATAAGGATCGCTTTCCTACCAAGAATGAAGTGGTGGATTATCTTAATAAATATGTAGCAACGTTTAATATTCAGGTATTGCTGAATAATAGAGTTACTCATCTCTCAAAAAGCGACACCGATTTTATGGTAATCACGACAACAGGATCTTTCTATGCAAAGAATGTTATAGTATGTACAGGGCCTTTTCAAATACCTTTTGTACCAACCTTTAGTCAACATCTCAATAGCAACATTCTGCAATTGCACAGTAACGCATACAAAAAACCCGCTCAATTAAGGAGTGGGGATACTCTTGTAGTTGGGGGAGGAAACTCCGGTGTGCAAATTGTTGAAGAACTAATAAATCATGGCGTGAAAGTGTTCTTTTCTTTTAGTGGCGAGTTAAAAGGGGTGCCGAATAATATACTAATGCAAAGACTAATTTTTGGATCTGGTATTACTTCGGCATCCATCAATTCACTGATTGGGAAATGGCTCAAACAACGCAAAGAACCTATTATGGGTACCAATCTTAAAAAACTCTTCAATGCTCCAAATCTAACTGTTGTGGGGAAAGCACTATCAGCAACCGATCAAGAAATTATCTGTGAAAAATCCACAATAAATACTGTTCAGAATATCATCTGGGCTACTGGATTTAAGCCTGATTTTGGATGGATAGCTTTGGATGTTTTGGATGCAACAGGTTTTCCTTTACAAGAACGCGGACTAACCAAGATAAAAGGGCTTTTCTTTTTGGGATTAGCATGGATGTATAGCCGTAATTCAGGCTTATTGGGTGGCGTTGGAAAAGATGCTAAATATGTAACTAACAACTTAGCAGAATAATATGCATATAGATAAAAAGGAACCAACTACGATTATTTTAGCAATGGCTTTCACGGCTATCGCTGTGATACTGGGCTATTCTGCATTAGGCATCTGGCCAGCATTTATCTTTACCTTCGGCTACTTGGGCGGACTGATCATCTGGTTATTTACGCCCATGCGGGCAACTTTCAAGCAAATTGGCATTCCATACTTTCTTACACTGGCACTATTTATTGTGCACAAGATTGAGGAAAGAGAACGTGATTTTTTCCTGCCTTAGCGCAGCTTATGGGTGTTCCAGTGCCTGACGTCACCTCCTTACCTGCCATTTTACTCTATGGAATAGCCGGGATATGCCTGCTAATTCCCCTATTGGTTTGGAAGCAGCACGCCTTTGGCTACTATTTGGCGTGGACCTTTTTTGCTGCGATGGGGATTACCGAGCTGGCACATTTTATTTTTTCCCTATTTAAGGAGCAGCCTTACTGTTATTTTCCGGGCATGTGGAGGTTATTCCATTGGCACCGGCAGCTTGGTGGGGTATGTGGAAGCTATGAATACCCCATAAAAGCTAATAAATATAGGAGCAAGTTAACCTCATAAAGAGGTCACTAATATAGCTTATCAAGCTCTTTCAAATCGTTAAGAAAGTTCGACTTGTTGCCGATCTGGTCTACTAAAAAAATCTTATCCCCTCTTCTATTCCCAAAATTTTCTAACCGATGATTCATTTTCTTTTACATATCATCGGAAAGCATCTACGAAAAATGATGCGTGTAATAATGATAATACCTTTTTACATCTCTTACGGCAATGATGATACTAAATCCATAAATGTTTAGGTGAATCGGACGTAACGCCATTTCATAACCATTGATTAACGCCCAACCGTAAAAGCCTATAAATACGATATGCCACAACAAACCGGATAAACAAAAAAATGAGAAGGGATAAATTTTTTTAAAGGTTACATTACTAATGGCTGTTTGAAATAAATAACTGCCATACATCAAACACATACCGGCGGTTAAAATTGTACCCGCAGCTATTTTAATACTCGATTTTTGAAAGGCTAAATAAAATCCATAACCCAACACGCACAATACCACTGCTAGTAAAAAAAACTTTAACAATCCGGAAGTTAAATCTATCAGTTGAATCAATTTTACTTTCATGATTTATTCCTCATCATTAAAGTATAATTTATAAAACTTCCTGCCTTGTTCATCTTCACCTCTTTCAATTAAATTACGGTTACCATGTACGTAAATATGAAAATTTTTATCAAGTTTGATTACACTCTTAAAAATTCTCGATTGTTTTTTTACAGCCTGGGCATTAATATCAAAATGATTTTCAATAGTGATATCGGTTTCGTCTTGAAATCTATCCGTGAACTTTTGAAAGGAAGCCACTACTTGATTGTCTTCAAAAACTGTTTGAGCAAAATTACCCATATCAAAAGTTTCATTCTGTTTAAAATATGTAACCGAACGATTTAATAAATCTATTTGATCTGCCTTGGTTACTTCAAACTCCTCACCTAACTGCTTTGTTACGTATGCCTGCGCCACTTGCATCACATGGCTTGTGCGATGATAGGCATCATGAAATGGTGTTACCCTTAAAAAATCATCTTTCCAAAAACTGGCTTCTTGTCCGCCCCTGCCCGATTTATCTACAATAGCTACCTTATAACCGGTTTCCGGTGATTGATTAAAAATGATATCTTCCAAGTGTAGTTGCTTGAAATAACAAACATATACATCACCATCTTTTATATTGGGATGCTGGGTTGATTCAAATAAATGTTTGGCAATTAAAATACTTTCTTCATGCAATTGATCGGGATTATTAAAGATGTGTTGCACATAATGATAAATCTGGTTATGCTCGGGCGTTGAATTGCTTGAAGTAAAACGCCAAAACTCAGGTTGTTTAAAAGGCTTCAAAAAATACTGTATCAAGATATCGTCAATATCAAATAATGCTGTGTTAACAGGCGCTAAAGAGGTATATAACTGTCCGCCATTAGCCTGATTACCTACTTCGTGTATACTGATGGCTTGTAATGTTGCTTCTTGATATGAAATCATTTAACTGTAATTATTAAAAACGGTAGTAAGAGGTTTTTAACTATGGTTTTGATGTTTAAATTTTCCGGAAAATCAAGTTTTTTGTTGGCTCTCTAATTCCGGTCGGCTTAGTTCTTCGTTGTTTTGTTCCGGTGCATCCGGTGCAGCATTAATTACCCAACCTTTTAATTGTATCGCCCATTTTTTGAGGGTGGAGTCTTCGCCCTTAATAATATCATTATAAAAACTACTACTCATGATGTTTAACAGTAACCTTTTTATTTTAGATGCACGTTTAAAAAACAAAAGGTCTAACAAAACAGGAATAGCAGCTGCCATTAAACTTTGCTTTACCTGAGTGCCAAATATATCATTGATCGTGCGCTTTAAAATGGCTTTGGGCTGATAAGCCTGCATTAACAAGGATGCATCTTTTTTAATTAACTCCAGTTTAGCTTCACGTTGTTGAGTGAGTACATAAATCTCATGATTTAATTCTTCAATATTTCGCACCATACTAAACTATTTTGTAGTTAACCTAATAATTAAATTTTGAATTGGCCTAACCAAAAGTGATTGTTTAAATACAATCAGCATCAACAATAAAAACAGGTTAATTACCGTAACCGCAGCAAAACCCATAAACCATTTATTTAAAAGCTGACCAAGCCAAACAGCCAATAAGATATTTGCAAAACAATAAACCATAGTTCCAATAAAAAACAACACTAAAAATGCCACTACATTTCCGCCTGCTATTGAACTTGATTTGATCAGTTGAAGGGTAACAATTTTTTTTTCGTTTTCAACATAATCAAGTAAATGCGTAATAGCATCTTGAGCAATATCGGTCGGTTGTTTTTCCTCTTCCTTCATCTGATTTATTTTGTGTTGCAGTAATTATTTACCAAACATATTGTTTTTTATTCATCAATAAGGCTTCACCTGTAATAGTGGTATCGCCTGTTTCTACATCAATTACATCAGTTTGATACAATACCCTGTTTTTTTCAGGAAAAATTTCTTTAACAGTAATTACGGCGCGGTAAGTTTTTTCTGGAAACATCGGACGTAAAAAACTTGTATTTTGTTTCATATAAACATGTCCATCGGCATACAATAATGTTCCAAATACCTTTGTAAATACACTGGCACTAAGATGTCCATGTATGATACAACGCCCGAACATACTTGCTTTTCCTGCTTCTTCATTAATGTGTAATGGATTTACATCACCACTGATTTCTGCGTATTGATTAACTTGATTTTGTGTGTAGGTTACATCATGTGTAAACACGTCTCCAATTTTTGGTCCCATTTTATTAAGGTTAGTGAGCCTGCAATATACAATTATAGGTAGACAAAGTATGGATTGAATTGACTTATCATTGGGTATCAAGATTTGCGGGTGATAAAAATCATAACCATTGAAAGAACCGCTATCAGCAAGGCTTTAACTGTAACTTACTAATAATTTAACAGTTACGATATAGACATTATGAAAAAATCACTAGTTTTGCGGCCGTTTTCACAGCAAACGTAACAGACCAAAATAAATGGAAAATACAACTAAAAACTTGTTCGAAACTTTAGCAGAAACTCAAAAACAAGTGATTGACAACATGACCAATGCAACCCAGCAAATGGCTAAAACTTTTTTCAATAACGAAATGAACTCAGACTTCTTTAAAAAATGGTACGATTCTCAAATGTCGTTCTTCAACCAAAACAACAAAAATGAGCAAAACCCTGCTCATGCATTTACCAATTGGATGAACGCTCAAATGGGATTGTACAACGAATACATGACCGGCATGCAAAAAAACATGTCAACAGCATTTAATCCTTCACAATTCGGCATTAATAATGATATGTTTACCGGCTGGTTAAATAATATGAACCAAATGGTGAATACCATGACTGCAAACATGCAAAACATGGAGCCTAAAAACATGATGAGCGGTATGTTTAACAACACTGAATACATGATGAAAATGTATGAAATGTGGATGCCGTTCGCTAAAATGGTTAACGATAAAACATTTACTCCTGAAGCATTCAAATCTATGTTCAACCCAACCATGTTTAAAGACATGATGGATAAAATGATGAACTTTCAACCGGATGCAGTAAAAAATATGATGAACATGAATATGTTTCGTGATGCATTCATGCAAATGGCTGCTCAGGGAAAATCAAACATGGACAACATGAATGCTAACTACATGAACCAACTAACTGAAGGTAAACAAGTTTTTGGTAAAATGTTTGATACCTACAACGACATGTGGAACAGTATGAATCAGGCTGCTGCACCAATGATGAAAATGTTGGGTAATACACCTGCCTCAAACCAAATGAATATGATGAATGAATTGATGAATCATTTTAATCATTTCATGTTGAAGAACACAGAAGTACAATACGCAACTTACCAAGCTGCTTTAGAAGGTATGAATGAGTTTGGTGACCATGTATATAACAAAATGAAGAATGGTGAAGACATGAGCAACTTTATGCAAGTGTATAGCGATTGGTTAAATACTATTGATAAGCATTTAACTAAATTATTTGCTACTCCTGAATACAGCAAAATGCAAGCTGAATTAAATACTTTCGGTATGCGCATGAAACAACATATGAATGCCCAAATGGAAAAATCAATGGAGCATATCCCTGTAGTTGTTCGTACTGAAATGGATGAATTATACAAGACAATTTACGAATTGAAAAAAAGAGTAAATATGCTTGAAAAACAACTTGATGACGAAACTGTTGCACCGGTAGAACCAAAAGCAACAACCAAGAAATCAACCAAAACCGCATAGTTTGTTAATTTGTTTATAGTGTTTAACCACATTTCTGAATACTAGTGATTTGGATTTGTGGTTTTTTTTTCTTTAAACTCGTATAAATAACACCTTAATTCAATAACATGATAAATAATGTAAATCCGGCCGGTATGCTTGATGTGATGGCCAAAACAACAGAGAAAATAATTAAAGGTTACGAAAATCTTCAAAAAGTGGACAAGGTGGAAATTGCTACTACTCCTAAAGAATTGGTATGGCAAAACGACCTTGTAAAATTATATCATTATAAACGCGACACTCCTGCAAAATCTTCAATTCCGGTGCTGGTTAGTTTTGCTATCATGAACCGTCATGATGTGCTTGACCTTCAACCTGACCGTAGCTTGATGAAAAAGTTATTGGATGAAGGATTGGATATTTATATCATGGATTGGGGTTATCCTAAAAAACAACATCGTTATGTTACCATGGAAGATTATATCCTGGGCTTTATGAATGATGCTGTTGATTTCATTCGTAAATCAACCGGAAACCCTAAAATTCATAAAATGGGAATTTGTCAAGGCGGAACTTTTAGCACCATTTACGCGTCAATCTTCCCCGAAAAATTACAATCCCTTACTGTTTATGTAGCACCGTTCGACTTTAGTGGTAATGAGTGTATGTTATATCAATGGACTAAAGATATAAATATTGATGCCATGGTGGATGCTATGGATGGAATTATTCCGGGTACCATGATTGATAGTGGATTTGGATTATTAAAACCAAGCGCAGGCATAAGTAAATATATCGGAGCAATGGATTTAATTACAGATGAAGACAAATTAATGAACTTTTTACGCATGGAAAAATGGAAATCAGATATTCCTGATCAATGCGGTGAAATGTTCAGAAAATATATTAAAGATTTGTGGCAAGATAATAAACTAATTAAAGGTGAATTTGAATTGGGTGGAAAAAAAGTTGATTTAGGTAAAGCTACCATGCCCTTCTTAAATATCTTTGCCACTGATGATAATATTATTCCTAACTCGTCAACCACTCCGGTAATGAAAGTTATTGGAAGTAAAGACAAACAAGAATATGCTTTCCCCGGCGGACATATTGGAGTGTTTGTTGGTGCACGCTCGCAAAAAGAACTTGGACCGAACGTTGCCAAATGGGTGATTGAAAGATCATAATTTATTAAATTATTAAGTTTACTCGAGCTGTTTGACTTTCATCAAACAGCTCTTGTTTTTTATCAACTTTGTTTCATGTTATTTAATTATCCATATCCGGTAAAATATATCGAATTACAAGGCGGTGTTAATATGGCTTACATGGATTACGGCAGCGGACCACAAACTTATGTTTTCATTCATGGACTTGCTAATTATGGACCTGTTTGGAAATTCCAAATGGAATCACTCAGCCTTACATCACGTTGTATTGCAATTGATTTACCCGGTAATGGCTATTCTAAGGGAAAAGATTATCCCTACAATATTTTCTTTTATGCTGAATGTGTAAAGAATTTTTGTGAACAGTTGGCACTCACCAATGTTAAACTTACAGGCCATAGTATGGGCGGACAAATTGCTTTGATGCTTGGTTTAAGATATGGTGCCATGTTTGATAAGCTTAACTTGATTGCTCCCGCCGGTCTTGAAGCGTTTAGTTTATCAGATAAACTTCTTATGGAAAGTATGCTCTCTTTTGGTGAAATGATGTATAGTGATGAAGTGCATATCAATAGTGCCATAAAGGATGGATTCTTTAAACAACATCACGAACAACAAACCATTATTAATGATATGATTACCCTGTTGAATCATACGAATAAAACTGAGTGGCGTAAGATGACCAAAAGCTGTATTTTAAGTATGTTAAATGATGAAGTTTATCCTCACCTGCAACTGCTTAATTTACCCGTTACCATCATCTTTGGTGAAGCAGACGCCTTAATCCCTAATAAACTGTTGCATCCTCATTTAAGCATAGAAAAACTTCTGTTACATGCCGAAACTTGCATCCCAAACTGTGAAACGCATGTAATTAAACAAGCCGGTCACTTCGTTCAAATTGAAAAATACAAAGACGTTAACAAACTTTTGATTTAAACATACAACCTTTAATAGGCCTTGGTTGACTTAACTCAAAAGATGAAACGATGAAATTACTACTTTTGATGGTAACTATACTCTGGTGTTGTATAATAACCGAAGCTTCAAGTTTGAATAACGGCGACTCGACCAAAACAAAAAAAATAATACCTGACTCAACTGTATTATGTAAAACAATTAATAGCTACCCGGATTCAACACTGGATTACAAATGCAGAATGCCTATGCGAACTGTAAATTTAAACCCAAGTTTTTGTGGTTTATGTTATAAACGCTTCTATTTCCCCACTCCGATTTATGATCAAAAAAACAATTCCTACGTATTTAGTAGTGAAGCTTTATTGCATATGCAACAACGTAATATTAATTCAATAGTTGGGGTAATTGCAGGAATAGACAGCCGAAACGGAGAAACACCCAATATAAAAGGTGCTCGTGCCGAAGGAACAGCCTATTTTATAGATGGAGTTAGAACTTACCAACTCGAACCTTACTACCTGATAAAATAAACTACTATTTTTGCAGCGCTTGTACCTTAAATACAAAGGATATTTGCCATTTATAGGATTATTTTAAATAAATATGTAGGAAATACTTGTAAATCAAATTAGACAAGCCTATATTTGCCGTCCTTTAATTTAAAACTAAATAAATAAAAACATGTTTGCAATAGTGGAAATCGCTGGCCAACAGTTCAAAGTAGAAAAAGACCAAACGCTTTATGTACACCGTTTACAAAAAGAAGAAGGCGCCAGCATTGAACTGAATGAAGTGTTGCTTTTAAGCAACAACGGTAATGTTACCATTGGTGCCCCAACTGTAAATGGAGCCAATGTAAAAGCTAAAGTTTTATCACACGTAAAAGGTGATAAAGTAATTGTATTCAAGAAAAAACGCAGAAAAGGATACAGAAAGAAAAACGGTCATCGTCAATCTTTCACTAAAATCCAGATTGAATCAATTAACGCATAATTCATCATTGATAACCGAATAATTATATCATACAATGGCACATAAAAAAGGTGTTGGTAGTTCAAAAAACGGTCGCGAATCACATAGTAAGCGTCTAGGTGTTAAAATTTACGGTGGCCAATCGGCTATTGCCGGAAACATTATTGTACGTCAACGCGGTACAAAACACCACCCGGGAAATAATGTTGGAATCGGTAAAGATCATACCCTTTTCGCATTGATTGACGGAAAAGTAGTATTCAAAAAGAAAGCAAATAACCGCTCATACGTTTCAATTGAGCCGGTTGCTCAAGCTTAATCATAACTTTATTTTACATAAAGCCGATAGCCAACAGGGTATCGGCTTTTTTTATTCATGTAATATTATCTCTTCATCACCCTTTTGATAAGGCATGTAAGTAATAATTAATTGAAACATTTCATCGGTAGTTTTCATACTGCCTTCACGCTCCCTTATTTCTCGAGGCGGATTAAATGGATTATTAGGATTATCAATGGTATTATCATATATACCTTCAACATGAATCTTGGTGCCGCGAGGTAAACGCAACGGCTTTTCTAATTGATAGAAATATTGCCAACGAAAATCCCATCTCGGAATGCGTATCAATGGTACTGTATCTCCATTAGGTTTTATCGCATAAGCCAAATAACTTTTACCAATTAAATGCATGTGAGGCACAATGGTTAATACCGAAATATCTTCCGGTAAAACAGCATCAATGGTAAATTTTTTCACTTCGCCCGCCTCTACTATAAGTTCAGGTACAACCGGTGCAATTCCTAAAGTACCCATTTGAAATTCAAAAACTGGTCGCTTCGGTGCCTTGGCTCCGAAATAAATCTTAAAATAAGACGAATCTTTTGAATCAATTGGCGTTGGCCCATAGTGTATATCATTTAAATATAATGCTGCTTTACGTTTAACATGATAACCTCCGATACCTTTAGGGTAAGCAGTAAATAATGAACCGGGTAAATAGTTTGATACACTTGGTGTCATAGCAGGATAACTTCCATCGTCGTGCAATAAACCTAAATCGCGGTGTATTTTGGTACTCTTTGATTGGTCTTGATTAATCCAACCTAAACCATCAGAAACACTTTTCTTTTTATCAAAAACGAAATTAATCAGGTGCGCATTTACATGGTGTACCAAACGCTTGTTTTTACATACAAACTCAACCGCCTCGATAAATGTATCTTGTGGCAACTCAAACGGAATTTTTACCACAGCAAATAAATCAGTATTATTTCCGGGCAATGGAAATTGTGGAACCCTAAGAATCATATCAGGCTTCCTGTTTACTAATCCATTACCTCCACCGCCATGATAAACAACCTTTGTTGTGTCGCCGGGTTTTAAACCCTCCGAAATCCATTGTTGAATTAAAGCAATCTCAGTATCGTTGAGGTATGTTTCATTAGCAAAATGACGATACGTTGGATCTGCCGGCCATGGCGGCATAATACGGTTGGTTATTACATGTGAAATTAATTTTGCTTTGGATGCCACATCTTGGTAGGTAACTAAATTAAACGGACCTGCCTCTCCATTTTGATGACATTTGGTGCAATTACGATGAATCAATGGAGCTACATCATCTGTAAAGTTTATAGCCTCCATACTGCGGTTCGACGAGGTTTCACAAGCCTGTAAAACCACCACCATCAAAAAAGAAAATCCTGCAATTACTATTCTATAAAACATCCAACTGCTTTTGTTTTTTTTATTGAAACTTGCTTTCCGGCGTTAATTTCTTGTAAGGCATTAATTAAATTATGTTCGGTAATTACTGTCCGCTTCCTCCCTAATTCATAAGCCCAATTATCAATCCTTCCCGAATATAAAATATCTCCGTTCTTATTTAATACAAATACCTCAGGTGTAATCGTTGCTTGTAACTTATTTACCAAAAGTGAAGCCGTATCTCTAAGTAACTCAACCTGTAATTTATACTTTCTACCGTAACTTTTAATTTCATCAACGCTGTAATTTCTTCCCGGTATTATTCCTATAAAATTAAATTCATTATCTTTAAATCTCGTATAAATTTGATTGATGGTTAATGAATAGCTTTGACAAAGCGGACATTCTGGTGATAAAAAATAGATAACCGTGGCTTTGTTCGACCGAAATTGCTGTAAATTCTTGAGATTACCTTTTAAATCCATCAACTTGGTTTGCCATACGGTTTCAACAGGTGCTGAGGTAACGCTGAGTATTATTGCTGACCAAAGGATTAATAGCGATTTCATACCCGACAAAAGTAATGAATTCTATCATGTATAAACGCTAAACTATCGTAAAGATCAATTGTTATTTTTAAGTATGGTAAAAACTAATATATCTTACTTCGCATTATTAACCATTTTGGTTTGTTGCGCCGGTAAATCAACTCAACCAGATACGAACCAACAATTTAATATAACTACAACAACTATGGATTCAACTCAACAAGCTTTTGCCACCTTTGGCGCCGGCTGCTTTTGGTGCGTGGAAGCAGTTTTCCAACAATTAGCCGGTGTAGATACCGTAATCAGCGGATATTGCGGCGGTAATGTACCTAATCCAACCTATCGTGAAGTGTGTTATGGAAAAACAGGACACGCTGAAGTGTGCAGGATTGCTTACAATCCGTCGGTTATATCTTATCACGACTTATTACAAGCTTTGTTTCTAAGCCACGACCCTACACAGCTTAACCGACAAGGCAATGATGTAGGTACCCAATACCGCTCCGTAATTTTTTATCATAATGATGCACAAAAAAATGAGGCCACAGAAGTGATTAAAAAGTTAAATGAATCAGGAGCTTTTCAAGCTCCTATCGTTACTACACTCGAACCGTTGCAAACATTTTATCCGGCAGAAGATTATCATCAAAATTATTTCAACCTTAACAAGGAAGAACCATATTGCCAATTTGTAATCAAACCTAAGTTGGATAAATTCCGAAAAGTTTTTGCTAATAAGTTAAAAACCAAGTAATCAAACCTGTTTTATAGTGCCGTTAAATATTTATATAGGGAAAGGTTGTGTAAAAAATGACATCATTTTATTTGGGGTAAACCAAAGTTTTTTAAACATTTGGAAGATGAAAACAAACATTGCGATTTTATTTCTATGTATTCTAGGTTTAACCATTCCGGGATATGCCCAAGTGAATCCAACAATTTTAAGCGGACATCAAAATGATGTTGAGGCATTAGCCTTTTCATCAGAAGGGTTTGTGGCTTCGGGTAGTTACGACCAAATGATTAATGTGTATAAAGCCGATAGTCCGTTTGTTTTTGTTAAAAGCTTAAAAGGTCATCTTGGCCCGGTAAACGTATTGGCATTTAATCGAAAAGGAAAAGTTTTAGCCAGTGGCAGTGAAGATAGAGCGGTTATTCTGTGGGACTCGACATGGAAACTTATGCGAAAACTTGAAGGCCATAAAGATAAA
This sequence comes from Bacteroidia bacterium, assembly GCA_025454975.1. GTDB lineage: Bacteria > Bacteroidota > Bacteroidia > UKL13-3 > UKL13-3 > UBA6183. The sequence goes on from JALONK010000056.1 coordinate 28,012, forward strand.
GTTACCTCATTAATGTTCGACCCCATGGGAAGATACGTTTATTCAGGTTCTGATGATAAAACCATTATCATTTGGGAAGTTGTTACAGGTAAAACCATTAAAACACTTACCCACTCAACCAGAATTAACGCAATGGCATCAACAAGTGATATAAAAACATTATACGTGGCAGGCGCCGAGCCTAAAATAAAAATCTACGATGTAATTAAAGGAACTGTTCTTAAAACACTGGATGGGCACACTGATGCAGTAAATGATATTGCAATTAGTAGAAATGGAAAGTATTTATTAAGCGGGTCGAATGACAAAACCGCTCGTTTATTTAACCTAACAACAGGAAAGCAAATACGTGTATTGCCTGTTGATTGTTGGAAAGTAACATCAGTTTGTTTTAGTTCCGACGATCAGTATGCTTTAACCGGCTGTAATGATGGAACAATTAAGGTATGGGAAGTTGAAACCGGTAAATTGATAAAAACAATAACAGCCGAATCAGCCACTACAAGAGATGTTGCATTTAATCAAAACAGTACAATAGTTTTTGGAGCATTTTTATTAAGAGAAGGAACTAATTACGGAATTCAAGTATTTAATTCCGGTATTTTGCCGAAGGTTTCAATTAACCCCACAAATGCTGTTCAACCAAAAATAAATATGGTAAAAGATAGTATTGATAAAACTAATAAACCATTGAATGGTGTAAAAAAAGTAACACCATCCAATAATACTCAAACTACACCTACTGACACGCTGTTAATTAAAAGACCTAAATCACAAGGTATTAAGCCCGGAACTACCGCCCCCGCATCCGGCAGAAACTAATAAAAAAGTGTGTAAGATTAATGGTGTACAAGAATATGGAATCTTTCTAAAGTTGGTAGAAAAAAACGGTTACAGATTAGTGATAACATTAAAAATATAATACATTCGCAAACTGAAAAATTTGACTAAAAATTTAATTTTCTAATACAATCAAAATGAAAATTGTTACTTCTGTTTTCAAGTCGTTGGTTTTAATCACCGCAATCGCAAGTCTAACATTGACTGCAAAAGCACAAAGTGCCGACGAAGGCAAGGCTTTATTTGAAGCTAATTGTACTTCTTGTCATGCATTGAATGAAAAAGTAGTTGGTCCTGCTTTAAAAAATGTTCATACCAAATATGATGAAGCATGGTTGATTAAATGGATTAAAAACTCGCAAGCATTAGTTAAATCAGGTGATGCTAAAGCAAATGCTATTTATAAAGAGTATAACGAGTCAGTAATGACTTCATTTGAGAATTTAAGTGATAACCAAATCAAATCAATCATCGCTTATATCAAACAAGAAAGCGAGACACCAAGTGCTCCTGCAACCGCTTCTGTTGCCTCAAGCGCTACCTCTGTAGCAACTGATGAGGCTGCAACTGAATCGAGCGACTCAATGGTAAATAGTATCAACTGGTTAATTGTATTAATCATTGTGCTATTGTTTATCGTTGTATTTTTCGTTTTTGAAATTCTTGGTTTGGTAGGAGATATTCAAGGAAAACAAGTAATCAATTGGAATAGCATCAATGCTAAATTGATGTTAGCTTTTGGTGTTATAGGTTTAGGTGCTACCATTTGGGAGTTTGTAGTTCATGGTAAATTAACTGTATTTAACCAAGAAGCAGCATCGGAACATGGACCTGAATATGATAGCATGTTTATGATCACATTAATCATTACAGGTATTGTATTCTTTATTACCCAAGCCCTTTTATTTTGGTACGCATACCGTTATAAACATAGTGATAAACGTAAAGCATTATACTATCCCGATAACCATAAGATTGAATTGTTGTGGACTGTGATTCCTGCGATAGTATTAACTTTATTAGTAGTACGTGGTTTAAAAACTTGGACAGATATTACAAGTAAAAATGACCCAAATGCAAGAATTATTGAAATTTATGGCTATCAATTCGGATGGAATGCGAGATATGCCGGTGATGATAATACATTGGGTCGTCACGACTTCCGTCAAATTGGTGTGATCAATGCGTTAGGAGTTGGACAAAACCCATTTGAATAAATCTAATTCTGAAAAGTCATTCAACAACGTCTGGGCTATCAAGAGGGTTTAGAAATCAGTAGAGCGACCGGATGTGATCGAGCGGACCCCACGCCTCACCATTGCTCCCCGCCGTCGGTCTGACAACCGACCGACCAACCAAACCAGCGGCGAACGCTAATTGCAGCTCTACTACGATTGATTATATCGGCTGGTAGCCGGGTCGTCGACGTCTGTTGGCGTGCACATACCGACGTTCCAGCAACACATTCTCCTACTGGCAAGACAGACCCAGCAATAGGAGGCCATGATTCCAAGCTGCCTGCAGCTGAAACCCAAAAGTCGAGCTTATGGAGCAATACTTAAACATAACGTGATCATATGGGGACAGTTCTCAGTCACGTTAATTCATTTCTACGACAACTACTGCTATCTGGTTGTTTTTAGTTCGTGAAGATAAGGTCATTGTCATCGTCCAATCGTTTTTGTTCGCGATATTAAACTATGCAATCAAGCATTTGCCTAAAGTCTTTCAAATATGGAATTTTTAGTTCCTA
>JALONK010000076.1 GCA_025454975.1 Bacteroidia bacterium
CTTTCGAACATTTGAGGGATGAACGTTTTTATCGTATTGATGCCAAGGACTTAAAAGGAACTTACATCATGTTGGATGAAGCCTCGGTTACGGGAACTGCCAATATTTTAATGGCAGCCTCATTAGCTAAAGGTACCACTCAAATTTATAATGCAGCTTGCGAACCTTACGTGCAGCAACTATGTAAAATGATTAACAGCATGGGCGGAAAAATTTCGGGTATAGGATCAAATTTATTGATAATACAAGGAGTTGAAAGTTTAGGTGGATGCACGCATACCATGTTGCCTGATATGATTGAGATTGGCTCATTTATTGGCTTGGCTGCTGCAACTCAATCTGAACTACTCATTAAAGATTGCGCCATACCTCAATTGGGAATTATTCCGCATATTTTTAAACGAATGGGGATTGAACTTGAATTTCGTGGTGATGATATTTTTGTTCCGGCTCAAGAATCATATAAAATTCAAACCCTTATTGATGGAAGTATATTAACCATTAAAGATGGAATATGGCCTGCTTTTACTCCTGATTTGATAAGCATTGCACTTGTTACTGCAACCCAAGCAAAAGGAAGTGTGTTAATTCATCAATGGATGTTCGAAAGCCGTTTGTTTTTCGTAGATAACCTGATTGATATGGGTGCTAAAATTATCTTGTGCGACCCTCACCGTGCCGTAGTTATAGGAAGTAACCGGGAAACAAAATTGCGAGGAATTACCATGAGCTCGCCCGACATCAGAGCAGGTGTTGCCATGCTTATTGCAGCATTAGCAGCTAATGGTACATCAACTATTAATAATATCGAACAAATTGACAGAGGATATCAATTTATTGATGATAGACTAAGGGCTATTGGCGCAGATATCACCCGTATTGATTAACTTCGCCTTATGAGGCTCATCTGCTTATTCTGTTTAACTTGCTGTTTATTTATAACTAAAGCCCAAACGCTTGCCATTGGTGATACCTTGCCTACTATGGAATGGCAAACCAACATAGGTAGCTATAAACTTGATTCGGTTTTGCCTCGCCCTTTAGTAATTGTGGTATGGGCAAGTTGGAACCCGGCATCAATAGAAATATTGGAAGCAGTTAAACAACAATATGCTTTTGTTAATCCGGTAAAACGCGGCGTGGAAGAGAAAAATATGGATTTTTTAGACATCAGTCTGGATCTTAATGCAGATATTCATAACCTAACCATTAAACGCGAAAACTTACCTTGGTTGGCACACTTGGCCGATTATAAAGGTTGGGAATCAGAATTAGTAACCCAACTAAAACTTGTAAAATTGCCCACCGTGTTGTTTATAAATCAAAACCGAACCATTTTTATAGTTGACCCCGATGTAAAACAATTACGTAATATTTTTTCTAATATCAAACAAAACATGTCGTTGTCAAATTGACACCCAAACCCATAATGGCAATGTATTTGTTAAATGTTGGCAAATATTCATTATTAATACTTTATTGCAGTTGAATATGAGCGAACAGTTAAACGAACAACAAGAAGAATTACAACCTGTGGGAGATGAATCCACTGAAAATGCATCTGACAAAAACGTAGATGAAACGGAAAACTCGTCAGTTAATGACATAGAAAACCAGTTGAAGGAAAAAGATGATAAATATTTAAGGTTGTACGCTGAATTTGAGAACTACAAAAGAAGAACTTCTGCTGAACGCATTGAACTGATTAAATCGGCGGGTAAGGAAGTTATTTTAGCCATGCTTCCGGTATTAGATGATTTCGAGCGTGCTTTAAAATCAATGGAGCAAAACACAAGCGCCGAGCAAATGAAAGAAGGTATTGAATTGGTTCATAACAAACTAAAAAATATTCTACATTCAAAAGGTTTAAAAGCGATGGATTGTAAAGGCGAGGTATTTAATCCTGATTTACATGAAGCAATAACCAATATACCTGCACCCGACGAATCAATGAAAGATAAAATTATTGATGAATTGGAACGCGGTTACTTTTTAGGAGATAAAGTAATACGTTATGCAAAGGTTGTTGTAGGAAACTAACGAAGTGAAGAAAACGAAATAATGGCAAAAAGAGATTATTACGAAGTATTAGGTGTAAGCAGAAATGCTTCGGATGATGAAATTAAAAAGGCATATCGTTCGATGGCCATCAAGTATCATCCCGATAAAAATCCGGGTGATAAATCGGCCGAAGAAAAATTTAAGGAAGCAGCCGAAGCTTATGAAATTTTAAGCGACCCGCAAAAGCGAGCAGGTTACGATCGTTATGGACATCAAGGTGCAACCGGCGGTAACTATGGTGGCGGAATGAACATGGACGATATTTTTAGTCAGTTTGGCGACGTGTTTGGAGAAGGTAATCCATTCGATTCCTTTTTTGGTGGTGGCGGATCACGTTCACGCAGCAGAACTCGTGGTTCGAACGTTAGAATAAAAGTAAAACTTACCCTACAAGAAATAGCTACCGGTGTTGAAAAGAAGGTAAAATTTAACCGAATGGTAGGTGCTGAGGGATTAACTTTTAAAACTTGTAATACCTGTGGTGGAGCCGGCCAAGTTCGTCGTGTTACGCAAACCTTCCTAGGACAAATGGCTACTACAACCACCTGCCCTACTTGTAACGGCTCAGGTAAAGTAGTAGATAAACGTCCACAAGGTGTTGGTCCGGATGGATTAGTAAATAAAGAAGAAATAGTAAGCATAAATATTCCAGCAGGTGTTGCCGATGGCATGCAATTAAGCATGAGCGGCAAAGGAAATATGGGTCCGAATGGTGGTGCCCCCGGCGATTTGATTATAGTGATAGAAGAACAAGAAGATGGCGTTTTAAAAAGAGAAGGGAACAACTTGGTATATGACTTACATATCAGTTTTATTGATGCTACATTAGGAACTACAGTTGAAGTGCCTGTAGTAAATGGAAAAGTAAAACTAAAGATTGATGCAGGCACACAAGGCGGAAAAATACTCAGGTTAAAAGGAAAAGGAATTCCTGAGTTAAACAGCAGTTATAGGGGCGACCAATTAATTTATGTGAATATTTGGACACCACAAAAACTAAATGCTGAAGAAAAAGCTACGCTTGAAAAATGGCGTGATGCAGAAAACTTCAAGCCACATCCGGGCAAGCACGACAAAAGCTTTTTCGAAAAAATGCGCGAATACTTTCAATAAATATATTCACTCAAAAAAAGTCGGACATGAAATTGGCCGACTTTTTTTTGTAATTATCTTACAGAGATTTAATATTATTTCTTCAACACTGATAATGTTACCCGAACAATATCATCAAACACTTTTTTATCAGCACCGGATTTTGCAGCAACACGTAAGCCCGAAATATTGTTGAATAGAAACCTTGCAAAGGCCCTTGCATTTTGATGTTTAGTGAACACACCTTGCTCCTGCCCTTTTTTAATACCTAAACACAACGCATCTTCAATATCGTTCATATTTTCATTTATTATGCTTGCAATTTCTTTATCATGAGGTGCTAACTCAACCGTAGTGTTCACTACAAAACAACCTTTGGTTAATTTATCGGCTAGCGACTCTTTAACTGCCATTCTAAAAATTTGTTCAACAGTTTTATCAATCTGTGTTGATTCTTCTATCATGTTAATAAGCCCCTTTGCCGCAACTGAACGATATTGTTGCAATGCCTTAATGTATAATTGTCTCTTGTCGCCGAAAGTATCATACAAACTCGAACGACTAATTCCCAGTGCATCAACTAAATCTTGTGCCGAGGTACCGTGGTAACCTTTACACCAAAACAATTGTACTGCTTTGTCAAGCACATCATTTTCGTTAAATAATTTTGAACGTGTCATAAAACAACTTTGTGAGCCGATTGCCCACAAAGTTATTTAAACGGAACAATCATTCCAAATAAGGGTAAAAAAATATTACAGTATTCGGTTAACATTTACACCGCCATCTATTACAAATTCAGCACCTGTTATAAATTTTGCATCATCTGATGCTAAGAAGGTTACTAATTTACTTACTTCGTTGGCTCCACCAAAGCGCTTAAGTGGAATACTGTTTTGCATGGCATGAGCAAAACCTTGGATGGCGGCCTCATCTAATCCTACTTTTCCAAATAACGGTGTATTGATTGGCCCCGGACTTACCGCATTAACCCTGATACCACGTGAGCTTAATTCGTTAGCTGCTACTTTAACAACGGCATGTAAAGCAGCTTTACTTGCAGCATATACAGCAGTATTAGCCATACCTGATGTGGCATTAACTGAAGTAAGAAAAATAACCGACGCATGATCGCTTAACAAGGGAATACATTGTTGTAATGTAAATAATGCGCCCTTATAATTAATGTCGGTAATGTAATCAAAGTGTTCTTCGGTAATCTGTTCAACAGGTGAAAAGGCAGCCACACCGGCATTTATGAATAAAATGTCTAATGGTTTGTTCAGCGATTTTACTGTTTCGGTAATTTGTTTAATGTCGCTGATTACCGCAGCATCAGATACTACACCTATGGTGTGATTACTTAATGTTGCGGCTGCTTCATTCACCGCTTGCTTGTTTCTTCCGGTAATAATTACTTGTGCACCAGATGCAATAAATTCTTGGGCAGTAGCATACCCGATACCGCTATTACCTCCTGTAATAACAGCTAATTTGTTTGTTAATGTATTCATATTTATTATTCTTTTTTGGAACAATCATTCCACAAATGTATATATATTGGAACGAACATTCCACTAAAGAAATAATAATAAATAAAAACACATTAAGTATGCAATTGATAATTAAATAGATAAATTTTATCAAGCATGAAATGCATAAGCAATTATTAGAGTATATATGGTTATTATAAGGCAATATTGTACGTAAAAAAATGCTCACCCGTTCACGCGGACCTGCGGTCCGTGTGTTAAAAGGTGAATACATGCTCAAGTCAAAAAATTTAATGTACTAACATTATAGTTGGTATATATTTGAACTTTAAATTAAATGTAATGAAACAAACTTTTGCAATATGGTTTCTTATAGCATTGCCAATAATGGTTTGCGGTCAAGTAAATGAAAAACTAAAACTTATAGATATGGCTAAAGCCTACAAATCATATATGTTTATGAGTGAGCCACCTAAAACAGTTACTGATCAGCTTGTTGAAAATCTTCCTGCTAATCTTTCCACTACTTGTAATTTTATTATACAAACCATAACCACAAAAAACAATTTATTAACTCCTAAGTATTT
>JALONK010000018.1 GCA_025454975.1 Bacteroidia bacterium
GGCTGGTTGCGGCATATCCATTGAGTGCCTAAGGGCGAAAAGCTTGGTATGGGATGTACGGTTACCTGAAACGTATCTCTTAATGGACAGCCAATAAAGATGCCTGCACTTGGAGTTCCCGACAAAGCAATTTGTGTTGAAGTTGGTGGTGTAAATAATAATGAAGATCCACTTCCTATTATCGCACCGGTTGTTGCATTACGCCAGGTATAATTACCAAACGGCAAGTTTATCGTTACCCGACCGCCTTCGCAAATTGAGGTGTCGTTTAGTGAAAATATTGGTTGTGCATTTAATATCTCTACTGTATCATACATCTCAAGCCTACAATTTGAAACAGCGTTTGTTCTTGGAACATCTGCAAAATACCTCACTAAATACTTACCGGGTTGTCTGTAAAAAAAGGTATCTGATATTATACGCCTCGGGCCGGTTACAAGCCAGCTTTGATTTGACGTTGGGTTTGGTTGTGTAGATGTAATGGTTCTAAAACCTCCTGCAAAAGTAAAGTCGTTTGGTTGGTTGGCTATTTGTAGTGTTGCCGAGGTTATAAAATTCGATGTGTCTATTCTATTAACATTAACGATTACCCGATTACAATTTCCTGACTGTTTGGTTATTCCCAACTTAACTTTTGGAACAACTGTAATCCTTGCCACCCGACTTGTGTATCCCATGTTGGGACATTTGTTGTCTCTAGCGTTTATGGTAACATAATAAGGTGTTTCTCTTCCATCTCCCTCTTCTGTTTTCCAGCTAAACAGCCAACTGTCTTGCCTTGGCCGTGGTGAAGTATTAATTCTGTTAAACGACAACTTGCCCGGGCGCTCTAAAGAATTATTCCACCAAATGGTGGTGGTATCTGGGGTGGTTTGATTGCTTAAACTATCATCATCTAATGCTGTTACTGTAAAACCCAGGCTGTCTCCTTCACAAACAGTATAATTCATTGGTGTAATAAAGCCGGTCATGTTTGTACCCGATCGCAATACAGGAACAATATTTGATCCGCAATTGGTAACATAAACCTGTAAATCTCTATTTGAAATTCCAATAAGTTGATAAACCCCATTAGCATTACGCCGCCACTCTTTAACGAAATATGAAAAATTGCCGTATATAACATTTTGGGTATAGTTAACTGGATTAAAGCTTAAAACTCCAGTTGCCGTATCAAGAATAATATACGGGTCTATAGGAAAGTTAATATGAGGCGGCGCTGTTGCGTTTAATGGAAATGGATAAAAGGCAGAAAAAGGTGGTTGATATTGAACAGCCCCCCCCCCGGTATTGAGGGAACTATCTAATTCAAAACTTAATGAGTCTCCATCCGGGTCAACAGCTCCGTGAGAAAGGGTACTACTTTGTGTAGAACAAACAGAAATTACCGCTTCGTTCAAAAACCTCGGGCTATTGTTTAAAAATGTGGAATTAGGAGGTCCTATACTAAAGGTGTTGCCAATTCTAAATCCGGTGCCGCCGGAATTCGCTAAATTAGTTATTCCGCTATTTCTGCAACACTGCTCCCAAAAGACATCCCAAAATTGACAAGTATTTGGTTGATTCAGTGTCGGCAAGTTCATGTCTAATATCCCCTCAAAAATGTATTTCTCTATTGAGGGTGTAAAAGGCCCCGGTGTTTTTGTATTCATATTGGTACAACCATTAACCCCTGTAGTTGGACAAGCTTCCTTTCTAAAAAGCTCTGCATCTTCTACTTTTACAAAATTAAGTGTTGCATTTATTTGGCTTGGCATACTTGAACAACCTGAGTTTAGGGTAGTATTTGGTCTTACAGCTATAGGCTGTGTACAAACTGAACTTAAACATAAATTGGCTCCCGAACAATCTCTGTACAACGTAAGCCTTACCCTCCATACCCGATATGATATTTGTGTGAGCTCCATTTCACCACCCACCAAATGTGTTGCAAAAAGTGGTGACGTAATTATGGTTAACAAAATGATTAATAGTTTTTTCATATAATTAATTACTGTCCAATTATATAAATATTTAATTGCAGATAAAAGGGGAAAATATCAATAATTCTTTTTATAAATGTAGTGCTTCATTTATTTTGTTTACATTTGCCCCGCTTTTTATGCAAATCGAAGTATTAAAATCTAAAATTCATCGCGTTAAGTTAACGCAAACTGAATTACACTATGTAGGCAGCATCACCATTGATGAAGCTTTACTTGAAGCCGCCAATATGATTGAGAACGAAAAGGTTCAGGTGGTTAATGTAAACAATGGCGAACGCCTTGAAACTTACATTATTAAAGGAGAGCGCAACAGCGGCGTAATATGCCTTAATGGTCCGGCAGCAAGAAAAGGTTTTGTTGGCGATCACCTAATTATCATATCTTATGCCCTAATGGATTTTGAGGAGGCGAAAAAACACACCCCAATTGCCATTTATCCCGACAACAACAACAAACTAATCTCTTGAGTAATTCGATAAAACAAGCTATTCAGTATGCAATTGTATTTGCAATTGGTGGGCTGTTTTTATTCTTGGTTTTCAACAAAACAGATTGGCAACAATTATGGTCTATCCTTTCTAATGCCAACTATTATTGGATTGCTGTTGGTATGTTTATTTCTTGGATAAGTCATATCATTCGGGCATATCGAGCAACTATGTTGTATGAAGCCATGTCGTATAAGGTTTCAGTAGCGAACAGCTATCATGCAGTAATCATTGGTTATTTTATGAACTATTTGATTCCGCGAGGCGGAGAAATCTCAAGAGCGGCATCCGTATTTAAAACCAATCAATTGGCCTTAGAAAAAGGGCTAGGCTCAATTGTAACGGAGAGATTAGTTGATTTAATCATGATGTTATTTGTGCTTGCCATTGTGTTTGTATTTCAAGTTGATTTAATCTTAAGTTTTTTACAGAAACAAACTTCAAATACGTCTGGTACAAACAGCTCCTCTGTAAACATTATTTACATTATAGGTGTAGCTCTACTATCAGTCATATTTATATTCGTATTTCGTAAAAAAATCACTGCGTTTCCTTTGGTATTAAAGGTAATTGATAAGTTAAAGGGGTTTGCTTCCGGACTTACAAGTATTACTAAAATAAAACGCCCAATATTATTTATAGTGTTATCTGTTTGTATTTGGGTTTGTTACATTTTAATGATGTACTTCTGTTTGTTCGCTTTACCGGGTACATCATCGCTTAATTTTTTGCAATGTTTAACCGTTTTCGCTCTCGGAACTATTGGCGTTATAATTCCCGCCCCGGGCGCCGGTGCCGGTACTTATCATTTTGCAGTAATGCAAGGGTTGTTGTTATTTGGCGTTGCCGAAACCGAAGGTACTGCATATGCAACACTTGTGCATGGAGCACAAATGATTATGTTTTTGATTCTTGGTGTAATCAGCTCTGTGATTGTACTAAGAAAAACTAAAAAACAACACGCCTAATCACATGTCAAAACATCAAACAATTTTAGATAAAATATTTACAACAGTCGCTAACCTGCAAAGCCAAGTTAAATTGTGGCAAAAGAATGGGGATACAGTAGTGTTTACCAATGGCTGTTTTGATTTATTACATAAAGGCCATGTTGACTATCTGGCAAAAGCCGCCGACCTTGGTGCTAAGTTAATTATTGGCGTAAATACAGATGCCTCTGTAAGTAAACTTAAAGGACCAAACAGACCAATACAAGATGAACAAAGTCGTCTGCAAATTCTAGCTTCTTTGTATAGTGTTGATGCTGTTATTCTGTTTAATGAAGACACTCCTTATGAGTTAATAAAAGCCATACAGCCGGATATTCTTGTAAAGGGTAGCGACTATAAACCTGAATCTATTGTTGGGTTTGATATTGTTACAGCAAAAGGTGGTGTAGTTAAAACAATTGATTTTCTGCCGGGCTTTAGCACCAGCGCCATTGAGAAAAAAATTAAAACCTCCTAATCAATTTAAACAAAGGGTTGTTTTGGTTTGTTAATCAAAAAACTAAACTTAACATGACCCAACCTATTGCCGTATTTTGGTTTAGACGAGACCTTCGGTTACACGACAATGCCGGGCTTTATCATGCCTTAAAAAGTGGATACCAGGTGCTGCCCATATTTATTTTTGATGAAGAGATTCTTTCTAAATTGGAAGACAAAGCAGATGCAAGGGTTTCCTTTATTTACCAAACCATTAAACAACTTAAACAGGAACTCAACGAAACTGGTTGCGACTTGCAAGTGTATTATGGCAACCCCATTCAAGTTTGGAAAAATATCCTTAATTCTTTTGATGTGAAGTCGGTATATACCAATGCCGATTATGAACCTTATGCAAAACAAAGAGATTCACAAGTTGAGGATTTGTTAAATGCCCGACAGGTTTCATTTAATGCTTATAAGGACCAATGCATTTTTGACTACACAGAAATTTTAAAAGATAATGGAACTCCCTACACCGTATTCACTCCTTATAGTAAAAAATGGAAACTAGCCTTCAAACCATATCATGTAAAAGCTTATCCTGTAGAAAAATATAAAACAGCGTTTGTTAAGGTTTCTCCAAAACCAATGATTGAATTGGAGGAGATGGGCTTTCAAGCTTCATCATTAAATTTTCCACCTGCATCTATCGCTCAAAGTGTTATAAAAAACTACGACAAAACACGAAACTTTCCGGGTGTGCTTGGCACGTCAAGGCTTGGGATACATTTTAGATTTGGTACCATTAGTATTAGAGAAAAGGCTGCAAAGGCCGCTTCTCTTAACGAAACATTTTTAAACGAGTTAATCTGGCGTGACTTTTACATGATGATTCTTGCGCATTTTCCGCATGTTGCATCAAACGCATTTAGGAAAGAATATGACCAAATTGAATGGATAAACAACCCGAGTGATTTTGAGGCTTGGTGTGAAGGAAAAACAGGATACCCAATTGTTGATGCCGGCATGAGAGAATTAAACAGCACCGGATATATGCATAACAGGGTTCGCATGATTGTTGCCAGTTTCTTAACTAAACACCTGCTTATTGACTGGAGGTGGGGCGAAGCCTATTTTGCAAAAAAACTTTTAGACTTTGATTTAAGTGCAAACAATGGCGGTTGGCAATGGACGGCAGGATGCGGTACTGATGCCGCGCCATACTTTAGGGTGTTTAATCCAACATTACAAACCGAAAAATTTGATAAAGACTTAAGTTATATAAAAAAATGGGTGCCCGAAATCGGTACAGCAGCTTACCCAAAACCCATTGTGCAGCACGAGTTTGCACGAAAACGTTGTTTAGAAACTTATAAAGTTGGTTTAGGGAAAATTACTGTTTAATTATTTTCTCTGTAAAACTTCACTGTTTGGTGTTTACATTTGTGTTATGTTGAATATAACACAATCCATTGGGGGTAGCTTAAGCAGTCCTATGGTGCTAGCATTTTTGCTTGGTATCATAGCAACGCTAATTAAAAGCGACCTAAAGTTTCCCGAAGGAATGTATTTGGGACTTACCATATTTCTGCTATTCGCTATTGGCTTAAAAGGCGGACACAAACTTAGCCACGCCAGTATTAGCGAATTTATTTTGCCGGGTATTTCAGCAATTGCTGTTTGTATAATTATTCCAATTGCCAACTTCTTTTTACTTACAAAACTACTTGGCTTTTCAACAGTAAATGCTGCCGCTATTTCAGCGCATGTTGGCTCTGTTTCGGTTGTAACGTTTAGTCAAGTTAGTATAATGCTGGAAAAATCAGGCATACAATATGAAGGCTTTATGCCGGCTATTTTGGCAATTATGGAAGTGCCGGCCATTTTGGTTGCTTTGTTTTTAGCTCAAAACAGCTTACAGGTTAATAAAGAAGAAAGGCGGGATTTGTTGCATGAATTATTTACCAACAAAGGAATTGTATTGCTTATTGGAGGTATAATTATTGGCATGCTTACAGGAGATGATGGATATAAACAAGTTGAGCCTCTTTATGATGGAATGTTCAAAGGAATCCTATGTTTGTTTTTATTAGAAGTGGGTTTAGTAACCGGTAGGCGTTTGTTTGATCTTACCAAGGTTGGCCCTAAGCTATTAATTTATGGAATCACAATGCCAATTGTGCATGCTGTTATTGGTATTATACTAGCTCACGTTTCCGGATTAAGCGAAGGTGGAGCGATTGTTTTCGCTACCTTATGCGCAAGCGCCAGTTATATTGCGGCTCCGGCGGCAGTTCGTATTGCACTTCCTGATGCTAACCCAACATATTATTTAACAGCGGCCTTGGTAATTATTTTTCCATTTAACCTCACTATTGGAATTAGTATTTATATGAAACTTGCACATTTAATTTATTCGGTATGGTAAAATTAGTTCCTTTAAAAATGGTAACCATTATTGCTTTAGATGCATTACAACATAAATTAATCGCTGATATTAAAAACTGCGGAAGTAAAGGATATACCGTAGCTGAGGTTGAAGGAGAAGGAATTCACTCAAAACATTTTACTGACTGGGAGGGAAGAAACGTGAGGATAGAAACCTTAGTTACTGAAGAAATTGCAGATAAGATTATGCAAACCATTAGCGAAAAATATTTTGACAGATATAGCATAGTTGCATTTGTAAGCACGGTTGAAGTACTAAGAAAAGAAAAGTTTGCTTAACCTCTTCTATTAATCACCATGCCTCGCTTTACCTTTAATGATATAAAACAATTTATCACCCACGACATTTGGTATGTGAATGTTGAACAATTCCCACCTTGGCAGCGTAAGGGAATTAAATTATTACGCATAACAATACTTGGTGTAAAAGACATTATTCGTAAAGACTTATCTCTTCGTGCAAGCGCATTAACTTTGTATTCAATAATGTCTATTGTTCCGGTATTCGCAATGGTTTTCGGTATTGCAAAAGGATTTGGATTAGAGGCTTATTTAGACGGGCAACTTAAGCAGTGGCTTGGTGCTCAACCGGAAGTTTTAAACAATGTAACCAATTATGCTCATAATATGTTGGGCAGCGTAAAGGGTGGCGTAATTGCCGGACTTGGTTTTGCGTTATTGTTGTGGACCATCATTCAAGTGTTAGGAAATATCGAACATGCATTTAACTCGATTTGGTATGTTAAACAACCTAGAACTTGGGTTCGTAAGTTCACTGATTATTTATCAATCATGTTAGTGGCTCCCTTGTTTATTATTGCTTCAGGCACGGCTACATTGTTCATTAGCACACAAGTAAAAGAATTAATCGTGCATTTTAGTTTTTTGGGAGAAACATTAACAGATGTAATCATCGTTTCGTTAAAAGTGCTTCCGTTTTTCACAACAAGTTTGTTGTTATTCCTACTATATCAGGTGATGCCGAACACAAGGGTTAAGCCTATTGCAGCATTACTTGCCGGAATTATCGCCGGCACGGTTTTTCAGTTTTTCCAATGGGGGTATATCAACTTTCAAATTGGCGTTTCAAAATACAATAGTATTTATGGTAGCTTTGCTTCAATCCCATTATTTATAACTTGGCTTCAGTTTAGCTGGACGATAGTATTGGTTGGTGCAGAAATTTCATATAGTATTCAAAATATTGAGGTGTTTGAGTCGGAACAAATTACTGTTAACATAAGCCATAAAATGCGCATGTTATTTGCCATTTATGCTTTACAACACATCACTAAAAAATTTAGTGAGGCACAAACAGCTCCTGATGCTATAGAACTAACCAACAAATTAAAAATTCCATTAAGTGTTTGCAAAAAAACTTTAAGGCTGCTTCAAGATGCTGAATTAGTTGTTCCGGCTCAGTTAAACACAAAAACTAAGGAGTATAGTTTTGTACCTGCATTAGACCCAAAATTTTTCACCATAAGTTTTGTGATTAATAAACTTGAAAATATTGGTGAGCTGAAAAAAATTAACGACCCTGATGGTGCGTTTCATCGCTTAAAAGCGCAGTACATACACCTTGAAAAAGCCATGGAAGAGTCGTCGTCAAACAAACACATACTAGATATATAATGGAGGTAATAACACCTGATATGTTGTTGATGGGATACACGCTTGGGATTTTCCCCATGGCCGACCCTGCACAAAATCACGAGATTTTTTGGGTTGAACCGGAAATGAGAGGCATTATACCACTAGAGCAGTTTAAGGTTAGTAAATCGTTGCGCCAAACCATTAGAAGTGGCAAATATCATGCTACCATGAATACTCGGTTTGAAGAGGTAATAAGAAGTTGTGCCGACAGACCGGAAACTTGGATATCTGACGACTTAATTGATTTATATATTCACTTACACAAGGAAGGATTCGCATACAGCTTCGAAGTGATAAATCAACAAAACAATTTGGTAGGAGGCCTGTACGGTGTTGCATTGGGCAAAGCCTTTTTTGGAGAAAGCATGTTTAGTAAGGAAAGAGACACAAGCAAAATTGCTTTGTTTGCTTTAGTTGAATGGATGAAACACAACGGATATGAACTATTAGACACCCAATATATAACCGATCATCTAAAGTCGCTAGGTGCAATTGAAATTACGCAAGATGAATATAAGCTATTACTTCAGGATGCTCTTCATGAAGACGAATACTTTTAAGCAATTATTAAGCGTTTTTTAGCTAAACTTGTGTTATGCTTAAAAAGTGGTTTGTTTTAATCTTGTTGGTTTTTTCTATACCTGTTTTTGCCCAAACGGATAGTACTTCAACAAATGAAGAAGACGATGATGACGAAGGCGTATTGGTTAAACACAATATGAACGAACAACATAAGTTTGGCTTAAAACTTGGCGTGGGGTTTTGTACTGTTACCGGAGAAGAAATGAGCAATCCGCGACCATTGGTTGGAATAAGTGGATCGGTATATTATCGTTACAAATTAAATGAAAAACTTGCTATTCAACCTGAAGCCGGTATTGGACTAAGAGGTAGTAACTTTAATAATAATAATGGTGAATACAGCAAACTTCGGTTGTATTATTTTGATATGCCAATGCTAATGGTGTACGCAATAAACGAACCCAAAACAACCCATATAATTGGTGGATTGCAATATGCGCGATTGTTAAATGCTTCCATTTATGTTGAGCCCAATTCGGTTGCAGAAGGCACCCCGCCGGCCTTAATTAAAAATGACTGGAGCCTTTTGGCTGGTGTTCAGTTTTATGGTGGAATAGTTGGTTTTCAATGCTTATTAAAATATGGATTGGTTAATATTAACAATGGCTTAATTCCTAACTTAAATCCATCGTTTAAAAACAAGGATATTCATACATTTGCACTGGAATGCAGCCTTCTTTTTTAGGTTACAAATTTTTACGTAATAATATACATCAGTGAACAAATCAGAACTTATCCATCAAATTAAATCCATCGGAAGTTTTTTATGCGTTGGTTTAGACAGCGATATCAATAAAATACCAAAACATTTATTACAAGAAGAAAATCCGATATTGGCATTTAACAAGCAAATTATTGATGCTACAAAAAACTATTGTGTAGCCTATAAAATTAATACTGCTTTTTATGAAGCGATGGGTTATAGTGGATGGAAAACAATGGAAGAAACCCTTGCCTATATACCAAAAAATAAA
Organism: Bacteroidia bacterium; assembly: GCA_025454975.1. GTDB lineage: Bacteria > Bacteroidota > Bacteroidia > UKL13-3 > UKL13-3 > UBA6183. Next base: position 9,564 of record JALONK010000018.1, read on the forward strand.
TTAACCATTGCAGATGCAAAAAGGGGTGACATCGGAAACACCAGTAATATGTATGCAAAGGCTTTCTTTGAAACCATTCCATTTGATGCCATTACTTTGGCTCCATATATGGGTAAAGATTCATTATCGCCATTCTTTGAATATCAAAACAAATGGGGAATTATTCTCGCCCTTACTTCAAACCCGGGAAGTGCCGATTTTGAGCAACAAACAGTAAATCATCAAAAGCTATTTGAACATGTTATAGAAACCTTTTCACAAGTTGGCACATCAGAAAACACGATGTTTGTTGTTGGCGCTACAAAACCGGAAGAGCTTGGAAAGATTAGAAAAATGGTGCCTGATTACTTTTTCCTTGTACCCGGTGTTGGTGCTCAAGGAGGAAGTTTGTCTGACGTATGTAACTATGGACTAAACAATGAAATTGGCTTGCTTATAAATGCATCAAGAAGTATTATTTATGCTTCCTCGTCTGATGATTTTGCAGAAAAAGCAGCAATTGAATCCGCGGCAATGGCGAATGAAATGAAAGAAATATTGAAAGTAAAGGGTATTATTTAATCAAACTCTTTAGTATGTTTATTGACGAGACAACACTTCAAAACTTAGCGCCAATTAACACCGAAAAATTAGACCGGTTGTTAGAGAATGGCTATTACAGAACTCGTCAGTTTATGTTTACCACAGATGCAATATTTTATGAAACTGATTATTACCCTGTGTTTTGGCTTAGAACCCGAGTGTCGGATGTTGTACTTAATAGAACTGCAAAAAAAATAAATAAACTAAATTCACGATTTAGTTATGCCGTAAAACCCGGTAATGTTACATCAGAACAAGAAGACCTTTTTAAATTATATAAAACACACATTGCTTTTGAGCACTCAAATAGCGTTTATGAAAACTTATACGGCGAGCACGAAAAAAGTATATTTGAAACAAGTGTAATTGAAGTTAGAGATGAGGGAAAACTAATTGCTTGCGGTTTCTTCGATAATGGGAAAGAAAGCATTATGGGCCTCATTAATTTTTATCACCCGGATTATAAAAAATTTAGTCCGGGTAAAAACTTGATGTTACAAAAATTAAACCTTGCCACACAGTGGGGGAAAAAATATTATTACACCGGTTATATTGCTCTAGGCTTAAATCATTTCGATTACAAAACATTTCCCGATGATATGGCTGTGGATGTTTTTATGTGGGACACACAAACATGGGAACTCTTTGGCGATAAGGGTAAACAAATGCTTGAAAAAAAATATCTTGAGCAAATGGAAGAATATTTAAAAGCCTATAATACTGAGGTTAATAATCAGCAGAAATTAAATGAATCAGAAAATTAATGTAATTAAAAATCCTACACTTGGCTCAAACGTTTGGATTGCCGATACGGCAAGGGTTATAGGGAATGTTAGTTTAGGAAATAGTTGTTCGGTTTGGTTTGGTGCAGTAATTCGAGGGGATGGAGATAGCATTACCATTGATGAACAAACAAATATTCAAGAGAATGCAATAGTGCATGTTGACCCTGGGTTTCCTGTAAAAATTGGGCGACAATGCATTATTGGACATGGAGCAATAGTGCATGGAGCCACCCTTGGAAATCATGTTTTGGTTGGAATGAGAGCAACAATTTTAAATGGGGCACAGATTGGAAATTACTGCATTATCGGGGCACACGCGTTGGTTACAGAAAAAATGATAATTCCCGACTATAGTGTTGTGATGGGTACTCCTGCCAAAATAATTAAGCAGTTAACCCCTGAACAAATAATAAAAGTTGAAAAAAACGCAACTGCGTATGTTGAACTATCTCAAATATATTTGTTACAGCGCAAGGATTTAACCAACGATGCTTTCTAATCAAGCAGGTAATAGCTTAATAACTTGCAATAATGAGGATGATAGCCTAACTTCGTAATTGATTATGACAACAAACTGGTATAATATTAAATATGATGTAGAAAGACATGCATTCGGAGTTTGCACCTATCTTGGTGAAAAGTTTGGAATTGCTTCTTCAAGAATACGGTTGTATTTTATTTATACTTCATGCCTAACCTTAGGCTCTCCATTAATTATATATTTGGTGATGGCCTTTTGGCTAAACTTAAAAAAGTACATCCGCCAACGCTATACCATTTGGGATTTATAATCACTAAATATTGAAAAAACTTGCTGTAATTTTTACTGTATTATCTGTTTACATCGTAGCTGCTTTTGCTTGGTGGACTTATGCTCATATTCGCAATAGCAAGCAATTACAACAAGCAGAAATAGAAAACCTAGAATTAATGCCTTATCGTGCAACACTTCAAGTTCGTGAAGCTGTTGATCAGGAAATGTTTGCAGACACCAACGCATTAAAAAAGTTCTTTGAGTTTAACTATCCTCAACTTGATCTATATTTCATGCCCGATGAAGGAGATCCACTGTTTAATTACATGATTGTTCCTTCGAAAAACACTTTTGACGAAATTAATCAGCGCTATAAAAGAAAAGTATGGATGTATAGCCTAGAAGGCATAGTGATGGTGCTTTTACTTTTTTGGGGGATTATCTGGGTGTACCATACTTTACAAACCCGACTTAAATTAAAAAGGCAGCAAAGTAATTTTCTGTTAAGCATCACACATGAATTAAAAACGCCGCTTGCATCTATAAAATTATACCTTGAAACCCTAATTAAAAGGGATTCGTTGGACCCTCAGCAAAAACAATTAATGTTAAAAAACAGCTTGAGTGATGTTACAAGGTTGCGCGATTTGGTTGACAACCTATTAACCGCAGCCCAACTTGACGCACACAAATTTAATGTAACACTTGAAGATGTTAATATTAGCGAATTGCTTCATCAAACTATTGACAAATACTGTATGCCAAGAAATTTGTCGTCGCGGCTTGAAACTGTTATTGCTAAAGATGTAAAAACAAAAGCAGATTCTTTGGCAATGGAAATGGTATTTACGAATTTAATTAGCAATGCGTTTAAATATAGTCCGGGTGATAAGAAGGTAAAAGTAACGTTAAGTACGCTTGAAAAGCATGTGAATATTGAGTTTGTTGATGAAGGCGCCGGGATCAGCAAGGCAGACAAAGAACAACTTTTCGATTTGTTTTTTAGGGCAGGCGACGAAAATACTCGTAAAACTAAAGGGACCGGATTAGGTCTGTATATTGTAAAAAATTTGTTAAACCTTCATCATGCCGAAATAATTGTAAACGATAATAGTCCTTCAGGGGTTATATTCAAAATAAGTTTACCATATCATGCATAGAATACTACTCGTTGAGGACGAAGAGCACTTGCAACATGCAATCAAACTAAACCTCGAAATGGAAAATTATGCCGTTAACGCTGTTGGCGATGGCAACTCTGCTATTAAAACATTCAGAGAGGAAAAGTTTGATTTAGTGATTCTTGACATCATGCTTCCGGAAACAGACGGATTAATGGTGTGTGAGAATATCAGACTTCATGACGCTAATGTTCCCGTATTGTTTTTATCTGCTAAAAACACACCCGCCGACCGCATCACCGGTTTAAAAAAGGGTGGTGATGACTATATGACTAAACCCTTTGACTTGGAAGAGTTGTTGCTACGCGTGAAGAAGTTGATTGAGAAAAGTCAAAAGATACAATTACAGTCGGAAGGGAAAACATCTACCATATATAAGTTTGGCGAAAACTGGATAAACTTTGAAAGCTATGAGGCACATGGTATAAACGGCAAGCTCGACTTAACAAAAAAAGAAATATTGTTGATGAAGCTGTTGATTGAGAACAAAAACCAAGTTGTAAGTCGCGAACATATATTAAAAGTTGTATGGGATTATACCGTAATACCTAACACCAGAACTATTGATAATTTTATCTTAGCATTAAGAAAATACTTCGAAGTTGACCCTAAAGAGCCAAGATTCATACAAAGTGTTAGAGGTGTTGGGTATAAATTTGTAGAATAAACAATACTTACAATTGTAATAACATATAAAATATTCGAGAGGCGCTAGTTGATTTTACCTCAATTGTAGATTCAATTTGCGCCTTTCACTTTTGTAAAAAAGGCAATAAAATACCAGTAGCAAGTTTTTTTTGCATGTTTTTTTCACATTTTGTTGTGAATTAAAAAACGATGCCTTACTTTTGCCACCCCTAAATCAGGATATAAAATAATTTTAATTGTGGATACATTAAGTTATAAAACTAAATCGGCCAACAAGGCAAGCGTAACCAAAGAGTGGTTCGTTTTTGATGCTGAAGGCCAAACCGTAGGTCGTTTTGCTAGTAAATTAGCTAACATTTTAAGAGGAAAACATAAAACGACTTTTACGCCTCATGTAGACTGTGGTGACAATGTTATCATTATCAATGCTGATAAGGTTCGTTTCACAGGAAATAAAATGAACGATAAAGAATATGTGTTCTATTCGGGTCATCCCGGAGGGCAGCGTTTTGAATCGGCTAAAAACATGCTTGAGAAGCGCCCTACTTATGTTGTGGAACATGCCATTGAAGGTATGCTTCCTAATAATAAATTAGGTCGTGCTATTTTTAAAAATCTGTTTGTTTATGCCGGTAGCGAGCATCCACATTCAGCTCAACAACCAAAAGAAATTAAATTCTAAACAATGGAAGTAATAAACGCATTAGGAAGAAGAAAAACTTCTGTGGCCAGGGTATATTTAACTCCGGGTACCGGAAAATTTGAAGTCAACGGAGTTGATTCAAAAGTTTATTTCCCAACTATCGTATTACAAAATAGCATTGCGCTGCCTTTACAAGTAACCAATACTTTAGGTCAGTTTGATGTAACTTGTAATGTAGCAGGCGGTGGGGTATCGGGTCAGGCAGATGCAGTAAAACTTGGTGTTGCTCGTGCCTTGATTTCACACAATGCAGAATTAAAGCCTGCACTAAAAGCAGAAGGCTTAACGACTCGCGACCCTAGAATGGTTGAACGTAAAAAACCGGGTCAAAAGAAAGCCCGTAAGCGTTTCCAATTCGTTAAACGTTAATCAAATTTTTCATTATCAAATAATATGTCACAAATCACACAACAAGAGTTGTTGGAAGCGGGTGTACACTTTGGCCACCTTACCCGCAAATGGAATCCTAAGATGGCTCCGTATATTTTTATGGAGAAAAATGGAATCCACCTCATCGACCTTAACAAAACAGCAGTTAAGTTAGAAGAGGCCGCTCAAGCCATCAAAAACATTGTAAAATCAGGCCGTAAAGTTTTGTTTGTTGCTACTAAAAAACAAGCAAAAGAAATGATTGAAATGGAAGCAAAACGCGTGAACATGCCTTTTGTTACCGAGCGCTGGTTAGGAGGTATGTTAACTAACTTTACTACCGTGCGTAAGTCAATCAGAAAACTGCAAACGTTGGACAAAATGGCTACTGACGGTACCTACTCAAACATGGCTAAAAAAGAGCGTTTAATGGTTGAGCGTGAGAAAGAAAAGTTACGCAGGGTATTAGGAGGTATTACTGAATTAAATCGTTTGCCGGCTGCGCTATTCATAGTAGATATTAAGCGTGAGCATATTGCAGTAGCCGAAGCTCATAAGTTAAATATCCCAACATTTGCTATGGTAGATACTAATTCTGACCCAACAGTGGTTGATCATCCAATACCTGCAAATGATGATGCTGCAAAATCAATCGCATTAATAGCAAGAGTAATAACAGATGCAATAGCTGAAGGATTAGCAGAGCGTAAAAAAGAAAAAGATTCAGAAACCGATAAAGAAAAGGTAGAAGAAACTACAGAAGCATAACTTTTTAAAATCGGCCCACAAGGCCGATTTTTGTTCATGCCTGTTTTAAGTTTATTATTTATTAATCATTTTATAAAATTATCATTACAATGAGTACAATTAGTGCTGCTGACGTAAACAAATTGCGCCAAATGACCGGAGCCGGTATGATGGATTGCAAAAAAGCTTTAACCGAAACAAATGGCGACTTCGATGCTGCAGTTGATTTCTTGCGTAAAAAAGGCGCTAAGGTTAGCGCTGCCCGTGCCGACAGAGATGCAAAAGAGGGTGCTATTATTGCAAAAACTTCTTCTGATAGAAAAACCGGAGTAATCATTCAACTTAGCTGTGAAACCGACTTTGTTGCTAAAAACGAAGACTTCGTAAAATTCGCTAACAGTATTGCAGAATTAGCCTTAGCAAATAAACCTGCTTCATTAGATGCTCTTAAAGCACTTGATTTAGATGGTTTATCACTTAGTGATAGATTAATTGAACAAGTAGGTAAAATCGGCGAGAAAATTGACGTAGTAAAATATGAACTTGTTGAAGCAAATAATGTTGTTGGATATATTCACGGAGCAAATCGCTTAGCCGTACTTGTTGCTTTAAACAATAACCCTTCAGATGCTAATTTTACAGCCGGAAAAGATGCCGCTATGCAAGTTGCTGCATTAAACCCAATTGCTGTTGACAAGGATGATGTGGATAGCACCACTATCGAACGTGAACTTGAAATTGCAAAAGAACAAATTCGTGCAGAAGGAAAACCGGAAAATATGGTTGAAAAAATCGCACAAGGTAAACTTAGCAAATTCTATAAAGAATCAACATTGTTAAACCAAGAGTTTGTTAAAGATGGTTCTTTAACCGTTGCTCAAATGCTTGACAAAGCAGAAGCAGGATTAAAAGTGCTATCTTTTAAACGCATATCTTTATAAAACATTAACTTATTATCTTAAAAAGTTGCCCCAACATGGCAACTTTTTTTTGCAATAATTTTACTTTTAGGCAAGCCTAAATTAATTATATTTGTACGCCTAAATTTATTTTTATATGAGTCGAATAGTCCTTTTGCTTATTTTATATTTATTCTCCACAGAGGTAATGGCCCAAGTTGGGCAAATTAAAGGTGTTGTACTATCAGATTCTCTGCCAATTGAAGGGGCGGTTATTAGTGTTCCTTTGTTAAATAAATCAACCCTAAGTAAAAATAACGGCCAATTCCAATTGCTGAACATTCCTCCCGGAAAACACCAACTACAAATGGTATTAACCGGCTACGAAAGCATCATGATTGAAATAGAAGTAGTTGCTGACAAAACTATACAGGTTACCCTATTAACCAAAGAGCGAAAACTTGACCTTGATGAGTTAGTTGTAACGGGTACACGCTATGCTATCCCAATTCAACAGTCGCCTGTTATAATAAATACCATATCAAACAAAACATTTGAAGCAACACAATCCTTGAGTCTTGCAGAAGGACTCAATTTTGCCCCAGGTTTACGCCTCGAAAACAACTGTCAAAACTGTGGATTTACCCAACTCCGCATGAATGGATTAGACGGCCCTTACTCACAAATATTAATAAATAGCCGACCAATATTTTCGGCTCTAGCAGGAGTTTATGGTTTAGAAATGCTTCCAACAAATATGATTTCAAAAGTGGAGGTAATGAGAGGGGGCGGTTCGGTGCTTTATGGTGGAAATGCAATCGCAGGAACCGTGAATATTATCACAAAAGACCCTTCTAGAAATTCAATTGAAGCATCAATAAATCAAGCTTTGATAGACATGGAAGCCAGCGACAGAACTATTACCTTTAATAGTTCTATCGTAAATGAAGAATTAAATAGCGGCTTAACCATTTTCGCATTTAACCGTAATCGCGACTATTGGGACGCAAACAACGATGGTTTTTCTGAAATCACTAAACTACAAAACAGCACAATTGGATTAAACGCTTTCCGAAACTTTTCAGGAAGGAGTCGCATTTCATTATCGGCAATGTTTACCGATGAATTTAGAAGAGGCGGAAACAAATTTAGCCTTGAACCACACCAAACTGACATTACTGAACAACTAAAACATCGCATAGGAAACATTAACCTTACTTACGAACATTATTCGAAAAATTATAAACAAAAGGTTGCTGTTTATTCATCAATACAATGGATTGGGCGACAAAGCTATTACGGTGGTGGCGGAAGAGTACTTGTGCCTGGTGATTCATTAACCGATGCTGACTTATTAGCCATTAACGCTTATGGAAAAAGCAATGATTTCAGCTTAGTAAGTGGAGTACAATATGCTTATGAACCGAACAAAAAATGGCATTATACAATTGGTTCGGAACTACAGATGAACTCGGTGGTTGACCAAATGCCGGGCTATGGAAGAAGCATTAATCAGCAAGTAATTACATCGGGTAGCTATGTACAGGTTTTGTATAAACCTATAAAAAGATTAACTATAACTAGTGGTGCCCGTTTTGATGGAGTAAACATATCCGGCAATTATAAATTAAGTGGAGAAGCACTCAATAACAATAGAACGCTTTATGTATTAGTGCCAAGAGTTTCTGCCTTATACAATATTACCTCAACCATTCAGGCGCGTGTAGGTTTTGCTCAAGGATACCGTGCGCCTCAAGCTTTTAATGAAGATATTCATATTGAAACTGTTGGTGGTGCTGCAAGATTCGTTCAGCTTGGTGCCGGACTAAAAACAGAAAGATCAAACAGCTATACAGCCTCAATTAACTACACAAAAACAAAAGGTAAAAACGAATTTAGTTTCTTAATTGAAGGCTTTAGAACAGAATTAAACAACCCCTTTATCAATAGTAATGCATTCGAACTGCCTTCTGGGGTTGCGGTGGTTACAAAAAGAAATGGAAGCGGAGCTATAGTACAAGGGTTAAATATTGAAGGAAATATGGCTTATGGAAAACTTTTTGTGTTTCAAATTGGAACTACCATACAAGAAGCAAAATACAGACATACAGAATTATTGTGGGAGGGAGATGTTGCCGGCGAATCAATTCAAACAAAAACAAACACATTATTGAGAACCCCCAATATTTACGGTTATTACACGGCCATGTATAATCTAACAAAGCGAGTTTCTGTGTCGTTGTCGGGTAACATTACCGGTAACATGATGGTAGCCCATGTTATTGATCCGGAAAACGAAAAAACAGTATTGAAAGAAACCCCATGGTTTTTCGACCAAAGTTTTAGGTTGAGTTACGACCTATACAAAATCAAAACCACTCGCATTCAAATATTCGGAGGAGCGCAAAATGTGTTTAATAGTTTTCAAAATAATTTTGACAGGGGTGCATTAAGAGATGCCGGCTTTGTATTTGGACCGGCTCGACCAAGAACCTTGTATTTTGGGATGAAGTTTGCTTTTTGAATGCATTTACCCGATAAAAACCAAACAATAACCGAAACTGATTTTTATTCTTCAGTCAATTGTTCAACTTTGTATAACAATTTTAACTGAAATATGTACATCGAACAATTATACACAAACTGTTTAGCACAAGCAGCATACTATATTGAGAGTAATGGAGAGGCGGCAATAATTGACCCACTAAGGGATTATGAAACATACATTAATAAAGCAAAACAGCGTGGAGCAAAAATAAAATACATATTTGAAACACACTTTCATGCCGATTTTGTAAGCGGACATATTGATTTGTCAAAACAAACAGGGGCAACAATTATTTATGGCCCTTCCACAAAAACCAACTATGCTGTTCATGTAGCTCAAGATGGGGAACGCATTTTGTTAGGCGATGTGTGGTTTACCGTTTTACATACACCCGGCCACACACCGGAAAGTAGTTGTTACTTATTGCAAGATACCGATGGAAACCCTTACGCAGTATTTACAGGCGACACATTGTTTGTTGGCGATGTAGGAAGGCCCGACTTACTGGATGGTTTAATTACAAAAGAAGAATTAGCGTCAATGATGTATGATTCTTTACGAAATAAATTAATGGTGTTGCCGGATAATGTTATTGTATATCCCGCCCATGGAGCAGGGAGTGCTTGTGGTAAAAACATAGGCAAAGAAACCCACAGCACTATTGGAGAGCAAAAACAAAATAACTACGCTTTACAACCAATGACTAAAGAGTTGTTTGTTAAAACGCTTACCGACGGTATACAGCCGGCTCCCGCCTATTTTTTTAAAGATGCCGCACTAAACAAGCAAGGTTATGCCACATTTGAAGAGGTTCTTAATAGCGGCTTGCGTAAGTTGTCGGTAGCCGATTTTGAAAAAGAAATAAAAGCAGGAGCCACCATTATTGACACACGTATACCTGATGTTTTTGAAAATGGTTTTATTCCCGGTTCAATTAACTTTGGACTTAACGGACAATATGCGATATGGGCGGCAACAGTGCTTGATATAAACACGCCAATTATATTGGTGGCTGAGCCCGGAAAAGAACAAGAAAGCGTTGAGCGATTAACACGAGTTGGATTTGAACATTTGTTAGGTTGTTTAAACGGAGGCTTTGAGGCTTGGCTTGATGCAGAAAAAAGATACGACATGGTAATTTCAATTGATGCGGAAGAGTTTACCCTTGATGTAAAACATAGTGATGCTATTGTTTTAGATGTAAGAAAACCCGGTGAATTTAATGATTTACATGTTGAAAAGGCCATCTTTCAACCCTTAGATAAGCTTAATAATGACTATAAAAACCTGTCGCCCGAAAAGGAATACCTAATTCATTGCGCAGGAGGCTATAGAAGTATGATTGCCGCGAGTTTTTTAAAAGCAAAAGGATTTAAAAATGTGAAAAATGTTTGGGGCGGATTTGCCAAAATAAAAGAATTTAATCAGTTGCCTTTTGTTAGCGAAAAGGTGGGGCAAAATTAATTACACCGTCCACAATCAATAACTGGATACCCTTGTAAAGGGGGCGCTCTTTAATATTTTAAGATTGTAGATATAAGATTGTTCCATTTTAACGTTATGTTGGGATGGAAACAAAAGCACTCTTCTTTTTATTAATATTTAGCGGAGCACTTTTTCAATGCAATGAAGTTCAATCTGTTTATAAGAACAATATTAATAGTTTATCAACTTCAGCATATCAACCTGATAAAGTTAGAATAAAAGAAGCCTTTAATTTTTGCAAACGAAACAGGTTTGATACGTTATTTTGTATTTTAATTGATATGAAAATACATTCCGGAAAAAGCCGGTTTTTTGTTTGGGATTTTAAAAATGAAATATTGCTAAAAAAATTCCTTGTAAGTCACGGTTGCTGCAATAATCCTTGGAGTGAAGACAAATCAAAAGAAAGCCCTGTGTTTAGCAATATTGACGGAAGCCATTGCTCTTCATTAGGCAAATATAAAATTGGAGCTCGTGGGCCAAGCGATTGGGGAATTGGTATAAAATACTTGTTACATGGACTCGAAAAAAGCAATAGTAACGCAGCCGCGCGATTTATTGTATTACATAGCTGGGATTTGATTCCAGATGAAGAAGTATATCCGGCAGGGGTTGCCGAAGGCTGGGGCTGCCCAAGCATATCCAATAGCGCACTAATGTGGCTTGATTCGGTTTTAGTTAAAAAGAGTAAGCCGGTATTGCTGTGGATGTATAATTAGTATTGTCAATGGCTTGTATTGTAACTATTAAAAACAATTCTTTAGTAGGTTTTATTTTTTTTTTACGCCATTAAATTACCCCTGCTATTTTTTACATGATTTTTTATTGTAGTTAACCCCCTTAAATATTATTAATTGTAGTCTTTATGAGTTTAATTGTTAAGGCATGTGTGTTTAGCATCCTTAAAATATAAAGATATTTAATTACTACAAACAACATTTTATTTTTTACCTCGTTAAACAATCACATCAACAATAAAGCTATGCGTTACATATTATCAATGATCGCATTGCTTACTATGGTTATAGCAAGCAGTGCAACCGCCCCTGTCATCAAACAATTTTCTATTCATTTTAATTCTGATGAGCATACATTAGATCCTGAAGACCGACTGGTACTGCAAGAGGTAATGAAATATATTAATTCATGCAAATATGCCGAGGTTGAGTTATATGCCAACACTGATAACGATGCTTCTGATAATTACAACATCCTGCTTTCTCAAAGAAGAGCCTCTTCTGTTAAAGCCTTTTTTACCGGTAATCAAGCGTTAGAAAAAAGAATCCGTGTAGCAGCAAATGGTGAAAGCAAACCTGTTGCTGAAAATAAAACAGAAGAAGGCAAAGCAAAAAACAGACGCGTTGATATTATAGTAAAATCGTATGCTATAAGCTCGGCTGCTGATGCCTTAAACGCTGCCAATCCTGTTAAAGTTGAATCGTTTTCAATAAATGCAAACATCAACAATAATATTGTTGGAAAACAAGGAACTGTTTTATTCGTTCCTGCCGGCAGTATTATTCAAGACAATGGCACTCCTGTATATGGTATGATTAATCTTCAGCTTAAAGAATATTATTCACCGGCAGATATAATTGCTTCAAAAGTTTCAACATTATGCGATGGTAAGATACTTGAAACAGGAGGTATGTTTGATGTTTCTGCCTCTCAAAATGGTAAGCAATTAAAAGTTAAAAGCGGCACATCAATTTATGCCGCCATCCCAACAAGAACGCCTAAACAAGATATGAAGCTATTTACAGCTTCAACCAATTCAGATGGGGTTACTGTTTGGCAAAACACCAATGCGTCATTTACAACAGCTCAACAAAGAGAAACCTTATTAAACATCGAAACACTAACCAAAATGTTATTGCCAAATACCGAATATACAACCACTGTTTCATTTGAATACAAATTGCCTATACTAGGTAAAAGGCCAACCCATCCGGGACGTGCGCCTAAACTTGTTAAGTCGAAAAACCGCTCCTTGAAAACTCTTTTTAAATCTATTTACACGAAAAAAGAAAAAAGGATGAAGGAGCTTCAGAGAAAAGACGCTAGAGAGAAAAAAACATTTGAAACACGCCTTAAAAACTATAACAAGAGACTGGCTAAATATGAAGCAGACTTAAAAAAATATCTGGAAGACTCAGCGGCTTTTGAAAAAGAATATTCAGAAAGCTTTCAAGCATGGGTTAGCAGTAATAGAATAGCACATCAAGAACGGATAAATAATATACCAATTGAACATTGGAATCGTGCAATAACCTTTTTATTGAACAACTCAACAAATACCGAGAGCCTAAAAGAATTAAAGCTATTCTTCAGTAGTCATCTAAATATTCCTAACGGAATCGTTCAAGAAGTGATTCAATATTGCATTGCAGATGCCATTTTATCGGCTTATGAAAACAAGAGTATGGCAGAAGTGGTTCGATTAAATAAATTTAGGCCGATACTTAAATTAAATCCCAATAATCCAAATTCGGAGCTTCGCCGATTAGCTGTAAACATTAATAAGCCGAAATCAATTATTCAAGAACAGCTAAAAAAGTATCCTGAATTATTTGAAATATTAAACGATGAATTGGCGAGAATGTATAAATATGAAGCAAGCAGAATTGCCTTGCAAAGTAGTGGCGTAGCCGCTGCATACCAAACTGCACTATCTTCTTTTGGTATGTTTAATTGCGATCGCTTTTCTACTACTCCCGAAAACCAATTGGTAAGTGTTGAAATTCCTTATGACGAGGCTGCTTTGGTTTCTTTCTATATCCCTGAGTTAAAGGCATACATCTACCCTTACCAAGATAAGCTTAAGTATCATGCAAAATTGCCTAAAAACTTAACTGTTGTGGTTGTTTATGTAACCCATGATAAAGAATCAGGACCTATGATGTATATAAACAAAACCAAATTTACATCAAGGGCTGTTATCAGGCCAACACCGCAATTTGTTACAATTGCCGAAATGTCGAAAAGCTTGAAGTCGTTATCTTGAGGCCGATTTAAATTATTATCTTCGCTGATACATGATTAAATCGAGGTTATTAATATTGGTTGTTTGTAGTGTATTCAGCAATATTGCTTCTGCTCAACTCAACAATTTAGCCCTAAGTGACGAATGGTTATTTAACGAAAACGACACCGGTCGGTTTCAGCTTCACGTAAATCATTTAGGCTATTTAAGAAACACCGAATATTTTAATTCGTTTGAGTTGGGCAGAACCCTTTTTGGACAGCAACTTCATCCTAGAATTGGATACGTGGCGGCAAAAGGAATTTTATTACAGGGTGGAGTGTTTTTAAGAAGCGATTTTGGCGCTATACCCAACATCAACCAAATTCAGCCAACCTTAACTGTTAAGCTTTTAAATGAAAAGGCAGGAAGAAGTTTTTTGTTTGGAACACTTGAAGGTGCGCTAGCGCACCGTTTAATTGAGCCACTGTTCGATATCAGTCAGGGTATAGAAAACCGCATCGAAAATGGTGCCCAGTTTAAGGTTAATAACAAAAAATTGTTCTTCGATACTTGGGTGAATTGGCAGCGATACATCACCAAGGGTTCGCCTCATCAAGAACAATTTCAGGCCGGGCTTAACCTTGCACCTGTTATTTATGAGTCAAAATCTCAATTGTCAATTACGCCAATTTTACAAGCAACGGCCTTTCATCGCGGAGGGCAAATTGATGCAAGCGATAGTCCCCTGGTTATGATATTTAATTTGGCTGGAGGAGTAGCGTTTAAACAAATTTATACAACCTCGATTGTTCGAGAGGTTAGCTTAAGCGGATACTTTACCAAACTAGAAGAAACATCAAGTAACGGGTTGTTTTCGGTGAAGTCCGGTTTGGGATTTTATCAAAACTTTTTTATTAAAAGCAAGTCGTTAGGATTGATGTTGAGCTATTGGGAGTCTAATAATTTTAATAGCGCTTTAGGGGCACCGGTATTGATGTCACAGTCAGCATCCCTTAGTAATGTTTTCAGTAAAAAAAGACAATTATTATTCGTTAGATTATTATATGAAAAATCGCTTAGCAACAACTTTCAACTGGTTGCAAGAGTAGAGCCTTTATATGATTTTACGACAAGTTTGTTAGATTATAGCATGTCTGTTTATTTGTGTTACAGGATTAATCGCTCATTTTAAATAAATCCCAATCCTTTTTTGTTTCTTTGCAAGATGAGTATCAGACAGGAAAAGCACGGAAAAATGTTACAGAAAGAACTTGCTGTAATATTTATGGAGAATCGCTCAGAAATGTTTAATAATGCATTTATTACCATAAGCGGGGTTCAAGTTTCACCAGACTTAAGTCATGCTAAAGTATACCTGAGTTTGTTTAACGAAAAAAACAAGGAAGAGCTTTTGCGCACTATTAATCTTCAACAAGTTTTGATAAGAAAGCTGTTGGCCGGAAGAATTAGAAAACAAGTAAGAATTATTCCTGAACTACAATTTTTTATTGACGACAGCTTAGACTATGTGTTTAAGATGGAGAAGCTATTTAATGATATCAATAAAAAAGATAGCTAACACCCCTACCCTATTTTTTCCATTACTGTTCGAAATGCAATAAATTTGTCTTTAAACATTTTTAGCGCATCGGCTTGAAGTGATGGGGCAAATTCTTGTTGGTATTTTTCATAATGCTTCATGTCGGGCGCTGAATATTGAATAACGTAAGTTGTGCCTGTTTCATCATCCTGCCTGGTTAAAAGTTTATGAAAGGAATAAGAAATAAACATACCTGTTTTCATCACCTCAGGGATATGCTTATCCTTCATCCAGGTTTCCCATAATTGGCAAACCTCTTCTTCAACATTTACTGTTACATTATAAATTATCATATCAATTAAAATAGGCTACAAAATAAACAAAACAAATAAACATTATAACCAAACTGTTTGGATGTTTTGTAACCAAAAGAATAGATTATACCTTTGTTAAATAAAATAAGATTATTATGATTACAGTAACCGATAAAGCCGGTGTTCAAATCGAACGCCTAAAAGAGGAACAAGGCTTGTCTTCTGAACACTTTCTACGTGTTGGGGTTGACAGCGGAGGCTGTTCAGGGTTATCCTACAACTTAGACTTTGATACAGTTCTTAAGGAGGGCGATCAAGTATTTGAACATAATGGAGTAAAAGTAGTGTGCGATGTAAGAAGTATGTTATATTTATTTGGTACAGAGCTTGATTTTTCAGATGGATTAAATGGAAAAGGTTTTAGTTTCAACAATCCAAATGCCTCACGTACATGTAGTTGTGGCGAAAGTTTTGCAGTTTGAGGATAATTTTTATTGAAAACCTTGAAATTTAAAATAATGCGCTATATTTGCAGTCCTTTTTACAGAAAATAATAGAGCAATGGCTAATCATAAATCAGCAATAAAGCGCATTAGAGCAAATGCCACAAAACGTTTAAGAAATCGTTATCAGGCTAAAACTACGCGTACCCTAATTAAAGGTTTACGTACGAGCACAGACAAGGTTGAGGCGCAAGGAATGTATAATAAAATAGCTTCTTTGTTAGATAAGTTAGCTAAGAAAAACATAATTCATAAAAACAAAGCTTCAAACCAAAAAAGTAAATTAGCAAAAGTTGTTGCTAAAATTGGTACAGAAACTAAAAAAGTGGCTACAAAAAAGGCTTCTTCAAAAAAGAAATAAAATTTTATATATATGATTTTTAAAAGGCTTTCCTTTCGGAAAGCCTTTTTTGTTTGTGTTTGTAAGGTGTCTTGTTTATGTTTACACTCAACTAATAATTTGAACCATTGGAAAACTTTTGGGATATATTTAAGCCTAAAGTGCTTGTAGAATATGGCGGATTAGCGCTTGTGCTTGTAGTTATTTTTTTAGAGAATGGCGTTTTCTTTGGATTCTTTCTTCCGGGAGACTCTTTGTTGTTCACTGTTGGACTGCTCTGTTATTTAGGGGTGTTGGATGTTGAGTTAGGATCATTAATCATATATATCGGTTTAGCCGCTATTGCCGGATATTATGCCGGATATTACTTTGGATTTAAAACAGGTAACGCGTTATATAAGCGTGAAGACACCCTGTTTTTTAAAAAGAAGTATATTTTTACTGCTGAAGATTTTTATAAGAAATATGGAGGCCTAACATTAATTATGGGAAGGTTTTTACCCATTGTTAGAACTTTCGCCCCGATTTTAGCAGGAATAGTAAAGGTAAAACATAGCACGTTCTTCTTTTATAACGTTGTTGGTGCATTTTTATGGCCAGGAACCATTGTTACAGCCGGCTATTTCGTTGGTAGTGTTTTTCCAAATGCTCTTAACTATCTCGATTTTATTGTTATTGGTTTTATTGTGGTAACAACTATACCTATAATTAATAACCTACGTAAAAAGAAAAGTCAACAATAAAGTTATCCATTATTCTTTGCCAACTTTTCTGCCTTTAGTGCGGGATACCAAGAGGTAATTACTCCTAAAACAACTACGGTTATAAAAACAATCAAAACGTCTGAAGCAATAACCTTTATAGGATAGGCACTAAAAAGTTCATTAATGCTGCCATCAATTGCTATAATGCCATAATGTTGTTGCACCAAACTTAAGACTAACCCTAAAATTATTCCAATGCCGCCACCAAAAACAGAAATCATAAGTCCTTCGAAAAGAAAAACGCGTCGGATAATTTCTGATGTCAACCCCATGCTTTTCATAATGGTTATATCTTTGGTTTTTTCGATTACCAAGATATACAACGAGCCAATGGTATTTGACGCGGCCACAAGCAAAATAAAAAGCAAAATCATGTAACTTACTGCCTTTTCCGACTTCATTACTTTAAAAAAGGTTTCTCGTTGTTCGTACCTATCTTTAATTAAACAGTTGGCGCCTAATAATTCGTTTAACTTGCTTTTTACGGCTGACAGTTTATTTATGTTTTCAACCTTTATGTCTATTGCAGAAACAACATTGTTTCGGTTCAATAATTCGGATGTAAATGTAAGTGGACAAACAATATATTTGTTATCCACTTCTTCTTGAACCGAAAAAACCCCACCCGGATAAACCAGTGCTTTATTAAACGCTCCTTCTGTAGAAATTACTGTTGAAACGTCTCTGTTTGGTACATAAATGCCTAATGGCTTAAACACATCATTTGGGTCAACGGATAGGCGATATGCTATTCCTTGTCCAACAACGGCGTATATACTATCATTTCGAATATCAACAAAGCCATTAATAATCGTGCTGTCAAATCGGGTAACTTCATCATAAAACTCATCAACACCTTTTATTGTAGCAATTGTTTGTTGATTATTATACCTCAATAATACGTTTTCTTCTAAAGTAGCAGAGGCGTATAAAACACCTTCAACGCTTCTTATAAGGTTTAGGTTTGCTTGGCTATTACTTATGATTTTACCCGATTTTGGAACAATTTTTATGTCAGGATCGAAATTGGTATACAACGATGCAAACAAGCTTTCAAAACCATTAAATACACTTAAAACAATAACCAGTGCAGCGGCGCCAACCAAATATCCCAAAAGAGAAATGCCGGAAATTATTGTTATCAAACCAAGTCCCCCGGTTTTCTTTCTAGAGAAAAAGTATCTGAATGCAATAAAAAGGGCTAACCTATTCAACTGGTTTGGAGTTAATCTTTATAGGCTTTTACAATTAAGCCGGTACCGGTTTTGTGCGTAGTGTAAGTATCAGCCCAATTTAACAAATAAGCAAACGGGTATGTTAATATATAATAAAAAGGAAGAATTATAAAAAAAGCCTTGCTTGCGTTCAGCATACTCATCGGGTATTTCATACTAAGTTTCCATGCTATTTTACCGGGAGCCCCATAAGAATACAATATTTCCATCTTATTAAATCCGGCTTTTTTAAGCTTCAAGCGCATTTCTTCTACAGGATAACCATCTCTAACATGCTCTCCGATAAAAGACTCTCCGTGCTCATCAGCATTACTGCCTCCTTGATCACTTGGAGTAGAAATAAGAAGCATGGCCCCACTTTTCATTGAACGATTAAAGTGAGTAAACACATCAACATCCTCTAAAATATGTTCCATTACATCTACACAAAGCACCAAATCATATTCATTAGTTGCATGCGGTTTTGTTAAGTCGCCCACTTTGAATGTTACATTCTTATATCCGATTTGTTTAAAAAAGGCATTACAATCTTCTATTTGTTCTTCTTTTACATCAACTGCTTCAATAATACAATTCGGATTTTTTCCGGCAACATAAAAGCTATATTGACCGAAGCCGGAACCCGCATCCATCATTTTAAATGATTTCTTAAAGCCCGGCCAATTGCGTAATTCACGATGTATATGCCAAGTACGCAGCAACAATAAATCAAGTAATTTATAAAACAACTTACGAAGCGTTATCGAGCGGTTAAATACAATTCCTAGGTCTTTCTTTATCGGGTCGTATTCCATTTTTATAATTCAATATTTTTATTGCGGCAATATACATTAAACCATCAGAAAAATGAACACCTGTTGATTACATGGCCGGAGGATTTAACCATAAATTTTGGCAGACACATTTTGTTTTATACTTTTGATACGTGAAGCAAATCAAAGCCATTAGAAAATGGATACGTCAATATCCAATGTTGCACAAATTTTTGAAGTTTGGCTTTGTTGGCTGTGCCAGTACTGTTGCCAGCTTAATGGTGTTTTGGCTTATTGCTGTGCAGTTCCCCCAACTCAATTTACTATCCAAAGCCATTGGCTATATTATGGGGTTTTTTGTTGGATTCTCTTTAAATAAATTTTGGACATATGTTGACCAAACGGAAGATGGAGAAAAGTATTTGTTAAAATATATTGTGGTTTATGGCATCACCTTTTTTGTTTACTTATTGTTTAATTACGTGTGCGATCACTATATACATCCAGAACGTTTTATTGCGCCCGGTTTTAGTGCATTGGGATTGCCTGAGTGGGCAGATTGGTTGTTAAAAAACGGAACCTTCGTAAGTAATATATTATCAATTGGGGTGAATGTGGTGTTGAACTTTTTGGGTACAAACTTTTTGGTGTTTAGGGTGCCTGAGCCAAAAGAATTGTTCGACGAAAACTAGTCTTTCTTCTTAAGCTTTTTCTTTTGTGCCGGCGACATACCATTGATGCGTTTGTAGTATCCTGTTTTTGATTGCTTAACCCAAATGGTAAGTTTTTGTCCGCTCTTTAGTTGGTTTGATTTAAGCTTATTCCAACTTTTTACCTCAAAAACAGTAACATCAAACCAGTCTGCCACATCACTCAGTTTATCATTTTTCTTTACCACATAGTACACCCTCTTTTTATCAAAATTAGTTTGTTCTTTAGGTTTAGTTTCGGGGGGGCCGGTTTTGGATGATTTTGAAGAATCAATGCCGGTTTTCTGTATAGCCACCGGAGTAAACTCAGTAGGATTAGGCAGGGGTTTATATACGCTATCTTTTAACAAATCAAAGTGTTTGCCTTTCGATTTTGGTAACCTTATTATGTATCCATCCAAATTATAGGGTATAACATCCTTTTTGAATGTTGGGTTAAGCCTCCTTAGTTGTTCAATAGGAATGTCTAAGGTTGATGAGATTTGCTGGAACGAGAGCCACTTATTAACCAAAACGCTATCAGTTTCTATTAACAAAGAAGGTGCTGAGGGCTTAACACCATGCTCTCGATAAAAATTACATATATATGCGGCAGCAATAAATTTTGGATACGCTTCTCTAGTACCTTCCGGTAAAAAAGGATAAATATCCCAGTAGTTCATACTATTACCGGCCATTCTTATTGCTTTATTTAGAACAACAGGAGAATTTGCGTATGCCGCAATAACCAAGGGCCATTGACGATAAATACTATATAAATCTTTTAAGTGGGTTGCAGCTGTAAACGAAGATTTGGTTTGATCTTTTCGTTCGTCAACGTATGAGTTTACCTTTAACTTATACATTTTAGAAACTTGATACGACATCAACCAAATTCCGCTGGCGCCGGAGCTCGCTTGAACTAATGGGTCTAATTCAGAAAGTGCAACAGCTAAATATTTTAAATCGCCCGGAACACTTTTACCTCGTAAAACACGATCTAACATTGGGAAGTACATTTTACTTAAACCAACAATTTCTCTTGTCTTCTCCGGGTTAGCAAGATAGGCATCAATATGTTTGCGTACCTCTGGATGATACGTAACGTCTACTTGAGCCTTTAATCCTGATAGTCGTTGGATATAAAGCTGCTCATTTGCGGATTCCTTAGCGTTAACAATTAAAACACTTAACACTAATGAATAAACTATTGTTAATATTCTTTTCAATGTTTTCTTTTTTATATTAATGATGCCAAGCTCATTAAATTACCTTCTTCAAATGGCCTTCCCATTAACTGCACGCCCATAGGCATTTTATTTGAATGTTCTGCCATTGGCACAGATATAGCAGGGTAACCGGTTATGTTAGCATGAACGGTAAATATATCGGCTAAATACATGGCAATTGGGTTATTTGCTTTTTCACCAAACTTAAAAGCCGGGGTAGGTGTAGTTGGCGATAATATGAAATCATAATCATTGAAAATTTCCAATGTTTTTTGCTGTACCAAGCGCCTAACCTTTTGTGCTTTGGTGTAATATGCGTCATAAGAACCGGCAGACAACACAAAGGTTCCAAGCATTATCCTTCGCTTTACCTCTGCTCCAAATCCTTCGCTTCTCGATTTTTTAAAAGTGGTTTCAAGATCTCCGGCCTCTTTACTTCTGTGGCCAAACATTAACCCACTGTAGCGAGAAAGATTAGAAGAGGCTTCGGCTGTGGTAAGCACATAATAAACAGGAACAAGGTAATCTAAATAGGGGAAACTAACTTCAACCACTTCATGTCCTAATTTTTTCAATTTATCTATTACAAGTAATGTGTTTGACTGAACCTCGCTGTCAATTCCCTCATGATAAACACACTCTTTTATATAAGCAATTTTAACCTTAGAAGGTGGCATTATTGAACTGTAAGCTGGCACCGGATTGGCAGAAGACGTTGCATCATTTTCATCTCTTCCTGATATCACCTCCATAACCAATTGCATATCTTGCATGCTTTTGGTTATTGGACCAATTTGATCGAATGAAGAAGCATAAGCTAATAGTCCATTTCTTGAAATTCTTCCATAAGTTGGCTTCAAACCAATAACTCCACAAAATGCCGCTGGCTGTCTTACAGAACCACCGGTATCGCTAGCAATAGCAACCTGGCACAAATCTGCTTGAACGGCAACTGCTGCTCCTCCCGACGAACCACCTGAAACCCTAGTTGTATCCGCAGCGTTTTTAACCGGACCATAATAAGAGGTCTCGTTAGAGGCGCCCATCGCAAACTCATCACAGTTTAATCTACCAATAATTATTGCATCTTCAGCAAGAAGCCTTTCAACAGCAGTGGCATGGAATAAAGATTCAAAGCCGCTTAACATTTTAGATGAAGCAGTAACTTGATGACCTTTGTAACAAATATTATCTTTTAATCCTATAACCATTCCGGCTAATTTACCGGCGGTACCTGCGTTTATCTTTTGTTGAATTTTATCCGCTTCTAAAAGTGCTTCTGTTTCAAAAACTTCAACGAAAGCATTTAGATGTTGGTGTGTGCTAATGTTATCTAAATAATGCAAAACAAGACCACGTAGGGTGATCTTGTTTTGTTTTATATCTTCTACAATATGGTTTAACGTACTGTAATTTTCCACTATTAAGCTTTTGTTTCTTCTTTTCTGTCTTTTTCTTTCATACCTTCTTCAATGTGAGATTTAACATTTTTCTTAGCATCGTTAAATTCTCTTATTCCTTGTCCAATGCCTCGCATTAATTCAGGAATTTTTTTACCCCCAAACAACAACACCACAACTAGAATGATAAAAATCCATTCTCCTCCTCCAAGGTTACCTATAAATAATAAAGAAGTGCTCATATTAATCTTTTTAATGAAGCGACAAAGTTAAATTTAATTTTATTAAAACCTATTATTTAAGCGACACCAACTTTTTGAGTTTTTTAAGCTCTTTATCCGTAAGGTGGCGCCACTCTCCCCTTTCCAAACCCTTTTTATCTAATGCGGCAAACTCAAGCCTATCAAGTTTGTCAACCAAATAGCCTAATGCCTCAAACGTGCGGTGAATAATTCTATTTTTACCGCTGTGTATTTGAATCATTACCTCTTTTTTGTCTTTTGGATTTGGCAATCCAACCATATCAGGAATAAACGGACCATCCTCCAGCTGAACACCGTTGTTAACCAAATCATGCATATCTTTTGCTTGCATAGCTTTATTCAAAACAGCCTTGTAAACTTTAGTAACATTATATTTTGGATGAGTAAGGCGCTGTGTTAACTCGCCATCATTGGTTAATAATATTACGCCCGTGGTGTTTCTATCCAACCTGCCAACCGGATAAACCTTAGGCAAGCGAGGGTCTTGAATCAAATCCATAATTATTTTACGCTTTTCAGGATCATCGCTGGTAGTTATGGTGTCCTTAGGCTTATTCATAATTAGATATGCCTTTTTCTCCCAGTTTAATTTTTCTTTGTTATACCTTACTTCATCACCAGGCTTAACCTTGTAACCCATTTCAGTGATTACAACTCCATTTACCTGAACCAAACCTGCGCCAATTAATGTATCGGCTTCACGTCTACTACAAATTCCTGCATTTGAAATAAATCGGTTTAACCTTACCTCTCCCTGAACTAAATTATTTAAACTTTCTTCACTTGCAGCAATAATGTCTCTTGCCTTCGCCCCTCTAACCATTTTGGTTGTTCCTCTTGCTTTTGATTCACGTACAGGCCTTCTATCATCACCTCTTCTTGCTGTACTATCATCCGAAAATCTTTTACGTTTTGGAAACGAATCATCTTGAGATGGCCCTTTTTTTCTCAACGGTTTATCAAAGTTCCTTACGCCTCTTTTTGGTCTTTTATCGTCGCTGTCGTTATCTGATCTGTTAAATGTTGATTGGTTTCGTTTTAGAAAAGAATCATCTGAAGGTCCGGATTTTCTGAACGGCTTATCAAAACTTCTTGTTCCCCTTTTTGGTCTTCTGTCATCGCTGTCTTTATCCGCTCGGTTAAATGCTGGTTTATTTCGTTTTGAAAAAGAATCATCTTCACTTGATTTTAACCTTGAGTATGGCTTGTCTGTGCTTCTCTTGAATCTTGAGTCTGCCGGCTTTCTGTCGTTAAATTTACCTGTAGATTTTTTTTCTCTAAAAGGTTTGTTATCATCACTTCTATATGTTGAGGAAGATGACGCCTTTTTAAAACCGGTTTTCTTTTTCCAACCACTGCTAGTCCTTTCGTCTCCCTTCTTATCGGCTGGTTTGCTACTTTTGTATGGTGTTGACCTGTATGGTTTATCCTCAGAGTTACTTTTTTTCCTTTCATCATCTCTGCTTGATTTAAACGGCTTGTTCTTTGAGAATCGCCCCTCTGTTGCTCTATTTTTATTGCCGAATGATGATTTTTTTTCGCCTTTGGATGAAGACTTTTTATCGTCGTTATAAGGTCTTTTTCTAAGTCCCATATTGAATAATTAAGATTGCAAAGGTATTGATTATCTTTGAATACCTGATTGAATAATGTTGAATTTATACGTTGTGGCTAAAAAGTGCATCAAACATCTGTTTTCATATTGCCTTCTACTTTTGTTGATATGCGTCGCTTTTTACTCATTTGCTCAAACAAATATTAACACAGAAAAACGGCCTAAAATTGGGTTAGCATTAAGCGGCGGCGGTGCTAAGGGTCTGTGTCATATTGGTGTACTACAGGTATTAGAAAAAGCCGGAATTAAGTTTGATTATATTGTTGGTACATCAATGGGTAGTATTATAGGGGCGCTTTATGCTTCAGGTTATTCAGCCGATAGTATAGCGGTATTGGCAAAAACCCAGGACTGGGATTATTTACTTGCCAATACACCCGAATTAAGGCAAATTTCAATCGAAGAAAAGGCTGACTTCGGTCGTTTTTTGTTTGAAATTCCGATCGAAAACAAAAAGATTCGGCTTCCAAGGGGGGTTATTGATGGTCAAGAGCTTTCGCTACGCTTATCTTACCTCTTTTCACCTGTATATCAAAACAAGTCATTCCTTACCCTCCCCATTCCATTTACTTGTATAGCAACAGATATTACTACAGGTGATATTGTGGTTTTAGACAGTGGTAATTTAGCCGAAGCTGTTAGAGCCAGCATGGCAATCCCATCCATTTTTACGCCGGTAGAATATGACAACCGTTTATTAGTTGATGGAGGTATAGTAAGAAACTTTCCGGTTTCACATGTTAAAGATATGGGCGCCGATTTTGTTATTGGTATCAACCTAAGTAAGGGTCTGCTTAGAAATGAAGAAATTAACAGCCTATTTGATATCATGAACCAATCAATGTTTTTAAGTGACGGAGAAGACACAAAAAAACAACGAGAATTATGCGATTTTTTAATTGAGCCTGACTTATCAGGTTACACAGCCGCAAGCTTTTATGCTGTTGATTCATTAATAAAAAGAGGATATGAGGCAGCACTTCAAGTTCTACCCGAACTACTACGGGTTTATTCATCAGGAATTAATGTTTCTGGTAAGTCTATACGAGATACAAAAGTGGATTCAGTTTTGATATCTGACATTGAACTTGTTGGTGTTAGCAGAGCAAACGAAGAGTTGGTTATTGACCGCCTTGGTATAGAACTCAATAATAAATATTCTCTTGCATCATTTCCCAATGCCATTCAACAAGTATTCGGAACACGTAATTTTAGAAAGTTAAGCTATCAATTAATCCCAAATCATCCGGATAAAGCACGTCTGCAAATACGAGCAATTGAAAACCCATTTACATTTTCTAATGTTTCCTTAAATTACAATTCATTTTCAAAAGCATCCTTTATATTAAACGTAACCACAAGAAACATCATTGGTAAAAATAATCGCCTAAGTGCTACCATAAACCTTGGAGATATGTTGAGGTTTAAATCCGATTTTTTCAAATATATAGGCAAGAAAAAAAATCACAGTTTTGGCATTAGTGTTTTATTCGACCGTTTAAGTTTTCCAGTTTTTAATAGCACTGAGCGAGTTGTTTTATATAATAAATTGTATGGTGGTGTTGATTTAAAGTATCAAATTGCAAATATGACAACCAGCTCTTATGGAGTTGGCCTAAGAAGGGAGTATATTGGGTTTGTACCTACATTAATTGGTGTAGGTAGAAGTTTAGAGGGTAGCATGTATCACGATAAGCTCTATTTATTTCACACCAGAAACACCTTAAACAGACATTATTTTCCTAAAAGCGGCGTAAGAATAAATGGAGAGTTAGCATACTTTCATCATTACCGTAATTCTTTTTCCAAGTTACGTTTGGCTGAGGGGTCTATTCAGAATAATAATAATGGACTTCCTCAAAATTTTTCTGATTCCACGGTGGGGGTTGGTTATCTGCAATTAAAGTTTATCGGAGAAAGGATTATTAAAGTTTCAAAATCTCTTTATGTAAAACATAATTGGGTTATTGCTTTATCTATTAACCCTGAACGGCCCAACCGGGCAATCGAAACCTCCTATAATAATTTTATTGCTGGTGGGTTAATTCCCCAATTTAATAATCAAGTGCCATTTGTTGGCCTAACTGATTTTCAGCTACGCACAAATAATTTATTAGCAACCGGCATCAATTTTCAGTATGAAGTAATAAAAAACATATTCATTACTCCAAAAGTAAATGGCATGATTTACGCTGAACTGATAGATGGCCTAACAGATCTTTATTCCATTCAAAAAACAAATAAATATGTTATTGGCTATGGTATAAGTTTGGGATATTTATCATTCTTGGGTCCAATTGAGTTTACTTTAATGCAAAACGTTCCATTAAAAAACTATAGTTTATATGTAAACATTGGACATACCTTTGTTTGGTAGAAAACTGCTTTTCAGTTAATTAATAAGTTTAACAATTTTGTTAGTTTTTAAATTGTTGATTATCAGACGTAAAAACCAGCCTTTTTATTTAGTGTCTAATAAAACATCTCGGTGTGGGTAAACACTTTATTCAACTTTCTAAAAAACGTCGTTTATAGCTAAGCTATGGCCTAATTTTGTTCTTTTTCCAATTAAAAAACCTCTTTTGTGATTACTTTTAATGATTTTACACTAAGCAATGGGCTTCAAGTTATTCATCATTTTGATGCCAGCTCAAGACTCTGCGTTTTAAATGTGTTGTATAAGGTTGGTTCGAAAAATGAAAATCCTGAAAAAACCGGATTTGCTCATTTATTCGAACATTTAATGTTCGGCGGTTCAAAGCATGTTCCTGACTTTGATACTGTATTGCAGCAGATAGGCGGTGATAATAACGCATTTACTAGTAACGACTTTACAAATTATTATATCACGGTTCCCTCTAACAACATTGAAACAGCCTTTTGGATTGAGAGCGATAGAATGTTAGCGCTAGATTTTAATCAAAAAAGTTTAGATGTTCAAAAATCAGTTGTAATAGAAGAGTTTAAAGAACGGTACCTTAATCAGCCTTATGGAGACGTTTGGCTCCAGCTATTGCCTTTAGCTTATAAAAATCATCCTTATCAATGGCCTACGATTGGTAAAGAAATAAGTCATATTGAAACCGCAACGCTTGAAGATGTAAAGGATTTCTTCTATAGTTATTATGCACCCAATAATGCAGTTTTAATTCTATGCGGAAATATTTCATTAGAAGAAACCAAAAGGCTTAGCGAAAAGTGGTTTGGCGACATTGAAACCAGAAATGTCCCGGCTTATAATCCAGTTAAAGAACCTGTTCAACTGGAGAAAAGAACAAAGCATATTTACAGTGATGTTCCTGTGGATTTGTTAGTTATGGCATTTCCAATTTGCGAAAGGGTACACGCTGATTTTTATGCTATTGATCTATTAACCGACATTCTAGGTTCAGGAAAATCCTCGCGTTTATATTCCCGTTTATTAAAGGAAAGAAACATTTTTAGTGAAATAGATTGTTACCATAGCGGAGATGCCGAAGCTGGTTTATTAATCATTGAGGGTAAGCTTAGCTTGGGTATTACTTTAGAACAAGCAGAGAACGAGGTATGGATTGTACTTAACGATCTAATAAAAACCGGTATAGATGAGCAAGAGTTGATTAAGGTTAAAAACAAAACAGAAACAAACATTCGCTTTAACGATATTGGTGTGTTAAATAAGGCTATGAAATTAGCTTATGCTTCATATTATGGAAATTTAGACTTAGTTAACACCGAAGCGGATAACTACCTATTAGTAACTACAAATCAAATTATGATGGTAGCTAAAAGCTATCTTTTACCCGAACACTCCAACGTACTTTATTATCACTCAAAAAATGGCGCTAGATAGAAAAATTGCCCCAGACACCTTAACCATAGAAAAGTTTGCATTTCCTGATTGTGAAAAGCATTTAACACCAAGTGGACATACCATATATGCTGTTACCTCAAGCAACGAGGAGGCAATTAAATTAGAGATAGTTCTTAACGCCGGAATCTGTAAACAAAATAAAAACGCTCTTGCTGCTGCTGCTAATTCATTGATGAGTGAAGGAAC
The DNA here is from genome assembly GCA_025454975.1 of Bacteroidia bacterium. Lineage (GTDB taxonomy): Bacteria > Bacteroidota > Bacteroidia > UKL13-3 > UKL13-3 > UBA6183. Next base: position 37,913 of record JALONK010000018.1, read on the forward strand.
CAAATTAAGATCATCAATTCAGATTGCAGATGAAATGGACTCGTTCGGTGCATATTTCCAAACTAAATGTTTAATAGATGATAGCACAATTACCTTATACTGTTTAAAAAAACATTTAAACAGTTGCTTAAGCGTAATATCTGATTTCTTATTAAACCCACAATATCTTGAAAGCGAAAGACTTATATACATAAACAATCAAAAAGAGCGGTTAAAAGTTCAATTAGAAAAAACTGGCTACTTATGTAGAAAAGCGTTTTATAATGCAGTATTTTCGGAAACAAGTCCAATCGTATCATTCTCTGAATCAATAGATTATGATAATATTTCACGTGAAACGCTTATTCAATTCCACGAAAATCATATACACAAACAAGTGGTGTATATAGCAATTGCCGGCGATGTTAACCAGGAGGTAATTAATACTGTTTCAAATTTCCTTAATAACTTCAATGTAAGCGAAAGAAAGAACAGTTATCTACAAAACAAGGCGAAATCCGAGAATGTAGTGATTAGAAAAGATAAGAGTATACAAGCAACACTAAGGGTTGGTGGAAAAATGATCAATAGAAAGCATAATGATTATAGACAGCTACAACTTGCAAATCTCGTTCTTGGCGGTTATTTTGGATCGAGACTGATGAAGAATATCAGAGAAGACAAAGGATTAACTTATGGAATATATTCAACGCTTGAATCGTATTTGGATGATGCCTGTTTTTATGTAGAAGCTGATGTAAATGCTAAAAAAAAGGAATTGGTCGTTGCTGAAATAACAAATGAACTCAATATGCTTTGTTCAACAAACATTCCTGAAGAAGAATTAAATAAAGCAAAAAATTACCTTATCGGATCAATATTAAGAGGAATAGATGGGCCGTTTTCTTTATTAGATAGACATCGAATACTTATAGATTATGGATTCGAACAAAATTACTATGATGATTTTATTGAGATAATAAAATCTACAACTCCTGAAGAAATTCGTTTGTTAACGGCCAAATACTTTAACCCAGACAACCTCGTTACTGTTATATGCGGTGGGTAATACTGTTTATATCAATTTTAATATGTTTAGAATTACATGCTCAGCAAAGTTCCATCAGACGGGTATGTCCTCAAGGATTTGATAACACCATATTTTATAACACTACTGGATTAACAGGCTGCGAATTCAAGTATATTTTATTGTACGAGAAAAAAGGAGAGTCGGGAATATTTAAAATAATTGACACTATCCGAAGTAAACTAGCAAATCAATACACGCACGTTAACGCAACAGCGCCACTATCAGAACCGAATTCTATTTATTTCCTTGAACGCGTAGATTCATGCATTAATACAATTAGTACATTTAGCGATACAATAAAAGTAGATATTGAACCTCCGCTACCTTCTGAGCTTGACTCTGTAAGTGTAGACTATATCAACAATAGAGTATTATTAGGTTGGCAAAGAAATAAAACTCCTGATTTTGATAAATATCTACTTTATGTTTTAGTAAATGGTTTTTTTGTAGCTATGAATCCATCAGAAACAATAGATACTTTTGCTACTGATTTAGGAACAAGGGATCCAAAAACAGGATCTTTTACATATACAATAAACACAAGAGATAGCTGCGGAAGGCTTCCGGCTTTTGAAAAAAGACATTCAACAATTTATTTATCGAACAGTGTAGATACTTGTAAAAAAACTGTGTCGTTAACATGGAGTCATTATATAGGTTGGAATACGATAAAAAGTTATGAGATATTTTGCAGTAGCAATAATGGGCCTTTTGTTTCCATAGGAACAACATCCGGAACAACAAATTCTTTTATAAGCAGTATCGTACTTGGAACAAGTTACAGATATTATGTGAGAGCTTTTAAAGATACAACTATAATCATTAGTAGCTCATCAAATATTACTGCCGTAAATACAAGATTGAGAAATGAGCCTAATAAGCTTATCATTAGTTCTGTTGGTTCTAACGCACCTGGTGGGGAAGAATTAACTATTAACGTTTTACCATTTACTAATTCTGAAATTAAAGCATTGCGTTGTGGTTATTTCACAAACGCTTCGGCAAGCAATTATTTTAATATTAATCTTTCCGATGTTGGTAATACTATAAATTTAGGCTTATCAGACCGAATTAAATATAACTTCTTTTTAGAAATAACTGATTTATGTGATCAAACCATTGTTAAATCTGACACGTCCACAAACATGGTTTTGACGGGAAAAGAAACGAATGCAATAAAAGCATTGGATTGGAATCCATATTCCACGTGGAACAATGGTGTAGAAACATACATAACATACAGAGGTACAGGCAATAACAATCTGTTTTCTTTGTTAAACTGGAAAACAACTATAGATACAACTACAACAGATACTGAAACGTTAGAAACAGTTGGTAATGAAGGAGAGTGCTATCAAGTTGAAGCAAAAGAGAATAATTCAAACAATACCAGTAAAAGCAATATCTTTTGTTTTGCATTACCCGATGGAGTGTACGTCCCTAACGCTTTTTTCCCAAATGGGATTAACAGAATATTTAAACCAAGAGGGACTAATATAGAAGAAGAAAAATCAGAGATACTGATTTGGAGCAGATGGGGTTCATTAGTATTTAGGGGAACTGTTAAAGATGGTTGGAACGGAATTGATATCAATAATGATGTGTGCGCAGACGGTTTATATGTTTACCAAATTATTATAATTAACGAAATAACAAATGAAAAATCATTACTTAGGGGAACAGTTACACTACTCAGGTAAAATATACTTTAATTGTATTGATAGAAATCCCAAATTAAAAGAAATAAAGAAAATGCGGCAATGGATTGCGGATTGTGTCCATAGGGAAAAACATACGCTGGGTGAAATATCATATAACTTCTGTTCCGATGATTATCTTCATGACATGAATGTGAAGCATTTAAAGCACGACACACTCACTGATATAATTACATTTAACCTCAATGAAAAAAAAGTAATTATCGGCGATATCTACATCAGTTATGATAGGGTTAAAGAAAATGCGAAGGAAATGAATCTTTCTTTAAAAATAGAGTTAAGCAGGGTAATGATACATGGCGTTTTACACCTTTGTGGGTATAAGGACAAACAAAAGAAAGACATTATAATCATGCGACAAAAAGAGGACTATTATTTATCTTTGCTGCCGTGATTTCCAAATTTCACGTGAAACATTTAAAATTTAACTAAATAATTGATATTCAAATGTTTAAAGAATATGATGTGATTGTTGTTGGTGCCGGACATGCCGGGTGTGAAGCTGCTGCTGCTGCTGCGAATCTCGGGTCTAAGGTATTACTAATAACTATGGATATGACCAAAATTGCACAAATGAGCTGTAACCCTGCAATGGGTGGCGTGGCAAAAGGTCAAATTGTTAGAGAGATTGATGCACTTGGTGGATACTCAGGAATTGTAAGCGACAAGAGTACAATTCAGTTTCGTATGTTAAACTTGAGTAAAGGTCCTGCGATGTGGAGCCCAAGGGCACAGAACGACAGAACACTTTTCAGTATTTATTGGAGAGAAATATTAGAACAAACACCCAATATTGATTTTTGGCAGGATATGGTAAGAGAAATCATTGTTGACCATAATCAAGTTAAAGGGGTTGTAACAGGAATGGGGCAAAGGATTTATGCTAAGTCGGTAGTTTTAACGAATGGAACATTTTTGAATGGAATAATTCATATTGGTACGAAGCAATTTGGCGGTGGTAGGATAGGAGAAAAAGCTTCTTCTGGTATTACAGAACAATTAATATCTCTAGGATTTGAAAGTGGACGGATGAAAACAGGAACCCCACCAAGGGTTGATGGTAGGACACTCGATTATACAAAAATGGAAAGGCAAGATGGAGATATTAATCCATCAAAATTTTCATACCTATCCGACATACAACCTGTAAAGAACCAAATACCATGTTATATCACATACACTAATGAAAGTGTACACGAAATCTTAAGAACCGGATTCGATGAATCACCAATGTATGCAGGACGAATTCAAGGTTTAGGACCAAGATATTGCCCAAGTATTGAAGATAAGATTAACAGATTTGCAGAGCGAGAAAGACATCAAATTTTTGTTGAACCGGAAGGGTGGAATACAGTAGAAATTTATGTTAACGGGTTCTCAACCTCACTTCCTGATCATATACAATTTGAAGCAATCAAAAGAATTCCAGGTTTTGAAAATGTTAAACTATTTAGGCCGGGATATGCTATTGAGTATGATTATTTTCCACCAACACAACTTAAACTAACCTTAGAAACTCATGGCATTAACAACCTTTACTTTGCTGGCCAGATAAATGGAACAACAGGGTATGAAGAAGCTGCGTGCCAAGGATTAATTGCAGGAATAAATGCGCATTTAAAAATATTTGGTAAAGACCCCTTCATTCTAAAAAGAAGTGAGGCTTACATTGGGGTTTTGATTGATGATTTAGTAAATAAAGGTACAGATGAACCTTACAGAATGTTTACTTCTAGAGCTGAGTATAGGATTTTATTAAGACAAGATAATGCAGATATAAGGTTAACAGAAAAAGGATATGATATTGGTTTAGCGAAGAGTGAAAGAATGGATATGGTTAATAAAAAGATAAAATATACGGATGAAATTATTGAATACTTCAAGAAAACATCAGTTAAGCCAAACGAAGTAAATCCTATGCTTGAACATTTAAAAACAACGCCAATATTACAAAACTATAAATTAGATCAAATTCTTGGACGACCACAAGTTTCACTAGATAATTTAAAAGAATGGATTCCATCAGTAAATGAATTCACATCAAATTTTGATAATGAGTCAATGCTACAGGCTGAAGTATTAATTAAATATGAAGGTTATTTGGAAAAAGAAAAACAAATGGTTGACAAAATGAACAGACTGGAAGATGTGAGAATTGCAGAAGGTTTTGATTTTGGTTTAGTTCAATCTATCTCGAAAGAAGCAAGAGAAAAACTAACAAAACAAAGGCCCAAAACATTAGGACAGGCTTCAAGAATCAGCGGAATTTCTCCGGCAGATATTAGTGTATTATTAATTCATTTGGGAAGGTAACATCCCGTTTAACCAATTATTTCTTTTCTTTGTATTATGGAGAAAATTAATGTGTGTCCGGTATGTGGTGGCGACAATATTTCAACTGTGTTGTCTTGTAAAGATTATGTTGCAAGTGGTGAAATATTTTGTTTAACAAGGTGTAATCACTGTACTTTTTTGTTTACCAATCCTAGACCTACTGCTAATGAAATCGGGAGATATTATCAAAGCGATAAATATGTTTCGCATGCAGGTAATAAAGATGAATTTAGCTTCATGTATAAAATTTACGATTGGGTTAGAGACTATAGTATCAATAAAAAAATAGATCATATTAAAACATACCATACTAAAGGTAAACTTATGGACCTTGGTTGTGGATTGGGATACTTTTTAGATGGTGTAATAAAAGATGGTGTATTTGAGGCAATTGGTGTTGATGTAAGTGATGAAGCCGTTACTTATGTTAAAAATAAATTTGGTTATCAAGTATATAATGAAAATGAACTTGATATGTTTACTCATCATTCGTTTGATGTGATAACACAGTGGCATGTACTGGAACATGTACATTTGTTGAACAACCGAATGGAACAACTTAAAAATTTATTGAGTAAAACTGGAACAATGTTCATTGCAGTGCCTAATAGTAATAGTTGGGATGCAAATTATTACAAAGAATTTTGGGATGGGTATGATGTGCCCAGACACCTCTATCATTTTAATCAAAAAAGTTTTACTCATTTGATAAGTAAACATGGGTTTAAAATTGTAGAAACTAAAAACATGCCGTTCGATGCTCCTTATATTAGCATGAGAAGCGAGGTACATAAAGGAAATAGTTTTGAAATGATTAGAGGTGCAATTTCCGGATTACGCTCAACGGTTGCCGCCCAAAGAAATAATGATCATAGTAGTTTATTATTCGTTGTTCAGCATGCGTAGATTTCAGAAATTAAGTTCATATCTATTTTTATTTCTGATTTCCGGTTGCGCACAAATTGTAAGTCCAACAGGTGGAAACAAGGACGATAAATCACCAATGGTGATAGCTATGAAACCAGAGAACAAAACTGTTTCATTTAATGAAAAAAAAATAACAATTTCTTTTGATGAGTTTATACAATTAAACTCTCCTTCAGAACAAATAATCATATCGCCACCTATGGAGAATAAGCCAACCTTTAATTCGAAAGGTAAGGTTTTAGAAATAAGACTTGATGGTAATTTACTTCCCAATACAACTTATACATTAAACTTCGGTAACGCAATTGGTGATAACAAAGAAAATAATATAGTTAGTAACTTGGTTTATGTATTTAGTACCGGACAACAACTTGACTCATTAACTATTAATGGAAAAGTTGTAGATGCTTTCAACAATAAGCCACTTAAAGATGTAGTTGTCGGATTATATTTAGATGAAACCTTTAACGACTCAACGATTATAAAGGAGAAGCCTATTTACTTTTCTAAAACTGATAATGAAGGTGAATTTAGTATTTTAAACTTACCCTCAAAGTTATTTAGATTTTTTGCCATAAAAGATGACAATAAGAACCTAAAATGGGATAAAAACGAATCAATAGCATTTTTTCAACAGCCTACTAAACCAGGTGATTCAAATACTAATAATTTATTACCAAAAATATTCAAGCCGAATTTATATGCTAGTGGTAAAATTATAGATACCTTCAGTAATCAACCTCAAAAGTTTACCTTTATTATTTATAAATCTGATACCGTATTAATCCAATCAAACCAAAACAATGAAATTTGGTACCGGAAGGTAAAAGGTAATGAAGATATTGATACCTTTTTTGCATACACCAAAACACCGGAGAATAAAGATGTTAATTTCAATGTAAACATTAATGGTACTGCCCGAAACATAATACTCCAACAAAAAAATACCTTTAAAGCTGATAAACTCAACATTAGTATAGACAAGAATATTGAACTAAATGATAGTATAAAAATTGTATCAAATAATCCGATTACAAACATAGATCAAGAAAAAATTATATTGCTAAAAGATAGTATAGCACATCCATATAGTTTAATCAAAACAGATGCATTTAACTATTATATAAAATTTAGATACAAAGAAAAGGAAAGCTTTAAACTTGAATTAAGGGATAGTGTTTTTAAAGATATATATGGCAATTACAGTAAAAAGGAAAAAAACACCTACAATATAAAAGCAAGTAAAGATTATGCCTCTCTTTTATTACATGTAAAATTACTCAACAAACTTCCGTATCCGGTGATATTACAAATAATGAGTAGTGATGAAAAAGAGATTTTTTATACCTATAAAGTTAATAATTCAATTGATTTAGAAATTCCATTTATGTTGCCAGGTTCTTATAAAATAAAATATATTCATGATGAGAATAAAAATGGGAAATGGGATAATGGCGATTTAACTAAGTTACAGCAGCCTGAAAAAGTTGACTATTTTAGTGAAACACTTAATGTAAAGGCTTATTGGGACTTGGAACAGAGTATTTTAGTTAAGTAATAAACATCAATTGTGGATTGCGACATTTTAACTCATGGATAAACGTTGAAAACTATTTTAATAACAATATCAATTGATTAAATGCGACATTGTGTACATTATATCTACATGTTTAACACATTAATTTCATTTAAATTTTATACCAATTTATATGTGATTTAGGTTATCAACGATGTGAATAAAACATAAATATAAGCAAATTATCAGTAAGTTAGGATGTGAATTAGATGTGAATCAAATAAGAATAACCACAAAAACGAAAAAAATAAAATAAGTTTTACGCATAATTAACACCATAATAATAAATACAACTTTTATAAATTAATTTAATTGAATTAATAGGTTGTGAATGCGACATCTAAAAAATTAATTAGTTTTGGCATTGCTATGATTGAGAAATTAAAACAGATTCAAGACGAAATAGAAAGAAAAATTCTGGAAAAGGCAGAAGATGCTGAACAGTTTAGGTTAACTTATTTAAGTCGTAAAGGAAAATTAAATGATTTATTTGAAGAGTTTAAAGCTATTCCTAATGATTTAAAGAAGGAAACAGGAAAACTTATGAATCAGGTTAAACAATTAGCCCAGGATAAGTTTAACGCAGCAAAAGAAAAGTTCGAGGATACTTCAACAATCACAAGCAATAAATATGACTTAAGCTTACCGGCATATCCTTTTATTGCGGGAGCTCGACATCCATTATTATTGGTAGAAAAGAAAATTGTAGAAATATTCAATAAACTTGGATTTAGCTTAGCTTATGGACCGGAAATAGAGGATGATTGGCATAATTTTTCAGGATTAAATTTTCCGGATAATCATCCTGCAAGAGACATGCAAGACACGTTTTTTATTGAAAAAGATATTGCATTGCGCACACATACTTCATCTGTTCAAGTAAGATTAATGGAGAATAAAAAACCACCTATTCGTGCAATAATGCCGGGTAGGGTTTATCGTAATGAAGCCATTTCTGCCAGAGCACATTGCTTTTTCCACCAAATTGAAGGAATTTATATTGATAAAAAAGTTTCATTTGCTGATCTTAAACAAACACTTTATTATTTCGTGCAAGAAATGTTTGGGAATGACTTTAAAATAAGATTTAGGCCAAGTTATTTTCCATTTACCGAACCAAGTGCTGAAATGGATATCTCATGTATCATTTGCAAAGGGAAAGGTTGTAATGTATGTAAGCATAGCGGTTGGGTTGAAATTTTAGGTTGTGGTATGATAGATCCTAATGTATTACAGGATAACGGAATTAATCCTGAGGAATACTCAGGTTTTGCTTTTGGAATGGGCATTGAGAGAATAACAATGCTAAAATATGATGTTAAAGATTTACGAATGTTTTCAATAAACGATGTAAGATTTCTTCAACAATTTGAATCTGAATAAAAAAATTTTCCCGCTGCGCGGCTAATGTTTGAAACAATAAATCAACAACAACAGAATAAAATAATTTTATGCTTTGCATGGCAGGCAGAAGCTAATCCGTTTATTAAAATTTCAAATGCAAAACTTACTCAACAAAATAAAAAGTTTAAATTTTACAGCTCACCTTCAACCGATATAATTATTACAGGAGTAGGAGCCTTTAATATGTCGGCCGCAATGGGTTGGATACAACAATTTATAAAGGATATTGCAGTTTATTGGAATATTGGTTTTTGTGCTGGGCAAGAACAAAATATATTTTCGTGGTTCAGAATAATTAAGGTAAGTTATCAGGACAATATGCGCGATTTTTATCCCGAAATTGAAACCAAATCACCACTACCTTTTGCCACATTAAGAACCGTTAATTCACCGGTAAATAATAAGCAGATTGAGAATTTAGGAGCAGAACTTGTTGATATGGAAGCTTACGGTTTTTGCAAAGGGCTACAGCCTTTTCATAACAGTTCATTTATACAAATCTTAAAATGGGTTAGTGATAATGGAATAGAGAACTTTGATAAAACAGCAGCGCTTAAACAATATGAAAATTCAATAGAACAAGTATTTGATTATATAGTATCACGATCTGAAGAAATAATAAATTCGCACAAGAATAACTTAGGTATTATCAATCCTATTTTAGAACAAACCAAAGAAAAGTTATCATTAAGTTTTACGCGAACTCATCAATTAAAAGATGCGTTAAGATTTGCATTATATTATAAGGGTGAAACCTTCATTCATAAAGAGGTTACGAGTATAAATAATGATTTAGAAACCCCGGAAAAAAAGGTAAGCACATTTAATCAACTAATAAAAAAACTTACTCATGTTTAATGAATTTGTTTATGTAGAAAAAGATATTTCTAACCACCCGAATACATTAAGCATTTTAAATAAAATTAATGCGAAAGAAGTTGTTTATATAAAACATTATAAAGATGTATTTAACCAATCGGGTAGTGATTGGCGCCGACAAAAAGCAACACAAAAGTTAATACTTGCACAACGAACCGAACAGTATTATTATACCGGTTCAGATGTTACTCCCGATTTTGGATTTAGACATTTTTATTACAATACACTAGCATTAAACTGTTTGTATGATTGTGATTATTGTTATTTACAAGGTCTTTTTAACTCGGCCCACATGGTTTTGTTTGTGAACAATGAAACCTTCATTGACGAAACAGAAAAGTTAATTTCAAAACTTGATGGACCTGTTTATTTTGCACTATCTTATGACACCGATTTATTAGCTATTGACCAATGGTATTCATACATTACACCTTGGATAAACTTTGTAGCCAAACAGAATAAACTTACCATTGAAATTCGCACAAAAAGCGTAAATATAAAACCACTGAAAAGCTTAATTCCAAATAATCAAACGATATTAGCCTGGACATTATCACCGCAAAAAATAATATCTATCCATGAACCTAAAACGCCTTCTGAAAAAGCAAGAATATCTGCAATTAAAGAAGCTCTTCGGCTGGGATGGCGTGTACGAATATGTATTGACCCAATATTGCATGTACCTGATTTTAAAGAAGCATATACTTCAATGATCAAGCGATTGGCTGAAGAAATTGATTTAAATAAGGTAGATAGTATCAGTTTGGGGGTATTCAGAATGAATCATCTTTTTTTAAAGCGTATGCAACAACATCAAAGCGATTCAGGGTTATTGTTTTATCCTTACCAAAAAAACGGTGATACCTTAACGTATTCAAATTCGATAAAAGATGAATTAATTAAGCATGTGATTGGTTGTTTAAAACAACAACACCCACAACTTCAAATTGTAACACAATAAAACTACTATTATGTTAAAGCGGATATTAATTACAGGGCATAGCAAAGGAATCGGAAAGGCCTTAACTGAGATGTGTTTATCAGCCGGGCATCATGTATCTGGCATATCCCGAACAGCAATTGATAATCATCCGCATTTAACACAATTTAGTGCAGATTTATCAACAGAAACAGGAATTAAACAATCATGTAAATGGCTTGAACAACAAAAGTTCGATGTAGTTATTTTAAACGCAGGTTACAACAATATAAAACCGCCTGAAGCTTATTCTATTAATGAAGTTGTAGAGATAATAAATGTTAATTTAACTTCTCATGCGTCTATAATAAAGGCAACTATAAACAGTTTGTTGTTAAACAAAGGAATGATTATTGGAGTTGGAAGTTTTTCAGGAACAGAAGTACAAAAGTGGAATAACTTTTATGGGTCGGCGAAAGCGGGTTTTCACCATTTATTAAATAATGTATTTGAACAATACCGAAAACAAGGATTAAGAGTTACTGCTATAATTCCCGACATTGCAGATACTTCTTTTTATGATCACCAAGACTTTGAACCATCATCAAATAAAGAAACACATATAAAAGCAACCGACGTTGCAGCAGCCATTTTTAATTTAATAGAATCGCAAGCAACATATGTAACCACACAACTGTTTATTCGTCCGCAAAGGTTTGAATTAAACAGAAAGAAGAAGTGAGTACAACTAACTTACTTGTCATGAAAGCCTTTGCCCTGTAAAATACCCGGAATGTGTTTATTAATTCTTTTGAGACGCGTTTCTGATTGTTTGGCTTGCGCAAAATAAATTAAATAGCCCCTTTGTTTACCCGGAGTAAGGGCAAGAAAAGCAGATTTAAATTTTGGGTTTTCTTCAAAAACAATGTTTAGCTCTTCTACTTTCGGCGATGCAATTGAATGGTCTTTTTCAATTTTTTTCCCCGACAGTTCAATTTGTTTTGCCTCTTCTATATATTCTCTTAAAACAAATTCTTGGGCAATTATTTGATCAGAATGATTAAAACGAATCAACCTGCCATGTTGTGAATTTGGCCCGGGTTTTTCTAAAATATTAGCCGGGTCGTTTAACAATGCGCCCTTTAAAAAACTAATAATTGCACCACTTTTAAGAGCACTGATTAAAATAACATTTGAACCATTAACTGTATAACATGCCACACCCCATTTTCTTTCTTCTTTTAATCCTGTTGATAGCAATATTTTCCTGAGCAAGGTTAATTCGTTATTCCAAACAATGGCTTTACAATTAGGTGTACCTACTAAGTTGCACCTGCCGCAACCATGTAAGAAAAAATCATCAACATTTTCGTTTAACATGATACTTTTCTTATTAGCCATTCTCATGAATCAAACGATTTAACCAAGGCTTTCTAAATACGTTTTGTATTGGTTTAAAATAGATTGCCAGCCCATTTCCTGCATATCAATTGGGTTTTCATTTTCAGCATCAAACGCAATAGAAACTAAGGTGTTTTGTGAATCAATTTCCTCAAAAAGTACTTCTATTTTACGGTTGTCAGGCATGGTATATGTAAAAGTATTTTCAAGAGTAATTTCATTATAAATGGCCTCAAAATCAAATCCCCAACTGCCATCTTTTGCTTCCATCCGTGCAAAATATTTTCCACCAACCGTCAAATCGTTAGTAGCTTTAGGGCAACACCAGTCCTCAGATGCAAAATTCCATTTTATTATATGTTCGGGTGAAGTGTAAACCTCCCAAGCTTTTTGCTTTGAAGCATTAACCTCCGCTTGGATGTTAATTTTAATAAATGACATAAAGGGTTAAATTAGGTATTGCAATATAAAATAAGTTAAGCACTCATCATAAGCATAAACGTTTAATTCTGGTGTTCTATTTCATATCAATTAATTCAACATCAAACAACAAAGTAGAATAGGGGGGGGTTTCACCGGCTTGTTTGCCACCATAGCCTAAAGAAGGAGGAATAATTAAACGTATTTTATCTCCTTTTCTCATCAGTGCAATGCCCTCGTCCCAACCCTTGATTACCATTCCTGTCCCAAGCATAAAACTAAAAGGAATATCCCTTTTAATTGAAGAGTCGAATATTTTACCATTAGTTAAAAACCCTGTATAATGAACTTGAACAACCTTTCCAATATTAGCTTTTGCAATTGAAGTATCGGGGTTTTGATAAACCCATATATATTTTAGTCCGCTTAAAGTTGTTATCGTATCGGCTTTAACAATATCCCATGGTTTAATTTCAATACGATTATTACACGCCGCTACCACTAGAACCAAAGCGGAAATGTATACGATTTTATTCTTTATGAACCTCTTAATCATTTTAGCAAAATAAAAAAGCGGACTAAAAATAAAGTCCGCTTTTATGAATTAATTTTTTACATCAACCAATTCAACATCAAATATCAAGGTTGAATTTGGCGGAATTGATCCACTTCCTCCTTCTCCGTATCCTAAACCCGGAGGAATAATCAAGCGAAGTTTATCACCTGTTTTCATCAAAGCAATACCTTCATCCCATCCCTTTATTACGTAGCCGGCCCCTAGCGGAAAACTAATCGGATTTCCTCTTTCAACCGAACTGTCAAACAGTTTACCATCCAAAAGAAAACCACTGTAATGCACATCAACGGTTTTGCCCGATTCTGCTTGTTTTGCATTTGGGTTTGTTGTTCTTTCAACAACAATATATTTTAATCCACTCGCAGTAGTAATGGTGTCTGTATTTTTAATGTCCCATGGTTTAATGGTTTCTTTCACATCCAAAAGCTCAACATCAAAAATTAAAGTTGCATTGGGAGGGATAACTCCACCTGCTCCCTGTTGTCCATAAGCTAATGATGGAGGAATAATGAATTTAATTTTATCGCCTGTTTTCATTAGTTGAAGTGCCTCGTCCCAACCTTTAATTACCTGACCTTTGCCAACTTCAAATTCAAAAGGCTGATCTCTATCCACCGAACTATCAAACGATTTACCATCACGCAAAAAACCACTGTAATGCACCTTAACTTTTGTACCTGGGCTTACCCTTTTCGGGTTGGTTTGGGTTGATGATTTAACAACCACATATTTTAAACCACTAGGTGTGGTAATCGCTGTTTTTTCGTCGGCATCCCAAGGTTTACTTGGCTCAATAACATCAATTAATTCTACCTCAAATATCAACGTAGCATTTGGGGGAATAACACCTCCTGCACCTCTTTCGCCATAACCTAATTGAGGAGGAATAGTTAATATGGCTTTATCACCAACATTTAATAAAGCAATTCCTTCGTCCCAGCCTTTAATAACTTGACCTTTTCCAAGGGGAAACTTAAATGGTTGGCCGCGATCAACCGAACTATCAAAAACTTTTCCATCAGATAGTTTTCCGGTGTAATGCACAACTACCCTCATTCCATTAGTAGCTTTTTTGCCATTTCCTTTTTGGGTGATTTTATATTTCAACCCCGATGCTGTTGTATATTCCACGTTTAATTTTTGTGTAGTAGGTTTAGCAGAAACTGCAGTTTTAGGCTTGGTTGAGGAAACCGGCTTTTTGCTTCCATTTGTCGGTTTTCCCTTAGGTTGTTGAGCATAGATTAAAATTGAAAACATTAATCCTATACATACACTTGCTGTTCTGATTACCATAACTTAAATTATTAATCAACTTTTGTAAGTTCTAATTCAAAAACTAATGAACTGAATGGAGGAATTACCCTACCATCGCCTCTTGGCCCGTAGGCAATATTCCAAGGAATAAAAGCTTTAACTTTTTGTCCCTGTTTCATTAACAACAAAAGCTCATCCCAACCACTAATTACTTGGCCAAGCCCCGCAGAAATGGTTATTCCACTTTCTACATTTTCATCAAACACTTGACCATTTAAAAAGGTGCCTCTGTATAATGCGGTTACTTTGTTTCCTTTCTTTACTGCTTTTCCTTTACTGTCTTTTTCAACTACATAAGCTAAACCACTTGCTGTTCTTTTTATATTTGGAATCATTGAAACTGCTTTTTCAAACGCAACTGAGTCTTTAACCCTCATTTCGTTAATTTCATCTTGTTGCTTTTTCTCAAGTTGTTTCTCATTAATGATTTCAGCTACTGAAAAAGTAAAATGGATGTTTTCTCCTTCTTTCACAAATGGAGGACGTCCTGATCCAAAACTTTTCAAGAAGAATGTATCTGCATTGATTGTCATTTTTATGCTATCACCAACTGATAGGGTTTCGAAAATCGAACGAAAGTTTGGTTCGTTTACAGGGATAAAAACAGGCGTGTTTTTAGTGTATGTTTCAACAATTATGGAATCATTTGAAGCAATTGATAGTTGATAATTACCGTATAAGAATAAAGTAGAATCATTATCAACCGAAAGGGTTCCATCGGTATGTTTTAAAATAGTGTATTCTACACCATTCTCGGTTTTTTTGGTTCCGCATGATATAGCAATGATGCTAATTGCGGCTAATACTAAAATTGAGTTTTTCATGTTATGCTAATAAATGCTTGTATGCTTTAAGTGCTTCTTTAAATTGTTCTTCAACCGTTAATATGTGCTGATTGCTTTCTCCACCGGCAGCATTAAAATGCCCACCTCCGTTAAAATATTTCCTTGCGAATTCGTTTGCCGGAAAATCTCCTTTACTTCTAAAACTCATTTTAACCAAAACTGTTCGATCAACAATTAAGACCGAAAACTTGACTCCTTTTATGGCCAATCCATAATTAACTAACCCTTCAGTATCTCCGGTTATAATGTTAAAACGACTCAGTTCTTCCGCATTAATTACTATTAATGCGGTATGATATTCCGGTAAAATTTGCAACTTTTCATTTAAGCAATACCCTATAAATCTCATGCGATCGGCAGAGTAATTGTCGTATATATTTTCAAAAATAATATTCGG
>JALONK010000057.1 GCA_025454975.1 Bacteroidia bacterium
TTAATATGTTTTAACGCATGCTTTTTAACCCATGCGTTTAATGCCACACTGCCGGCATTTACCTCATCACGAATTTTTCGCATGTTGGCGTTTTTATCCGGATTTTTCCCCGATGCATATAAATCAATATACTGCTTAGCTCGTTTACGAAGTTTATTGCTTGTGGTTTTAATTTTATTGTTTACGGGCAACATAAACATTCCTTTTTTCCAAGCATCTTCTACATAAGAATCGAACAAATCAACCTGGAAAGAGGCGTCGAATATTGCTTCGGGCCCATTGGCTGTTCCGGCACTGTATGATACAGTTACCTCCCAAGGCACAGGTAAAATAACAAGGTCTGCTTCATCTGCGGTAAAAGGCAATCCGAAAATATTTGCATTTACGTCGCCAATATCATTAGGGTTGAATGCGGCAATTTTATCAGCTTTTGTTTTCATTGTTTAGATTTATTTCAGCAATTAATGTTATCGATATAAACTAATAGTTAACACTATTGTCTATAAGGTACCCGCAAGGCTATACTTCTACCCAAGGTTATTTCATCAGCATATTCTAACTCACCTCCAATTGCTATTCCTCTAGAAATTGTGGTAACTTGTATCTGATGTTCAGCAAGTTTTTTTGATAGATAAAAAACGGTGGTGTCACCTTCCATAGTGGCACTTAAAGCCATAATCACTTCTTTTGTTTCTTCAGTTTTAACCCGTTCAAGCAACTTGTTAATATTTAATTGTTCGGGGCCTACGCCATTCACCGGACTAATCAATCCTCCTAATACATGATAAGTACCATTAAACTGTGAAGTGTTTTCAATGGCAATTACATCTCTTAAGTCTTCAACAACACATATAATTTGTTGGTCGCGTTTATTATGGCTGCATATATTGCACAATTTCTGGTCGCTTACATTACCACACCTTTCACAATACACGATTTGAGTTCGAAGTTTAATAATAGATTGCCCCATTTTTACAACATCCTGCTCCTGTTGTTTCAACAAATGGAGCACCATACGCATCGCACTTTTTTTCCCAATACCCGGAAACTTGCTTAGTTCATTAACCGCTTCTTCAATTAATATTGATGGATAATTCATGATAATTATTGCGCGCAATTTAACACTTTGCCTGTCCTAATTAATAAAATTTTATACCTGCTTGTTGGTTAAAACTTCTTTGAACGTTTAACCCATACTGATAGTTTTGTTTTATGAGTCCCATATTCCTATTCAGCATTATCTTAATATATTTTGCCATACTGTTGGTAGTGGCTTACTTTACATCTAAAGGCAGCAACAATCAATCTTTTTTTATTGGAAACAAAAGCAGCAATTGGATGTTAGTGGCTTTTGGAATGATTGGAACTTCTTTGTCGGGCGTTACATTTGTAAGCGTTCCCGGTGCTGTTGCTAAGGATGCATTTGGTTATTTACAAATTACCATTGGTTATTTAATTGGATATGTAATTATTTCATTTGTACTTCTTCCATTATACTACCGTTTAAATTTAACTTCTATTTATGATTATCTAAAATCGAGGCTGGGGTTTGTGTCTTATAAAACCGGTGCCGGTTTTTTTATTGTATCGCGCACCTTAGGTGCCACTGCTCGATTATACATTGTGGTGAAAATTTTGCAGGATGCTATTTTATCCGCTTTTGGTGTTCCGTTTTGGTTAACAACCTTGGTTATTTTAATTATGATTTTGTTATATACTTACGAAGGTGGCGTTAAAACCATTGTATGGACAGACACCCTACAAACAGCGTGTATGTTAGGAGGATTAATCATTTGCACCATGTACATATTAAACCACATGAATTTAAGCTTTACAGGAGGATTACGAGCTCTTGAAACCGAAGGTCTAACAAATATTTTTAACACCAATGTAAACAGTAAATCTTTCTTTCTAAAACAAATATTAGCAGGTGCATTTATTACCATTACCATGACCGGAATGGATCAGGAGATGATGCAAAAAAACATTTCTGTTAAAACCATTGGCGACTCTCAAAAAAACATGTTGTCTTTGGCCGTAATTATGTTGTTTGTTATTTCATTGTTTTTGATGTTGGGCGGCGTTCTGTTTATTTATGCCAAGCATTTAGGAGCCACGTATGTAACTACAATTGAAAAAGGAGTTGAAGTTACAAAATTGATGCTTAACGGTGTTGATATTACAGGAGATAAACTTTTTCCTGCTATTGCACTTCATCACATGTCGCCAATAGTATCTGTAATATTTATCATTGCGTTAATCTCGGCCCTATTTCCTAGTGCCGATGGTGCAATAACCGCACTTACTTCCTCTTTTTGTCTTGATATTATTGGCATTCAACGTAACCATTCATTAGATGAAAAAGCAAAACATAAAACTCGCCAACGTGTGCATTTAACTTTTGCTTTGGTGTTTTTGGCTTTTGTGTTATTGTTTAAATGGGTTGATAGTTCAAGCATGATTGGAGTGATACTAAAAGTAGCCGGCTATACTTATGGTCCTTTATTAGGATTATTTAGTTTTGGCTTATTAACCAACAGAGTGGTTAATGACAAACTAACTCCATACATCTGTATAATAGCACCTGTAATCTGTTATTTAATTGACGCGAAACAAAAAATGATAACAGGAGATTTTGAAATTGGATTAGAACTACTTTTAATTAACGGACTTATAACCTTTTTAGGATTGTTGATTTTCAGTAAGGCCAAAGCAGCTTAATTATACACGTGTAATTTGCCCTTTACTATTTGCGCAGGTTTATTACTTCTAATAACGCGAATTTCGTAAGGGTATGTTCCAACCGGCATTTTGTTATTAAAATAAAATCCATTCCAGCCCTCATCTTTATTTGTTCCCTTATAGATGATTGCTCCGTTTGGTGCATAAACAATTAGCTCAAACCTACGGAATACACAATTAATTTGCGGCTTAAAATACTTCGATTCATTTCTGTTAAACACGAACTCATCGGCAACTGCGCAAACTTCTGTTTGGTTTAGTGGAATGTTATTTACAACAAAATAGTTTGTCCAAAGTGTTGTAAAAACCGATAATAAGGTAAGCAATATTTTACCCATAAATGTAGCCCTTTGATAACAAGTATAACGATAAGATTGTAAAGTTGTTTGCTTTTAATTTTATTATAATATAACTAACGAAAATAGAAGGTAGTATTTTCGTATAAGTTAACAAATTGTGTAACAGATGTACTAAACAATTACATATAAATGACAAGAGGGCTATATTGATTTAGGGGCTAAAGTTTTCTAAAGTTTTTGTACTCAAATAACCTTATGCCTGTTGTTTTTTCAATATAATATAACAATCGGCCTTTAAGGCTAAATTTCTTTTTGTTAATATCCCATTTAAAGTCCCAATTCATTCGTTTCAAACGCTGGCTCATAACTGCAGGATGTGTCTCTGTAAATGGTTTTAAAGAATCAATATTCCCATAATCAAACTCACTTGCAGTAGCTACGTGTTTATGAATAAACTCATCGTCATGCCAGAACTTTCTAACACCTTCTTGTTTGGCTTGTTGAGCTCGAGGATCTTTTACCCAACCGTAATGATAAATATGTGCCTCTATTGGTTTTACGTTTAGTTTTCTGCCATTTATTCTAAACCCTTGAGCGTCTTTATAGCTTCGTATTGCTTTATTGTTTCTTACAATTCGGATTTCCTGGCGATACCAAACCCTTGAATCAGCAACATAATAATAGCTGCCGTAAAAATGTGTATATTTAAACAACAGTCCTTCAACTTCTTGATAAGGCAGCCATTTTTCGCAAGCCGATAAAATCTCTTGGTGGTATTTTTCATGCACTACCTCATCACCTTGAAGATAAAAACACCAATCGGCTTTATTAGTAATTGCATCAAATGCCTTATTGGTTTCAACTGCCAGCACAACTCCCCCTTCTCTCAGCGAATCATCCCAAATCGTTTCAATAATTTTAATTTTATCTGAATTAATATTTTGAATCAATTCTTTTGTTTGGTCATCGCTATTACCAACAGCAACTACATACTCATCAACAATAGGTAAAATGCTGGTAATTGATTCCACTATCGGATAATCATATTTAAGTGCATTTCTTACAATGGTAAATGCCGTAATGTGTGGCTTTGACATAGCACAAAGATGTAAAATGTAATGATATTGAACAATCTTATTTTATATGTTCGTTTCTATTAAGTTAAGAAACAACCTTTGATTTAGGCACAGTGCCAACAAAATCTTTTAAATAGAAAGGCTCAAAATAGGCCGCTGATTCAAACTGGTTATTTAACCAACATTTGTATGCGGCATTAATCATTCCTTTTGCCGAACAATTAATGTTAGGAAGAACTTTAAAATTAGGATGCTGAATAACAGATAAGGATTTTTCTGCTCCTGTTCCACCCGCAATTATCTGATATCTGTGTAAGTGAGTTTCAAAAGAATGTTGATCTAAAACATGAGCCATGGGTGGAATAACAACGTTATTGTTTTCGTCGAACAAGGCAGTATACACTTCCATCCTTCTGGCATCAATCATTGGGGCGTATAATATGTTTTTGTTTTCACCTGTTTGGTCAACTAAAATACTTGCCAAAGATTGTAAGGTAGACACAGCAATTAAAGGCTTTTGTAAAGCATAGCAAATACCTTTTACAGTTGCAACACCTACCCTTAAACCGGTGTATGAGCCCGGCCCGGCACTTACTGCAATTGCATCAACATCAGTCAGTGAGTAATTGGCTTCATGCATTACTTGTTTAACGATAGGAGCAAGCATCGAGGCGTGCATATTGGGCTCGGCAATTTCAATACCGCCAATAAACTTTGTATCATTAAACAAAGCAACTGAACATACAGGGGTTGAAGTTTCAACACATAACAGCAAAGCCATGCTTAAAAATGTATGTTTAATTGCTTAACGGTATAATGGAAACTTCTCCATCATTTTATTTACTTTTTTTCTTGTTGATTTTAGCACCTTTTCATCATCGGGATGGGTAATAACTTCATCAATCAGGTCAACGATTTTTGCCACATCTTTTTCTTTCAACCCTCTGCTAGTAATTGCTGCCGTTCCAACCCTAATACCGCTGGTTACGAATGGAGATTTATCATCAAACGGAACCATGTTTTTATTCAAGGTGATATCTGCTTTAACCAAGGCGTTTTCAGCAGCCTTTCCTGAGATTCCTTTATTGCGTAAATCAATTAACATTAAATGGTTCTCTGTTCCGCCACTAATAATATGATATCCTTTAGCAATAAATGCTTCGGCCATGGCTTGTGCATTTTTCTTTACTTGTATCATATATTTTTTAAAGTCGTCGCTTAAAGACTCACCAAAAGCTACTGCCTTAGCTGCGATTACATGCTCAAGCGGACCGCCTTGTGTGCCCGGAAACACTGCTGCATCTAGTAAACTACTCATCATTTTTGTTTCACCCTTAGGTGTTTTTAGGCCCCAAGGATTTTCAAAATCTTTACCCATCATGATAATCCCACCCCTTGGCCCTCTTAATGTTTTGTGAGTAGTAGAGGTAACAATATGACAATGTGGTATAGGATTGTTTAACAACCCTGCTGCAATAAGTCCGGCAGGATGTGCAATATCTGCT
Source organism: Bacteroidia bacterium (assembly GCA_025454975.1). Taxonomy (GTDB): domain Bacteria; phylum Bacteroidota; class Bacteroidia; order UKL13-3; family UKL13-3; genus UBA6183. Next base: position 5,623 of record JALONK010000057.1, read on the forward strand.
AATAAAAGTGCTCCAACACTGTCGGCAATTAATCTTAAGCGTTCGTAGTTCCAATCTCTGCTATATGCTGATGCGCCGCAGATAATCATCTTAGGTTTTTCTTCTTTTGCAATTTGTTCAACCTTGTCATAATTTATTAATCCTGTTTCTTTTTCAACGCCATAAAATGATGGTACATATAATTTACCGGAAAAGTTTACCGGAGAACCATGCGTTAAATGTCCACCATGCGACAAATCAAACCCTAATATTTTATCTCCGGGATTTAGGCAAGCAAGCATAACTGCGGCGTTTGCTTGTGCCCCGGAATGAGGCTGCACATTTGCCCACTCGGCACCAAATAATTGTTTTAATCTATCAATCGCTAATTGTTCAACCTGGTCAACAATTTCACATCCGCCATAATAACGTTTACCCGGTAAGCCTTCCGCATATTTGTTGGTTAATACACTTCCCATGGCTTTCATTACTTGCTTCGAAACGAAGTTTTCGGATGCAATTAGTTCAATTCCGTGTTCTTGGCGATGTAATTCTGCGTCAATTAATTCAAATATTTGTTTATCTCGTTTCATTGTAAAGAAATTTACTTGCGCAATTTAGTAAAAACGCTTGAATGCAAAAGTGAAAGCACTAACTTTGACACATTCTAACTATTTATTCTGCACAAATGAAAGCAGTTATTCCCGTTGCGGGTATTGGCACCAGATTAAGGCCGCATACCCATACTCAGCCTAAAGCGCTTATTCCTATTGCAGGTAAACCAATTATCGGACATATCATAGATGCTTTAGTTGGCTCTGATATTGATGATTATGTTTTTATCATTGGGTATATGGGCGATAAAATTGAAAATTACATTGCCACACATTATCCTAATATTAAAGCAGAATTTGTGATGCAAACAACCGGAAAAGGCACCGGACACGCCATTTGGTTAGCTAAAAATAAATTAATTGACGACGAGTTGTTGATTGTATTGGGTGATACCATTGCTGATGTGAATGTGAAACAGTTGCTTGAAGCCCCAACTTCTACCTTATGTGTTAAGAAGGTTGACGACCCGAGGTTGTTTGGTGTGGCAGAAATGAATACAGATGGGACGATAAAAAAACTCATAGAAAAGCCAACAATTCCTAAAAGTAATTTAGCATTGGTTGGGATTTACCGCATAAAAGAAACAGTAAAATTATTTGAGGCCATTGAATATAACATGGCACAACAAATTACAACGCGTAATGAATTTCATTTAACTGATGCATTAATGCGAATGATTGAAACCGGTGTTGAAATGCGAACATTAGATGTAGATAATTGGTTTGATTGCGGGAAAAAAGAAATTTTATTAGACACAAACGCAACATTACTTAAACGGTTGAACTATGATGTTAACCAATATAAATTTGAAAACACAATAATTATTCCGCCTGTTTTCATAGGCGAAAACTGCAAAATAAGTAATTCTATTATTGGCCCTAATGTTTCGGTTGGAGAAAATGCCATTTTAAATTATGCTGTGCTTAAAGACAGTATTATTGGGCCTTATGCCCAAATTGAATATGCTATACTCGACCGTTCAGTTATTGGTAATGACGCTTTATTAAAGGGGATGAAACAAAGTTTAAACATTGGAGACAGTACAGAAATTAATTTTGGTTAATGGCTGATTTGTTTCCATTTACTTTGAAATCAAACTATATGATTTGTTTTCCTGTTATTTTAAAAGTTAGATTTAATTACTGTAATATTTTATTAGAAAGGGCATGAGCACCTCAAAACGATTTGTATCCTTACATGGCTTTTTTGCTATCACCTATCCAACTACATGGACACAGGAAACCGATGAAGCCGGTCATTATTTGTTTTATAATCAAAACGGTGGGCAAGGAGTGTTGAGGGTTATGATTATGGATAATGAATTTAGAGGCGACGGTGCTGAAAAGTTGATGTTGGAAGAAGTGTATAACCAAAACAAATTATTTGAACCGGATTTATATATGGCAGGGAAAAACCCTTTTGTTCATTTTGCAAAATCACATGAGGTAGGACTACAATCTTTCACCGTGTATTATTGGGCAACTGCGAAGCTCGACAAGGTGGTGTTATTTGCTTATACCGTTCAAACCGCAATGAAAAACATGCCCGTGCCGGAACAAGAAAAAAGTGAGATTGAACAAATGGTTGGCACTTTTGAGTTTTTAGCCGGTTCACATGAGTAATAGCTGGTAGAATACAGGTTTTTATTCCCAACAACCAATAGAGGGGGCTGTAACAGCTCGGGGGTTATTTCCCAAATCAGAGCTTACGCCTGCGTTAATCCCTCTTGCCTTTGCCGGTGAAGTTGCTTTTAGTTTATAGTTTAACTTGGCTACGTTTTCAAATAATGGATCTCGGTTTACGATATTTCCCGAGCTTGTTAATCCGGTTTGCTTAGTTCGTAATAGATTATTTTGAATGGCAATATTTCCCGGTGGCAATCCGTCAGGGTTATTGTTAATTAATAACTCTTCGTCAAGACCACCCCAAACAATATTATTTACTAAGGTAAACGTAAGTAAGTATCGGGCTACAATTTGTCGGTCACTATTTAAAAATGGTGAGTTGTCAAACACGACCAAAGGATTTTGTCGGTTAAACGAACTATTTATTGACGCTATAGTGTTGTGAATAAGCGTATAATTTCCGCCAATAGCCCCAAAAAAGCCGAACTGCCCACAGTTGGTAATCTCATTATTTATTGCTTCGATTTGAGAAGAATAGCCAACTACACCAACGGCTGCCATGTTATTGATTTTACAATTTCTCAACCGTAAGTTAGGATTTGCAGTAACCGGTTGTGAGTCAACTTCGATGCCTACAAACCCATTACGAATAATGGCGTATTGTATAATATTATCTTTGCTTCTTGGCAAAAACCTAATACCAATCCATTGATTTGAGAGGTCTTTATAATCGCCATCTATTCTGGTTCCTTCAAATACTACAGGGTTTTCGTAGGTGCCATTTACTATCAAAGTGCCTGCAACCAACAAACATGATTTGTTATAGCTATGAATTCTGGTACCTGCATCAATGGTAAGAGTACATCCTTCGGGAACAAGGATTGAGTCGTAAATAACTATTGGTTTTCCTGGCGACCACCTTAAATTACCGGCGTTGCAATTAAGTACTGTGTTATTTAAATAGTTGGCATTTTGCCCCCATGCCGTAAGCACCACCGATTGTTTATTACCATTAGTTTCAAAAACAATTTCGTCGGTTTTTATAAACGGATTTACGGCAGTATCATTTTGTGTTGTATCAATATAACATTGAATGAAAATGATTAAGCTATCTTTACCCAATATTTCTTTTCCATATACTGCATTCGCAGGAACACCATCAATATTTAAACGATATGTGGTTCCGGCCATTCCGGCAAGACGAATATTTACTTTAACCGCATTTTTGTTTGTGTTGGTAACACGCAATTGTTTTGTTACCGATAAGGGGCGTAAACGTTGAGAATCTAAAGGAGAAAACACTGTATCAAACAAAACTGTATCAGCACTAAAGCTGAGCCTAACAGATGGGTCGTTTGTAAACTCCTCTTCCGGTCGGCATGCATGAAATATACCGGAACAAGCGAGTGCGATAAAAATGAAAAAATATTTAAGTGTTTTCAAGTGGTAGCAAATATGCGGTTTTAATACGAAAAATATAGAGGTTTAGTGTGATTCAGCGGTTTATATTTTATAAAAAACTACCCATAGTTAGTCATTGACATTGTTTATGAATTGATTAAATTGCCAAACAATAACAACACTATGGATTCATTTAAAGTACGTACAATGGCAGAAGTGGCCGCTTCGGGAGAAGAAGCTGAAATTTTGTTTTGGGTAGGATGTGCAGGGAGCTTTGATGAACGAGCACAAAAAATAACTAAAGCTATTGCAAAAATATTACACGCTGCAGGCATAAAGTTCGCCATTCTTGGAACAGAAGAAGCTTGTACCGGAGATCCGGCAAAACGAGCCGGTAATGAGTTCTTGTTTCAGATGATGGCCATGCAAAACATAACTACGTTAAATGCTTATGGTGTAAAAAAATTAGTAACCGGCTGCCCACACTGTTATAATACACTTAAAAACGAATACCCCGAACTTGGTGGCAATTATGAAGTATTGCATCACACTACCTTGATTAACCAATTATTAGAACAAGGTAAAATTACCATAAAAGGTGGTGCTTTTGCAGGGAAGCGCATCACTTATCACGACAGTTGTTATTTAGGTAGAGCCAACAATATTTATGAAGCACCTAGAGAGGTAATTGAAAAGTTGGATGCGGCTTTGATTGAAATGAAACGTAGTAAGGCTAATGGTTTATGTTGTGGTGCCGGAGGTGCTCAAATGTTTAAGGATGCCGAAAAGGGAAATAAAGAGGTAAATCTTGAACGTGCTGATGATATGTTGGAAACACAGCCTGAAGTAGTTGCCGCTGCTTGTCCGTTTTGTATGACCATGTTGCGTGATGGCGTAAAACATCATAACAAAGAACAAGATATTGAAGTTAAAGACATTGCTGAGTTGGTGGCTGGAGCAATGGATTTATAGCATAAATTTTTTAGTCTTGTTGTCTGCTATTCGAAGTTAATTTGGTGGGAATATCTGTGGATTTACACCGAACCTATTTTTTAGCTAATATTTTATTGGGCTAAAAACGAAAATTCTATTTATCAAGAAATGAGGAGCTGTTTAATCAACAAACGAGAAAATAAATTCAACTCAACAGAACAAGTTTACCTACCAATATGATGGCAAATATGTTTCTGATTGTTATTATCAAAAACACCCAATAATTATTAAGGACAAAGGCTCAAATTACCTGCTTAGGTACATGCTTTTTTCTTTCATCCACTGACGGAAAATGGGGTCTTGTAAGTCTTTTATAAATCGTATGGCTTCCCCGGTAGATTTCATTTCAGGACCTAATTCTTTGTTAACTCCTTCAAACTTATTAAAAGAAAACACAGGTTCTTTAATTGCATACCCTTCAAGTTTAGGCTCAAACTTAAAGTCTTTAACCTTGTGTGTTCCCAGCATTACCTTAGTAGCAATATTTATATAAGGAATATGATGTGCTTTGGCAATGAAAGGAACGGTTCGTGAGGCACGAGGATTTGCTTCAATTACATAAACCTTTTCATTTTTTATGGCAAACTGAATATTAAGCAAACCAATAATATTCATGCTGGTTGCCAACTTAAAGGCATAATCTTTCATTTGCTCTTTAACACCTTCGCTTAAACTAAACGGTGGTAAAACCGCGCTTGAGTCGCCCGAATGAATTCCGGCAGGTTCAATATGTTCCATCATCCCTACAATTTGGGCGTCTGTACCATCACATATTAAATCTATTTCTGCTTCTTCAGCTCTATCTAAAAAATGATCAATCAGTACTCTGTTTCCCGGTAGGTCGCCCAGCAGTTCGATAACTGCGCGCTCCAGTTCTTCATCATTAATCACAATCTTCATTCCTTGGCCACCTAATACATAGCTAGGTCTTACTAAAACCGGATAACCAACCTGATTAGCTACTTTTATAGCTTCTTCTGCGTCCTCTGCAACTCCGTACATTGGATAAGGAATACCCAATTCTTTTAACAAATCAGAAAACGAGCCACGGTCTTCTGATAAATCCATACTTGCGTAATCAGTTCCGATTATTTTAATTCCTTTTTCGTTAAGTTTTTTAGCAAGTTTTAAAGCCGTTTGACCGCCCAATTGTACAATAACACCTTCCGGCTTCTCGTGTTCAATAATATCTAACAGGTGTTCCCAAAATACAGGTTCAAAATATAATTTATCTGCCGTTGTAAAGTCGGTACTTACTGTTTCAGGGTTACAATTAATCATGATTGTTTCATACCCGCATTCTTTAGCGGCTAACAAACCATGTACACAACTATAGTCAAACTCTATGCCTTGTCCGATACGATTAGGACCGGATCCTAGTACAATTATTTTCTTCTTATCAGAAACTTTACTTTCATTTTCGCCATCGTAAGTGGAATAAAAATAATTTGTTGGGGAAGAGAACTCTGCCGCACAGGTATCAACTGTTTTATATGTGCGAATAATTCCCATTTCTTTTCTTAAAGCCCGAACATCATCTTCTGTTGTATCTGCTCCTAAAAGCCATGCAATTTGAACATCGCTATACCCTTTTTGCTTAAGTTCAAGCATTAACTCACGAGGCATGTTTTTTAAGTTAAACCTGCGGGTGTCACTTTCAACCCTAACCATATCGTTGATTTGGGTTAAAAACCACCGATCAATTTTAGTTAACTTTTCTACTGATGAGATTGGCACACCCAAACTTAGTGCGTCTTTTACTGCAAACAACCTATCCCAACTTGGGTACTTCAGTTTTTCTACAATTTCCTCTAAGTTTCTGTTTTGATATCCGTCAGCTCCTAATCCATTCCTTTTTATCTCGAGTGATTGACAGGCTTTTTGTAAGGCTTCAATAAACGTTCTGCCAATTCCCATTACTTCACCAACAGATTTCATTTGAAGACCCAATGTTTTATCAGCACCTTTAAACTTATCGAAGTTAAACCTTGGAATTTTTACAATTACATAATCCAAAGCCGGTTCAAAATAAGCAGAGGTGGTTTGGGTAACAGGATTTTTTAATTCATCAAGGGTATAACCAATGGCTAGTTTAGCTGCTATTTTAGCAATAGGATATCCGGTTGCTTTAGAAGCTAATGCAGATGAGCGAGAAACACGAGGGTTGATTTCAATGGCAATGATATCTTCATTTTCCGGATTAACAGAAAACTGAACATTACACCCTCCATTAAAGTTTCCGATACTTCGCATCATGTGAATAGCCATATTGCGCATACGTTGGTAGGTTGAATCGCTTAATGTCATTGCAGGAGCCACAGTAATTGAATCACCGGTATGAATTCCCATTGGGTCAAAGTTTTCAATTACGCAAATTACCGCAACGTTGTTATTCCTATCGCGTAACAATTCTAATTCATATTCTTTCCAACCAAACACTGCTTGTTCAACCAAAACCTCATGAGTTGGCGAAGCAGAAAGTCCACGTTGTAATGCAGCATCCAATTCCTCTTTTTTCCATACAAAACCTCCTCCGGTACCTCCCAATGTATATGAAGGACGGATTACTAGTGGAAATCCGATTTCTTGTGCTATTTCTTTTCCTTCTAAAAATGAATTTGCGGTGCGCGAGCGGGCAACACCCACTCCTATTTCAACCATTTTTTGCCTGAATGCCTCTCGGTTCTCTGTTGTTTCAATGGCTTTTGTATCAACACCAATCATGCGCACTCCATACTTTTCCCAAATACCAAGTTCTTCACATTCTATGGCAAGGTTTAAAGCTGTTTGCCCTCCCATTGTAGGCAATACTGCATCAATCTTACGCTCTTGTAATATTTTCTCGATACTTGCCGGCTCAAGGGGCCATAAATAGATATGATCAGCAGTTACAGGATCAGTCATAATAGTTGCCGGGTTCGAGTTAATGAGTGAAACCTCAATACCTTCTTCCTTTAGTGATCGAGAAGCCTGGCTTCCCGAATAATCGAACTCGCAGGCCTGTCCGATAATAATTGGGCCACTTCCTATGATTAAAACGGATTTGATGCTGTTATCTTTTGGCATGAATGCTTAATTTGATATTGATATAATAAGATAGGGCGTTAATTGAACCCCTAAAAATTAGACAAATTTAAGCGAATGAGTTAGTTTACAAAATTTATTCCGCTTGGGTGTTTATATGTTTTTGCGGTTACGGTAATAATGAGGCAAATAAAAATAAAGAAGGCTGGCTTATTTTTCAGATAAGACAGCCTTCTTCAATGCTTTGGTTATTGTTAATTTAAAACTAACATTCTTTTAGTAACAGTTGTTCCTCCACAAGTTACAGTGTAAAAATAAACACCGTTGGCCAACCCTTTAGTATTCATGTTTAATACATGTTTGCCTTGGGCATAGTTTCCATTGGCTAAGGTTATAACATGATTTCCAAATAAGTCGTAAACCTGAACCAATAAATCGTTCGACTTGTTTAAGGTAATGTCAATTTGAGTGTATCCGGTTGCCGGATTAGGATAATTTTGTCCTAAGCTAAATACCTCATTGTTGTTATAATCATTAAGGCCGGTTGAAGTATTAACAAATGAAACATTTTTAACATCCATTTCAAATGATCCGGTTGCCACCGGACGGAAAGTGATGCTAGTGATATTAGACGGGTTTAACATTCCGGTTCCATCTGCCTTTTTAAACTGATTGAAGAATAGTTTATAAAGTTGTGATGTTGAGTTTAGGTTAATTCTAACTCTAAATTGTTCAGTTATTGAGTTAACCCCTTGTTGTGTTAAAAACACATCTACTTGTCCGCTACCTGCCATGTTAAATTGCAACTGATTATACGTTGAAAGATTAACCGGAGTGCCTTGTGGTCGCAAGTATCTGAACATATTAAAAAACTCATCTATTGTACCTTTCGCTTTTGCATCACGTTCAACCGAATAGGTTTGAGGTTCGTTAACACCACTGAATGGTGAAATTAGAAACTCACTTACAGTAGTATTTTTGTCTTTAGTAAACGACCAAGGTCCGTCTGCTATGTAAAGTTGATCCGCTGCGGGATATTTATCATTGAAAATTGAAAAGCCAACATCGAAAATATTTCCAACCTCTAGACTTACATCAACTACTTTATTATTGGTGGTTGGTTTTGCAATAGCATATATTTTTTGTATAGGTGTTCTTGGGCCATCTTCAAAAGGAGAAACGGTTCCAAAGGACAGTAGTTCTTCTGCGTTTACGCTATTTTTTATTTGCATGTTAATTTTCCCATTCCCATAAGTTAAGGTACGTGCAAATACTTTTGGATAAGCCGGCTCATTGATATTACTGTAAAAAACAGCTTTTTGATTAGCCAGATTATTTAATAATGATTCAGTTAAAGCAATTGTTGTGTTTTCACTTGCACTCCAAACTTGGAAATTATAGGTTTCTAAACTGCCGGCCGGTTTGTATCCCTCAATTACCCATTTTTGATCAATAGTAAACAAATTAGCGTCGCGGTAGGCAACAAAACTAACTGTATAGTCTAATTGATTGTTGGGTTGCAATATTTTACTCATTATAAAAGGACGATTGTTTATCAATACAATCCTAACATCTTCTAATGCTGCACCGGCAAGACGATCGCAAATTGGTTTGCTGTGTTCATACACTTGATTATTCGGTGTTGCAATAGCTAATATAGCTCCTAGTCTGGCATTATCCCCCGGCCTGATATAATCAACTGCAAACGCTTCTAATGCGTTGGTTGCTTCAATTAAATCAGTTGGTGTTGTAACAAATGCCGGTGTATTAAATGGCCCTGTTTCTGGCAATAAGCCTTCTAGTTCACCTGCTTTTTTATTTAAATTTTTACTTGAAGCAACAATCAACCCTTGAGACACAGCTTCGTGTGTGTAGCTCATTAATGCCTTTTGCTCAGGTTTTACTCCATTCGAACTATTCAGTTCTTGTAAAGTGCGGGTATATTTCCTTCTGGCCATAATACCTGCAAGGTTACCATTACTTTCTACCCCACCATCGTTTCCGCCGCTGGTTCCACTTGGGCAAATGCTTGCACATGCAGTATTATCAAGAGGGGTTTTATCGGGTAATGCTGTTGCAAATAAAGTAATACAGTTTTCAGCCAAGCCTCTTACCTTCATCCTAATGGTTAGTATCGCTGTATCCCAAATATTAAAGTTTCCTGAGCCTAAGTCCCAAACACCGGTGCTTCCATTATAATTTCCACGAGATGCAGTATAATCAATAAATTGTAAACTGTCGGTGTTAGTACTATCTAACAATTGTACACCATAAGTATTCGTGTGTCCGTTGTTATACACTTTGATGGTAAAGGTTACAGTATCATTATACCTTGGTGTTGGATTGTTGGCTGATTTACTAACCCCAAGCATACAGCGGCATGGAGAGCTATTAACTCCTGCGGTTGATGTTCTGCCGTTTAAAATCCAAACAATATTTCCACTTGTAAAATTAACTGTAAACACTGATGCAATTCGACCGGGAGCAAAGGTAGTAGGTTGTCCTCTATCAGTAGGTGAAGGATTAATACGATTGTTGGTTCCTGCCGGTATAGTTACCGGAAAAGGATTTGGATTGTTATAACCATAATACGCTGTATAACTTCCATCGGCATTACGCATAACACATTCTAAAACCGGGCTTACACCTAGTTGACTTCCAACTTGAACACTTCCCGAAAATTCAGAAGTATGATTATTTCTAGTAGCAGTTGATGTTAAATATGACCCTGTGGCAACACCTGATGGGGTTGGGATAGTCACAGAAAACCTGTCTGTTGTTTCTGTTCCTTGGTCTAAACCATTAACCGAAGCCGGACCGTATTTCCCTGTTCCGCTAAATGTTGGAATACCGCTATAAACTAATCGTTTGCCCTCTCCATAGGTTGGTTGAGTTTGGTCATCGCTTTCAAAAATTTGTAATAACGACCCTGCCTTTAAAAATCCGGTAATAGTTAAGTTCGAACCATTAACATAGGCAAACTCAAGAACAGGAAAGTTGATTAGGTTATTAGCGCCGTCATCGTAATCCGCCGAATCATTTAAGGTTACAAAAGGTAATGAACCTTGGTCCATGTTTTCATTGGCATTAATTAAATCAATACCAATTTGGCCTGTTGATGGTTGATTGTTTTCACCAATAATAGTACCATTTTGATAGATGCTATTGGATAACATTCTAGTGGTTGATGCATTGGAGTGAACCAATATTCCGGCTCCGAAGTTATTCGCAATAACATTTTTTTCAATCAAGTTGTCGCTTCCAAAAACGCGTATGCCGGGTGTTTCGTCGTTTGCAACACCATTATTGGTTACTGTATTATTGGTAATTACAAACGAACCCCATGATTGCCAAGTGTCTATTCCACAAATACGATTATGGTGAACATAGTTGCCATTAATATTAAACCCTGAAGAGTTAATTACTATATCAATTCCATCGTATTTGGTATTGTTAAACCCGCATTCAGTCACTTCATTTCCTGAAATATTCCAGCCTTCACAATTTTTTCCGGCATCGTTTCTTGCATAAATTCCTCGAGCCCCTATAAACCCAATAACATTATTTCTGATTATGATTGAATCAGCTCCCAGCCCTGCTATACCACATGCCTCTGAACGGTTGGCATTACCTTGATCAACAAAATCATCTGCCGGTGTTCCGATAACACAGTTCTCTACAACTCCTCCTGTTACAACATTTGTGAATACGATATTTGCATGGTCTTCATATGGAGTCGCACCAAATCCATAAATCGCAATTCGCCTGATTATAACTTGGTTTGCAGAAATTTGTAATCCTCTACTAACATTGCCGTTATCAACAATTTCTATCTCAGGGCCGTCAACTTTGTTTAGTACCACACTATCTACTCCTACCTTGCCACCGGTTCCCAATTGGGTGGTATTTGTATTGCCTGTATTGTTGGTTTGCGACGCCCCATTAATAACCACATTGTTTCTTGAAATGGCTGGCAATTGGCTATTGATTTTAATAGTAAAAACCCCTGTTGCTGAATTATAATTAGGATCAGACAAAGGAATATTAAACCTTATTTCGGTTGATAATGATCCGGCATTAACATCTAAAATTGCTTGGCGGAGAGAACCCGGACCTGCATCTGATGTATTCGTAACTACTTGACCATTACTTACGCTTACAGTTAATATGGCTATTGCGCTTAATAAAAGTTTTTTTAGACCGGTAAAATTATACATAGCTATTTGATTTGTTGAACAAATATGATGAATAATAAGAGAATAGCTTATGTATTTTTTCGAGTTAACAACTTACTTATTCTAGCAACAGTCAATTTAGTATAAGTGGAAAACGCCTGTTTATTAAGTGTTAATAAGTGCTCCGTTAATCAATCTGTAATCATAAGCCTATGAAATATCTTACGTTATATTTTTATTAGCATAATGTTATGCCAATAGTTAAAGTTAGGATTTAAACCCTGTCGTACCCAAAATCAAGAGTAGAAATTTGTAACTATTCTACTGCTATTGATGCGAACAAGCTTTCAAAGGTTACGCTTTATATATTCTTTATTTTAACACACTTACTTTATAAACCTTGCTATAATTGCCTGTACTTACTTGTATAAAATATATTCCTGCCTGCATTTCTGCTAAATCAATAACCTTTCTTCCTTGTGGTGTGCCAGACTCCACTACACCTACATATACCATTTAACTCTTGATTGGCCGGGTTAGGATATATCACCACTCCCTCTTCCTTTATAAGATCATCTATCCCTAATGGATTTTTAACAAATACCGGCTTGCTTATACTCACATCTGCACATGCCGGATGACTTGCTGTAACCTGAAGCACGTTTGCTCCTCCCACCGTCCATAATACATCCGCTGTGTTTTGATTACTCGCCTG
>JALONK010000019.1 GCA_025454975.1 Bacteroidia bacterium
AAGGCTAAACTGTAATCGCGTTGACTGCGTCTTTTTCTTTGTTCATCTGTTTTTTTCATAATAAGTCGATTTTTTGTCAACTTATTTCAGGACAAGACACTTTATAAAAAAAAGCCGCCGTAGTTGGCGGCTTTTGTACTATCCTTTAAAATTTGCTTTTCTTTTTTCCATGAATGCCGATGTGCCTTCTCTAAAATCTTCTGATCCAAAGAAGTTACCGAATTCGTTTATTTCAACATTATTACCATCCATTTTCTTTTCGTAATATGCATTTACGCAGCGAATAACAGAAGCAACAGCGGCGGGTGATTTTGTTTTTACCTTGCTTAATATTTCTTCGCATTTAGCGATGAGTTGGTCCTGCGGAACTACATGATTTACCAACCCCATTCTGTAAGCATCATGTGCAGTTATCATATCTGCTGTTAACAGGTATTCTAAGGCTAAACCTCTACCAATAAGTTGAGCTAAACGTTGAGTTCCTGCATAGCCGGGAGTAATTCCCAAATTTACCTCAGGTTGTCCAAATCGTGCATTTTCTGATGCAATACGCATATGACACGACATGGCTAATTCGTTACCACCACCCAATGCAAATCCATTAACTGCTGCTATAACAGGTTTAGGACATTTTTCAATCGTGTTTAATACTGCATGACCTTCAGCGCTCATGCGTGTACCTTCTTCAACATTAAAATTAACAAATTCGCTGATATCAGCGCCGGCAGCAAACGCTTTAGTTCCCGCACCGGTAAGGATTACACCTTTAACTTCATTGTTTTCATAAATAGATGCTACAGCTTCACGAATATCTTTTAGTGTTTGGATATTCAATGCATTCATTTTCGATTCACGGGTAATTGTGATATACATAATCCCGTTTTCGATGTTTGTTGAGATGTTTTGAGTCATAACATTTCCTGTCATTATTCTTATTATTTAGGTTTAAATTTTATTGATAGTGCAAACTATTATTCTTAACAAAGTTGTACCTAATTAGTTATGCACAACTCTAATAACGATTTTAAGTTCAGAAGTTTTGTTAATTAAAGGCACTGTTAATCAAGTATTTATTTATAGATTTTTAAAGCACCTTAAAACCTGATTTTTCTCATTAAGGATTGCCGGTTTTTCTTAGGTGTATAGGGCTAAACTGTTTGCAATAATCTTTCACGAAACTATTAAAAGTGCTGTCGTTCACTTTGTATAGGGATAATGTATCTCCGTCGTTAACAAATCGCTCTGCTGTTTCTAAATATTTTCCGTATTCAAAAGGAGATGATTCATAAAAAAGATAAACCAGCAATTTTTTATTCTGTTGAAGTTTAAAGTATGAACTGTACCAAATTTTTTTATTTACCGGATCGTTTACCGACACATAATATTCATCACCAATCTTACTTAGTACGCAGTTACTATCTAATACGAAGCGTTTGGTTTCATCTTTTTGTTTGATGGTAATTACATTTGTAGTAATGTGAACCATGTCGGTGTCCTTCGGGTTCTTTTTTCCGAGAAATAATAACCTGTTGTTTGATTTACTTGGTTGATACTCTCCACGAAACTCCATTGGGAAATCAGTAATCTTTTCGCCGGGGAACCGATTTAAATGAAGCGGTTTACAACTGATTATGATGAGTAAAGCGCACGTAAAAATGACTACATGATATTTTATTTTCATGAATGATTAATCTTATCCAAGGCATTTTTAAGCCTCTTGATTATAGCCGTTTTTCCAATTAGCGCGCTTAATTCAAACAATGGTGGTCCACCTGCTACACCACTTATACAAACACGAAGTAATTGTAAAAAATCTTTATTACTTAACCCATATTTATTCAATGCTTCATGATATGCAGCTTCCATAGTTACCGCTGAAAATGAATCATTGGCTTGTAATAATTGAATAAGTTCCTGCAAAACAAGCGGGCTTTTTTCATTCCATTTCTTTTCAATTACACTAGTATCGTAAGCAGTAGGATCAACAAAGAAATAACTGCTAATGCCCCAAAGTTCTTTTATGAAACTGATTTTCTCTTTCACTAATCCGCAAACAGCTTCCAAATAAGCATTATCAGCAACAATTTGGTGTTCACTTAACTGTTTTTTTAGTGCCTCAACCAATACCTTATTATCTGTATGTCGCACATATTGTTGGTTGAACCATTTTGCTTTATTAAGGTCGAACTTAGCTCCCGACTTACTAACCCTGTCTAGGCTAAAGGCCTCTATTAATTCAGATTTAGAAAATAATTCTTGATGTGTACCCGGATTCCAACCTAAAAAGGCTAATAAATTAACAACTGCTTCGGCAAGATAACCGCTCTCGCGATAACCACTGCTTATTTCTTGTGTTGCCGGATCTTTCCATTCCAAAGGAAAAACTGGAAAACCTAAACGATCACCATCTCTTTTACTTAATTTACCATTGCCTTCAGGTTTTAACAACAAAGGCAAATGAGCAAACTTAGGCATAACATCTTCCCAACCTAAATATCTATATAATAATACATGAAGCGGGGCAGAAGGAAGCCATTCTTCACCCCTGATTACATGAGTTATTTGCATTAGGTAATCATCAACCACATTAGCTAAATGATAGGTTGGCATACCATCACTTTTATACAACACCTTATCATCCATTTGTGAAGTGTTGATATTTACCCACCCACGAATTTCATCATGAAACTTTACATCGTCCTTTTTTGGAAGTTTAATTCTAATCACATAAGGATCGCCTGAATCTAATCTTTTGTTAACTTCATCTTCAGGTAAGGTAAGTGAGTTTTTCATGGCCATTCGGGTAATAGCGTCGTATTTGCTATCAACGTTACTTGCCTTCAAACGTTCGCGCATTGCTTCTAATTCTTCAGAAGTATCAAATGCATAATATGCGTGTCCGGCATTTACCAATTGCATAGCATATTGCTTATACATTGGTTTCCTGTCGCTTTGACGATATGGTGCGTGCGGCCCATCTCCAAAACCAATTCCTTCATTAGGATTGATGCCTAACCATGATAAGGCTTCAATAATGTATTCTTCGGCACCGGGTACAAATCGAGTTTGATCAGTATCTTCTATACGTAAGATAAAATCACCTCCATGTTTTTTGGCGAATAAATAATTGTAAAGGGCTGTGCGAACTCCTCCAATGTGCAGTGGTCCTGTTGGACTTGGTGCAAAACGAACTCTAACTTTTCTATCCATAAGAAACGGGCGCAAAGATAATATTTTAGTTGAAACGCTTGCTGTTAAGAATCAGCAATGTAATTTTAACGCTATTAACGTATTGGATGTGCTCAGATAGTGAGCGCTTTCAGTTGTTCGAATAAATTTTTGTCTAAAGGATTTTCAGCCCAAATGGTAGTGATACCCACAGTATTTGCGCCTTTTAAATTCAGTTTAGAATCGTCGATAAAAACCACATTTTCTGCTTTTAAATTCATTTGGTTAAGCACATACGAATAAATTTCGGCATCGGGTTTTCGTAAACCAATTTCATAGCTGTAATACACTTTATCAAAAAATGATGTCCAGTTTAAATCGGGATAAGTTTGATTGAAATAGTTGTTAAATGCATCAATATGAATGCTGTTTGTATTGCTTAACAGTATAACGGTAGCATTTTTGCGAAGTTCGGCCAACATCTGCAGTCGCTCATTTGGTAAATCTAACAACATAGCATTCCAAGCGTCATCTATCTGTTGATTAGTGATTTCACCCTTTAATATGTTTTTTATTTGTTGACGGAAAGTATCCGCATTAATTTTTCCCTTTTCAAATAAATGAAGCACATCTGTTTGTAGTTGTACCGCTTCTAAATCAATTCCAAGCCTACTGAAAGCCCTTATCGTTTTATCTTGGTCGAGGTTTAATATCACTCCACCTAAATCGAAAATTATAGTCGAAATTTTTGTGTTCATATACTTGTTTAACACTTTGTAAAAACTTATGTTTGCACTCCTTTAATAAGGGCCCTTAGCTCAGTAGGTTAGAGCATCTGACTCATAATCAGGGGGTGGTAGGTTCGAGCCCTACAGGGCCCACATAAAAAAAACCGGACAATTGTTCGGTTTTTTTGTGCTTATAATTTGGCTGTTCTCCATTAGAATATCGAAACTTACCTTGAAAAGTTTTGCATCAATTGGTCTAAGTTTCTTCTTGCCATAATAAAGTCGGGATAAATTTGAATGGCCTTTTGAAATGCCATAGCAGCTTCACGATATTTTTGAGTTTGAATAAACATATATCCTTTCATGTTCCAACAAGCAGCAATCACAGGTACTTTTTGTGTGCGCATTTGATCAATCATCATATCTACACTGTCAGGTTTATTTTTAAATTTATCCATCATGGTGTTAATGGTAGTTTCTGCTGATGTGAAATCACCTGTAAGTAATTCGGCTGATGCTTGTTTATATATAAATTCAACTTTTCCGGTTTTTTGAAACATTTTCTTCGACAGGGCTAATAATTCATCATCTTTTCCTAGTTGTTCAAGCGAAATCATTTTATATTTTGTCAACTCTTCATTGTCGGGTTTGCGTTGAAGTGCTTGATTGGTAAGCGTTAAGCAGGCTTCAAAATTTTGGGCAGCCAAATATAATGATGGTAATGAATCGCGTAATACATGCGTGCTGTCTTCGGCTAATATCAGTTGAACTGCCGTTATAGCCGTTGGAACATCTTTTAAATCATAACTGTTTTTAAACAACGTTTCAAGTTTAGCGGTTGATTGTTTTTCAGTTTGTTTACACGCAACTGTTGATGTAATAATGCCGATAGTTGCCAGTTTAATTTTTATGTTTTTCATGATATAATAAAAAATGCTTACAAATATGTTTAACAGAGTAATCTAACGGACGGAATTGAAATCCTGTTTCTGTTGATATTTTCTCCGACGAGTAATAATATTTTTTTAATGATGCCCTTGCAGTTTCTTTTGTTATTGATGATCGTTTTCCGGTAAGCAGTGATAATAATCCGGTTAATCGCCAAGCAAATTCAGCCATCCAAGGCTTTACCTGAATAGAAGGAGGCTTTTTGCCAAGTTCAGATGCTATCTTAAACATAAAATCTTTCATCGGCCAATTACCTCCAACCAGAACAAACCTTTGGTTATTTATATTTTTATCAACCAGGCTTATTGTTGCTTCGGCTACATCTTCAACATCTACGTAACCATTGATACCTTCTGTGAAAAACGGCATGTTTTTCCAAACCATGTTAAATAATGCACACGAACCTTTATCCCATTTTCCGGCACCAATAATTACACCGGGATTTACTACAACAACTTGCAATCCTTCTTCTGCACCTCTCCAAACTTCTAATTCTGCCTTATATTTACTGATGGCATAGTTGCTGTTTAATGATGAATCAGTCCATTTGGTTAATTCGTTGATATGAGAACCATCAGCAGCTCTTCCTAATGCTGCAATTGAACTAATATAAGCAAGTTGAGAAATTTTGCAGGTTAAGCAAGCATTTACAACATTTGCTGTCCCTTCCACATTTACCTTCATCATGCTATCTCTGTCTTGTGCATGAAAAGAAACTACGGCAGCAGCATGGTAAACCGTACTTGCATTTTTGAAAGCAACCTCAAGGGCAGAAATATCTAGAATGTCGGCTTCAAACCACGAAAGATTATTTAGTGTGGTTTCTTTTTCAGAAAAATATAATGAATAAATGTAGTTAAATTCATCCAAACTGCTGTTGTACCTTTTTAAGGCACGCACTTCAAAACCTTGCTGCAGTAGTTTACATACAAGATGTGCGCCTAAAAAACCTGTTGCTCCTGTTACAACTTTCAATGTGGAAATGTTTATTTAACTGCGCACGAAAATAAACTAATTTGTGAGCAATAAAACGATATCATGCAAATTAGCGATTTCTTAAGTCCTGTGCCTACTTCAGTATTCGATGCCATAGGTAATACCTCAGTAAAAAGTTTGGTAAATATAATTGACATCCATACAGGTAAAGTACCTGAATTATCTGGCGCTCACATAGCATTGATTGGTGTAAAGGATGATCGTTGGAATGATTTAGGAGCAGGAAGCAGGATTACTCCGGATCATATCAGAACCCAGTTGTACAAGTTAATTAAACATAAATATGACATCCGCTTGGTTGACTTAGGGAATATTGAAGCCGGTAATACCTTTAACGATACACTATTTGCTTTAAATGCTTGTTTGAAGGAACTTCATGAACAACGTATTGTTACCGTAATATTAGGTGGAATTTCTGATTTAGCTTACGGTCAGTTTACTTCATACCAAGGTGTTAATCATAACCTTAATGTATTGGTAGTTGATGCTAAAATTGATCTTAAAGAGCATGAACAAGACCCTGCAAGGGCTAATTATTTGTATAAAATGATTACGCATCAACCAAATTATTTGTTCAATATCACTCATGTAGGTAACCAAGCGTATTTTGTTGAGCAAGAAAGTATAGATGCTTTTGATAGAATGAACTTTGATATGTTCCGACTTGGGCAAGTAAGGGCAAACATCCAAGAAACAGAGCCACTTGCTCGAAATGCGGATATGGTTGTTTTTAGTATGAACAGCATAAAGGCCGCCGACGTTTCGGCAAGTGTTGAAATGAATCCAAATGGATTATATGGTGAAGAGGCTTGCCAGATTGCACGTTATGCAGGTATGGGTAATGATGTAAGTTCATTCGGTTTGTTTGATTTGAATGCATCTAAAGATAAATCGCAATGCGGTAGTGCTTTGGCCGCCCAAATGTTATGGTATTTTATTGATGGGTATTACAACAGGAAAAATGATTATCCAACAAAAGAAAGTAAAGACTATTTGATTTATCGAACTACTTTTAAAAATGCTGAATACGAGATTGTGTTTTATAAAAATATCTATAACGAACGTTGGTGGATGGAGGTTCCATATCCTAAAGAAAAAACTAAAGAGAAAAAATTCCTGATCGTTGGATGAGGGCATATCAAAAATTGATTTGATAACAAGTATTTGTATCTGCCTATTTGAAACAGCGGTAATTTTTGTATCATTGTAATTAACCCTATTACCCGAAGTTGCTAGCTTCATGTACTTTATTGCTGAAAAATTAGGATTTGCTTGCCGACGGCTTGTTATTAGTTTATTGTTTTTAAATGCAATACTCCTGTTATTGCATGTAGTAGAAATTGTATTAGTAGTTAAGCATCACAACAACTTATTAAATTCAACAACCATTTTCACCATTTTTTGGAATAATGTGATGTTTATTTCATGGGTTGCAGTACTCATGGGAATCCCGTACATGTTAATGTATTTGATTAGCGATTTCGTTTCTAGGATGTTATTTGCAATCTGTATCATTTTAATCATCATCACACACATCGGGCTTTCGCAATATTATATTACTGCAGAAACGTTATTGGGAGCTGACTTATGGAATTACAGTTATGATGATATTGTTCTTACCGTTAAGGCTTCAACTCAAATTGCATGGTGGCAAATTTTAGGTATTCCATTGTTGATCGGTTTTGTTATGCGTATGCATTATTACTTTCAACAGCGAACCCTTAATCTTAAACCTACCTTGATTGTTTACTTAACCTTTATAGGTATTTTTTTAGTGGATAATATAGGATTGATTCCGGCATTAGCCGATGTTACGCAACGTAATTTAGCTGCACATAAATCGGCATATTTTTACACTAAAACCTATCAATATTTAAAAGAACAATCAAATGATAATGGTATCAAACCATTGTATGCAAGCGAATCAGCCTTTCCTTTTCAAATTAAACAAGATACAGTTGATTATTTAGGGGATTATCTTCAAAAAACTGATACACCACCTAATTTTGTATTTGTATTGGTTGAAGGCTTAGGCCGCGCTTTTACAGGACCTCAAGCTACGTATGGCGGAGCCATGCCATTTCTTGATTCACTTTCTCAACGCGGGCTTTATTGGAGTAATTTTTTAACCACCACAGGTCGAACTTTTGGTATACTTCCTTCTATATTAGGCTCGTTGCCGTATGGTGCATCCGGCTTTATGGAAATGGGTAAAAGCGCTCCCTTTCATACTTCTTTAATTCAATTACTTAAAGCTAATGGCTATTATACCGGTTATTTTTATGGTGGCGATGCCAGGTTCGACGGACAGCGTACATTTTTAGAAGGAGAAGGAATACATCAAATATTTGACGAGTATGATTTCCCTTCTTCATACGAAAAAATGCCACTTACCAGCGAAAATTTCACTTGGGGATATCCTGATAAGGCTGTTTATGACTTTAGTTTTCAGGCAACAGGATTTAAATCACCATACCTTAAGGTTTACCTTACCTTATCAACACATGAACCATTTAAGTTGAAAGAATTACCCTTATATAACCAACGATTTAATCAATTAGCTGCTAAATTAAATAATGTAGAGGTTAATCAAAATGCTAATGCCTTTAAAACATTGATGTATGCTGATGATGCATTGAGAAGTTTATTAGCTAACTACGCTAAATTACCTGAATTCAAAAGAACAATTTTTATTATTACCGGCGACCACCGAATGATTCCTGTTCGACATAAAAATGATATTGATCGTTACCATGTTCCTTTATTAATTTATTCACCCTTGCTTAAAAATGCACAGCAATTTAAATCGCTTAGTTCACATGCTGATGTGCCTGCTACCGTTGTTAGTTATTTAAGAAATAATTACCAGTTGCAATTTCCTGATTCAGTGCACTGGCTGGGTAGCGGACTTTCTTTTATAAAAGAATTTGGTAGTACCAAACAGTTAGCTATCATGAAAAATAAAGGCGATATCAGTGAGTATGTATATGGAACAGCATTTTTATCATCAGGCGATTTATATGAAATTAAAGATAACCTCGAACTTACAGGAAACCGAGATGAGGACTTAAAAGAAACAACTGTTTCGTTACTAAATCGTTTTAAAGAGTTGAACACTTTCGTGTGTAAAAATAATGTGTTATATAACACCATTTATGCATCAACCATAAACGACATTGGGCATTGGCATTCCGATTCGAGCCATAACACAATAGATGAAAAACCTATAAAAGTAAAGGAATTACCAACAAATACTGCTTCAAGTAAGGAGGAGAAAAAATCAAAACAAATCGATAAACAAGTTATCAATCAAAATGAAACAACCAATAAAATAAATAAAGGAGTAATTAAGGGAGAAGCCTTTTATATTCGAGGCAAAGTAGCCTACGAATTAAAGGAGTTTTCACGTGCACGTTTGCTTTTGCAGCAAGCATTAGATGCGGGTTATGTTCTACCTGAGGTTTATCGAGTATTTATTAAGTTGGAATTAGATGAAAACAACCAAACCATAGCTATGCAATGGTTAGAAAAGGCCGAGAAGATTTTCGGGAGAGAAGTGTTTAAACAAGAAAGGAAGTTGTTAAGTAAATGAGAATATTAGTGTTGTTTATGTTTATAGTTGCGTTTAAAACAACAGTTTTAGCTCAAGGTGTAGATTCTTTATTTAAGGTGGCACGCAACTATGCATTTAACGGTAAACCTGAATTGGCAAGGTCTATTTGTTTTGACATTTTAAAAACAAGTCCGGATTACAGCGATGTGAAATTACTAATTGGCAGAACATATAGTTGGTACGGCATGCGTGATTCGGCAAGATATATGTTTAATGACGTATTAAGGAAAGATAGCCTTAATGCAGAAGCCTGGGCAGCACTGGCCGATGTTGAATACTGGGACGATAAACCTGAAACAGCTTTATTTGCTGCAAATAAAGGCTTAGAAATTGATCCCAAAGACCAACCTTTATTGGTTAAAAAAATAAATGCTTTAGCTGATTTAAAAAGATTTGAAGAAGCAGAAGTTGCTTTACGTGAACTAAAAAAGTTAGACACTTCTTTGGTTTTGTATAAACCATTGGCGAATAAATTGTATCGTTTACAGGCTAAAAGTCATTTTTCTGTGGGGGCGTCGTTTGATTATTTTGCTAATAATGTTTATTCCGAACCATTTTTCCATTATCAATTTGTACAATGGGGATTTAAAGCTCCCAAGAATACTTTTATTATTAGGATGAACTTTAATCAACGTTTTGGCTCATCCGGTGCTCAACCGGAAATTGATTGGTATAAAAGTTTGAAGCGACGAATGTACCTGTATATAAATTATGGATATACAACATTTGATTTATTTCCGATACATCGTGTAGGGCTTGAGTTGCATAAAAACCTGCCTCGGAGTTATGAGGTATCTGCCGGCTTTAGGTTATTAGATTTTGGTCCGGGTAGTAATGTTATGATTTATACAGGTTCGGTAACTAAGTATAAAGGTAATTATGCTTTTATTGCTCGCACTTTCATTACACCCGACGATGAAACAAATTCTTTTTCACGTTCATTGTTAATTAGCATCCGAAGGTATACCTTAGATGAAGATAATTTTTTGGGGATTGTTACAGGAGCCGGTTATTCGCCTGATCAACGAACTTGGCAAACTAGTAATAACAATAATGATGGTTCGAGAGATAAGTTATTATTTTTACAGGCATATAGGGCAGGGTGGATTTATTCTTTCACTCATAATTTTAAACATTTATGGACCATTGAGTTTGACTATCGTTATCAGGAATTACCCTTTAATACAAGCGAATTTACACATACTATTGGGATGAGTTTAAGTTATAGAATTAGATACTAATATGATAAATAACTATCAATATATAAATTTAGAATACTTGTACACCATTGCGGATAATGACCCTTTATTTGTAAATGACATGATTAATGATTTTATAAAAATTATTCCCGGTTACATTTACGAACTAGAAAAAGCAATAGATGAAAATAACAGTGACCTTATTTATTTTTTAGCACAAAAATTAAAATCATCTGTAACAATTGTAGGTGTTAGTGATATTTTGGCTAAGGCTGATGGGGTTGCACATGCCATGAAGTTTAAACAAGATATTATTACTGCAAAACGTGAAATGGTTTCGGTAAGCGAATTGTTTTTAAGAGCGAAGTCGGAACTTGAAATTGAATTAAATGTAATTAACCACTAATTTGCAATGAACTTGAAAAAAATACTCATTGTAGAAGACGAAGACCTAGTTAGAAAAGCACTGGAGTTCCGCTTGAAAAAAGAGGGCTATCAGGTAACTGCTTGTGCCGATGGAAAGCAGGCCATCGAAACTATTGATGGTTCAAGTTTTGATTTGGTTATTACCGATATGATGTTACCTTATAATAATGGTTTAGAAGTGGTTACTCATCTTAAAAATAAAAGTAAAGAAACACCCATTATTGTTCTTACGAATATAGGATTGGAAAATGTAGTACTGGATGCTTTTAATATGGGTGCAGATGACTATATGACCAAGCCTTTTTCTCCAAATGAACTTTCGGTTCGAATTAAACGACTAATCAAATCTTGAGTTGTTTTACATTTCATCTGTTTAACATCAGTGTAACAAATGAAGTTCCATCTGAATTGTCAATGGTTGATAAAGCCACTGAAATGATACGAGCTGAATTAAATTCTACAGAAATATTAATCAGGGTTTGTGCGGTTTTATTGGTGTTGTTTATACTCTTGTTTATTAGCTTTTTTATTACTTTAATGGTTGCAAGAAGTATTCATAAATATAATGATAAATACAAGGCACAACTTAAAGAAAAATATGAATTATTATTAACAGGTATTATTTTTAATGAAGAAGAAGAGTTAGAAACAGATGAATTTAAGGAGTCGAAACAAAGAGTAATTAATCACTTTAAAAAGAAGTATCTTAAGAATAGAAAAAATCGTAATATACTCCGTGAACATATTGTACTCTTACATAAAAATTTTGCAGGTACATCGGCCAATATTTTAGAACGATTGTATGTTGAATTGAAATTGCATAAAGAAGCATTACAAGAGTTAAATTCACCGGATTGGGGCATTCAGGCAAATGCTGTAAGAGAACTTGCTCAACTTAATATTTTAGATGCAGCGCCTAAACTTAAAAGAAGAGCGCGACACGAGAATCCGATTCTAAGGATTGAAGCGCAAGTTGCTGCACTAACTATGGATGAACAAGACCCATTTTCTTTTTTAGATAATAACAGGAATCATTTAACCACATGGCATCAGATAAATTTAGCGGCAAATATGAACAAGATAGGTGCCGAAAAATTACCTCAATTCAGCAGGTGGTTCAATTCGCCAAATGATAGCATCGTTTTGTTTTGTGTTAAAATGACTTTGCAATACGATCAATTTGACAGCATTCCCGAATTAATTAAACTGCTTAAGCATAGAAGTGATGAAATTATTGCCCAGGCAGCTTATGTATTGGGGGAGTTTAGTGCTACAGATGCCGATGTTAATTTATTAAACGCATTTGTGAACGCTTCGGTTAAAGTAAAACTTAAAATTATTGAAGCCATTGGAAAGTGCGGTACTGAAGAACATATTCCATTTTTAGAACAACAACTATTGCAAAATGATTTAACCATTGCTACCAAAGCTGCTGAGGCATTGCTGATATTAGGTGATGATGGATATAAGGTTTTAACGCGTAACGCAGATTCTCCTTTATTTGCTGTAGCCGAAATTTGTAAACAAGTATTAGACGAACGAAACAATTAACATGACATTACATAATACCATAGAAATTTTAAATACTGCTGTGTTTTTTTATGCCATCACCATCAGTATTGCTTATGTGGTATTAGCTCTTTTAAGCGCTAGGGCTATTCATGTGTATATGCGTAAAAATAAATTTGTTGATCATAACTTAATTTTAACATCACCTCATGCGCCTTCTGTTTCATTAATTGCACCTGCCTATAATGAAGAAAAAAGTATCGTAGAAAATATCAGATCATTACTAAGTATACATTATACCAGCTTTGAAGTGATAATTGTAAATGATGGAAGCAAAGACAATACCCTTCAAACTATTATTGATGCGTATCAATTAGTTCCTGTACAATATTTTGTGAATAACAAATTAAACACTAAAACTGTAAGGGCAGTTTATAAATCAACCAATAGAGCATTTAAAAAATTAATTGTAGTTGATAAGGAAAATGGTGGAAAAGCAGACGCCCTTAATGCAGGAATCAATGTTTCGCAATATGATTTGATTACATGCATTGATGTAGATTGTGTGGTGGAACAAGATGCGATTTTGAAACTCGTTAAACCTTTTTTAGAAGAACGTAACCATGTTATTGCTACAGGTGGGGTTGTTCGAATTGCTAACTCATGTGTGGTACGACATGGCCGATTAGTTGAAATACATGCACCTAAAAATATTATACCGAGGTATCAGGTAATTGAATATTTACGTGCTTTTTTATTAGGGCGTATGGCATGGAGTAAACTTAATGGTCTCTTATTAATAAGTGGTGCATTAGGTATTTTTGATAAGTCGGTTGTTATTGCATGCGGCGGCTATCGAACCGATACTGTTGGCGAAGATATGGAATTGGTTGTACGAATGCGGAAGTACATGACCGACCATAAATTAAAGTATCGTGTAGTTTATATCCCTGATCCTTTATGTTGGACAGAGGCTCCTGACGATTATAAGGTTCTTGCCCGCCAAAGAAATCGTTGGATGCGCGGAACAATGGAAACTTTATGGTTTCATAAATATTTGTTTTTAAATCCTAAATATGGATTGTTAGGATTAGTTAGCTATCCTTTTTGGTTATTTTTCGAATGGTTGGCTCCTATCGTCGAATTTTTAGGATTGCTCTATTTTATTTTTTTAGTGTTTATTGGTTACAGCAATTGGCATTTCTTTTTAATTTTATTTTTTACCGTATACTTCTTTGCCATTACCATTTCTATACTAGCTTTGGTTTACGAAGAATTTAGTTACAGGCAATATGCTAAACACGCTGATATTATCAAATTTATCAGCACTTTATTAGTTGAGCCTTTAATATATCATCCTCGTTCGGTGTGGTGGGGACTAAAGGGTAACCTTGATAAGTTTAAAGGATATGGAAGTTGGGGCGAGATGACCCGAACCGGATTTACTGAAAAGCCTTCGGAAAGTAAGGAATAAAATGTAACTTGCTTATGATTAACATTTGATATGCGCATCTTTATCATAGAAGATGATATTTGGTACAGTGAAATTCTTGTTTACCATTTATCATTGAATCCCGACTATGAAATTCATAAGTTTAACACTGCTGCCGAAGCATTGTTAAACTTATACCTAAAACCCGATGTAATAACACTGGATTACTCGCTTGATGATGCTCGAGGTGATGAAGTATTAAAGAAAATAAAAGCTTATAACCCTGAAATTGATGTAATCATTATCTCAGGTCAAGAAGATGTGTCAACAGCTATTGGCTTACTAAGGGAGGGTGCCTTTGATTATTTTGTAAAAGATGATGAGGTAAAAGATCGCTTATGGAATGCCTTGATAAAGATTAGGGATAAAAAGAATTTACAGAAGCAGGTAGAAGATTTAACGAATGAGGTTGTTGATAAATATGAAATTACCAAAACCATTATTGGTAACAGTACGGCAATTAAACAAGCGCTTCACTTAGTTCAAAAGGCTACCAAAACTAATATAACCGTAAGTATCAACGGCGAAACAGGAACAGGTAAAGAGCTTATTGCTAAAGCCATTCACTACCATAGTGAAAGAGCCAAAAAACCATTTGTAGCAGTAAATGTTGCTGCAATCCCGAAAGATTTAATGGAAAGTGAACTTTTTGGGTATGAAAAAGGTGCTTTTACAGGAGCATTAAATAGGAGGATTGGCAAATTTGAAGAGGCAAATAAAGGCACTTTGTTTTTAGATGAAATTGGTGAACTGGATTTAAACTTGCAATCGAAGTTATTACGTGCATTACAAGAGAAAGAGATTACAAGAATTGGTGGTTCAGGTACAATTTCCATAGATGCAAGAATTATTGTTGCCACCCATAAAAATTTACAACAGGAAGTTGTTAAAGGAAATTTTAGAGAAGATTTGTATTACCGACTACTTGGCTTGCCCATTTATTTGCCTCCGTTACGCGAACGTGGTAACGATGTTTTACTTATTGCTAAAGCTTACTCCGATAGGTTTTGTAAAGAAAATAAATTAAGCAAAAAACAAATTAGTCAAGATGCTCAACAAAAGTTATTGTCGTACCCTTTTCCCGGTAACGTTCGTGAGTTGGCAGCCATTATGCATTTAGCAGTTGTTTTATGTGAAGGTGATTGCATTCAAGCTGATGATATTACATTTCAATCATCGGATACCGTAAATAATTTATTGTTGAATGAAAGAACACTTGAAGATTACAACAAACTTATTATAGAACATTTTTTACAGAAATATGGGAATGATGTGCTATTGGTAGCCAAGAAACTTAACATAGGGAAATCAACTTTATACCGAATGATTCAATCGGGTTTAATTAAACACAATAAGTGATGAAAAACAGCGATAAGAATCAGGATATAGAATGGTTAAAGCGCAGATTAGATGATGTAGAGGCAGATTTTACGCGCACTAAAAACGAACTCGAGTTATTAAGGAAAACTTACGATGAATTAAAAA
This sequence comes from Bacteroidia bacterium, assembly GCA_025454975.1. Classification (GTDB taxonomy): domain Bacteria; phylum Bacteroidota; class Bacteroidia; order UKL13-3; family UKL13-3; genus UBA6183. The sequence goes on from JALONK010000019.1 coordinate 15,565, forward strand.
CTAATACCGAGAAACAATCTTTAATATATCAACAGATAAACGAACAATATAGCAGGCATATTCATAAAAATCATGCGCGCTTTACCGCCATTATTTCAAATATGCACACCGCTTTATTAGTTGAAGATGCCGACCGAAAAATCTTATTGACTAATCAATTGTTTTGCGACTTGTTTAACATCACTGCTTCTCCCGACCAACTAGTAGGTTTTGATTGCAGCAGTTCGGCTCAACAAAGCAAAGTGATGTTTATGGATGAAGAAGAGTTTGTGAGGGATATTGATACATTACTCATCAATCGACAGCCTGTATATGGTCAAGTTCTGTTTATGAAAAATGGAAAAATATTGGAACGTGATTATGTTCCAATATTTGATGGTAGCGACTATGAAGGACATTTCTGGCAATATCGCGATGTTACTGATGAACGTGAATTAAGAAACGAACTCGAAAAAATTGCTCGGTTCCCCGACGAAAATCCAAATCCTGTAATGCGTTTTTCAGGTGATGGCAAGCTACTTTATAGTAATAAAGTCGGAACGCAATTAATAGAAGTATTAAATGAATTTAAACCTGATTCATTAAAGCAACTTATTACAGATACGTTACAACACAAGGAAATAACTGCTGTGGAGTTGCAAGTAGGTTCAACTATTTATCAGGTGAACAAGGTTTACATCCCCGAAAAAAACTACATTAATTTATATTTTTCTGATATAACTGAGAAGTATTTATATCAACACAAACTTGCTGAACAACAAAAGTTTTATGAAACTATTTTAAATAAAATCCCTACCGATATTGCCGTTTTCGATGCTCATCACCGTTATGTTTTTGTTAACCCTGTAGCGATAAAGGATGATGAAATTCGCAAATGGATAATTGGTAAGGATGATTTTGAATATTGTAAGTATAGAGATAAGCCTTTATTGATAGCACAAACCAGAAGGGAAAAGTTTAATCAGGCAGTTGCTTCTAAAAATGGCACATCATGGGAAGATGAATTACTTACACCAAATGGTAAAGAATATGTTTTTCGACGGATGTTTCCCGTTTTTGATGAACAAGGAAATCTACAAATTGTTATCGGATTTGGTATTGATATCACTAAGATTAAAATAGCCGAATTGAAAGCAGATGAATCGCGTAAGTCGAAAGAAATATTTTTGGCAAATATGAGTCATGAGATTCGTACACCGATTAATGGGGTTTTAGGTTTGGCAAATATGTTACAAAAAACACGGTTGTCAACTCAGCAGCAAAACTTCATCAGTTTATTAAAACGTTCTGCCGAAAGTTTATTGGTTATTATTAATGATATTTTAGACTTAGCAAAAATTGAAAGTGGTAAGTTTGATATTGAGAAAATTCCTTTTAACTTACATGAAGTATGCTTGCAAGTAATACAAACCTTAGCGTTTAAAGCAGAAGAAAAACAACTTCAGCTTATTTATTCTCCAAACAATATTGATGATTTAAACTTGTTGGGTGACCCTTATCGCCTTAATCAGATACTTATAAATTTATTAAACAATGCCATTAAATTTACCCATACAGGTAAGGTAGTATTAAACGTTACTTCATCACAAATTAATGCTCAACTGGTATCTGTACAATTTTCAGTGGTTGACACAGGTATTGGTATAGAATCGGAGAAGTTGGATGGAATTTTTGAAGAGTTTAATCAAGCCAATGAAACTATTTCAAGAAAGTTTGGGGGCACAGGACTTGGTTTATCTATTTGTAAAAAGCTTATATCATTACAAGGCGGCAAAATTTGGGTAGATAGTGAATTAAATAAAGGAACAACATTTTATGTTTTATTAGAATACCCTATTACAGCACTCAGGGTTAAACCTGATGTGCAAGAAATTTATAAGAATGTTAATGCACTTAAAGGTAAAAGAGTATTAATTGCAGAAGACAATGAAGTAAATATGTTTATCGCTAAAAGTTTATTGCTAGAGTGGGGAATGGAAGTTGAAGAAGCGGTTAACGGATTGATTGCATTAGAAAAGTATAACCAATTATCTTTTGATATTGTTATAATGGATATGCAAATGCCTGAAATGGATGGAGCATCTGCAACTAAGGCTATTCGTAAGATAGAAGAATCGTCGAAATTACATGTTCCTATCATAGCATTAACAGCCAATGCCATTAAAGGCGAAAAGGAAAAGTATTTAGCTATAGGTGCTGATGATTATTTATCTAAACCTTTTGATGAAAATGATTTATTTGAAAAAATTGCATCCTTGTTAAAGCTATCAACCCATTCGCTACATGATTTAGCCCAACCTCTAAACTTCGATAAAACTTATCCATTATACAGCACTACATTAATTGATAGAATAGATAAAGACAATAAAGATTTTTTGCTGAGCATGATGCGAATGGTGGTTACAACACTACCACAAATTACAGATCAGATTTTTAGTGCTGTTGAAGAACAAAACTACGAACAGGTAAATAGGCTTATGCATAAACTTAAAGCAACAGTTCAAACATTACAAATTCATAAAGCCGTTGAACTTATCGAACGTATTCAACATGATATTGAAAACCAACAATTAGAAAATATAAAAGATATGGCCATTCGTTTGGTATATTTCCTTCAAACTGTAACACAAGCCATTCGGCAAGACTTTGATATTCGGTAATCCCAATATAGGAATTTATTGCCCGTATTGGGATTTTTCTTGCGCCTTATACTAAATATGATACAATGTAAATATCAGATAAACAGGCGGTAAGAAAATATTTTTCTATTTGGCATAAGTATGGTTAACAGGTATTCACAATATCTGTAGTCATGAAAAACTTTTTATTTGTTATTCTTTTTGTTAACCTGCTAACAACGGTAGGTGTATATGCACAAACCAACATTCAGTCTGTTACCTCAGGAAGTTTTAATTGGAGCCAAACAACAGCATGGCAAGGTGGAATAGTTCCGGGACGTACACATCATGCCGAGATTAGGGCAAACACAACGGTATTATTAACCAATGATGTTGTTATTAATAACCTCGTTATTCGCTCAGGAGCCACTTTGTTTTTGCCTGTAAATAGTAATCGAATATTAACGATTGAAGGAAATTTAACTATTGAATCAGGTGGTGTTTTAAGTATCACAAGCAGCGGAAGTGTTAGCTCATCTGTCCACCATCAATTGATTGTTAAGGGTAATATTATTAATAATGGAACTTTAGATTGTGATGTAAGTGTTGGAGGATTTAACCACCGTACTACACTATTTTTAAAGGGTAAAGGTTCACAAAGTTTTGATGTGGATGGTGCTAGTGAAGATTATTTTAATGTAGTTATTGATAAGGATGATTCGGTAACAAATAATCAGGTTATTATCACAGCACCTTCATCATTCACATTTAATGTTAATCAATTTAGGGTAACATCAGGTGCAACATTTTTATTCGAGTCGAATGCTAATGAATATACACTTGTTGTGGATAGCAATTTATTGATTGAACAAGGAGGAGCGATCAGTACGCAAGTAACAACAAATACAAAAGACCTAGAACATGAAATTATTATTTATGGTAACTTTATAAATAATGGAACTTACGATGCGTACGCTGTTCGTAGAGCTACATACGCAATCTTAACCACCTTTATGGGAACTGCCTCACAACAATTTACTTTAGGTGTGTTGTCGGTAACTAATTTTTATGAAGTAACAATTGATAAAAACAATAATACAGCAAATAATACCCTTACTTTTACACCTGCCGGAATCATTACTTTTGAAGGGGGTTCAATAGCTAATGCACGTTTTTTTAATTTCACTAATGCAAAGTCTAACTTTGTTTTAACAGGAAATGCCACGTTTGTTTCACATTTTATCAATCAAAATAGTTTTGATAATATTAACTTTACTTTAAATGCACCAAACGCAATTATTGGAGGTTTTAGCGGTGATTTTGATCTGCGCAATCAAACTACAGTAAACATAAATGCAGGTGTTTTTTTAGTTGGTACTGCCAACGGACATAATCTTGTGTTAAATGCATCAAACACTAGGTTAAATATTAATGGAGGTACCTTAAGTATTGCATCTAATCAAACTTTCGATAGAGGATTAACTACATTAAGTTCAGGTGAAATAATTGTAGGTAGGGTGGCAATTAATTCAGGTAATAGTTCTTTTCAAATTGCTTCATCAAATTTTGTTGCAACAGGTGGAGTAGTATCTATTGCTAATCCTAATCAAGGTTCAGGTAATGATGTTGATTTGTCGGCAACCGAGGCGGCTACATTTTCTAATCAATCATCCATTAAGATTGGGTATGGTTTAACCACATCAGGTTTAACGTTTAAAGTGGCAGACAATATTTATAAATTAACTTTTGAACCCGGTAAAAATCTAACGGCAAAATTATCAGGAACATTAACAATAAATTCATCCATTGATTTAGCTGAAGGGAAGCTACAACTTAACAATAATCGTTTGATTGTAGCAGGAAGTTTATTTAATGTTACTCAAAATCCTATCATCAGCACAGCTTCAAGTTCATTAGAGTTTACTGGAAGCAGTAATGTTGAATTTGCATTAAGTCAAACATCAAATAATATTACTAATCAACTCAACACCCTTATTGTTCGAACCTCAAATAATGCCATAGTTACCATGCGTTCGAATGTTAAAGTATCCGGAACTTTTTCCCTAACCTCAGGTGATTTAGCCATTGATAGTGATACGTTAACTTTAAGGGATGCTGTTAATATTACTACGAGTAACGCTAATGCTATAAGAGGAAGTGCAAATGCCATAGTTCAATTCACAATTAGTGCAAATCGAACTATACATTTTGATCAATCCGTTGATTCGGTTACCAACTTTCTTAAACAATTATTAATTAATAATACAAATTCAGCGGTTATTACTATTGGAAATAAGTTAGTATTGGCAGAACTACGTATTCTTTCAGGTTCAGTTAATATTTCAGGTCAGTCGCTAGTAATTGCCGAATTAAATGGTAATGCTAGAGCTAATGTAATAACCAATAGTTCAACTAACCTTAGTATTGTTGGAAATAATACCTTAGATATTCCATCAACCATTACTACCACCAATATAATCACCGTAAATCGGCCGGGTGGAACCGTATCAATCAATGCAAATATTTCTGCAACAAGAGTGAATTTGATTGCAGGAACATTAAACGGAAATGGCAGAACCATTACTTTTAACCAATGGGAAAATAATGGAGGGCAATACACGGCAGGTTTAGGTGGACGAGTAATAACAACAGGCAGTAGTAGCATTGCAGGGGCTGTTGTAACTCAGTTTAACCGAATTGATATTGGTTCAACTTCAACTTTAAACATTACATCAAATGTTGTGGCTGACTCAATTATAATTCCTGCTTCAAACAGCAGTATTTCTATTACTTTAAACTCAGGTGATACCCTTCGTGTGAATAGAAGTTTTATTATTAATCAACCAACCTCAAACTCACGCACAGCATTATTTCAGGTAACCGGTGGTGTAGCATATTTAAGAGGTCAACTGCAATTATCCGGCACTAGTACAGGAACTTCACGGGTGACACAAATTACAGTGAACACAGGTGAAGTTCATATACCGGCTAACCTGGTTGTTTCCGGAACTACACCTGCGAATAAGAACTTTAATTTAGTTAATGGTAATGGACGTTTGGTGATATATGGTAATCCAACATTAACTAACGCATCATTTACTTCAGGAATAAACAGTAGTATTGTTTTTGGTGATAGTAACGTTTTACAACAATTTAATAAATTCGGTTCAGGTACCTATTCAAATATTGTTTTTGCTAATCGTTCGGTATCCGGGGTACGACTAGCAGCTAATCTTTCATCGGCTGATTTTACGGGAAATTTAATTGTAGAAGCCGGGAAATTTCATGATGTCGGATTTGCAATTTCTGCATCAAATGGAAAAACATTTAATATTAAAGCTAATGCAGAATATGTTCATACCTCAACAACTTATCCGAATTTTAGTACTTATCTATTCGAAACCGGAAGTATGTTTAATTATGCTCACATTGCTGCTATCAATATTCGTCAAGCCGATTATGATGGATTAGCTTTAAGCGGTGGAAGCGTAAAATCAATGGTTAGTGATATAACCGTAAAAGGTTTATTAAGATTGGATAGTGGTTACCTTTCTATCGGATCAAACACACTTACTTTATCAGGTGGATTTATTGGGAATGTTAACAACAACTTGCGCGCAAACGGAAATTCTAATTTACGCTTAAACGGTACAGGCAATATTGGAGCATTATTTATAGATCAAACAATAGAAGGTGTAACAAATACATTTAGTTCAGTTACACTTAACAGAAATGGAGGTGTTATTACCTTGGCCAATCGTTTGCGTATACACGATGTAATCACACCTACTGCGGGTACCTTGAATAGCAATGGACACTTAGTATTAACTTCAACACAAAATAAAACAGCACGAGTTGCGTCCGGTAACGGGAATGATATTATTGGAAACGTAACTGTTGAAAGATATATTCCGGCTGTTACTCGAAGGTATCGTTTCTTTTCATCGCCTGTAAAGAACTTCACATTTAATCAATTGGTAGATGATATTTTTATTAGCGGTCCGGGTGGTGCTGCTAATGGATTTGATCCATCAACTGCAAATGGACAAACAATTTTTACTTATCAAGAATCAACAACAGGTGGTAGAGGATGGAAAGGACTAACACATGTAAATAATGGATTAGCCGCAGGCAGAGGAGCTATTGTATTTATTCGTGGTGATAGAAGCATTGGTACCCCAAATTGGTTTACAGCACCATTTCCTGCACAAAATGCAGTTACACTAGATGCCTTTGGTGAATTAAATTCGGGTGATATAAATGTAGCGTTAAGTTATACTAATACCGGCAACAGTTTGGCTGATGGTTGGAATTTAGTTGGTAATCCTTACCCATCACCCATTGATTGGAATAGTTTAACTAAAACTAATATTGCACCGTTTTATTACATTTTAAACCCGTTAACCGGTAGTTATGAAGTTCAATCGGCATCGTCAGCTCCAATTGCATCCGGACAGGCATTTTTTGTAAAGGCTATAGCATCTAACGCCGCCATAGGGTTTACCGAAAGTTCAAAAGTTGGAACCACACCAAACACTTTTTTTAAGACAAATGCTATCGAACAACTTGAGGTAGTTATGCAACTTGATTCCTTAAATGCAGATAAAGCTATGTTGCAATTTGTGAAAACTGCCGGCACAGGTTTTAATCAACTGGAAGATGCACCTAAGTATTATAACAGTATTATAAATTTATCTTTTTTAACTAGCGATGCACAAGAGGTACAGTTGAGTGCAGTGCCAAATACATTATTAACAGATACATTTTCTTTAGTTACATCAACAGGTGTAGGTGGTTCATATACTTTACATTTTAATTTACAGCAACTTCCTTCAAGTACCGGCATATATTTATTAGATGCTTATATCAACGGGAATTTTGATTTACGTCAACAAAACTATTATACATTTAATGTGATGCTTAATGATACGGCAACATTTAGAAATAGGTTTAAGGTTGTTTTTGTAACCAATGCTGTATTACCTGTTAAATGGGGAAATGTGGAAGCGAAACAAAAATATGATAAGGTTGAAGTACTATGGAATACAGTTACGGAAGTAAACAATAGTAGGTTTGAAGTTGAGCGAAGTATTGATGGATTAAATTTTAAAACCATTGGAAAGGTATTAGGTTCGGGTAATTCCAATGTATATAATAGGTATCAATTTTATGATGAGGAGATTGATTTAAGCGGGTTGCAAACCATATTTTATCGAATAAAGCAAATTGATTATGATGGAAAATTCAGCTATTCGAAAGTTGTAACAGTTCATAACGATAATATAAAAACTGCTGAAGAGTTTTTACTTTTCCCTAACCCGGCAAGCACAAACACTACTATACAAACCACATCACCTATAGTTGAAATAAAATTGACAGATGTGAGTGGAAAAGAAATAAATGTTAATCATGAAATAGGAGTAAATCAATTGAGCATTGCTGTTAAAGATTTAGCTCGTGGGGTATATTATGTTCAAGTAAAAACACTTGCCTTCATGGTTGTAAAAACCCTAATAATAGAATAAGCAGATGATAAAAGTTTTTATTTTCGAAAATAGCATCATGCATCACGAAATTATCAAGTTTGCATTTACAACAGAAGCTATGCATGCAGAGGTTTTTTCTGGTTACGATGAACAAATATTTAATTTAACATCCTTACCTGATGCAGTAGCAGTAAATTTTAACTTCGAAGGTGCCTTAAACGGTGAGCAATTGTTGGTTGCCATAAAACAATTATTTCCCTACATACCCTTGGTTATGTATTCAAGAGTAGCCAAAAAGGAGGCAGCAGTTATTGCATTTGAGTTAGGTGTTTATTATCATTTGTTTAATAAAGATGAACACTTGCATCACTTTCCTAAAATCATTCGACAAGTAGTTCAAAAATTCAATGATGAGAGATAAATTAATTAAACCTGTATTAAATGTTTGTTGTAATCGTTTTTTATCCTTATTTCGAAATACGGCAACCTATCTTAATACTTCAATTTTTAACTAGTAACTAATGAATATTATTCATATTCTAAGAGGGAAAGCTATACCTGAGTCGAAGAATTCGATAAATAGGGTTGTATATACATTAGCTGCAAATCAGGTTGAAGCCGGGCATGATGTAACCGTATGGGGCTTGCATAATGATGCTATTCATAATTATCCTCCTCGTAATTTTAAAACCATATTATTTAAAACCGGATTGTTAGGTTTATGGTTAAGTAAGTCGTTATTGAAACAACTTAATCAATTAAAAACAACCGATATGGTGCACCTTCATGGCACCTTTAATCTTGAGTGTTTGTTACTTGCCTATCGGTTAATAAAGAAGAATATTCCATTCATCTACACTCCTTATTGCAGTTCGGCCAGGCGACATCGCATTATCAAATTGCCTATTACAAAATGGATTATTGATCAACTTGAATTATATGTAATGAAGCATGCAAAGATGGTTCAATTCGTGCAGTCGTTTGAGTTGGAATGGTATAAGGATGCCGAAATTAACGCCTCTTATATTCCGGTTGGTCAGCATGTTCATCACCTACAGTTTAAGTTTAGTCCGGTACTCATTGAAGAATACCCGGTGTTTGCCACACTTTATTTAAAAGAACATGATACAGGCGGACTTCTTACAATTATTCATGCTTTTGAACTGTATAAGCGTGCAGGTGGAATGGGAGAGTTATGGATTATTACTGATGTTAACGACTATAAAAGCATTAAAAATGACATAAGTCGTTCAGGTATTGAAAAGTTTAGTCGCTTTATGTTTTATACAACCGAACAAGAAAAGTTAAATTTAATTGCAAATACAACTTGGATGGTTGCCATGAATGCGAAGGATATATTACCATTACATGTATTAGAAACATTAGCAATTCAGGTTCCGGTAATTGTAAATGAGCAAAGCGATTTGGCTGATAAAATTGTAGCTTATCAAGCCGGTTATAATATAGGAGAACCAACACCTGTTGCTTTATGTAAAACATTTATTCATGCCTATTATGAAGTTAACAGGGCTAGAGAACTAGGTAAAAATGGTTATCGATTAGTATTACGAGAGTATAACTGGAATAAAATTATCGAGCAATTTAACCACTAAATAGGTTCAAACAGCATTTTACATCAAATTACCGCAGATTATCATAAAATGCTGTTTAAATAAATAAACAGCCATTTGTTTTGTAAAGTAAGTTTTGACAATATGAAAAAATTATTAGCATTTATCATTGAATCCAACACGGATGATGCAGCCCAGATGGCATCAATATTAGGAGGTACAGGTAAATATGATACATTGGTATATTATTCAGTTAAAGAGTGTATACCACATTTAAATATTAAGCCTGATTTGATTGTATTAAACTATCATAATCAAGAAGAGCAAATGGAATTAACATCCCATTTAGCGCTACATCAACAGTCGAAAAATTTGGTTATTCTTTCAACTAAGGAAGAAATCAGGCACTTGTTATCACAGTCGAACCTACCCAACCATGTAGTTGATGTTGTGGTTAAAAATGAATGGGCTGATATGCAGTTGGAGCGAATTGCTGCCAATTTTTACAGCATGAATTCTTTAGTGTTATCAAATACGGCATTACTGGAAGAAGTTAGATCAGAGCGTAAAAACATGTTATTGTTTTTAGGGATATTAATAGCCTTGTTCTCAGCCAGTATTATATATCAGTAGACGTTTACCGTCTACTGATTTTTGTTTTTGGTTGGTTTTAAACGGCCACTTTCTTTAAGTTGTTTGTTTAACATCCATTCTATCTGTCCATTTACAGATCGAAATTCGTCGGCCGCCCATTTTTCAATGGCACCCATCATCTCTTTACTGATACGTAAGGCAAATGCTTTTTTTTCAGTATCACTCATGTGCTCTGATATTATGCTGTTACGTTGATACCATATTTGTTTTTCAGGTAAATTAAATAGGCATTTAATTGGTCACCTCTTTGTGTTCCAATCATTATGATGTGGTCATTATTTAAGGTTACTTCCAAGCCTGTAACACCATAAACATTATAAGCTACCCTGTCTTTTCTCCATCTTTTCCTGTATCCCCATCCGCCATATTCACTTAAAGGTTCAAACTGTTTAACCTTTGCTTCTTTTACATCTTCCCATAAAATTTCTTTCTTTTTTACAAAGGGCAACTTAAAGTCAATTTGAATTCTTTTCTCATCAATAATGGTTTCCATGCCCATTAACGATATGATTCCTACAACAAATAATGCAATTAGAATAGGGATTAAAATATAAATTAGAGGAGTGTCTTTCTGTGTTCCTATACCTACACTGATAGCAATAGGCACGAACAACGATGGTAGAAATACGAACCACCAATGTTTAAAGAAGTTTTGTTTTTCGTTAAATGTTTCCATAATAGTTAAGAATGTAAAGTACCTGCATTAATTACCGGATTGGCCGACTTATCACTACACAATACTACCATTAAATTGGAAACCATAGCGGCTTTTTTATCGTCATCCAATTCAATTATTTTTTCGGCAGATAGTTTTTTAAGTGCAAGGTCGACCATGCCTACTGCACCTTCTACAATTTTAGTTCTAGCGGCAACAATTGCTGTTGCTTGCTGGCGTTGTAACATTGCTCCGGCAATTTCCGATGCATAAGCCAGATTGCTGATTCGCGCTTCAATTACTTCAATGCCTGCTATAAACAAACGTTCGCTTAGTTGATGTATGAGTTGTTCGTGAATTTCGTTTGCACCGCTTCTTAATGAAATCTCTGTTTGTTCGTCGTCAAAGTTGTCATAAGGATAGGTTCCGGCTAATTGGCGTATGGCCGACTCACTTTGAATTTTTACAAAACTTTCGTATTCATTTACTTCAAAGGCTGCCTTGAAAGTGTCGGCAACGCGCCATACCAATACAATACCAATCATAATCGGATTACCCAATTTGTCATTCACTTTAATGGGCTGACTATCGTTATTTCTTGCCCTTAAAGATATTTTTTTCTTCACAAAAAAAGGATTCATCCAAAAGAATCCATTAGTTCTAACTGTTCCTTTATATTCTCCAAAAAGAATCAAAACAACTGACTCGTTTGGGTTAACAATAAAGAATCCAATCATTAAAAAAAGAGATAAAATAATTGACACTAATCCCGGGGCAATTAGTTTAAAAGCCAGCATGGTTGCACCGCTTGCTATACCCAATAATGTGATCAACAACATTAAAAAACCTGATGAAGGTTGAGTGATTTTTTCGTTTTTCATAATGATATTAAAATGATATCACAAAGATATAAATATTTTTTTATTATTTACAACCGTTGTTTAATTATTTACACTATCGGAAAGAGATTTGGATGAGTGGTTCGTACGATTGATAATTAACTTTAATCGAAATGAGCTAAATTGCGGCACTATTTATGACAACACCTAAAAGATATTTAGTTACAGCGGCATTGCCTTACGCTAACGGACCTGTGCATATTGGTCACCTGGCCGGATGTTATTTACCGGCAGATATTTATGTGAGGTACCTGAAGCTTAAAGATAAAGATGTAGTGTTTATTTGTGGTAGCGATGAACATGGTGTGCCCATTACGATTAAAGCTAAAAAGGAAGGTGTAACCCCGCAGCAAGTGGTAGATAAATATGATGCATTAATGAAAAATGCATTTGCTGAATTTGGTATACAATTTTCTTATTATGGAAGAACTTCCTCTGCTACCCATCATCAAACAGCAAAAGATTTCTTCAAAACATTATATGATAAAGGGGTATTTAAAGAAGAAATAACAAACCAATATTACGATGAGCAAGCAGGTCAGTTTTTAGCTGATCGTTATATCGTTGGAACCTGCCCGCGTTGCGGAAATCCTAATGCCTACGGCGATCAATGTGAAAAATGCGGGACTAGTTTAAATCCAACCGATTTAATTAATCCGAAATCAACCTTAAGCGGAGCAACGCCTGTGTTAAAAGAGACTAAAAATTGGTTTTTACCGATGGGTGAATTGCAACAAACCGAAACTTTTAAAAATTATATTACACGTTTTGATCATTGGAAAACCAACATTAAAGGGCAATGCCAAAGTTGGTTGTCTGAGGGTTTACAATCACGCGCCATGACTCGTGATTTGGACTGGGGTGTTCCTGTTCCTGTGGAAGGTGCAGATGGTAAGGTTTTATATGTTTGGTTTGATGCTCCGATTGGATATATAAGCGCAACAAAAGAGTATTATAACCAATCAAACGAATGGGAGAAATATTGGAAACAAGAGGACACACAATTAGTCCATTTTATTGGAAAGGATAATATCGTATTTCATGCTATTATATTTCCAATGATGTTGATGTCGCATGGTGGCTTTAAATTACCTGATCAAATACCTGCCAATGAATTTTTAAATTTAGAAGGCGATAAAATATCAACAAGCCGAAACTGGGCGGTTTGGTTGCATGAATATTTAAAAGATTTTCCGGGTAGGGAAGATGAATTAAGATATGTATTGACCGCTATTGCACCTGAAACCAAAGACAGTGAATTTACTTGGAAAGATTATCAAACACGTGTGAACAGTGAATTAGTAAGCATACTTGGCAACTTTGTTAATAGAGTAATGGTACTTACTGAAAAATACTATCTGGGAGTTGTTCCTACATCAAAAAAATTTACTGATGAAGTTTTAAAATCAGCACAGTCAACAGCATTGTTAGCTGTGAGTTCTTCTATAACCCAAATGGAAACATATATCGAGTCGTTTAGGTTGCGAGATGCACAAGCTGAATTAATGAATATTGCAAGAGCAGGTAATAAATACTTAGCCGAAACTGAACCATGGAAACTGGTTAAAACAAACAAAGAAGCAGTTGAAGGAATTATGTTTGATGCCTTACAGATTTGTGCTAAATTGGCCATTGCAGCTCAACCTTTTTTACCCTTTACATCAGCTCGTTTACAGGCAATGTTAAATATAAATAATATTGAGTTTTCATCAATTTATAATGATATTGTGCTTCCTAGTGGGAATCAATTAAAACCTGCTTCTATATTATTCAAGCAGGTTGAAGATGCGGAAATTCAACCACAACTTGATCGTTTAGCCAAAATTAAAAAAGATAATGAAACAAACGATACAACAGCTTCCGGAGCTGCTAGTTTAAAGCAGGTAAAAGAAGATATTTCGTACGAAGATTTTGATAAAATTGATTTACGTGTAGGTAAAATATTACAAGCTGAACGTGTACCTAAAGCAGATAAATTATTAAAGCTTACTGTTGACTTAGGATTTGAGAAACGAACCATTTTAAGTGGTATAGCCGCTTATTACCAACCCGAAGAGTTAATTGGTAAATCTGTTACCGTAGTTGCTAATCTTGCTCCAAGAAAAATAAGAGGCATTGAAAGTCAAGGCATGCTATTAATGGCAGGTAATGATATTGATAAATTGTACAGCGTTGGTCCGGAACAAGAAATTGAACCCGGCAGTATCGTAAAATAATCTTCCTTTTTTAGGTTTGGAAATTATACCGTTAGAGGTTAAATTCACGTTAACCAATAAACAGGTATTTTTATGAAAACATTAAACGTTGATTGGTTTTATACCAACCTGCCTGATACGGAATACAAACGTTATATTTTACTGGCATATTTGCAAAGTGTGCATGCTGAGTTTAATCACTTGCATTTGTATCCTGCATTAGCTGATTTAATTAAACATTACAACAACCTTCAGCAATTTAAAAAACAAAAAGAACAGCTTTATCAATCATTTCCGGATTATATATCGTCTATTGATTTGAAACATTTTCATGTTAATTTAACGAAACAAATTACCGACGATGAGCTTATGAAACATTTGGATGAAGTTATTGAATATAGTATTCCATTAATGCAAAAACATTTAGACGAAGGCAAAGAGTTATACGAATTTATCGAGCGGGAAATTGAGCTGATTCCTATTGGTATTTTACCGATATACCGAAAGGAAGGTTATTTAATGTTTAAACGTGAACAAATTTTGGTTTATGAATATGAACTGAAGTTATTTGAGCATGCCAGCGAAATCTTTAGGAGTATAAGTACCAAATTTATTACTGATTATCATTTGAGTTTTTTACATACAGCTGAGTATATAAAACGTGATATAATTAATCAAAATAAAAAGTTACCTAATCCTGCGTTTTTTTATGTCGAGTCGGCACACGATTATCCTGTACATACAACAGTATTACCCATAACAAAAAGGCTGCTATTGCAATATGTTGCATAGCAGCCTTTGCTATTAAAATTTAAAAATAAATTATCTGTTAACTAGCAATTGTTTTGTAATTGTTTGTCCATTACATGAAACGGCAAGAATATAATTTCCCGAGGCATAATCTGATAAATCGAAGGATTGATTATTGTATCCTGCCGGTGTAAACTTATCAAACAATAAATAGCTTTCACTTCCATTAATGGCATAAAGTCTTATCTTTAGTTGTCCGCTCACAGGAATGTTAAACCTTACATGTAATTGGTCGCTTGTGGGATTTGGATAAACTGATACATCCGTAATCCAATTTTTTTCTTTTAAACCTACTACCCCTTCTTTATATAATGTAAGGGTTGATAAGTAAGTAACATCACTTGGTTTATGTCCTTCGTGATTATTATTAAACGCTCCCCAAAAGGTTACCTTTTTAGTATCATCGGTTGGTGCAATCCAATCAAAATACCAGACCATTGAATCGCGGCTTCTTACACCTCCACTTCTGTAAGTTACATATTTACCATTTTCTCCAACTAATTGAGTTTTTACTGTATCTGTTACGATTAAAGTACCTTGTAAATTTCCTTGGGAATCTTGCGGTGAAACTTGAAAGCCGAATATGGTTGAAGTAATTCCGACATTTAATGCTCTTATAGTGTAACGCTGACCGGGAACAAATCCGGTTGCGGGTACATTTGATGAAATCCAATTATTTACCCTAAAAGTATTACCTCCATGACAAACTGTGCAATCTTTTAAACTGTCGCCGGGAGAACCTGTATGTCCTGGAACAGTTCCATCTCGTTGTTTAAAACGTGAAGTGAAATCAAAGGATTGTAAACCCATTACTAAAGTAATTCCTGCTAATAATGTGTATATCAATTTTTTCATATATAAGAATTTGCGCTAATCTAAAATTTTTTGATGACCATAACAAATAAAACGGATTTTAAACACTTTCAAAAGTATTGCTAATAACAGACATCGGTTTGAGCAAGATTTTTATTCATGATTATGATTTTTTATAGGCTGCTTGACAAAATCAAATATAATAGTACATTCGCAGGTCGAAAATTTAAGCTATTTTAGCCTAAGTTGCGCACGTACAAATTTTGAATCGAAACATATAAATGAAGTTATCACAATTTAAGTTCAATTTCACCGAAAGTTTAATTGCCAAGCATCCTGCCGATGTAAGGCATGAAAGTAAAATGATGGTTTTAGACCGCAAAAAGGGCAAAATTGAACACAAAACTTTTAAAGATATCCTTGACTACTTTGATGACAGGGATGTAATGATTGCCAACAATACAAAAGTATTTCCTGCCAGGTTATATGGCAGCAAAGAAAAAACCGGTGCGAAAATCGAAGTCTTTTTGCTTCGTGAACTTAATAAGGAAATGAAGTTGTGGGACGTGTTGGTTGATCCTGCGCGTAAAATTCGTGTAGGTAATAAACTTTATTTTGGTGATGATACCTTAGTTGCTGAAGTAGTAGATAATACAACTTCAAGGGGAAGAACGATAAGGTTTTTGTTTGACGGAAGTGATGAAGAACTGTGGAAGTTAATTGAAAAGTTAGGAGAGATGCCCATTCCACGCTACCTATCACGTCAGGTTGAAAAGGCAGATAAAGATCGTTTCCAAACCATTTTTGCGAAACACATCGGAGCAGTTAGTCCGCCTAGTGCAGGCCTACATTTTACCAAAGAACTTATGATGCGTTTGGAAATTAAAGGTGTTACATTTACTGATGTTACGGTTCATAATGGTTTAGGAGCATTTCGTCCGGTTGAGGTAGAAGACTTAACTAAGCATAAAATGGATAGTGAGTACTTTGATATTCCTTTAGAAACAACCAAAATTGTAAACCGAGCGTTAGATGATAAAAGAAAGGTGTGTGCTATTGGGTCGTCTGTAATGCGTGCAATTGAATCATCAGTTTCATCAACTGATAGGTTAAATATTAATAAAGGTTGGACGGATAAATTTATTTTCCCGCACCACGACTTTAAAATTGCAAATGCCATGATTACTAATTTTCATCCGCCTGAATCAACTCTGTTAATGATGAGCGCCGCATTTGCAGGATATGACGAATTAATGGAGGCCTACAATGAGGCTGTGAAAAAGAAATATAAATTTATGGTTTATGGAGATGCATTACTGATCATCTAATCAATAATCCAATTAAAACAAAAAACCGGATGCGTTATGGTATCCGGTTTTTTTTTATGCACTTATTTTAAATTAATATAACATTAAAATCAGATGGTTATATTTGTTATGTCATGAAACTATTAATTGCAACATTTGCGGCATTAACCTGTATGGTTTGTGCAGCGCACGCATCGGATACACTAAAGGTAAACGGTGCAAAAAAAACCATTTCATATGGAAAATTAACCATTACAGGTTCTACTACTATTAAACAAATTATGGATCGTATAGGCAAACCCTCAAGAATTTATAAAATGGCAGGCGTTGATCGAATTTACGTGTATGATAGCTTAGGGTTAAGTTTTGATATTGGGAAAAATAAAACTCAAATGGTTGAACAGGTTTATATAACCATGCAATCATTAAAAGATAAACGACATGCAAACCTTAACTTTAAAGGAGTACTGATGATTGATGGCATACTAATTAATGCCCAAAGCGGTGATAAAATAATAACAAGTAAAACTTCATTTAAAGAATTGAATTGTTTTTCATCTTTGTGTGCATCAAATAATGGCAGTGGATTTTCTGCTTCATTTAACTTTACCAATGAAACAAGAAACCAACTTGCCATAATTACATTTGGGTATAAAAAATAACCAACATGCTTGCATCGCCTGATCAATTTTTTGATATAGAAATAAAAGTTGGCACCATTGTTAAAGCCAATACATTTGTTGCTGCCAAAAAGCCCGCTTACCAATTGTTGATTGATTTTGGAGATATAGGACTTAAAAAATCATCAGCTCAAATTACTGATTTATATACACCTGAGAGTTTAGTAGGTAAACAGGTGTTGGCAGTGGTTAACTTTCCGCCAAAACAAATTGCTAATTTTCTAAGTGAGGTTTTGGTCTTAGGATTAACTAATGCCTCGGGCGAAGTTATTTTAATTTCACCCGACTGTGAAGTTGAGAATGGTTTGCGACTAAGTTGAGAATGGATAATTAGGAATTTTTGCAGCAATGGTATAATCCGTATAGTTTTCAGCATAGGTGCAGAATAATAATTCAACACCATTGGTGATTAATAAATGTGGCACTTGAAGCGATTGGTTGTAAATGGCAGCTTGTCTAAATGTTTCATTAGAAAGGGATACGTCAGGTGATTTACATTCGGCTAATAGAATGGGTTTGCCTAAATTATTGAATACAAGCACATCAAAGCGTTTTTGTAAACCATTAATTATCAATCCTTTTTCAATTGCTATTAATGACGCAGCGCAACCGCATGTATCAATTAAGTAGCGAACAAGATGTTGGCGGACCCATTCTTCCGGGGTTAGCACTACGAACTTTTTACGAATAATATCGAAAATGCAGGATCTGTTTTTATCCTGTTTAATATTAAACTTATATGAGGGAAAAATCAACTGCATTGATTACTATTGTAAAACCAAAATGGCTTCCGAAAATAACTCAGATTTCAATAAAATACTATCTGCATTTAAATCGCGGAAATTTGCACCGGTATATTTTTTATATGGCGCCGAGCATTATTTTATTGATGAATTGAGTAATTATGCCGAACATCACATTTTAAATGATGCTGAAAAAGGGTTCAATCAAACCGTTTTTTATGGGAAAGACGTAGATGGTCCAACAATTATTAATACGGCTAAGCGTTTTCCGATGATGGCAGAATATCAGTTGGTAATTGTTAAAGAAGCGCAAAATTTAAAGAAGTTAGATGAGTTGGAGTCTTATTTTGAAAAGCCGGTTCCATCCACTATTCTGATAATTTGTTACAAGAAAGATAAGCTTGATAAACGAACAAAAGTTTATAAGCTATTAAGTAAGTATGTTGTATTTGAGTCGAAAAAGTTATATGATAATCAACTTTCGCCTTGGATAGAGTCGTACTTAAAGAGCAAGGGATACAGCATTACTCAACGAAGTGCCATGTTAATTGCCGACAGTTTGGGAAGCGACTTAGGAAAAATTACCAATGAACTTGAAAAATTAATCATTAGTAAAGATAACAACGACAAGCAGATAACCGACACAGATGTAGAGCTAAAAATCGGTATTAGTAAAGAATTTAATATTTTTGAGTTGATAGCGGCCATAGCTACTAAAAATAGTGGCAGAGCATTTCACATAGCTCATCACATTACAAAAAGTAAAGAGTTTAGCATTATTGCCACCTTAATTAACATGAATAATTTTTTCAGTAAAGCTTATATGGTGAAGCAAAGCAATATTAAAGACAGTTTTCAGCTACAAAAACAATTTGGATTCAACAGTTTTCAGGTTAAAGACTACATGTCGGCTGCTGCCAAATATAGTGCGGATGAACTGGAAAGGTGTGTACGTATTATGCATGAGTACGACTTAAGAAGTAAAGGTATAAATAATGGATCGGCAACCCACGATCAGTTATTAAAAGAAGTGTTGCTGAAAATACTTTAATTAAAATCCGAGTAAAAGAGTTTTGATATGCCCGAAACATATCTATATTAGCAAACCTAATATTTAAATCAATGGGCATATTCTCACGAAAAAATATCAATCAGCTATTACAGGAATCAGAAAAGCATGAGTTGAAGCGCACGCTTGGTGCAGGTAATTTAGTGGCATTAGGTGTTGGTGCAATCATTGGTGCCGGCTTATTTGTACGTACAGCATCAGCCGCTGCAGAAGCTTCGGGGCCTGCTGTTACCATATCATTTATGGTTGCAGCATTGGGCTGTGCATTTGCAGGGTTATGTTATGCCGAGTTTGCTGCCATGATACCAATTGCCGGAAGTGCATACGCTTATAGTTATGTAACCATGGGCGAACTTGTAGCATGGATAATTGGTTGGGCATTAATTATGGAATATGCACTGGGTGCTGCCACAGTAAGTATTGCCTGGAGTGAATACTTAAATAATTTATTCAATGGAGCCATTCCATATGAATGGTGCCATAGTCCTTTTGAGGCGCTGCATCGAGTTACGGCACAGCATCTTCAGGCAATAATAAGCTATCAGCCAAGTTGGGCTGCAATGGTTAAAAATGGTGAATTGATATTAACAGAAGAACAATTTTCATCTTTACCTTCGAACTTATCATCGTTAGTAATGGTAACTAATGGAATAGTAAATTTACCTGCCTTACTTGTTCTTGCCATTATCACCTTAGTTTTAATTAGAGGAACTCAAGAGAGCGCAATATTTAATGCCATTATTGTATTTGTAAAAGTGGCAATTGTATTACTTTTTATTGGCATTGGATGGCAGTACATCAACCCTATCAATCATACACCATATTTTATTCCCGAAAATGCAATAGGGCATGAAGGCTTCTTTAAACATGGAATTGGAGGAATTTTTGGTGGAGCTGCCATTGTATTTTTTGCGTTTATAGGTTTTGATGCTGTTAGTACCGCAGCACAAGAAGCTAAAAATCCAAAACGTGACATGCCAATAGGTATTTTAGGTTCTTTAGTTGTATGTACGATTTTATACATTTTATTTGGTCATGTTTTAACAGGTGTTGCAAATTGGCAAGAGTTTAAAACTGCCGGTAAAGAAGCATCGGTTGCTTACGCCATTCAAACTTACATGAAAGAATACCAATGGTTAGCAACATCTGTAACTGTGGCTATTCTTGCAGGTTTTAGTTCGGTAATTTTGGTTATGTTGATGGGGCAAAGCCGCGTGTTTTTCAGCATGAGTAATGATGGATTAATGCCAAAAGTGCTAAGTGACTTACATCCTAAATTTAAAACTCCTTATAAAGCTAACCTTATTTTATTTGTTTTTGTAGGATTGTTTTCAGCATTCGTTCCGGGCAGTGTTGCAGGCGATTTAACAAGTTTCGGAACATTATTCGCTTTTGTATTGGTAAGTGCAGGTGTATGGATAATGCGCGTAAAATCGCCTGAAATTCCTAGACCATTTAAAACACCATTAGTGCCTATTGTTCCCATTCTTGGTGTATTGGTATGTACGTTAATGATTATTGCTCTTGATGCAGAAACATTAAAAGTAGCAGCCATATGGATGTTAGTTGGCTTGATTGTTTATTTCATTTATGGTAAACGAAATAGTAAACTTAACAAAGCAATTAAGGAATAGGAATTTTCAATTTAAACTTTATGCTTAATAGTTGTGGGAGGTTAATTGCATCTCCCATCAACCTAAAATCTAGGTAGATGAAGGATATTTTATCTCCTGTTTTTGTCCTTGTTAACTTAATCATTACTTCTTGGTTTATTCCATTTATATATAACTTACCATTTATATCCATTTCATCGGGTAAGTTGTGGTTTAACGCTAATCTGGTGAAAAATTCAGGTTCGTCAATTTGAAGTTGAAATTCAGGAATGTTTAAATTTTGCAAGTAAATAGTTTTATCATGCGGTTCTATTAACTGCCCTACATTACTCACAAATAACACGCGTTCTTGAGGCAAGGTGATGATATTTATTTCATCTGTTTTTAAATAACAACCGGCGTTTAATTCATCCGGAAATAAAAGTAGGGTTGCCTGCTGAATAGAGGGAGTTTGTGCTACTGATGTTATGATAGTTATATAAAATGATAAAATAAATAAATAAATCTGTTTTTTCATTTTGCCTGTAACATTAATGTTGAAACTTCATCTGCAATTTTTGCTGCTAATGCAATGCCCATTCCATTTAACCTGGCACCAACTACTAAATGGTTATTTATACGCTTCACTAATGGTGTTTTTTGTTCATTAAAAGCCATGATACCACTCCAACGGTATTCAATTTGGAATGGAGTTTCAGGAATAATCATTTCTTCCAGAAAAAATTGCAATTGATGTTGAATTCTATCGGTAATATCGAATGAGGTAGTTGTTTCTCCTTCAAAATCTAGGTTTCTTCCACCACCAAAAATGATTCGTTCCCCGTAATTCCTAAAATAATAATAACCTTCATCAAACTGGAAGATACCGGTAAACTTTAGTCCGGGAATAGGAGCTGTACAAATTACTTGGCCTCTGCCGGGAATTATTTCTTCATTTGGTAAAAACTGTGAGGTAAATGCATTTGTTGCTAAACAAACTTGCTTAGCCGTAAAGGTTATTAACTGTTGGTCGTGTTTACACACTACTTTTGCCCGGTTACCTTCAGTATCAATCTCCACTACATTAATTCCATTGATTATTCTTATCTGCAAAATCCCTGCATAGTTCATCAATGTTTTCATCAATTGCCCTGTGTCTATTTGTCCTTCAAACGGGTTGAATAACATGGTATCAACCATGGTTTTATTAAAGCCGAATTTTTCGATGAATTGAGGCGCATGATAGAACACTTGCTTTTTGAATAATTTAAACAGCAAGTTGTTTAAATGGTTAATTTTATCTTCAATATCAAGTTGGTTATTTAATAATAATTCAAACCCACCGTAATTAATAAAGTTGATGTTATCGTCGCCAAGTCTTTTCCTTAATAAATATAAACCAACCCACCTGTCATCAATTAA
Organism: Bacteroidia bacterium; assembly: GCA_025454975.1. GTDB lineage: Bacteria > Bacteroidota > Bacteroidia > UKL13-3 > UKL13-3 > UBA6183. The sequence continues at coordinate 38,079 of JALONK010000019.1, forward strand.
TTTTAAAAATGCTGATTCACCCAAGCGTTGATAATCAGCCCATTTTTCGGTAAATGAACCTATACAAGCAAAACCTGCATTTTTAGTACTTGCTCCCGAGGGTAAAGCACCTTTTTCAAGCACAAGTACCTGTGCTTTGGGTTCTTTTTCTTTGATAGCACAAGCCGTATTTAATCCGGTGATACCACTACCTATAACTATATAGTCATAAGCTAAAAACGTATTTTGTTCCCAAAAGCTAAGCATGATTGAAGTTTGTTAACCCCCTTTACTTCAAACATATAATATTTTTTTGGAAGATTTAAAACTTAAATTAAGGATATAGCATAGTGTTTATAATTCTTCTTCTCGAATAAAAAAAAGCATGTAACCCAAAATGTAGTTACATGCTTTTTATGTGGTATTATTTTACTTAAGTTATTTAAACTATTTTTTTGTACTTAACCCTTGTAGGTTGAACATTTCCTAAACGTTCGCGTTTGCTTTGTTCATAATCGCTATAATTACCTTCAAACCAAACCACTTGTGAATTGCCCTCAAATGCTAAGATGTGCGTGGCAATTCTGTCAATAAACCAACGGTCATGGGAAATCACTACCACGCATCCGGCGAAGTTTTCTATCGCCTCTTCCAAAGCACGTAAAGTGTTTACATCAATATCATTGGTAGGCTCATCTAATAACAACACATTGCCACCATCCTTTAAAGTCATGGCTAAATGAACCCTATTTCTTTCACCACCACTAAGCACACCAACCTTTTTACTTTGGTCGGTTCCACTTATATTAAATTTACTAATGTAAGCCCTGGCATTTACTTGCTTACCTCCAACCATCATATTTTCGGTACCACCGCTTATTACTTCAAAAACACTTTTTTCAGGAAGTAATTCTTTATGGCTTTGGTCAACATAAGCAACCTTTACTGTTTCACCAACACTAAACTCTCCACTATCGGGTTTTTCAATACCCATCATTAGTTTAAACAAGGTAGTTTTACCTGCACCATTCGGACCGATAATACCTACAATGCCACCTTTAGGCAGGTTAAAATTTAAGTTTTCAAACAAGAGTTTATCACCAAATGCTTTGCTAACGCTTTTAGCTTCTACCACTACATCGCCTAAACGTGGGCCTGGAGGAATAAACAGTTCAAGTTGTTGTTCTTTTTCTTTCGATTCTTCATTAAGTAATTTTTCATAAGCATTTAAGCGTGCTTTTTGTTTAGCCTGACGTCCTTTAGGACCTTGACGGACCCAATCCAACTCACGTTCTAATGCTTTAGCTCTTTTACCTTCAGCTTTTTCTTCGGCTTTTAAGCGGGTTGCTTTCTGTTCGAGCCAACTGCTGTAATTGCCTTTCCATGGAATACCTTCACCGCGGTCTAACTCCAAAATCCAACCGGCTACGTTATCTAAAAAATAACGGTCGTGGGTAACAGCAATAACAGTTCCCGGAAAGTTTTGAAGATATTGTTCAAGCCAATCTACTGATTCAGCATCTAAGTGGTTGGTAGGTTCATCAAGTAACAAAACATCAGGATTACTTAATATCAATCTGCATAAGGCAACACGTCGTCTTTCACCTCCGGATAAAACTGAAATTTGAGTATCAGGATCGGGGCACCTTAAAGCATCCATTGCTTTTTCAAGCAGGGTATCAATTTCCCATGCATTAGCTGCATCAATTTTGTCTTGTAATTCAGCTGAACGATTCATTAAAGATTCCATTTTATCGGCATCTTCGTAATTTTCAGGTAGGCCCATAGCCTCGTTAACAGCATTATATTCATCTAATAGTGCCATAGTTGAAGCAACACCTTCTTTTACAATATCAATTACTGTTTTGGTATCATCCAATTGTGGTTCTTGCTCCAGGTATCCTATTTTATAGTTCTTGCTATCAAATACAACTTCCCCTTGAAACTCCTTATCTATACCGGCTATAATGCGCAATAAACTTGATTTACCTGATCCATTTAAACCAAGTACACCAATTTTTGCTCCATAAAAGAAAGAGAGATAAATGTTTTTTAACACTTGTTTTTGAGGCGGATAAATTTTACTGACTCCCGCCATTGAAAATATAATTTTTTGATCTGTCATGTGAACCCGATTATATACTGCGAAAATAAAAATAAAGCCCGACTGTAAAAGCCGGGCTTAAAAAATTTAGTACTTACAATTAATATCCCCAACCTCCGATTACTCCTGTTTTTGTAGGATTAATGCACATCACAGGAACTTTCTGAGACGTGTTCACGATTTGCTGAGCATAAGTACCAAAAATATACTCACTAAAGTCTTTGTCTTCAGTTTGTGTCATAATCATTAATAAATCAGCTTGAACTTTTTCGGCATACTTTAAAGTTTCAGTTGCAAAGTCGTCTTCCAGTTTATCAGCTACATGCACGTTAAAGCTTATACCATTTTCTTTTAACATAGCTTCTATTTGATGTATTGCACCCTGAATTTTTGTATTTAAAAACTCATCAGAAGTTTTAAAGGTAAATAATTGAATGTTTGATTGGTAAGATTTTCCTAAATGTATCGCCCATTTAATTTTTTGACGCGATTCTAAGGTTAAATCTACGGGAAAAACTATGTTTTTATAAACGTTAGAGGTTTGTGCCGACTTCACAACAATTACCGGCACTTTACTTTCTAAAATAGTTCTTGATGCATTACTTCCAATTAATTGACCTAAGCCTGATGCTCCGTTAGAACCCATAATGATGCTGTCGCACTTAAGGGCTTCTGTTGTTTCATTAATTACATGGTAAATTTTACCTGTATGCACGTGCACACTACATGAAATTCCATGTTGTGCTTGAATATCATCCGCTAATTTTTGTAATCGAGTATTAATAGCTTCTTTGGCAAGTTCTTCTTGTTTTTCGTTTTTTCCTAAACTTAATAATCCGCTTAAAAAAGCTTCTTCCATTACATACAACAGGGCTAAATTATTATTAAAATGTTTAGCTACATTTATGGCATGATTGAGGGCGTGCATGGCTATATCGCTAAAATCAACCGGAACCAACATGGTATTTTTTTGTAATGTTTGCATAGTGGTATTTTTTTATAAAATTTCGTTGCAAAAATAATGCTCAACTGTAGAGTAAAAACATGACATTCATAAGATTTAACTTATTTTAACTAATGAACAAACAAATTAAGGAAAGCGAGCTCATATTAAATGACGATGGAAGTATATATCATTTACATTTATTGCCCGATGATATAGCTGATACCATTATACTGGTGGGTGATCAGGATAGGGTGCCTCTTGTTTCCGGTTATTTTGACAAGGTTGAGGTGAAAAAACATAAACGTGAATTTGTTACACATACCGGTTTTATTGGTAAAAAACGATTGTCGGTTATTAGCACAGGGATAGGTACTGACAATATTGATATTGTGCTTAATGAATTAGACGCACTGGTTAATGTTGATTTAAATACTCGTGAAATTAAACAGCAACAAACAGTATTAACTTTTGTAAGAATTGGTACAAGTGGAGCATTGCAGCCCGACTTAGGTGTAGATAGCATTTTGATTTCATCACATGGTTTAGGATTAGATGCATTATTAAACTTTTATGATTATGAAGAAACAGAAGATATTTTCGATTTGAGAAGTCAAATAGAAGACCAGTTAGATTTATTATTTATTAATCCTTATTTATTTAAAGCACCCGGTAACATCATTAATAAATTCTTATCAGTTTATGATGGCGGAATCACCGCTACTTGCTGCGGGTTTTACGCTCCTCAGGGTCGAACATTGCGCGCAGAAACGAAATATGAGAATTTGATACGGAAACTATCTCAAATAAAATTGGCTGAACATAGAATTACCAATTTTGAAATGGAAACAGCGGGTATTTATGGAATGGCGGCTGTACTCGGACATGAAGCATTAAGTGTGAATGCCATTTTAGCCAATAGGGTTACAAATACGTTTAGTAAAAAACCTGAGGTAATAGTTAAGCAGGCAATTGAAAAAACGTTGGAAGTATTAATTGCTTAAAAAGCAAATAATTTAACTCCGGTTCCCCATTGCAATGCCACTTTGGCTTTGGCGTATTTGGCTCGTAGTTCTACCAATTTAACTTGAGCTTCAATTAAACTTCTTTCACGTGCATTAACTAGAAACAGTGAACTTTCTCCGTTGTCAAATCTAATTTCTTCCGCATTTCTAAGTACTTCGGCGCTTTGGGTAAGGTATTCCTGAATTTTTATCAGTTGGGCTAAATTATCAAGTTCATTATAAGCAGTATAAATACCATTGGTAATTTCACGTTTATTTTGAATTAGCTCAAACTCTGTTTGTTTAATTTTAAACTTTGAAAGTGCTAATTTCCCTCTTTCTTTTCTTAGGAATAGGCTACTGTAAAATTGAACCCCAAACTTGTAATTATTTGCAAAAATATTATTAACTCCATCAGGCTCACCTGCACTGTTAAAACTTCTATATGGGTAATAATTTAAGTTAACTTGTGGTTTGATATTTTCTGCAGCTAAACGTCTGTCAAATTCAAGTTGTTTCAATTTAACATTTAGTTTAACTATCTCCGGATGATTTTGATCGGCAAAGCTAATTAATGTTCTTAAAGAGTCGGAAGATATAACAATTGATTCGCTTCCATTTTGTGCAGGTATTACATTGCTTTTTAGTTGAACAGGTACATTATTTTCCGACCATAAAAAATTTCCTAACATGTAACCGGCATTTAAAAAGTCAACCATGGCTTCAACAAATAACACTTCACGGCGTTTATATTCAATAGATGCTTCAACCGAGTCAATAGGTTTTTCTTCGCCTAATTTAATACGATTTTTTATGAAGGAAAGTCGGTTACTTGCCACCACCATATTGGTTTGCATAAGCTTATATCTTTCATAAGCCAAGTACCAGTTCCAATATTCTTTAGCAGCCTCAAATAATAGTTTATTTATTTGTTTGATGCGCTCAGCTTCATTTAAATTTTGGAGCAATTGTGCTTGTCTTAAAGCCACTCTTCTGCTGTCTATAAATAGTCCTCGACCAATAGGTACACTCACTCCACCATATAACAAACTGTAGCCATTAAAAGTATTGTTTTGAGCATCATATTTTGCACGTTCAGGGTCAATGTTAGTACCCGAGCTCTGTTCCATTCCGGCTTTTAGTTCAACACCCGGGAGTGTTGGAATTTTTAAGGTAGGGGTAAAATAGGTATAAGATTCTTTTCCATTTCCTGTTTTATTATTGTAATCCATATCTATCACCGGATCGAAACCTCCTCTTGCCATTCTTAATTCGGCTTTTGCCATTGGCGTTAAAGTATTGGCTTGAGCAGCCACAGGATGATATTTAATTACCTGATTAAAATAATCGTTAAAGTTAAGTGCAACCGTATCCTGTGCACTTAATCCATGCGTAAATACAAATGATAATAAAATTAAAATGTACCGCATCAGCTATTTTTTCTTTTCAGTTTTTTCTTCGCTTTTTTCTTCAGATGATGTTTTGGCAGATTTGCTGTCGCTTTCATCCATTTTACTAATTTTCTCGATCATGTCAGGTGGGAAGCCATTAAATTGACGCCACAATTCATAACCTAACAATACATTATTTAACATCGCCCATCCATATACTCCTCCACCTGCACGTATAAGTTCAGGCCAAGGTTCATCGTTAGGGTCTGGAGTAATTAAAACCCTAAACTTTCCATTTTTACTATTTACTCGATCAATAACTCTTACAACACCACCAAACGTACCAACACTAACATTACTCCAACCGCTAAACACAATAGCCGGCCAACCGTCAAATTGCAAACGAACCTTAACACCATCCTTCAATAAGGGGATATCAACAGTATTTACATACAATTCAACCGCCATTTGTGCTTTATCGGGCATAATCGTAACCACTTCTTCGCCATCTTTGATATTTTCACCAACACCTGCTCTCAGTGCTTTAACTATATATCCATCTTGGGGCGCCTTAATGGCATACATGCCACTTCTTACCTTAAGATTGCTGAAGTCAATCTGCATTTTTGAAACGTCGGCTTGTGATTCAAAAACTTCTGCGGCTGTTTCATTCAAGGTTGATTCGGCTTTAGAGATTTTATCGAGATATTCAGCTTCAATGCCATTAAGTTCAATTTCTGCATTGATTAATTCATTTTGTGCAGTATTAAATTTGTTCTCGGCAGAAATAAGTTTCGCTTGCGCTTCTTGATTTTTATTAGTTCTGTTTTGTAATTCTGTTAAACTGGCCAAACCCTTATTAAACAACTCTTCAAGTCGTTTAAACTGATCCTCTGCAAGGCGTTGATTTACGCGAGCTGCCTCATATTCTGCTTTTTCTCCGGCCACCTTAAAGCGCATTTGTTTAACCTTGTTTCTAGCTTGAGCCAACTTAAACTTTAAACCACTTTTTAGCGCTTCAATTTGCTTTTGTAACGCAATTATTTTTTCTCTTTTTGACCCAATTGATTCTTGTTTACTTTTTATCTGATCATCTGTTCTTGATAATAATTGTGGATCAAGGTATTTTTCTTTTACCTCGGATATTAATAATAAGGTATCACCTTTCTTAACAAATGCACCTTCCCTGATATGCCATTTTTCTATTCGGCCTGCAATTATACTTGGCACTGATTGCGGCCTATCCTGAGGAGTAAAAGGTGTAACTTTACCATAGCCTTGAATATTTTGTTGCCATGGCAAAAACAACATGGCCAATAAAGCAATTAATACACCTGTCATCCATTTTCGAATGATGCTGTAGCGTTTAGGAGTATTCACAAGTTGTGAAGCATACAACTTGTTCATATTTGTTTTGTCTTTGATATTATTTTCTGACAGGTTTAACATGTGTTATTTAAATAAAACCTTTATTAACTAAATCATTATAAGTACCTGAAGCAATAATTTTTCCTTCTTGCATCACAAGCACCGTATCACATTTTTCCATGATAATACGCTCGTTACTCACAATTAATAATGCACAAGTATGATGCCCGTTTAATAGTTGATTCATGATAAATTCTTTTTCACTTTGTTCGGCATTGGTAAAAAACTCATCAATCAAAAGTAACTTAGGCTTTTCAGCAAAACTTCTGGCTAATAATAATTTTTGTTTGTTGCTTTTTGACAGAAAAGTACCGCCTGCTTCTAATGGTGTAAAAATCCCCTTTTCAAGCGACTGAATAAATTGGGTTAAACCTGCTTGTTCAATTGCTGCTTGAATATCTTGCAAAGTAATTCCGGTTCGATTTAGCGAAATGTTCTCTTCAATGGTTCCTTCAAAAATATCCTGGTCGCTTAAGTTATCAGCAATAATTGAACGATATGAATTAAGGTTGATTTGTTTAAGCGGTAAATCATTTACAATAATTTTTCCTTCATACTGATGCAGTAAACCGGCAACAATTTTCATTAGAGTTGACTTGCCCGAGCCATTATAACCAGTAATACAAAGTTTCTCTCCTTCGTGAATAGTTAAATTTACATCCTGTAATATTGGTTTTTTAGCTCCATCGTATTTATAGCTAAGTCTTGATAACTTAATATTAAAGTTATTTTTAATGTTTAGGTCATATAAATAAACGCCATTGTCTCTTTCTAACTCCAAATCGGTAATGTGTCCAACTTTATCAGCAGCGGTTATTACATCATATACATTTTCTAAAGTTGAAATAAGCTTTTCAACCGATGATAATACAAGTAATATAATTACTTCGGCAGCTACAAATTGTCCAAGATTAATTTGACGTTCAACTACCAATACCCCACCTAAAACAAGTAAGCCGGCAGTAATGAAAGTTTTAAATGCAATAATGGCTTTAAACTGTTTTACTAATACTTTAAAGTGACTCTGGCGATATTTTAAATAATTAGATAAAAGTTTATCCATTTTCTGCATTGGCAAAGGAGTGTTGCCTGCTTGCTTAAACGTGGTTAACGTCCTTGCCATTTCTTCAATCCAATAAGCAACTTTATATTTGTATTTACTTGAATTAATATCGGTTTCCATGGCTTTTTTTCCGGTGAAATAGAATACCAGAAAAATAAAGAAGGTGATAAATAAGCCTAAGAAAATGAATAATGGATGATAGAAGGAAAGTAAAATCAACCCAAAAAGAATTTGAATACCTGCTGTACTTAAATCAATTAATATCTTGGGTAATGATTTTTGAATAGTAAGTACATCAAAAAAGCGGTTCATTAATTCTGGAGCATACGACTGCCCAAGTCCTTCTATTTTTAACCTGGGTATTCGATAAGTAAATTCAACTGCTGCTTTAGCAAAAATCCTTTGCTGCAAAACTTCCACCACGCTTAATTGCAAAACTTGAATCCACCCACTTATAATAGTAGCTGCAATCACAAGTAGCATCAATACAATTACAGAATTTAAAAACAACCCGCCGGAAATCAAACCAATAATGGCCTGTATGCCCAAAGGCAAGGCCAGGCTCACCAAGCCCATCATAATTGCATAAAAGTAAATATAACTGATGTCTTGCTTTTCTTCACGTAACAATCGAAAAATACGTTTGATGGGCGAGGCATGTTCGTTGTGTTCATTAATCAATAAAGAGGGGACAGGATAGCCGCTATAAAAGATTATATGATTATCGGGAGCATCCAGTGCTTGCTGAAATTGACCAAGTAAGTTTTCCTTTTTAAGACTTCCAATGGTATGTAAAAGTTCAAAAAGTTCGTCTACTGTTATTTTTTTATCAGCTTCATTTGCTTTTTGAATAATAAAGTGGTCTTTTTCGCCGGCACAAACAATTGCGGCAGAAATAGAATTATTATTTTTAATAAAAAACAACAGCGGATGAGTGAGCACCCCTAGTTCAGTTCTTAAGCCTGCTTCATCCAAGTGGTGTAATGTAAAAATAAACTTGGATGCATCAGCCATCTCATTCAGTACATCACTAAATTCCTGCAAATTGGATGCACTTTCTCCCGAATAACGTTTATTTTTCTCTTGAAAAACAAATTCATCAAATGGAGTTTTTGATGCTTTTAAAAATAATTTTAAGGTATCTTTTATCTGAATAAAATTCATCAGTGCTTATTAACAGTAAACCAAACGATTTTGTTTAATTGCGTTTTAACAATCAGGCCGCAAAATAACAAAATAAATCAGAAATATGAGATTAGTCATTGGTTAACAAATATTTATTTTTCCGTTTTTTCAAGTAGGGATTATCTGTATTTTTGTCGCCTATACCTAATAGAACAACCTAAATATGACAACCAATTCAATAATTGAAACCATCCTGCAACATGCAGGCGAATCATTTATTAACCTAACACCAGCGCAACTTGTAGAGCACGCGGTGAAAAACGGTGAAGGTGTTTTAACTGATACCGGAGCTTTAATGGCTGATACGGGCGAATTTACCGGTCGTTCTCCTAAAGATAAGTTCTCGGTGTGCGATACCAAAACCGAACAAACAGTTTGGTGGGGCGATGTAAACCAAAAGTTCGACCCGGCAAAATTTGAGTCGTTGCTAAACAAAGTAATCAAGTATTACGAAGGCAAGAAAATTTATGTGCGAGATGCATACGCATGTGCTGATCCTCGTTACCGATTAAATATTCGCGTAATTAACGAAACAGCATACCACAATTTATTTTGTAATAACTTGTTTTTGCGACCTACATCTGATGAGTTAAAAGGATTTACTCCCGAGTGGTTAATCCTAAATGCACCCGGCTTTAAAGCAGTAGCAGCGGAGGATGGCACCCGTCAACATAATTTTTCTATAATTGACTTCAGTAGAAAGATTATATTAATAGGCGGATCGGGTTACACCGGTGAAATGAAAAAAGGTATTTTTACCGTGTTAAATTACATCTTACCTGAAGAAAAAGGTGTATTATCTATGCACTGTTCTGCTAATATTGGAAAGAATGGTGATACTGCTATTTTCTTTGGATTGTCTGGTACCGGCAAAACTACCTTATCGGCTGATCCTGACCGTAAACTGATTGGAGACGATGAACATGGATGGGCAGATGATTCTGTTTTTAATTTTGAAGGCGGTTGTTATGCGAAATGTGTTGATTTAACACAAGAGAAAGAACCGCAAATTTTTAATGCTATTAAATTTGGTTCATTAGCCGAAAATACAAGATTTATTCCCGGAACATCAACCATTGATTATACTAATATTTCAGTTACAGAAAATACCCGTGCTGCATATCCAATCCATTTGATTAATAACATCGCTGTTCCTTCTGTTGGTGGAGCACCTGAAAATATTTTCTTCTTAACTGCTGACGCATTCGGAGTATTGCCTCCAATTTCTAAATTGAGTGTTGGACAGGCTATGTACAGCTTTATTAGTGGTTATACTGCAAAAGTTGCAGGAACAGAGGCCGGAGTAACTGAGCCGCAAGCTACATTCTCTGCTTGTTTTGGTAAAGCATTTTTACCGCTTCATCCGGGCAAATATGCCAAAATGTTAGGTGATAAATTAAAAGCAAATCCGAATATCAATGTTTGGTTAATAAATACCGGCTGGACCGGTGGTGCTTATGGCGTTGGTTCACGTATGAAATTATCATATACACGTGCTATGATTACCGCTGCTTTAAATGGCGATTTAAAACAAGTAGAATTTGAAGCACATCCAGTGTTTGGCTATCAAATGCCTAAATCATGCCCTAATGTTCCAACCGAGTTGCTAAATCCACGCAACACATGGTCGGATAAATCTGCTTATGACGCTCAAGCTAATAAGTTGGCCAATATGTTTGTTAAAAATTTCGAACAATTTGCAGCCGGTGTTGATGCTGAAATTCTTGATGCGGCTCCAAAAGCAACCTTAAACGCATAATAACAATTATTTCGAATATTGCAGAGGCAGTCTCCAAAAAGACTGCCTCTTTTTGTTTAATTTACACCCAAATTAAAATATTTGAATGAGTATTGATTTTAATGAATTATTTAAAACTGAACTAACTAAGCTAAATAAAGAGCAACAAGAAGCGGTGTTTACAACCGAGGGTCCGGTATTGGTAATTGCAGGTCCGGGTACAGGTAAAACCCAAATCCTTGCTGCACGTATAGCAAATATTATCAGTTTAAGTGATAATAAACCTGAAGACATTTTATGTTTAACCTATACTGATGCCGGTGCCATTGCCATGCGAAAGCGTTTATTACAATTTATTGGTCCGGATGCATATAAAGTAGAGGTGCAAACGTTTCATGCCTTTTGCAATATGGTAATTCAAGACAACCTTGATTATTTTGGCTTAAGGGGATTAGATGCCATTAGTGAGCTTGAGCAAATTCAGTTTGTGCACCAAATTATTGATGGATTTCCTGCGAATCATCCTCTAAAAAGATACACCGGTGAAGTCTATTACGAAACAAGCAAACTCATTAATTTGTATGCACAAATGAAGCGTGAGAATTGGACAGCTTTATACTTAGAAAAACATATTGATGCATATTTAGAAGATATAAAAACAAGAGACGAATTTATTTATAAGCGCAATTCGAAATATGGTAAGGCCGGCGAACTAAAAGTCAAGGAGTACGAACTGGAAGTTCAAAAAATGAACCAACTAAAGGCGGCAGCAGAAACCTTTGAGCAATATCAGCAATTATTAAAAAAGCATAGCAGATATGATTTTGCAGATATGATTTTATGGGTAATCGAAGCCTTTCAACAAAAGCCTGAAATGTTAAATCATTACCAAGAAAGATATCAATATGTTTTAGTGGATGAATATCAGGATACCAGTGGTGCTCAAAATGAAGTATTATCTTTATTGATTTCATATTGGGATAGTCCAAACGTATTTTGTGTAGGTGATGATGATCAGTCAATCTATCGTTTTCAAGGCGCTAATGTTGAAAATATACTCCTATTTAAAAAACGTTATGCTCATCAAGGGTTAACGGAAATTTCACTTGTTGAAAATTATAGAAGTACGCAAAAAATTTTAGATGCTGCAAAGGCATTAATTCAAAATAATACATTACGAATTAATCCCGATAAACATTTGCTTGCAAAAGGCGCATCAAACCAAGGCGAAACAATAGCGCCGGTAATCACTGAATATCACAATACCTATCATGAAGCTGTAGCCATCACCAATAAAATTATTGCACTTAAAAATAATGGAGTGCAGTGCAACGAAATTGCAGTTATTTATCGAAAGCATGCTCAAGCTGAAGATATGATAAAATATTTGCAACAGATTGGCATTGCAGTGAACACGAAAAAAAGAATTGATGTATTACATGAACCAATTATTAAAAAGTTATTGCAAATATTAAGGTATATCAGTGCCGAAAATACTAAAGTGCACTCAGGAGAGGTTTTTATCTATGAGCTGTTGCACTATGATTTTTTTGCGATTCCTCCGATTGAAATAGCTAAAGTATCTGTTCAAGTGTATTCAAAAAATTTTAACGAACGAAAAACATCTTGGCGTGAAGAAATCAAATCGGCATTAAAGAAGAAAACTGCTGATTTATTCAATCAGGAAAAAGAAGAGGGTAAGCAAATGGCTTATGCATCAAAGATAATAGAAGGATGGATTGCTGCGGGTATAAATTTAACAACGCAACAATTAATTGAGCGGGTAATTAATGAAAGCGGGATATTGGTGCAAAGTTTAACCGGTGCCGATAAACGCATGAATATGCAGGTATTGCAAACTTTTTTTGACTTTGTGAAAAGTGAATGTGCTAAAAACCCGCGGTTACAATTAAAACATTTATTAGCATTAATTGAGTTAATGCAAAAAGAACAAGTGTCATTAGCAGTACAGTTGATATCCTTTGCCGAAGATGGTGTTAATTTTTTAACTGCACACAGTTCCAAAGGTCTTGAATTTAGCCATGTTTTTATGTTGGGATGTAATGCCAAAACGTGGGAGCAAAATAAACCTATACATGAGTATAAATTGCCGGATAACCTTTATTTAAGTGTTAATGAGCAATACCAAGAAATGGATGATACAGCCGAAAATCGTAGGTTGTTTTATGTGGCTATGACAAGGGCAAAAAAAGAATTACATATTAGTTATGCTAAATATGATAACAATGGAAAAGACTTGGAAAAAAGTAGGTTTGTTGCTGAGTTGGAGAGTAATTCTTCATTGATATCACAATATGTTGCACTTTCGGATGATGATCTGATAACCTTTCAAGCATCAGTGTTATCGCCGGCCTATGCACCGCCGCCTTCTTCATTATTTGATAACGAATTTGTTGACGAACTTCTACAAAAATATTCATTAAGTGTTACACATTTAAACAATTATTTAAAGTGCCCAACTGCATTTTATTTTAATAACTTAATAAGGGTTCCGGCTCCATTAAGTGCTTCAATGACCTTTGGCAGTGCTGTTCATTATGCTTTAGAAATGTTATTTAGAAATATGAATGCACATCCTCTAAAACAATTTACTTCGGTTAATCAGGTTGTTAATGACTTTAAATGGTACATGAAACGATATGAAGATTCATTTGTTGAAAATGAATATAAACTAAGGGTTGAATACGGTGAAAACATTTTATTAGGTTTTTATGAAAAGTATATTGACGAGTGGAATAAAATAACCAGCGTTGAAAGAAGTTATAGGAATGTAGTAATGGAGGGGGTGCCATTAAATGGTAAGTTAGATAAAATTGAATTTGATGGAAGTCATGCGAACGTTGTTGATTATAAGACCGGACAATACGAAAAAGCTAAATCAAAATTTTTACCACCTCAACCCGAAAAAGTAGAAAAATCCGTAGCAGCAAATAAGCCTGTTAAATTTGAAGATGAATATGGGGGTGATTATTGGCGTCAGGCTGTGTTTTATAAAATATTGATTGACCATGATAAGCATACATCATGGCAAATGCAAAGTGCTGAGTTTGATTTTGTGGAACCCGATAAACAGACTAGCGATTATATCAAGCATAGGGTGCATATTAACCACAACGATATTGCAATTGTTAAACAACAGATTATTACGGCATACAGCAATATAAAGGCAAAGAAATTTAATAACGGCTGTGGCGACGAAAACTGTACTTGGTGTAGCTTTGTAAATACTTATTATGCCGGAACTAATGAATTAAGTATAAACTTAAGTGATACAGTAAATGACGAGGATGTTTAATTTTCCATAAAACTTTTGAGGCTACTACTTGAAAAGTATTCCTCTCAGCTATTATTAAATTAAATTTTTTACGCTACAAAATCAGCAAAGTCTCTTTCTATTTCAATGAATGCATCGGTGCTTTCAATAAGACCAATTTTGATAAGGGCATATGCTGTTTCAGTTTTTTTTCTAAGGTCAGGGCTTGGGTTGTCAACTAATTGTTCAATATCATTCACATAAACATGCATCATCAATTCGAGGTGATTAATTTTATCGGTCAACTCCCTGATTTTATTAAAGAGAATTTTTTGTTTTTTTGAAAACTTCCTGTTGTAGAATGTTGGTGTGAAATCTAATAAATCAGTAGAAATTAATTTAATTTCTCTTTTGTAAACATGTATAACATGAAGCCATTTATCATGTTTAACATCAATGATGGGGTATTGTAAAAGGGTAAGCATATTGGTTCAATCGTATTGGAAACTAATATATTATATGCTAAATACCAAACACTTTAATACAATTTAATTTGAAAGTAGGTTTAAGTTAACACCATAAATCTCAAATTGACAAATATCTTAACACACCATAATTGAAAACCTATATTTTTGCCGACTGTTAATATAAGTACAATGAAATATAGAATAGAACACGATACTATGGGCGAGGTAAAAGTACCAGCCGACAAGTACTGGGGGGCTCAAACTGAGCGTTCAAGGAACAATTTTAAAATCGGACCGGAAGCAAGTATGCCGAAAGAAGTGATACATGCTTTTGCATATTTGAAGAAGGCAGCTGCGCATGCCAATTGCCATTTAGGTGTTCTTTCAACCGATAAACGAGATTTGATTAGTAAGGTGTGCGACGAAATTCTTACAGGTGCGTTAGATGAGCAGTTTCCATTAGTAATTTGGCAAACCGGAAGCGGTACACAAAGCAATATGAATGCGAATGAAGTTATTGCCTATCGTGCACATGTATTAAATGGAGGTAAACTTAGTGATGAAAAAAAGGTATTACACCCAAATGATGATGTAAATAAATCGCAATCTTCAAATGATACCTATCCAACAGCAATGCATATTGCTGCCTATAAAATGGTGGTTGAAACCACAATTCCGGGTATTCAAAAGCTACGCGACACTTTAGCAGAAAAGGCAACTTCATTTAAACATATTGTTAAAACAGGCAGAACGCATTTTATGGATGCAACGCCATTAACTTTAGGACAAGAATTCGGTGGTTATGTGCAACAACTAGATAATGGTATTCGTGCTTTAAACAATGCCCTGGAGATGGTAAAAGAACTAGCCTTAGGTGGTACTGCTGTTGGTACCGGCCTCAATGCACCAAAGGGTTATGACGTGTTGGTAGCATCAAAAATTGCTGAATTTACCGGATTACCATTTGTTACAGCACCAAATAAATTTGAGGCTTTAGCTGCGCATGATGCAATGGTTGAACTAAGCGGTGCTTTAAAAAGAGTTGCGGTTAGTTTAATGAAAATAGCAAATGATATACGCATGTTATCTTCAGGTCCGCGTAGTGGTATAGGTGAAATTATTATCCCTGACAATGAGCCAGGTTCATCAATCATGCCCGGTAAGGTTAATCCAACCCAACCGGAAGCGATAACTATGGTAGCGGCTCAGGTAATGGGTAATGATGTTGCTGTTAGTGTTGGTGCAAGCAATGGTCATTTCGAATTAAATGTATTTAAACCGTTGATAGCAGCTAATGTATTACAAAGCGCAAGACTAATTGGAGATGCCTGTGTAAGTTTTAATGATAATTGTGCAATTGGTATTCAACCTAATCATGATATTATCCAACGCCATTTAGAAAACAGTTTAATGTTGGTTACAGCTTTAAACCCACATATTGGTTATGAAAATGCTGCGAAAATTGCTAAAACAGCACATAAAGAAAACAAAACATTAAGAGAAGCAGCTATTGGTTTGGGTTTGTTAACTAACGAGCAGTTTGATGCCTGGGTTAAGCCTGAAAATATGGTTGGGAATTTATAATTAATCATTGTAGAATACGATTATTCCTATATAAACCAACCGGGTTGCATTTGAGCAGCCCGGTTTTTTTATTATCATTGCTGTAATGGAATTTATAGAACCAATATGGAAAGGGGTAGTTACCGGGTTATTGTTTACTTTAACCTTCGGAACAGTATTTTTTTCGTTAATACAAACAAGCATTAAAAGGGGGCTAAACCAGTCATTATTTATTGCACTAGGTGTAGTGCTTAGTGATGCATTTTTTATTGCAGTAGCTGTTTTAGGAACTTCGTTTATAGTGGATGAGATGATTAAGTTTAATAATGAAATAAGGGGAGTAGGATTTGTTTTTTTAATGATTATTGGCTTACGTTCCATATTGAAGAAGGAAGTTGATCATAGCAATGATGCTGCTCCTGTTGAAAAGAAAGATATATTGTATGTTTTAAAGGGAATAATGTTAAACAGTATAAATCCTATGATTTTAGTGAGTTGGATGGCGCTCACAACTTATGTCAAAACAGTTTATCTCTTTAATTTAAATCAGGTTATGCTATTTTATCTGGTAGTATTAGCCACAATGTTTTTTACCATGTTTGCCATAGCCTATTTTGCAGGTAAACTACGTCACATACTATCAAAGGAATATATGCATAAATTAAATGTTGGCAGTGGCATAGTTTTTATCATTTTTGCGATAGTTATCGTATGGCCTTTTCTCGAGAACGCGATAAATTAACTCCATACTTTAGTGCCTTCCGTACAATTGGTACAGATATCAATTTCTTTTCTACTTTTTAAAATAGCAGATCTAAATCTTTGGTAAGCTTCATTTCGCCATACTGAGCTAAAAGATTCAGTACTTGTATTTCCGAAGCGATGTGTTGCATCTTTATCAAAACAACAAGGTACTACCAAACCGTCCCAAGTTATTACACTGCCTCGCCACATTCTCCAGCATTGGTTTAATAGTTTATTTTTTATTTTATAACTACCGTCAGGTTGTTTTTCGTATCTGCTTAAATCATTATTCTCTGGTATAAAAGCATCGCTGGTTTGATAATCGTAAATTTGGGCAGTTTTAATTCCAAGTTCATCTACGCCAATCTCCTTTGCCAATCTTTTAATTTCCGGAATTTGATGTTCGTTATGTTTAAAGGCTATGAATTGCCAGATAATATGCGGAGTGGTTTTACCAAGTTTTTTTTTCCAATATAGTAACTTCGATGTACCATCAATTACTTTATCTATTTTACCACCAATCCTGTATTTTCCGTAAGTATCCTGTGTTGTGCCATCTATAGAAATAATCAATCTGTCTAATCCACTCAACACTGTTTCTTTCGCCAAGTCATCAGTAAAATAGTGTGCATTACTACTGGTAGCAGTGTAAATATTTTTTGACGAAGCATAACGCACAAAATCAAGAAATGATTTATTTAAAAACGGTTCACCTTGAAAATATAAAATCAACCAAACCAAATCATGTTCTAACTCATCAATAACTTTCTTAAATAAGTCAATTCCAAGCATACCAGTATCTCTTGTAAATTCGCGCAAGCCGCTTGGGCATTGCGGGCAACGAAGATTACAACTAGTTGTTGGTTCGATTTCGATACTGGTTGGGTTACCCCAAATAACAGGTTTTTTGGTTGTTTTCGAATAATAATAACTTGCATACAACTTCACAAAATTCCATATACGCCGGTTATTAAGCTTTGACAATAAATTGATTCCGTCTGTGATATTTCTATTCATTTTTCCAAACAATATTAGCTAAATTATCCGGTAACAACCTAACATCATTTTTGTGTTAAGAAAGTGGAAGTATTGATAAAACTAATACTTTCAAATTTGGTCAGTTTTTTGCTTAGGCTAAGAGTACAAATTAATCTTTATTATGAAACATACTACAGCTATTATTTTATTGGCATTAGTGATTACAGCCAGTTCTTGCAAAATTATTGTACAAGACGAAATTGGGGTAAGAAGAAAACTAGGAAGGTTGGATACAACTGTAATTGATCCGGGAGCGAAATTTTTCAATCCATTCTTAAGTAAAATCATCACTTTAAAGGTTCGAACTGTGAACATAGAAATGAACTTAGGATTACCATCAAAAGAGGGTTTAACAGTAAATAGTGAAATTTCAATATTATATCGCATCAGGCGTGAAGCAGTTCCTTTGATTTTAGTAGAAACCGGAATACAATTCGAAGAGGTTTTAATTAAACCAATTTTCAGGTCAGCCGCTGCCGATATATGTGCAAAGTTTGAAGCAAAAGACATGCATAGTAATAAGCGAAGCATCATTGAAAGTGAGATTAAATCAAGAATGATGGAGTTATTAGAATCTAGAGGATTTATTATTGAACAGGTGTTGATGAAGAGCATTGTATTACCGGCGGGCTTAGCTAAAAGTATCGAGGAGAAGATGCAAGCCGAGCAAGATGCGCAACGCATGGAGTTTGCAAAAGAGAAAGAAAGGAGAGAAGCTGAACGTAAATTAATACAAGCAGAAGGTGATAAAAACAGCCGTATTGTAGCAGCCGAAGCTCAAAAGCGTATTTTAGAACTAGAAGCTGAAGGGCGCGCAAATGCTACTTTAAGAGAAGCAGAGGCACAAGCAAAAGCTAATGATATGTTGAATCGTAGTTTAAATAATATGGTATTACGCAACAAGCAGATTGAAGCCTTTCAAAACTTGAGTCGTAGCAATAACAGCAAAGTAATTATTACAGATGGTAAAACTCCTTTATTGGGTTTAGAACCATAATCGAACTGCCCCGGCCTAATCATTTAGGTATTTACTTGAGGTGAATAAAATGGCCGGGGCTTATCCAATTTTGATATTAAACTTGATTAAATATGGAGTTTGTCTATATTTGCATCCCACTTATCAAAAATGTACTGCCCAGATGGCGGAATTGGTAGACGCGCTGGTCTCAAACACCAGTGGATTCAAAACCCGTGCCGGTTCGACCCCGGCTCTGGGTACATTAAAAGCCCTTGATTACGAGGGCTTTTTTATGCTCGTTTAAAAAGTTATTCAACGATTTTTTGAATTATTAAGTTATCCATTAGCAACTCCCGTCATTCTGGTTTTCTAAGTGCTTTTTTGAGTAATGTCTGCAAATAAACTCCACTATGATAATAAACCTCTGATAAGTTGAATACCACAAATCTGCTAACACACTTATATTCTTCATGACTAGAGTAATGTTTACCGGTTCTTTTAATTGACCTTAAAAACATTCTAATTCAATTCAAATTACTTTAAGCTTATCATTACACTCATTATAACTAAGTTTATTATATATCAGTGGTTAATAATCTCATTTTTCCAGTATTAACTTCCACTGTAAATAGGTTTCATTTTCAGCAGTTTTTACAAAGTTGTTTTTTTCAAGAACTTTGAATGAAGCAATATTGGTTTTATCTGTGCCGGCAGTTATTGCATTTATGTTATTTTGTGCTTTTGCCCAAGTGATAAATCCACCGACTATTTCCGTCATGTAACCTCGTCCTTGAAACTCATCATAAGTACCATATCCAATTTCAATTTCCCCATCGGCATTTGGCTCACCAAATATACACATGTCGGCAACTATTTTATTTTCAGCCTTTGAAATAGCTGTCCATAATGTTGAATACAAATAATTTTTTGTGATGTCGGCAACATTTGGTAATATATTTTGCTCTAACGCTTCTTTTAGTTCAGTTGAAATAATTTTTGATGTTTTTTCCAATCCTAACTCAGCCTCTAATGAATAATCATTTTTAGCGTGTTTCAGTAACTGATTATAGGTTAATGGTTTTAAAATTAATCTTACAGTTTCAATCATTATGTTAATTATGGTTGTTTTAAATTTATTTGATTCTGGATAATTAATAGCTTAGCAAGTGTTTTTTGTGAAGTTAAGTAATATAAATTTCAGTTTATTTATTTCGCAATTAAGCTATTCTATGATTTGGCCATATATTTTAGATGTAATTATGATAAATATTATAATATACTGTTTTTAGTGGGTTACATGTTTTGTGTTATCAAGCCTGATTGCCTTTTATATATGATGCCTTCAATCTTTCGCTGTAAATTAAAGTGAAATTAGTTTTAGGTTCTATTTATTAAAATTTTCTTTAATATTTTGGTATCTCATTTATTTTAAATAATTTAGATTTTGATTGAAAATTAACTCTAATGAAAAATATATACAAATCCTATTATTTGGTGCTCACTTTATTTATTGCCTTACTAACTTCCACAGTATCGCAAGCCCAAATTATTGTTCAAGTTGGTACCGGAACGGCTGCAAGCCCAAACAATGGACAGCCCGCTCCTTATGGCGCTTGGTTTTCCCAATCTCGTTATCAAGTGCTTATTTTAGCTTCAGAATTAAACGCGCTTGGTTTAGCCGGCCCTGCTAATATTAATGCACTAGCCATGAATGTTACCAACCTTAATGGTGCAGGTGCTCATCAAAATTTTACTATTAAAGTTAAGCAAACTACCCTTACTGCTTTAACTGCTAATTTTGATAACCTAAACCTTACCACCGTTACCAATCCGGTTAATTATTCAGTAATTCCTGGTTGGAATACGCATACGTTCAATGCGCCGTTCTTATGGGATGGTACTTCCAATTTACTTTTTGATATTTGCCATGATAATGGTAATAATAACTGGTCAAATTCACCACAAGTTGAGGTTAGTAATACTCCATTTGCAAGCGTAGTGCAATCATGGAGCGATCAACTTACAGGTGTTATGTGTCCAACAGGTGGCGCTGCTACAACATATACCAGTCGCACTAATATCAGGATTACAGCAAATCCTGTTTCTACCGGTCCAAATCCAAATTTATTCCCTCCAATTGCCAACTTTGCTTATAATAAAGGTATTGATACCGTATGGGTAAACAGTCCTTATGCTTTTGTTAATAATAGTATTGGCGATAGCGCAAATTATTGGGATATCATAGGTATGACAGGTACCAGAACCTGC
>JALONK010000077.1 GCA_025454975.1 Bacteroidia bacterium
GTCCAAACAACTTTCAAGGTAATGAACGGCTGCATTCTTAGGGTTGTTTGTTCTCTCTAGGTTAATCCATTCCTGAGCTTTAGATAAACGAAGCGCGCTAATATGTTTTTGCGCTTCAATACAATTCGAGTTAAAATGAAAAATTGCGTTAGGGTTAGAATAAACCTGTTTGATATTAATAAAAAAGAGCAAGGATATTAAACATAACCTTGCTCTTTCAGCGATGAGTAATTGAATAATACCCACTATTAAGTATGACTTAAATTGAAACTTCTTCTGCTAATTGTGGGTCAACCAACACACGACCGCAGTGTTCACACACCAATATTTTTTTACGTTGACGTATATCAGCCTGACGCTGAGGTGGAATTTTCGAAAAACAGCCTCCACAAGCATCTCTTTCGATTAAAGCTACACCAATTCCATTTTTAACATTTCCTCTAATGCTGTTATATCCTTTTAACAGTCTTTCTTCAATACCAACTGAAGCTTTTTCTCTTGAATTAAGTAATTCTCTTTCTTCTTTCTCTGTTTCTTCAACAATCGTATCCAATTCAGCCTTTTTATTTTTCAAATCAACTTTTCTTCCGTCAAGTTCAGTACTTAAAGTTTCTTTCGATAACTTCTTTTGATCAATATCAAACTGAAGATTTTTGATACGCTTTTCCGCTGCTTGAACCTCTAATCCGGCAATTTCAATTTCTTTATTTAATGCATCGAACTCACGGTTGTTCTTAACATTTTCAAGTTGTTTTTCATATTTTTTAATGTTCGCTTTTGCGTCCATTATTTTCGCTTTATTGCTCGAAATAGATTGCTCCATTTGCTTAACCTCAGCATCTAAATTCTCGCTTCTGGTTTCCAATCCGGCTAACTCATCCTCTAAGTCGGCAACCTCCATGGGTAATTCACCTCTAACCGACCTTAATTTATCAATTTTTGAGTCGATTAATTGAAGCCTGTAAAGGGCTTTCAGTTTTTGTTCTACGCTTAATTCAGTGTTAGCAGCCATATTTTTATATATAATATGTTATTGGATTAGTATTAATTTCCGTTAAAATGACCGCAAACTTAGGTGATTTTTTTAAAATTTCCTCAGATATAAGTTCAATTGTTGAAATTTCGCTTTCATAATGCCCAATATCTGTTATCATTAGTCGGTTTTGATGATTAAAATACTCGTGATATTTAAAGTCTGAAGTTATAAATGCCTCTGCCCCGGATGAAATGGCATCTTGTAATAAAAAACTTCCGGATCCACCACATACTGCCACATTTTCAATGATTTGACCATAATGGGTGTGTTTAATTACATGTAAATTGAGTTTAGTTTTCACATGCCTTAAAAAATCTTCTACCGTCATTGGGTGTGTCAATTTTCCTACCATACCACTTCCAACTTGTTTATGCACATTATTTAACCTCACCACATCGTATGCAACTTCTTCGTAAGGATGAGCTGCAATCATTTGGTTAATTACTTGAGTTAATGAATACTCCGGAACCACTACCTCTAATTTATATTCTGCTTCTGTATGTTGTTTATCAGGCTCACCAACAAATGCATTGGTTAAGCTGTTACCTTTAAAAGTACCTTTACCCTCTGAATAGAAGCTACATTCACTATAATTTCCAATTTGTCCTGCTCCAGCATTAAACATCGCTTGCTGTAGTTGAACCAAATGACTTTTAGGAACATATACACTCACCTTATTCACAATATTAGGCTTAGGTACTAAAATCTTTGGTGCTACCAATTCTAGCTTTTGTGCCAATTTAAGGTTAACACCATGCGCAACATTATCTAAATTGGTATGAATGGCGTAAATGGCAATATCATGTTTTATTGCTTTAATGATACTTCTTCCGATTTCATTAACCGGCGTTATTTTTTTCAGGCCTTTGAAAATAACAGGGTGATGCGCTATGATAAGATTACATTTTTTTTGAATGGCCTCATCAATAACTGATGGTGTACAATCTAATGATATCAAAACACCGCTTACCTCTGCTTCTCTATCGCCGGTTATTAATCCTGCATTATCATAATCTTCTTGTAAACTTAACGGTGCCCAAGATTCAAGCAATCGTATCACATCTTTAATTAACTTCATATTCACAAACTAATTAATACGCCATAAAATGGCTGTTTTATCATCACTTACAGTAACAAATGTTTCATCGCCTAACCAAAGAATTTTATTAATACTGTTGGTATGGCCTTTGTACCTGGCATAATCAATTACCTTTAAAAGTTGGAAACCATCAACACGCCATATCTTTATTGTTTTATCCATACTAGCGGTTGCAAATAAATTATTTGATGGATTAAAAGCTATATGTTTGATATGTAATGTATGGGCAGGAACAACTACATCTTCCGCAAATTGTTTGTTCACCAACCATGATTTTAGCATAGCATCTCTTCCTCCTGATAATAATAAAGATTCATCTTCATGAAATGCTAAACTAAAAACTGAATTATTATGAGCAGGTATAGTTTGAAGTAAATTTAATCCATTTAAATCAACAACCCTTATATGATAATCAGAATAGCCAATAGCTAACAACTTAAGCTTATGATTAATGGCTAAGGTTCTTGCACTTTTATTGCTATAATTCAACACTTGTACCAGATTCAGGTTTACCTTGTCCCAAATTTTAACCAATCCATCGCCACCGGCAGTGATAATAAACTGTCCATAAGCCAACATATCAAAAATACCGGAATGGTGAGCCTCGATATTTCTTATTTCTTTACGTTCTGCTAAATCAATAACATGCAAATGGCCCGAAGCTGTTCCACTGTATAATATTTGAACTGATTGATCCAATAAAAAGCTATAAACCGGTCGGTTTACTTTAACTAATAGTTTACCATTTTCAGGAAGATTAATATTCCATTCAACAATAAAACCTTCATTTCCCCCTGTGTAAAAAAAATCAGAACTTGAACCTTGTCCAATAGCATAAATTGAACCTTGATGGCCTGAAAATTGTGTTACTTTTGAAACTGAATTTATTACCATGCCTTTTAAGCAAAAAATACGGGTTGACGAAAATACGGATTTAATTCTATGGCACATCACTGAATCTGCTAATGACCTCAGTTTATTATCAGTTAATATTGCGGATGAACAAACGCCTCGCTCGAAAAACAATTTACATTGGATGGCTAGCCGGGCAATCATTTGCTCTTATTTCAACGATAGCCCTCATATAGTTTTGTATAAAGACGAATTTAATAAACCACATCTTGAAGTGGGTAGTCAAAAATACTTTATCTCTATTTCACACAGCTTTACTTTTGCAGCAGTAATCATATCAAAAGTGAGAAACTGTGCTGTTGATATTGAAAAAATTGACTCACGTGTACAGCGCGTAAGCAGTAAGTTTCTTCATCATTCCGAATTGGAATCTATGCAAGGGAACGAGTCACCTATCCTAGCTGCAACCTTAATTTGGAGCGCAAAGGAAACCATTTATAAATGGTATGGAAAAAAAGAAGTTGATTTTAAAAATGAAATGCAAATCACTTTACCATCATCCCTAATTCAATCAATACCATTAGGCGGTATATTGCATAAAAATGGTGTACATCAATTTAATATATTTTGGTTAAAGTTTGATGAGTATATAATCACGTGGATTTAAACATGGCTTACAGATTTTTTATATTGCAAGCATTAGGCTTTGTGTTTATAAGCTCTCCACTCTATGCTCAAATAAGTAAGTACGACACTAATTATGTTAAAGAAAATTACAATAAATTATGTGTAACCCTACTTGTTGATCAATCGGATTATGATTTAACTGTGAGCAGTAGGTTAAATGATAATCTAAACTTAATGTATAATGCTTCTGACCCTGCAGCGTTTGGTATAGGAATTGATTATAAATGGCTAACCTTTTCTTACACTACATCTGCCGGACAAAATCAAAATTTCTCGCTTAGTGATATGATTGTTCAAGGATTTTCATTCGGGATAACTTCAAATAAATATTGGGCACGTGCATTTTATAGAACCCAACAAGGTTTAGACTTTTCACTTGATGATGAACGACTAACAGCTAAACGAGATGATATAAACAACCATATATTGCACACCAACTTCAATTATATTTTTAATCACAAAAAATATTCGCACAATGCAACCTTGTGGCAAATTGATCAACAGTTAAAAAGTGCCGGAACATTTACATTAGGATTGGCAAGTGCTGTTTATAAAACTGTAGCCGACTCTTCTTTGATTCCTTCTGAAAAACAACCTGAATTTGGAGCTTCCGCTGCAATTAAAGAAAGTTTAACCGTTAATCACTCCATAACCTTTGGTTACTTGCATACATTTGTTGTGAAAAAAAGAGCGTTTGCACACATTAGCTTTATACCAGGTTTTGGATTACGAACTACGCAAGGTGAATTAAACAATGGTGATAAACTTAATCGAAAGTATGAAATTGGTTCATATTACGAATTACGTTTTGCTTTAGGATATAATAGCAAAAATTTTTATACAGGAATTAATGTTGTTACTTACGGATTTTCTGAAGGAAGATACGACGCATTAATTGAACATAACTATTCAACCTTCAGATTATTTTTGGGCGTTCGAATACCGCTTCGACTGAAAATTCCACTTGAAAAATTATTTAAAGAATAATCAAAGCCATAAAAAAAGGTCGGAACCAGCCGACCTTTTTTTGATGAATATTAGAATACCTTATTTGACTGTAATTCGCTGGCTGTACACCTGATTACCTTGTTGCACATATACCACATAAATGCCCGGCATTACACTTTCAATATTTATTTGTTTGCTGCTTAGGTCTGAAGCATTTACTTGCTCATCATACACTTTTGCTCCTAACATGTTATAAACTGTTAAT
>JALONK010000020.1 GCA_025454975.1 Bacteroidia bacterium
TTGTAGATAATTTAATTTACAAAAATCAAGTAAGAGGTGTTTATTGGGGATTGAATAAAGATGACATGCCAGATGAAGAGGATATGTTTGCTCTAATTAAAGCTTATATAATAACACCAAATAGAGGATTACTTCGCCAATTTGGTGTTGGTAATCTTCCGGATCATGCCCTCCATAAAATGTCCAAGTGCCTTTACCGAAGGTGCCATGTAAATATCTCGCTTCACCTAAGGGTTTACATTCTCCCATAACCAACACATCACTTTTAATAAATTGCTTACGATAAGCAGTTGTTTGTCCGTAAAAACCTTTAATCACTTTTGTGTGATTCTGACAAAGCATGGTAGGAACAACATCCCATTTAGCCGAAAATTCAAACAAGGTAAACACATCATTTTGTTCAGTAATGGGGCGTGTTTCAGGAGTTGCGTCAATATATGAATACTCATACTCGTAAGGATTCATTTTTAACTTAAAGTCTTTAAAAGCGAAGGTGTTTCCATAATTCAATTTCGCATCAGCGCTGTAATCAGCAGCATCACCATCAAACATTTTTTCACAGATATCAACTCCATCAGCAGCTAATGCAATATCATAACTATCGGTAGCGCTGCACATGGCAAATAAAAATCCGCCACCTGAAACATAGTCTCTAATTTTTTTGGCTACTGCTAACTTTAATTCACTTACTTTTTTAAAACCATGTTTAGCTGCCATAGCCTCAGCTTCCCTAACCTCTGCTTGATACCAAGCCGTATGTTGAAATGAAGACCAAAATTTTCCGTACTGTCCGGTGAAATCTTCATGATGTAAATGCAGCCAATCAAACGTTGGAAGTTTTCCGCTTAATACTTCATCATCAAAAATGGTTTCATAAGGAATTTCGGCATAACTTAATACCATGGTTACTGCATCATCCCAAGGTTGTTTTGTTTTAGGTGAATACACGGCAATTTTTGGTGCTTTATGCAGTTTAACTAATTCCATATTCACATCAGGCTTGGCTATTTCTGCTAAAATTAGTCCAACCTCCGCTTCTGTTATAACATCATAAGTGATACCGCGCACCCTGCATTCTTTTTCAATTTGATCTTGATAGGGTAATAAAAAACTGCCATCACGATAATTTAATAACCAATCAACATCCAGTTCTTTTTGTAGCACCCAATATGCAATTCCGTATGCTTTTAAATGATTTTTTTGTTCGGCACCCATAGGTATTAATACACGATTTGCCATAGCACTTGAACCGAAAATCATTGTTAATAACACAAATAAAAATTGTTTCATATTTTTAATAACGTACCTTAATTATTTATATTTTCTTGGTCGAATTTTCTCCAAGTACCTTGTTGTTTCATTACCAATTCAATTATTTCCCTAACGCAGCCTTTGCCACCTTGTTTCTGGGCAACCACTTTACTTATATGTTTAATCTCTTCAACCGCATCAGCAGGTGAGCAAGGGAGGCCTACCATTTTCATAACATCATAATCCGGTAAATCATCACCCATAAACAATACTTGGTTCGTGTTAAGTTGTAGTTCTTTTAATAAATGCTGTAAACTTTCAACCTTATCCTTAACCCCCAAAAAAATGTGTTTTATTTTTAGAAATTCAAGACGCTTTCTTACGCCTATTTGGTTACCTCCGCTAATAATTGCTACATGATATCCTGCCAACAAAGCACGCTCGATGCCATATCCATCTTTAATATTAAATGTACGTGCTTGTTCTCCACTTTCTAAGCAAATGGCAGTGCCGTCGGTAAGCACTCCATCAATGTCAAATACAAAACAAGTAATTGGTTCTATGCTGTTATTCATCAGTAATACTATGCAAACAAATATAGCTAATTATAGCTTTTTCTTGCGTTGATATTATTGATATTTAACTGAGTGAAAATCACGAATACTTTGACTCATCATTTCATATACCTGGCGATAGGTTGGCTTATTCCTTAATAAGTCGAGGTGCATTTCAATAGTTGCCGAGTCTTTTCTCATAACCGGTCCTGTTTGTACTTTTAATGGGTCGTTCTCAACAGCATTCAATGCAGTACGAATAATTAGTGGTTTCAATAATTCAAAATCCAACTCATTGTCTTGCATCAGTTGTTTGGCCATGGCTAGCATGTGGTTGGTAAAGTTATTCGCAAATACAGCTGCAATATGTAACGATTGGCGCTGACGTGTAGTAACTTCATATACTTGTCCCGAAAGTTTTTCTGCCAATTCATGTAAGGCCTTCAATTCAAACTCATGATTTCCTTCAATTAAAATGGGCATGGTTATAAATTCTGGCTGATGTTCCTTTTTTATGGTTTGTAATGGATAAAACACCCCATGTTTTTTATGCTTGTGCAAAACGTCTATCGGAGTGCTTCCCGATGTATGCACAACAATACCTTTCACTTCAAGATGATTAGATACGTATTCTATGGCATCGTCTTTAACAGCAATCAAATATAAATCAGCGTTTGGATTAATTTTGGTTAAGTCATCTATAGCTTGGGCCGACACCAATTCGGCTAGCTCGACAGCATGAGCTAGGTTTCTGCTGTAAACCTGGTTTATTTCTAAACCTTTACTTTTAAATGCCTTTGAAATACAGGTGGCGATATTTCCTGAACCAATAATTACTATTTGGTTGATCATAATTGTGTACTGAATGGGGAAAAACAAAGCTACTTGTTTAACCTTGGTTAAACAAAATAATTTTGGTCCCCACAAAAAATTTTACACAACAGTTTTTCGGAATTCTTTAATCCTTCGGATAATGGCCAGAAAGAATCCAATAACCATAATGATAGTACCACCCCAAACCAAGTTTATCCATGGAAATACAATTGCTTTCATAATTATAAAATCGCCACTCGTATCTTGTTCGGCTGTTTCAATTTTTATGGTTTTGTTTTTGGTATCAACTCCTAAAAACCTAATTCTCAAGCGTGCCTCATCTACAATGCTTTCAAAATTCACCTCTTTATTATCCTGAATTCCATACATAGGCATGGCATCAAAAGTACCCTTTAAGGTAACCACTTTTAACTCGGCTCCAATTAATAAGCTCAAGTTTTTAGTGTTGGTAAGGGCGTCGTTTACATTCGAATTAATATTGGTTAAAATGATATAACCATTGTTTGTAATAATAGTATCACCCGGCTTAATCATGTGAATTTGCTCATGTACAAATTTGGTTGATTTTTCCTTTGGTATTGAACTTACATACGTGAATACATCATGGCTGATATAATGTTTGGTATCGGGGTTGGCCACTAATCCCATCTTAGGGTTTATTTGTGCATTAGGATATAAATCAAACTCATATTCAACTGCATTATTTTCTGGATTGATTTTTTTATAATGAACCTGATAATAGTTATTTACCCATTCAGTACTATCAGCGCGGTATTCAATTTCATAGTTACTCATCAATAAGGGCTTGCCTTTTTCTAAATATACATGCTCCATATTGGCTTGTGAATCAAATTCAGGATTCAACATCTTTCCGCTTTGATTAATTGATATTACCTCTTTGTTTGCCGAAGAAACCAATACTCCAATAAGAAGTAATCCAAATCCAATGTGTGCAACACTTGCCCCTACCATTTTTATTTTACCGGTAAACACAGGTTTCATCATTGATATATTGGCAATGATGCCATATAACGAGGCAAACATTAAACCTACATAAAACCAATTTTCTATATTAAAGAAAAACATGGCACCAACTGATAAAACAATCGCAATGGCTGAATGAGTTAATAATGGTATATAGCCTTCTTTACCATTCTTTTTATATTTTAACACTTGAGCAATGCCTGTTAATATGGCAATTAAAATTGCCATTGGCATCTGCCATTTATTATAATGCGCAATTACATCTCCCGGGGGGGCTAGGTTTGTACCCAATATTTTGTTTAACACCGGTAGCGAGGTTGTAGCAAATATTTGAAAGGCCGAAATAGAAAGGATTAATGCTCCAATAAACATCCAAAATTCTCTGGTGTAAACTTGCTCATCTTTGGCACTTGAAGGAATTTCGCGCCACCTCATTGCCATCAATACAACTGATATTATTACAAATACTCCTATAAACAATAGCAGTTGACCACTCATTCCTAAATCGGTAAACGAATGAACAGAGGCATTACCTAAAATTCCGCTTCTGGTTAAAAATGTTGCATATAATACCAACAGAAAGCTAAGCACCAATAAAATCATTGCCGGAATAAGTGAGTTGCCGGTAGTTTTATAAATCAACAACACGTGAACTCCGGCAATTAAAATTAGCCAAGGAATTAAGGATGCATTTTCAACGGGGTCCCATGCCCAATACCCGCCAAAACTTAAACTTTCATAAGCCCAAAAACCACCCATAATAATACCGGTTCCTAATACCATTACACTAATTAATGCCCAAGGTAATGTAGGTTTTATCCAATTGGTATAATCTCTTTTCCATAAGGCAGCAATAACATAAGCAAATGGAATAATGGTTGTTGCAAAACCGAAAAATAAGGTTGGCGGATGAATAACCATCCAGTAATTTTGAAGAAGGGGGTTTAGCCCATTTCCGTCGGTAATTTTGCTAAGGTAATCGGGTTGTTTAAATATTGGTCCTTCCACAGCATTTCTTAACAATTCAAACGGACTACTTCCAACTTTGTAACCTAAAATTTTTATGCCTATCAACATAGAAGTTAGAACTACCTGACAAAGCATAACGGTCGTCATTACTTCATTTTTCCAATTTTTTGAGGTACGTAAAAGTATGTTACCAATTACAACATGCCAAAAAATCCAAAGCAAGAAACTTCCTTCTTGTCCTTCCCAAAAACACGAAATCATATACTCGGCAGGTAAATCTTTTGACGAATGTTGCCAGGCATAATGATATTCGAACAAATGCAGTTTGATGATTAAAAATAAGGCCAAAATAATTGTTAGCACTGATACCGTATGGGTGTAAAATGCCGCCGTAGCAATTTGTTGCCAACTTTTTTCTTCCGGATTATTGGCTGCAAATAAATAAGAGATGGATGCAATAATGGCTGTACCAAATGATACTACAACTGCTAAATGTCCAAGATTGCCAAAAATCAACCTTTCACCAATATATTGTACTTCGTTCACGATGCTGTTTTATTAGTCCTGCAAAAGTAACAATTCAACCTACAAATAAGTTGTATACTTTAAGTTTTTGATAGGGATATAATCCATAATTATGAAGCCATGTTAAAAGGCTTCTCCTATAAACAGGTAAAAGCCATTACCTTCCCGAGTAAAAGCCATGTCAAATCTGACGAAAATGTCCTTGCTTGAAAATACTAAATACCTTAAACCGGCGCCTCCGGCAGCCTTAACATCTCCAAATTTAAAAGAAGGCAAACTTGGTTCAATTGAGCCTGCAGCCAGAAATACTGCTCCACCAATGCGTTTGCTGAATGGAAATGGTAAAAAACGATATTCAGCCTGAGCAGTTACCATATGTTTATCTCTAAATCTTCCTAAATAATAGCCCCTCATCATACTTTCGCCGCCCATTAAACTAAGCATGTTAAAAGGTACATCACCGAAGTTAAACTGCCCCATACTTTGTACAGCAAATACCTGTCCTTTGCCAAATCCTTTCCTAAACAAACGCATGTCGTATAACAAACTATGAAATTTAAACGAACTACCAATGATAGGACTATAATTGAGGTAAGCCAATTCTGCAAATTTGCCTTTTCGTTCATTTAAAACGTTGTGTCGTTTGTCATAAACAATTCCTGCCCCAATTCCTATGTTGGTTGAGCCACCTGCTCCCAACGGCTTATCATTCAAAATCCTTGGATTTCCTCCAAAACTCACACCATTGATGCTTTGTAAATCAAATTCTACTCCGCCAAATAAATTACCTTTTATTTTTTTTAATACCCGCTCTCGTACCTGAATGCTGTAGCTGTTTATTACTGAATAATCATTTTTAGGTGCTTGATTTCCTATCCCATAATATTTTAATGGAAAGTACTGAAACCTCGCTTTCCCTAGAAAAAAATACTTGTCTTTGTTTCCGTAAATGGCATGATCCATCCATAATCCATATTGCTTGTTTACGGTATAAAAGGTAAAGGTATTAACCTCGCTTAAGCGATTGTTTTTGTCGTTTTTCGCATAAAATAAAAACAAGTTTATTAAACCAATTTCCCAATTCGTTTCCGGGGTAAATGCAATGGTTGGATAAATTAAGTAGTTGGGCTTAGAGGTAGTATCATCGAAATATTTGTCACTTACCCTTGCCGGAAGCTCCGAGGCTTTTTTGATTTTATCTTTTAAAATCTGCCCGTTTATTTGGGTGATAAATAAAATTCCAAAAACACATAAAGTCGCTTTTTTTAACAATGTCAATCTTATTATAGTAATAAGGCAAGTTTATGGAATTAGTTTGGGATTGTTAAAACAACGTTAAAAAAAATACCGCTAAAAAGCGGCATTTCATCGATTATTCTTCCTAATTATCCTTTGGGGATTTCGCCTTCATTATATTTACTAGGGCATTTTAATAATATCTTGTCAGCTTCAAACACTTCACCATTTATGTTACCTATGATAACAATTTTTTCACTTCTTTCGAAATCAGCCGGCTCAGGGGCGCGGTAAACTACCTTTTTTTCTTCACCCGCTTCATCAATCATATAAAAGGTAAACAAATTAGCATCAACTTGAGGATTGTATTCTCTCGGTTTGTTTTTGTTCAATACACCAACAATGTGATATTCTTTGTCAGGATTTTCTGCCGCTTTTTTAAAGTTTTCATAGGTGCTGGCATCTCCATAAGTACTAAAAATTGCACCAATTGCTACTGAAATTAATGCAATTAATATGATATGCGTTTTTTTCATGATACTTATTTTTTGTCTTCTAAATTTTTTATTTTCTTATCTAATACGATTAGGTATCCTACAATTATTAAAAATATAACTGCCAATACATAAACTACTACCTCAAACTTATTGTTTGCCGGTGCAACAGTTTCAGTTTGTAATAAAATATGGTTTATTAAACTATTCATTTTCTTTTTTGTACTTTAATAATGATAACCTAGTGGATAAGTCGGCCATCCAATATCCAATTAATGTCCAGCCTAAAACCGCAGGGTAAAATATCATCCGAAGTTTTGCATCCAAATCATACGAATTGAAACCCGGATTACCTCCATTGCCAGGATGTAAACTATCGGTTAATCTAGGCAGAATAAATATTAATACAATAAAAGTTGGAAAACTAACAATATTATAAATTGCAGAAAGACGAGCTCTCTTCTCTTCATCTTCTATTGACGATCTTAACACTAAATAGGCAAAATACATCAACATCCCTATGGCTGCACTATTTAATTTAGGGTCGTTAGTCCAAAATGTGCCCCATGTATGTTGTGCCCAAATCATTCCCGTAATAATGCCCATCATGCCAAACAATATTCCTGTTTTGGCAAGTTCAATTGATTTAATATCAAACTCAGGTTTTTTTGTATTAAGGTATTTAATGGCATAAACTAATGAACCCCCAAGTAACAAAATCATTCCAAACCACATAGGAACGTGGTAAAATAAATTACGAATACTTTCATCTAATATGGCCAATTGAGGAACATCCGCTGTTAATCCCCTTACAATTGCAAATAGCACCAATAAAGCGCCTGTTATTTTCCACCATTTTATCACGTTGCGAAGTTAAAGTTTATCGTTAAAATTTGTACGTATAATTTTAATGATAATTGCCAGTAATGATTTTGTTCAGTATTTAATGAAATCAAAGATGTAATTTGGCTCACCAACTAGATTAAATATCTAATAATATGAGGTTTTGATTTGATGATGAAAAATAAATAACCATTCTTTATTAGTATTAGCTCTTAAAACTAACCGTACCCTAACTTGTTTTTTAATTTATGTCTGATACGATTTATCAATTTAAAGTCCAAACCCCGGCAGGCAAAGAAATTAGCTTGGAGCAATATAAAGGTAAAGTCCTTTTAATTGTTAATACTGCTTCCGCATGTGGTTTTACGCCTCAATTAAAAGACCTTGAAACGATTTACACAAAATATAAGGATAAAGGATTTGAAATATTGGCATTTCCTTGCGACGATTTTGGAAATCAAGAGCCGCTAAATGGTAATGATATTGCTGATTTTTGCTCAATTAAATATCGCACAACCTTCCCGGTTTTTAATAAAGTGAAAGTTAAGGGAACTCAGGCACACCCACTTTTTCAATATTTAAGAGATAAATCATTGAACGGCAGTATTCAAAGTAAACCTCGTTGGAATTTTCATAAGGTTTTGGTTGATAGAAACGGTAAACCGATTACCGATTTTCCGTCATTTATTTCACCAACAAGTTGGTGGCTAAGTTATTATTTAAAACGAGCACTCCGTTAGTTATTACGTTTGGGCATTACTTTTATGCCTAACCCTAAGTAAAATAGATCACCCAATCCCATGTTTCCGGTATTGTCATAATAGGTAGTAATATACCTGTCGTTTGTGTTAGCCTCTAAATAAAATATCGTTTTGGTCTTTTTGAATAACGAAGTAGTTGAAAAGGCCATGTTTATTCCACCATGAAACCGCAATCCCGGCGACCACCAGTAGTAGTCGTGGTCGTATTTTTTGTATGATTGCTGTAAACCAAATCTATCCCCAAAATTTAGGGCTGCAAATAAGGTAGGATTAATTGGATAAAAATCAGAATGCTTACTAAGTTTTATACTGAATGGATACCATGAATATTTATAGGTTAGCTTATCTAAAGGTCCACCAAACTCTTTAGGTGTGTGGCCAAATAATAATTCGTGATGCGCCTTTTGTTTTTTAGATGTTACCCCAACTCCTATACTAAAGTATCCGATACTGCCGGCATATTGTCCAACTCCATAAAATGTACGCTGAGCACCTGCACTTAGCGAAATAAAAATCAATAAGTTAAAAAGAAATTTTTTCATAACTCAACACCCCGTTTTCAATGGTAACTTTTAAATAACTTCTTTCATTTACACTCCCGGGAAGCAAATGTTTTATTTGTGTATCAGCAGGGGTAGTAATTCCTCCTGCATGTAAATGCCCGTTAAATGCTGCAATAACAGGTGTATGGTCGTGCGAACTGTTCAATAACTTTACATAATCTTTGGTTAATAAATGGTTAAAGTCTTTGTCCCAATAAGGTACATGACTAAATAATAAAATCCCTTTAACTCCCGGTTCCGATTCTAATTTATCATGCAAAGTTGAGATGTTAGGAATATGTTTGTTATTGCCGTATTCTCTACCATTTGAGTTGAAAAAAACAAACTTAATACTGTCGGTTACAAAACTGAAATCGGTGGGGCCAAACATATTTCGGTATGCTTCTTCTCCTTTTGCTACAACATCATGATTGCCTATGGTAACAAAATATGGTACGCGTAACTTTTTTAATTCATTGTTACCCCATTCGAATTCTTTTAATAATCCATGGTCGGTTATATCTCCCATGTGTACTAAAAGTTTTATCTCCTTATCTTTATTAACTGATTCAACCAATAAGGCCAGATTATCGTAATCTAAATGTGAGTCGCCGGTTACCGCAAACACTGTTTTGTTTTGATAAGGTAACCTGCTCAAGCGCTGTTGTTGCCGAAAGTGAATCATATCATCACTTTTATAACTAACAGATTGATTAGGGTCAAATTCAAACTGTTCACAACCACCTAATATAAATATCAGGATAATAATGGGTAAGTAAGGTAATTTCATAACAAGAATTTTCGGGTTCAAAATTAGTACTTAGTAATAGCTGTGTATGTAAAGTTAGGCTGATAAACGACTATTGTAGGGCAATTGAAAATTTTGTCGGTAATCAATTATGTTTGCACACTCACCTCTTTGTTAAGTGAATTTACCTATTCAATGATTAAATATTCTTTTGTAATTAATAGCATTACCGATATCACCGGCGATACAAGATGTATTTCTTTTCTAAAGCCGGAAGGTTTTTCGTATGCCAGCGGACAATATCTTACCTTGTTGTTGATGATAAACGGTAAGGAGGTAAGACGTCCTTATTCTATTTCTACAGTTGATACTTTAGATAGTGAGGTGATGATAACCGTTAAAAGGATTGAGAATGGTGAAGCCACAAGGTATCTTCATGAACAAATTAAAGTAGGGGACAGGCTGGAAGGATTAGCCGCCAATGGAAGGTTTATTTTATCAAACCCAATTCCAACCCAATTGCTTTTTATTGCAGCGGGTAGTGGTATCAGTCCTATTTACGCATTAATTAGAGATGTTTTATATTTCTCTCGTTCATCAGTAGTCTTAATTTATAGCAACCGTTCAATAGATGACACTATTTTTTATGCATCATTAACGCAATTGCAATCAACCTTTTCACAGCGCTTCACGATTCATTGGTTCTTTAGCAACAATAAAAATTTACTTCAAGCCCGTTTAAGTCGCCTTCGATTAGAAGAAATAGTGGAGCCTTATATACATCAAAGCGAATTCGCATGTTACACTTGTGGTCCTTATTTATACATGGAAATGGTTACTATTACCATGGTCACCTTAGGATTTAGTCCTAATTCTATTTTTAAAGAAACCTTCACCTTGCCCGAAGATGAAGATGATGAGGATGGTTCTTTGATAAATGATGAAAATATTCCTGAATTTAAAGATGCA
This sequence comes from Bacteroidia bacterium, assembly GCA_025454975.1. Lineage (GTDB taxonomy): Bacteria > Bacteroidota > Bacteroidia > UKL13-3 > UKL13-3 > UBA6183. Next base: position 10,711 of record JALONK010000020.1, read on the forward strand.
ACAGTGGTTTTATCTATCAATAAAAACGAATATCAATTTCAAGTGGCTGCTCATCAAACGGTTTTACAAGCTGCCTTGTTACAAAAAATCCCATTAAACTATAGTTGTAAAAATGGTATGTGCAGTTCATGTGTGGTAAATCTTTCTCAAGGTGAAGTGTATATGCATTATAATGAAGTGCTTACAGATAAAGAAGTGGCCTCAGGACGCATATTAACTTGTACTGCTCATCCTTTAAATCCCGTGCTTCATATTAACGTGGATGAAGGGTAAAGTTTTATTCTTAAACGAATTGGTTAATATTGTATCATGAAATTAGATGTACTTGCATTTGGTGCTCATCCTGATGATGTTGAATTAGCGGCTAGCGGAACGTTGTTGGCGCATATTCATGCAGGTAAAAAAGTTGGGGTAATTGATTTAACCCGGGGCGAACTTGGAACACGCGGAAGTGCTGAGCTACGCGATCAGGAAGCTGCATTATCATCAAAGATTTTGGGAATACACGCCAGGGAAAACTTAAGGATGAAAGATGGTTTTTTTACGAAAGACGAAACCAACTTAATGAAAGTTATTGAAATGGTACGTAAATACCAACCTGAAATTGTATTATGTAATAGCGAATTCGATCGCCATGTTGACCATGGAAGGGCAAGTGATTTAGTTTTTGAAGCCTGCTTTTTAAGTGGTTTGCGAAAAATAGAAACCAGGTATAGAGGTGGTGAACAACAACCGTGGCGGCCCGTTGCCGTATATCATTATATTCAGGATTATTATGAACATCCGGATATTATTGTTGATATCACCCCGTATTTCGAAACCAAATTGCAAAGTATTAAGGCTTTCTCTTCTCAGTTTTATGACGAGCAATCAACTGAACCTGAAACTCCAATTGCTAATAAGGACTTTTTACCTTTTATTGAAGCAAGAGCTCGCCAATTTGGTAGGTTAATTAATACAACTTATGCGGAAGGCTTTACAGTGAAACGTCCCATAGGTACCAAATTATTAACTGATTTGTTGTAAAATTATTTACACTGCTTTAATTGATTGGATACGTCATTAACGCTGATTGAATAATTAACTTTACCGTATCTGAATAAGACAAAGTTACATACGGCAGCAATTTCTGACTCGCTTAGTTTGTTGTTTCCGGGCATCTTTAACTCATAAGAGTAATTGTTGACGGTTATTTTACCCGACATTCCATTTTTAATTATACAAGGCAGCTCTAACTGATGAGCAATTAAATAATCGGCATCCAATAAAGGAGGAATTAATTTTGCTAAACCTTTACCATCCTCTCCATGACAATTTGCGCATGACCTGCTATATATTTCCTGCCCGTGTGCCACCTGCTGCATATTTACACGGCTTCCTTCCTGCATACAGGATATACAAACGAATAGGTAACTTGTTATAATAATCAGGCGAAACATCTTTATTTTTCTGCTACTAATGATTGTAAATCATTGATAAGTTGTTTTACCTCTTGCTCATTGGTGCCATCATAAATCCACCTTACCCGTTGTTGTTTATCAACTAAAATAAATCCACCACTGTGCACATATCCGCCGGGCTCCGACGAATCTTGTGCTACTGATGCATAATAACCCTTTTCAGCAAGCGAATAAATTTCCTCTTTCTTTCCTGTTAAGAATAGCCATTGTTTATCATCCACTCCTAATCGGGTTGCATAATCTTTCAGTACTTCAACTGTATCAAACTCCGGATCAATTGTATGTGATAAAATTAAAAAATCAGATTTCCCTTTTATTGCTTCATATACTTGCAACATCTGCTTTTTCATTATCGGACAAATGGTGGGGCAACTTGTAAAAAAGAAGTCTGCAATAATTATTTTATTCGATAAAATTGACTCATCAACAATCTCACCATATTGATTTACAAACGAAAATTTAGGTAAGGTTTGATAAATAGTGTCAATTATTGTTTCTCCATTTACAGTTTTGGTAACCGGAGTTCTATTACCAAGTATAGGAAGTTTTTTAGCGTCACCACAGCCTATCCCAAGAATAACTAAACCTATCCATAATATCCTGCTTGTTTTCATGGCTCGAAATTATAACATTTATAACAACTCACCATCCATAATTTGTTTTATAAAAAAAGCCACCTAAAAAAGTGGCTTTTAAACAAAACTAAAATGTAAGATTCTTACAAAAGAGATATCCTCTTTAATTGTCACGGTTAAACCTGTACCCGATAGAGAATCTAAGAAGGTCGAAACGTGTGGTTACGTTAGCAATATTAGAATGATTATTTAACTGATAATTATATCCAATTGAAGTAAACAACCCATTGTTTAATTCATATCCACCTACAACTTGAGCACCAATAACTAACGGATTGGTTTCACCGTCCTTTGTACCAAACTTAATATCCTCTTCTTTCTCCTGGCCATTCTCATGGCTATGAAATTTACCCGATAGGGCATAACCAAAACTTGGACCTAAACCTATGAAGAAGTTGTTTTTCCTAAACATCAAGTTTATAGGTAACTCTAATGCGTAAACAGTAAAGTCATCATGGTGATCATCATGATGAATGCTAGTTCCTCTTCCACCAAAATTAAGTCCTGTTTGTAATGATAATGACGAAACAAGTTTAAATTCTGCAAATGCGCCAACGTGAAATGTATGTAAACCTTCAGCATCTTTTTCATTAGGTATATCGGGCATACTTAATGTGTAACCGGCATGTCCACCAAAACTGAATGGTAACTGCGCAGAAGCGTAGAACGTAAACAAACCTGCGACAAATAATAGTAAGATGTGTTTTTTCATATGATTTATTTTTTTATGCAAAGATGCAACAAAGTTGCATTAAAGCAAGTAAAAAAAATTATTTTACAAATACAGGAAAAGTAATGTCAATATCACTGTGGCCAACATTAGGCGAATCGTTTGAACCTTTAATTAAAGGTTTATGCATAAGCTTTACTCTTACTGCACCCGTAGCCTCCTGTACTCCGGTTGTCCATGTACTAATAAAACCAAGTGGAAAGCCATTATTATCTTTATCCTTTTTTACAATAGCCAAATCAATATTTTGAGTGAGGTAAAAAAATTCATGAGAGGTGCCTTGATTTTTTATGGTAGGGGCAACATCACTTGGCGGTGTTTTAGTTTTGTTAACTAATAATAAATCAACGTTATACACAGTAGATTTTTTTAGTTTAATTGTGTCAATGGCTAGAGGAACATTACCTCCGTCACCATCAGGGTCATCAAATAAAAAGGTGTCTTTTACTCCCATTGGATCAGTAAATATTAAACTTACTGTTGTTATGGCTTCGTGCTCATTTTCCGACCTTGGATTGTCGGTATCTTTACATGCTGCGAAACTTATTGCAGCTAAAATAAATATCGTTAATTTTTTCATATCCATAATACATTATTATTTGATTTTTGTTTATTAAAAGTGATACAATAATCTAATGGTTATATTTCTTCCGGCTTCATCATTAAAATAACGGAAGCGGTTCAGGTATTCTCTGTATCTGTCATTTAATGCATTGGTTATGCCTAAATGAATATCAATGTTTTTAATTTTAAATTGTAATCCGGCTTGTAGTAAATGATAAGTTGGCGGTGGATTTAAATAATCAATAAATACGTTTGACAATCGTTGTTGATTTATTACTGATAACAAGCTGATATTTAATATAGGTTCAAATTTTTTAAGTCGCTTATTTGGTTGATAGCTGATGGTGGAACGAATGCGGTTACCCGGCATCTGTGATAACCAAGTTTGATTAGTAATATCATAAGCATACACGATGGAATAGGCAGTGTGAAATTTAATAGCCCTGCTAAATTTAACAGTTGCCTTAACATCAAATCCACTTAAATTGGCGGTTGTTTGTACATACCTAAAAGTAGGAAAAGCACCTCTTATCGTTAGGGTTGCAGGTGTATCAGGCACTAGATTAATAAAACCTGAGATATAATTATTATATACATAAACCTCAAAGTCAAAAATGCTATCAATATTTACCAGATTAAACTGCACACCTAATTTATAAGCAACTTCATTTTTTAATTGAGCATCACCAATTTCAAAACTACTGGTGCCATGGTGCAAGCCATTTACATACAATTCATTTATGCTTGGTGCTCGCCAAGCTAATCCGGAATTTATTAAGTATGAAACATGTTTGTTTATGGTTCTACTAAAGTTTGCGGTACCACTAAAGTTATTCCAATTCCTTTTACTACTGCTTGTATTACCATTCGAATTTCTAAATGATTCTAAGGTTCTATAATCATATCGTATACCTAACTCAAGTTCACTTTTTTGTTTGAATTGGTAACGGCTAATAAAATACCCCGCCGCATTAAATAAGTTAAAATTAGGGATGAAAAATCGGCTGCCATCCCATATATTCTGTTGATACATCGCTGAAATACCATACGTGTACATCCATCGCTCATGCTTATGTTCATACCAATTATCAGATTGTAAAGTGGTTAAGGTTAAATCTAATTCGGGAGCTTCGGTAATCCTTGCCAAATCATACTCTTTACGTCTGTTTATCTGCAAAGTGGTTAAACTGTAAAACAAATGCGCGGGGTCTTTATAATAGGTGTATTTTAATTGATGTGTTTGATGTCTGATTTCTTGCCTTGGCCTATCTATCTGATAGCTGAATTCGTTCTTATTAAATAAAGGGGTTCTTCTTTGAATGGCTGCATTTAAATCGGTAAGATTACCAATTTGACTGCCTAAAAATATTCCCAGTTGGGTATTAAATACCTTACTGTTCCATTCAACAGAATAATTAGGTTTTCGGTAACCTAATTGAATGTTACCGTTCCATTCATTGGTACCGCTGTTCCATAAATAATAATCCGGAGTGCGTTGATTTCCTCCCTTTCTCCAACTACCAGAAGCTCTCCAGCTAAATGCCGGTAATACTTTACTATTTTGTTCTAACATTAAACAATTACTAAACATGCCACCGTTAGAAAAATAACTGCTGAACAATTCTCCGGCAATTTTACCATCCACAGGAAGTGGTTTATGTTCAATAATAATTGCCCCACCAATGGCATCACTGCTATATCTTAATGCACCGGCACCTTTTATTACTGTTGTTTTATACGCTGTGAGCGGATCAATTTCCGGTGCATGATCGCTTCCCCATTGCTGCGACTCAAGTTTAGCTCCATTAGTAATAATGGGCACACGGTTACTATGCAAACCTTGTATCACCGGCTTTTGAATATTATTACCTGTTTGAATGGCACTAACTCCCGGTAAATCATTTAATATTTCAGCTAATGTTAACCCCCTTCTCGCAAACAATAACTTGTTGTTTAGCTCTTCTTTTATTGAAACTGTATTTGCAATAAATTTATCTTTTATAACAATTTCCCTTAGTTCATTGGTTTTATGTGGTAATACAAAGTTGCGTAATAGGTTACCATTTACCTTCACCTTTACAACCAATGGTTCACAGGTAAAATGTGTGATGGTAAGCAAATATTCGCCTTCACATAAGTCTCTAATTACATAATAACCATTTGTATCGGTATGAACATGTGTTTTTAACCCTTTTATTTCGATGGTAGCCATTAATATCGGCTCTCGTGTGTCGGCATCACTAATATTACCGCTTAAAGTATAATTACATGTTTGTTGTCCATTAACACGCATGTGCGTTGCACAGCAGAATAAAAATATTAAAAGGCAAACTAACTTACACTTCACAGCGCAAATTAAATAAGGTTTAGCCAAATACACCTAATCTTAGGCTATAATTATTTTTTTAAATGCAACTTTGATGCATCTAATATTTGGTGCAATTGGTCGCTGATTTCATTTAATTGCCCTTGTTCTTTCATTACCAAGTAAAGGTCGGTGCTGTCATAAGGATACTCCGGCTCTAGATGATTTATTTTCCATTCCTCAAGTTTGTTTAATACTATTTTTAAATTTTGTAGGTGAATGGAAATTCTTTCAGGAATTTGCTGATTAGCTTTTGTTAAACTATCTATAGATGAAATTAATTTTATTGCCTCAGTTGACGACGGTACTAATTCTTCATATATTGCTTGGGTAATTGCTAGTTGTTCAACAACTGCTTGTTCTGTTTCGGTTTTGTTTGTATGGCAAGCGCCTAAACCGATTAATATCATACTCATTATGCTTACTGCTACTGTTGAATGATGCATGATATTTTGAATAATTAATGATTTATGACTAATGGTTAAGTATTAATTTTTACTGCAAGTTTTACACATGCCGTTTACTGTAAATTGAAATGAATTTGCTTTAAATCCACGCGGTAATTTTATGCTTGGAATTTCAATACTGTCCATACAAATGGTTTGGTTGCACGTAATACAGTTGAAATGCACGTGATTGTCATCGTGCTTATGCGTATCGCAATCATGTTGGCATATCGCATATTTCGCTACTCCTTCATGATCAAAGGTTTTATGTATAAGCCCTTTTTCTTCGAAACTCTTTAACAAGCGATACAAGGTAACACGGTCAGAAATCTTTTTTGTTTTTTGTTCTATCTCATTATACGTTAATGCATGGTCTTTTTGCATTAATATGGCAATTACTTTTAATCGCGCCTCTGTCACTTTTAAATCATGTTCCCTAAGCAAAATTTTTAAGGCTTCTAACTGTTTACTCATATCAACAAGAATAATGAATTTTAATGAATTGATTTATGTGCCACAAAAAGTTTTATAAGTGTTATCGTTTTGCGGAACCCGACGATATGTTTCGTTATTATAATTATAGTCGTATGTTTTTTTCATTGTTTGGATAATGCTTTGAACATGTGTTGTGTCGTTATTTAATGCAGCTAATTCTAATGCTTCTTCCACTATGTGGTTCCTGGGGATAAATGCCGGATTTGTTTGTTGCATGAGTTTCAATCGTACCTCTGCATTATCATTTTTTACTGCAAGTTGATATTCATCATACCAGGTTTCAAGGGCATCATGTTGGGTGAAATACTCTCGATTACCAACTGTTAATGCGTAAAACGTGTTGGTATAATCTAATTTTAGATGGGTCATTAATTCAAGTAAACTTTCAATTAATTTATCATCTCCTAAATTGCCTTTTAACCCAAGTTTATTCAACATCATTTGTTGATGTCCTTTCTCAAACAATGAAGGGAAAGTATTGATTATTTCTTGTGCAGCAGCTAATGCTTCTTCTTTGTTGGTTGATATTAATGGTAATAATGCACCGGCTAAAACTGCTAGGTTCCATTGTGCGATGCCCGGTTGATTGATAAATGCATATCTTCCATCTTTGTCAATTGAACTAAACACAGTCTCCGGATTATAGGTATTCATAAATGCACACGGACCATAATCTATGGTTTCTCCGCTTATACTCATATTATCGGTATTCATTACTCCATGTATAAAACCAACTCGCATCCAATCAATAACTAATCTGATTTGGTTATGCATTACCTCTTCTAATAAGGATAATGCAGGATTTTTTGTAGTTGTTAAGTGAGGGTAATGACGCTGAATAGTGTAAGCTAAAAAGATTTTATAAGCTTCTACATTGCCCGCCTTATTCATAAATTCGAAATGCCCAACCCGAAGGTGACTGCCAGCAACCCTGGTTAATACGGCACCACGATGGTATAGTTCCCTTATTACAATTTCTCCTGTATTTACAACAGCTAAACTCCTTGATGTTGGAATCCCTAAAGCATGCATACTTTCACTCATCACATACTCACGTAACATAGCACTTACGGTTGCCCTCCCATCACCTCGTCGTGAATAAGCGGTAGGTCCTGAACCTTTTAATTGAAGGTCGAAACGACTTTTTAACGGAGTAATGTGTTCACCTAATAAATGTGCCCGTCCGTCGCCCAACATAGTAAAGTAACCGAATTGATGGCCTGCATAGGCTTGGGCAATTGGCTCACTTCCCTCTACAATAACATTCCCCGTTAACACTTGCGCCAGTAAGTTATTCTCTCCTTTTATGCCCAATTGAGTTGCAAGTTCTTCATTAAATAAAAGCATTTCAGGCTTTATTACAGGTGTAGGTAATTGTTTACTGTAACACATTTCAGGAAGCCGTAGATAAGAATTATCGAAATTAAATCCGAAAGTATTTGGTATGGTAGGAGGTTTCAACATGTGGCAGCAAAATTACAATATTTGAATTAAGGAGTTCAATTGATAATTATAAGTTATCAGTACTACTTGTTTTGTTAACTATGGATATGCACCTTGTTCAATCCATTTGTAAATCATTTCTACCCTTCCATTATTCATAGGTCCTGCGGGCGGCATGCGCCTAAGTGGATCCGATTTAATTAATGATAAATAAAGCAAACTGTTCATCGGTTGGTATCTGTTTACAAATTTAAATGTACTATCAAAATTTTCTAAACTTACCCTACCTGCTCTCGATCCATTACCATGGCAACCGCTAAAATTACAATTGCCTACCAAAATTGGTAGAATATGTTTATTAAATACTAGTGCCGAGTCTTTTTTGTTTCCTCTTTTAATTAAAACCGATGTTTGAATAGGTTGATTATTTAAAGTAAATTCAAGCTTTAACATGGTGTTATTTTCATGTATACTTGATGGCGCCACATAATAGTTGTTTCTATAAATTCCAATATTGGGTGTTAACTTAGGTTGTATGTTCTTTAATTCAGGATGTGTAATGATTACACTATCGCTTATTTCTACTTCAACAATCATTGGGATTAACGATTCGGTTTGATTAGGCAATTCATGCTTACATGATGAAATTAATAATGAACAAATGTTAATGGTAATCAATAGTATTGTGTTTCTCATACTTACTTAACTCAAGTTGTTATATCCATTATTATAAAAACATAATTAACTATTGTATTAATAATTTTATGGTTGTTAGTTTAGCCTTACCCATTAAAGTTAAGGTGTAATAACCCGGCAATAAATTATTGGGAATACCTTCATCAAGATCACCTGTTAATATATTTTTACCGGTAATATCATATATGCTTAAACTTTGGTAACCATCCATTAAGCCCGACAGATTTATATGTTCTCCATGCTTAGCAGGATTAGGAAAAACGCTAATGGGTGTATTTACAAAAGGTTCGTTTATTGCTGTTTTAAGTTGTTCGTGAATAACACCAATACCGTCTAAGTCGAAACCGCTCGATGAAAATGGAGTAGGCCAAGGCTCATTAATTATTCTATTAGCCGTATCATAAGAAGCATACATAGGAATTAAACTTCCTGCCACATCTATAATTCGAATATGAGTAATTTGATTAATATCCAAATCATCTATCATTTTTAAATCATCTAAATCAAACGGTGTTCCATAAGGGGCAATATATTTACCTGCTAAGTTGTGAATGCGTTTCGCGTCAAGTCCGGTGAAATTGTCAACTTGCATAGTGGTTTGAGTTAAGCTTGTAGCCGGAAATCTGAAGAAATCCTTACCATTACTACTTACTTCTACAAATGCCAATTCAAGGTATTCGGTACTATCAGTAAATTTAAATCCATTTTCAAACACTACAAAATCGAAGCCTTCACCATTTTTTATGGGGTTATGAAACAGAACTGTTGCTTCTCCTTTATCACCCAAGCTTACTATTCCATTACCTGCTTTTCCCGGGATGTAAGTTTCATCGCCAACGGCGGCCAATCCTAAAGCGGTATCACTTATGTTTTGCCAGCCTCTTTTTATTGAGGCTGCTTTAGCCCAATTTTTAATAATACTGCTATCACGATGAATAGCAGTAGTACCGGGCAAACCTGCCTGCGGCGCAAATTGCGCAAATACACTTGTTGAGCACAATAGTACAATCCAAAATAGTTTTTTCATCTTCTTAAAATATACAGGAAATAGTAAACACTAGGCAGTTTTATTACCGCAAGGTTATTCACTTTTATTCCCGAAAGTATTACCTGTAAACTTGTTCAAGCAGGTTTTCTGACTTACGGCATTTGTAACTGTCTTCCCATAATTTATGAATTACAGTGACTTGATTATTACAAATTGTTTTTCAACTACCGTTTACAGCAGCGGGTACTGTACAGGTTTTTCACCTGTTTCCCTTACATATCAAACTATTGTTTAATATTACTTCAACACAACAAATGTAACCTATGAAATAAGATTATTAAAATTAATTTTAAGGGAGCTTGATGTTTAAGTGGTTATAAATAAATCCCAATAACCAAGCGGGACCAATTAATAAAAATTGCAGGTCTTTTAAAAAACTCGGTTTTTTACCCTCAATATGATGTCCCCAAAATTGTCCGATCCACGCTAAACTAAATAAAATAAAGGCGCTTAACCATACAGGCAGAAAAAATTGTTCGAGTACTAAAGTCCCACAATAACATAGTATAAAAAACAAAATGATTCCAATGGTTAACTTTATACTTAATCGTATATAAAACATGGTAGCTAATGACATGGCCAACACAGCACCATTTAGTTTGCCATAAATAGGAATAAGACTTAACAAGCTTACAATACTAAAGAAGATAACCGGAACACAAATCCAATGTACCAATTTATTGATTGGGTTACGATGGCTTTCGCTGTATTCAGTAAACCATTGTTCTAAAGTTTTTGCCATATATTTATTTATTTATCGAAAGTAGCTAAGATAGCTCATTATTCCAACCATGAATCTAAAGTTGAATAAGCAGTTTTATATTCTTTTATCAGTTGTTCAACTATATCATCACATGAAGCAACTTCATCAATTAAGTGTACTGATTTTCCTGCGCTCCACATTTGGTTATAATAATTGGGTAATACTGATTTTTCAAGTTTTTTCATACCATTTATTTGAACGAAAAGCTTATACCATTTTTTCGTTCTTTTATATTTACTTAACCAACGTTGAAGCCAATGTTGTTTATAGCCAAGTCGTTTAACATCTTCTGTATTTATAACATTGCAGGGGGTTCCTGATAATTTTTCTGTGAGTACAATATCATCCATACCGGCATTGGTAATAGCTTGTTTGTATTGTTCATTTACACTGCATTCAGTGCTTGCAATAAACCTTGTGCCAATTGAAACCCCATCAGCTCCCATTACTTGTGTTGCTAAAATTCCACTTCCCGTAGCTATGCCACCTGCAGCAATTACTGGAATTTGCGGAAAGGCTTTTTTTAAAGCCGGTATAAGTACATGAAGCGGATGTTCGCCTGCGTGACCTCCGGCACCATGACCAACGGCTATAAAACCATCACAGCCGGCTTTGGCGCATATTTCTGCATGCTTTAATGTAGTTACATCACAAAATACTTTTCCGCCATAAGCATGCGCCTGGTTTATGGTTTCGGTAGGGTCACCCAATGAAGTAACAAAGAACGGAACTTGATATTTAATGCAAATTTCTAAGTGCTTTTTATAAAGAGCGTTGCTTTTTTGAACTATCAGGTTTACCCCATAGTTTCCTTTATCTATACTTAGTAAAGTATCATTAAGCTCTTGCAAAATACGCTCCAGTTCACCTTGTTTTCTGAAGTTTAACGAAGGGAAAACGCCTGCAATGCCATTGTGCATGGCCGCTTTTATCATGCTTACATTTGATACAAGGAACATTGGAGCCATGATAACAGGTATTGATAAATTCAATACATTGTTTATTTGGTTTTTCAATTTCATTCTGCTAATTTAGCATAAAATATTATGCATGCATAATAAAAATTTTAAGATTATGGAACCAACTCGTTTATTTGATTTACTGCCCCGTTATCAGCAATTGTATAACAAGCCTGATATGCTTGCGTATAAAGTGAATGGGGAATGGCGCAAGTTTAGTGCTCAAGAGGTTGTTGACGACGCAAACTTAATAAGTTATGCTTTGTTCGATTTAGGCTTGCGGAAGGGTGATCGGTTAAGTATCATTTCTCCTAACCGTCCTGAATGGGTCATAACAAATATGGGTATAATGGAAGCCGGTTGTATTCATGTGCCTATATATCCAACCATAAGTGCCAATGATTTAATTTATATTCTTAATGATGCATCTGTTAAATATGTATTTGTAGCTGATGAAATTTTATATCAAAAGGTTAGTGCCGTTAAATCGCAGGTACCATCGTTAATTGATATTATAAGTTTTGATACTTTGGTAGGTATTACTTCCTGGGAATCATTAATAGAATTAGGTAAACAAACCAAACAGGCTGATTTATTAAAGGAAATAAAAGCAGGAATAGGTACACACGATTTAGCTACCATTTTGTATACCAGTGGCACTACAGGTTTTCCAAAGGGAGTTATGTTGTCTCACCATAATTTACTAAGCAATGCCTTTGCTAATGTAGGAGCAGCACCCTTTAATGCTGAATGGCGTGTGTTAAGTTTTTTGCCATTAAATCATGTGTTCGAACGCATGTTAACCGTGCTTTATCTGTATATGGGATTATCTATCTATTACGCTGAAAGTTTAGAAAAAATCGGAGATAATCTTAAAGAAGTAAAGCCTCATTGTTTTTCAACGGTACCGCGACTGCTTGAAAAAGTTTACGAAAAAATTGTAGCCAAGGGATATGAATTAAAAGGCATTAAAAAGGTATTGTTTTTTTGGGCTTTAAATTTGGGTTTACGTTATGAAACCGAGCATAAAAATGGAACATGGTATCACCTTCAGTTATGGCTTGCCAATAAATTAATATTTAAAAAATGGAGAGAGGCTTTAGGCGGAAATATTATTGCTATTGTAAGTGGTGGTGCTGCATTACAACCACGATTGGCAAGGGTGTTTAATGCGGCAAACATTCCCGTTTTGGAAGGGTATGGATTAACAGAAACATCACCGGTTATTGCCGTTAATACCTTAAATAAAAATGGTATTTGTTTTGGAACTGTTGGCGAAGTAATCAAAGGAGTGGAAGTGAAAATTGCAGATGACGGTGAAGTATTGGTTAAAGGACCAAACGTGATGATGGGATATTATAATAAACCTGATGAAACCAATAAAACTATCGTTGATGGTTGGCTGCATACAGGTGATATCGGAGAATTGGTTGAAGGAAAATATCTGAAAATTACGGATAGGAAAAAAGAAATGTTTAAAACTTCCGGAGGTAAATATATTGCTCCTCAAATTATTGAAAATAAACTCAAAGAATCACCGATGATTGAACAAGCCATGGTTATAGGCGAAGGGCAAAAATTTGCTGCGGCATTAATTGTTCCGTCATTTGATTACCTAAAAAAATGGTGCTTGCGTTATGATATTCCTTTCTCTACGCCCGAAGAAATGATTAAACATGAACGGATACTGAGTAAATTGAATAGAGAGGTTGAAAAGGTGAATGAGCATTTGGCAAGATTTGAGCAAATCAAAGATTTTCGTATTCTTCCCAAGGAATGGACCGTGGATAAAGGTGAACTAACCCCTAAGTTAAGTTTAAAACGGAAACAGATTTTATCGAACTGTGAATCCATTGTTAGGGATATTTATAAAGCATAATTGTTTCGTAAAAAAATTTGTTAAAATATTATGCATGCATAATATTTTATTTATATTTGAATATATATTAATTATATGCCAAAAAAGGAAACCACCTGTTCGCGAATTAAACAAAGCTGGTTAGCCATCAGCCGAATGTACAATAATGAAGCAGTTAAGCATGATCTTACCACTACAACCGGATTTATATTACTGAATATTGATAGCAAAGAGGGTACACCTTCAACCCAAATCGGTCCATTATTAGGGATGGAAGCTACCAGCTTAGTGCGCACTATGAATCAGATGGAAGAGAAAAAAATAATTAAACGTAAGAAAGATAAATTGGATGCTCGGGTAGTACGAATAATGCTTACCCCAAAAGGATTGATAAAAAAGGAAGTTTCTAAAAAAACAGTTAAAACATTCAATCAAATTATTGCTTCTAAATATTCATTAAATGAATTAGAAAAGTTTCATGCTATGCTTGAAGATATTACGCAAATAGCCATTGATACCAAATTTAATAATAGTTAACATGATGAACTTAAAACGAAATATTAAAAAAGTAGCCATATTAGGTTCGGGTGTAATGGGCTCTCGAATTGCTTGCCATTTTGCTAATATTGGAGTGCAGGTTGTGTTACTCGACCGAGCTACTTCAGTTGAAGGCATAGATGTAAACAATCCTCAACTTATTAATAAAACAAGGAACGCCATTGTAAATAAATCTTTAGAATCGGCCATCACTTCAAAACCTGCACCTTTATATCTTAATTCATTTTCTTCGCATATCAGTACAGGTAATTTTGATGATGACTTGAATTTGGTTGCCGGGTGTGATTGGATAATCGAAGTGGTTACAGAGGATCTTTCAATAAAAAGGGAGTTATTACTTAAAGTAGCATCATTTCGTAAAGAAGGTTCTTTAGTAACAACCAATACTTCCGGCATTTCTATACAAAAAATTGCAGAAGGTTTCAGTGATGAATTTAAGGCTCATTTTTGTGGTACACATTTTTTCAACCCTCCAAGATATTTACCATTGTTAGAAATTATTCCATCGCCTTATACAAGTGAACAAGTAATAGATTTTCTCTTAAGTTATGGTGAAAGATATTTAGGAAAGCGTACTGTTTTATGCAAGGATACTCCGGGATTTGTAGCAAATCGCATTGGTGTTTACAGCATAATGGAAACATTTCATGCTGCCATGCAATTTGGTTTTTCTGTTGAAGAAGTTGATAAACTTACCGGACCAATAATTGGGCGACCAAAATCAGCAACTTTCCGCACCGCTGATGTTGTTGGAGTTGATACGTTAATAAAAGTTGCCAATAATCTGTATGCCGATGCCGTAAATGATGAATCAAAAGAACGCTTTCAACTACCCACTTTCTTACATGAAATGTCGGCAAATGGATGGTATGGTGATAAAACAAAACAAGGGTTTTATAAGAAAGAAAAGGGTAACTCAGGTGAAACAGTTATTCAGTCTTTAGATTTGAATAAACTTATATATGTACCTCAACAAAAGGTTAAATTCAAGGCTCTTGAACAAGTAAGGCCAATTGAAAACTTAAGTGAGCGATTGCCTATTTTGTTATCAGGAACCGATAAAGTAAATGAGTTTTATCGCCATATTTTTTATACATCATTTGTTTATATTACTCATCGCATTCCTGAAATAGCTGATCATGTGTATCAAATTGACGATGCGATTTGCACCGGATTTGGGTGGGAAAAGGGTCCATTTGAAATGTGGGATATGTTAGGAGTTGAAAAAACATGGCAGCAGTTTAACTCACTTAACTTAACATGCGCTAAATGGGTGGAAGATATGTTGGCAAGTGGACATAACAGTTTTTATAAGATAGAAAATGGAAAGCGTTTTTATTATGACATCAACCGAAAACAATATGTAGCACTACCATCCGGTGAACGATTTATTGTTCTTGATTATTTGCGTAAGTCAAATGTAGTTTGGAAAAATTCCGGTGCTACTTTGTTTGATGTAGGTGATGGTGTGTTGAACTTAGAGTTTCATTCAAAAATGAATACTATTGGCGGCGAAGTATTATCTGCAATTAATTATTCGATTAACAAAGCCGAACAAGAGTATAATGGTTTGGTAATAGGTAATCAAGGTACACATTTTTCTGCCGGAGCAAATTTAGCTTTATTGCTCATGTTCGCTATCGAACAGGAGTATGATGAAATTGATATGATGGTAAGGCAATTTCAACAAACCATGATGCGTGTTAGATATTCATCCATACCGGTTGTTACTGCTCCATTCGGGTTAAGCTTAGGTGGTGGTTGTGAAATTAATTTACATGCAGATGCCATTCAAGCAGCAGCAGAAACTTACATTGGTTTGGTGGAAGTAGGTGTAGGATTAATTCCTGCCGGTGGTGGGACAAAAGAGCTTACATTACGCACTGCGGATGCTTTTGTTCAAGGCGATATTGAACTGAATCGTTTGCGTGAATCATATATGAATATTGCCATGGGAAAGGTGGCAACTTCTGCTGCCGAAGCATTTGAGATGGGGTTATTTAAATCTAGTGATGAAATAACCATCAACAAAGATTTATTACTCACCGATGCCAAACGTAAGGTGTTATCTTTAGTTGCAGCAGGATATACTCAACCTGTTAAACGCAAGGATATCAAAGTTCTTGGACGTTCGGCTTTATCCATGTTTTATATGGGTGCAAATGCTATGTTGGCAGGTAACTATATAAGTGAACATGATTTGAAAATTGCAAATAAATTAGCTTGGATCATGTGTGGCGGTGATTTAACTGCACCCCAATTGGTGAGTGAAGATTATTTATTAGACCTGGAACGTGAAGCATTTTTAAGTTTATGCGGTGAAAGAAAAACATTAGAACGCATCAAACACATGTTAAATACAGGTAAACCTTTAAGAAATTAATTTTATGGCAGAAGCATATATTATAACAGGTTATAGAACCGCTGTAGCAAAGGCAAACAAAGGTGGATTTAAGTCAACCCGCCCTGATGATTTGGCTGTAAATGTAATCAGCTATCTGATGTCGCAAGTTCCGCAATTAGATCCATTGCAGGTAGATGATGTAATTGTTGGAAATGCTGTTCCCGAGGCTGAGCAAGGTATGCAAATGGGGCGAT
The DNA here is from genome assembly GCA_025454975.1 of Bacteroidia bacterium. GTDB lineage: Bacteria > Bacteroidota > Bacteroidia > UKL13-3 > UKL13-3 > UBA6183. The sequence goes on from JALONK010000020.1 coordinate 27,329, forward strand.
TAATTTCTTTATTGTCCTTGCCTCAATCAGTACCCGGTATGGTAATTAATCGTTACTGTGGGAGTGGATTGGAAGCCATAGCTATTGCAGTTGCTAAAATTAAATCAGGTATGGCTGATTGTATTATAGCCGGAGGAACTGAAAGTATGAGTTTAGTTCCAACAATTGGTTGGCGAACCGTTTTAAATTACACTATTGCTTCACAACATCCTACATGGTATAGCAGCATGGGAGCAACTGCAGAGGCTGTCGCTGATCAGTTTAATATCAGTAGAGAGGACCAAGATACTTTTGCTTTACATTCACATCAAAAAGCTATTCAAGCCATCAACGCAGGTAAATTTAATTCGCAAATTGTACCGGTTGAAGTTACAGAAGTATCGGTTAATGAAATTGGCAAACGTATAAGTAAGTCTTTTGTAGTTAAACAGGATGAAGGACCACGGATGGATACCTCATTGGAATCGCTAGCTAAATTAAAACCTGTATTTAAGCAACAAGGAACTGTAACCGCAGGAAATGCCTCTCAAACTAGCGATGGTGCATCTTTTGTTTTGGTGATGAGTGAACACATGATGAAATCTTTAGGATTAAATCCGGTGGCCCGACTAATTACTTATGCAGTAAGTGGAGTTGACCCTCGTATTATGGGTATCGGTCCGGTTGAAGCTATTCCTGCCGCATTAAAAAAAGCAGGTATGAAGCTAAACCAAATTCAACAAATTGAACTTAACGAAGCTTTTGCTTCACAATCATTGGCAGTGATGCGACAGCTTGATTTAAATCCTGAAATTGTTAATGTAAACGGTGGGGCAATTGCGTTGGGACATCCATTAGGTTGTAGTGGAGCTAAATTAAGTGTTCAATTGTGGAATGAAATGAAAAGCCGGAATCAACAATATGGCATGGTATCGGCCTGTGTTGGAGGTGGACAAGGAGTAGCAGGCATTTATGAAGTATTTTAATAAACAATTAAAAAATAAAACAGTATGGAAACGATAATAAAAAGTGCGATAAAAGGTGGCGAATTTTTAATTAAAGAAACAACATTCGACTCAATATTCATTCCTGAAGAATGGAATGAAGAACAAAAAATGATTGCCCAAACTTGTTACGACTTTTTAGCCAAAGAGGTATGGCCAATACTTGATAAAATAGATGCGCAAGAAGAAGGTTTGATGGAGAGTTTAATGAATAAAGCGGCTGATCTTGGTTTGCTTGGATTAAACATACCGGAAGAATTTGGAGGTTTTGAAAAGGATTTTGTTACAGGAATGTTGGCTACTGAAACCTTAGGTGCCGGACATTCATTTGCGGTTGCTTTTGCTGCACACACCGGAATTGGTACCCAACCCATTTTATATTATGGAAATGATATGCAGAAGGCGAAGTATATACCTAAATTAGCTTCGGGCGAATGGAAAGGTGCTTATTGTTTAACCGAACCAGGTTCGGGCAGTGATGCAAATTCAGGAAAAACAAAAGCAACCTTATCGGCCGATGGTAAACATTATATTCTAAATGGTCAGAAAATGTGGATTACCAATGCAGGTTTTGCCGACGTATTTACTGTTTTTGCTAAAATTGATGATGACGAAAACTTAAGTGCCTTTATTGTTGAGAAGGATTTTGGAGGAATCAGTTTAAATCCTGAAGAGCACAAACTGGGTATCAAAGGTTCATCAACCCGACAAGTATTTTTTAATGATTGTAAAGTACCGGTAGAAAACTTGTTGAGTGAAAGAGGTAATGGGTTTAAAATTGCCGTGAATATTTTAAATATGGGTAGAATAAAGTTAGCTGCTGCTGCATTGGGCGCAGCCAAGGTAACAGCTACTAAAACTATTCAATACGCAAATGAACGCCAACAATTTGGTCGTTCGATTGCAAAATACGGAGCAATAAAATATAAAATCGCACAACAAGCCATTAACATTTATGCTTGTGAAAGTGCATTATACCGAGCTACTCAAAATATTGAAGATGCTATCAAAAGTTATGAGGCTGACGGCTTATCTCATGGTAAGGCAATTTTAAAGGGTTTAGAACAATTTGCTCCCGAAGCAGCCATTTTAAAAGTAACAGGTAGTGAGGTGCTCGATTATGTAGTTGATGAAGGAGTTCAGGTTTATGGTGGCATGGGCTATAGTGCTGATGCGCCAATGGAAAGGGCTTACAGAGACTCAAGAATTAACAGAATATTTGAAGGTACAAATGAAATTAATAGACTCCTTACGGTTGATATGCTGTTGAAACGCGCCATGAAAGGGGAATTAAATTTAATGGAACCTGCCATGAAGGTGATACAAGAATTAATGTCGATTCCCGACTTTAATGAAGAAGAACAAACCTTGTTCAGCGAATCAAAAAAGTATATTGCTCAAGCGAAAAAAGCCGTATTGCTGGTGGCAGGTGCAGCCGCTCAAAAGTTGATGATGGACTTAGCAAAGGAGCAAGAGATTTTAATGAATATTGCAGATATGGTTAATGATGTTTATCTCGCCGAATCATTATTGTTGAGGGTAGAAAAATTAGTTGCTATTCAAGGTGAAGAAAGTGCAAAAGTACAATTAGAGATGTTGAAAGTTTACCTGTTTGATGCCATGGACAATATTGCTAAAAATGGAAAAGATGCCGTGTGTGGATTTGCTGACGGTGATGATTTACGTATGCTGTTATTGGGTATTAAAAGATTTACTAAAACCAGTGCGGTTAACACCAAAAATGCACGACGTATAATCGCCGAAGTTTTAATCAATGAAAATAAATATTGTTTTTAAGCATTTATAAATTATTTTTATTGATATGGAATTAGCAACTGCATTTGAAGAGGCGTCAAAGTTGGTACATACTTTAAAGGAACGTCCTTCCAACGATATATTATTAACCTTATATGCCTTGCATAAACAAGCTTCATCAGGAGACGCACATGATAATAAACCACCAATATTCGACTTTATTGCCACGGCTAAATACAATGCTTGGTTATCGAAAAAAGGTTTGAGTACAGAGGAAGCACAAAAAGAATATATTGATTTGGTTAAAAAGCTTTTGGACGAGCAATCATAATTGTAAGTTTTCACTTTCAAAAAAAATGATTATGATTGTTGTTGATGGCTTTATTTAAAAGAATAACTTATATTTTATGTGCGACTGCTCTATTTATTTCAGCATGCAAATCAAGTGTAAACAAAACACAACCACCGGTTGTAAGAACAGATACAACCCGAGCTATACAACCTGATTATGAATTGTCGGAATTAACCTTACAACAATATTATGAACAGGGTTATGAAATTTTAGTTGTAGGTAGTGAACCGCCATTTAATTTGCGCATGGATATTGGTGGTGTATTTGCTTTTAAACGAGCTGCTGAAGATGAGTTTAGATTTGCCGTGCGAGGAGAGCCTGTAATTGATAGTAATGGAGCTTCAGTTTATCAAGTGGGTAGTGCCGGCCATCAAGGTACCATTCAAATTATTTCAGGGAAGTGTAACGATAGGATAAGCAAATCGATTTATCCGATGCAAGGGGTAGTTAGACTTGATGGAGTTACCTATACAGGTTGTGCCATGCATTTGTACGACAGGCATATCAATGGAAGGTGGCGCTTAGTTAAGATTAATGGAAGTGATTTCAAAGGTATAGAAGACGCTAAAATACCGGTATTAAATTTTAAAGGCGACGAATAGCGGGTATATGGTTTGTTAGGATGTAATAAGTTTGATGGTCAACTGATGTTGCAAGGCAATAATATAAAGTTTTTAGGAATAGGTACCACGAAAGTAGCCTGCAACAATCCACTACAAAACAGTTTATTGGTTATATTAGAAAAGGCTGTCAAATATCAAATCAAACCGGGCTCATTGCTTATTCAAACTGATAAAGGCGAATCGGCTGAATTTGCCTTTCAGGGAAATGACTAATACCGATCCTTTTTCGTTGTAAAATTATACAAGCTTAGGCTATACACTTGCTTATCAGTTTATTTAAGGGCTTTTATGGTTGCTTATTTATACCATCATAAAACAAAATAATTCCCTAATTTCGCAAGCTTAAACAGATTATTTTTCATGTCAACACCATACGATAAATACGAAGCGGTAATAGGTTTAGAAGTGCATGCACAAATGCTTACTAAAAGTAAGGCTTTTTGTTCGGACGCAGTGGCTTATGGAGAGGCGCCAAATTCACTGGTAAGTCCTATTAGCCTTGGCCACCCCGGTACCTTGCCCGTTCATAATAAAGAGGCAGTTAGGTTTGCAATAAAGTTGGGATTAGCTTGTGGTTGTGATATTTCGTCATATAATTATTATGCACGTAAAAATTATTTTTATGCCGATTTACCTAAAGGTTACCAAATTTCGCAACATACAACCCCAATTTGTAGCAACGGTTTTATTGAGATAAAACTTAAAGACGGAACCGAGAAGCGCATTGGTTTGATTAGGATACACATGGAGGAGGATACAGGTAAAAGTATGCATGATCAAGATGTTTATGATACTTTAATTGATTACAATCGTGCGGGTACTGCTTTAGTTGAAATGGTTTCTGAGCCTGATATTCGCAGTGGTGAAGAAGCTTATCAGTACCTGACAGAAGTGCGTAAACTGGTTCGTTATTTAGATATTTGTGACGGAAATATGGAAGAGGGGAGTATGCGTTGTGATGCGAATGTTTCGGTGAGATTAAAGGGAGCAACCGAATTTGGTACCAAGGTGGAAGTGAAAAATATGAACTCCATCAGAAATGTTCAACGTGCGATTGATTATGAAATAAAACGGCAAATAGAAGCCATTGAATCAGGCGAAAAAATTGTACAAGAAACCCGCACTTTCGAAGCTACCCGAGGTGTAACTATTGTGATGAGAACCAAGGAAGGTGCTAGTGATTACAGGTATTTCCCTGAACCGGATCTGCCGCCTTTATCTATAACTCCTGAATTTATTGAAGAAGTAAGAAGTTTAATGCCTGAATTACCCAAAGAGTTGTTTGCTAAATTTACTTCTACTTTCGGACTAAGCGAATATGATGCTCAGGTATTAACCGAGAACAAAGAAATTGCAGAGTATTTTCAACAAGTATTAAAGCATACCGACAATATAAAAGCGGCTGCAAACTGGGTAATGGTTCATATCAAAGGGTTTTTAAATGAGCAGGCGATACATATTCAGGATTTTACATTACAACCCGCTAAAATAGCTGAGATCATTGGTTTAATTGATGGCGGTAAAATAAGTTCAAGTGTTGCCTCTCAAAAAGTATTTCCTGCCATGATTGCTTCACCGGGAAAAACTGCATTGGCAGTAGCTGAGGAGTTAAATTTGTTACAAGAAAGTAATTCAAACGAATTACAACAATGGATTAATGAAGCAATAAATAAATATCCTGATAAAGTAAAAGAATACAAGGCCGGTAAGGTAAGTTTAATCGGTTTGTTTATGGGCGAGTTAATGAAGCTAAGCAAAGGGAAAGCCGACCCTAAAATAGCAAATGCGTTAATTAAAGAAACCTTAGATAATATCAATTTATAACAATATGAAGCACGGATTTTTATATTTTCTTAGTCTTGTCGTTCTATCTTTAGCTGTGGGTTGTAATAGCCAAAAACAATTAAAAGGATTTACAGTTAAAGGCAAAATAACTAATAATAAAGCTTCACATTTGGTTTTACAAGAGTTTACACCAAGTGGATTATTATATATTGATTCAGCTTCTGTTCAACCTGATGGGACTTTTGAATTTACCGGATCAGTGGCTGAGCCAACTTTTTGTGTAATAACGCTTGAGCGAAATGCTGTGGTGTTATTGGTTGATACACTCTCACAAATATTGTTAAGTGTTGATGCTAACAATCCACAAGATTATACTGCCGAAGGAATGAATGAAACGGAAGCACTTAAAAGTGTGTTGAAGTTAAATAACGATTTTATGATGGCTGCACAGGCTATAGAACAACAATATCTAATGAGCTATGGCGATAATGTACCTCCAATTAAAGCACAAGAGCAATTACGTATTACATTTGATAGTTTAACAAAAAATAGAGATAGTGTTTTAATGGTAAAAGCACTCTCACTTAACAACAGTTTAATTCCATATTTCATTACCAACTTTTTATTGCCTAAAGCTAGTTTCGAATTTTTACAAACTATCGACAGCAAGGGAGGCAGCCGATTTGCATCAAGTAAATATGCAATGGCATTACATAGCAGGGTAATGAATTTATCAAAGACGGCCATTGGAAAACCCGCACCTGATATTGTGTTGCAAGATATTTATGGCAAACCAATATCATTATCATCGTTTAGAGGTAAAACTGTTTTGGTTGACTTTTGGGCAAGTTGGTGTAAGCCATGTCGGGAAGAAAGTCCGCGGTTAGTATCTATTTACAATAAATACAAAACCCGCAATTTTGATATATTAAGTGTATCGCTGGATGATAATCGTGAAGCTTGGCAAAAAGCCATTAATGATGATAAATTATTATGGACACATGTAAGTGATTTGATGAAATGGAATTCGTCGGTGGTATCCTTGTATAATATTGAAGGTATTCCATTTACGGTATTGGTTGACCCGGAAGGGAAAATTATAGCCACACACTTAAGAGGTAAAGCCCTTGAAGATAAACTTGCAGAATTATTTAAATAGGTTTTGTAAATGAGCGAACAAATGCTTGTTAACATTAACTTAAACTTTCGTTAATATTGAAATTAAAGCACCAACCGAATGTTACAGAAAAATACCGACATGGAAAATCCTTACAAAATTTTGGTGGTTGATGATGAAAATGACATCCTTGAGTTTATCCAATATAACCTTAAGAAAGAAGGTTATGAAGTTCATTTAGCGCATAATGGACAAGAAGCGATTCAGGTTGCAAAAAAAGTGAAGCCTGATTTAATTTTATTGGATGTTATGATGCCTGTAATGGATGGGATTGAAGCTTGCAAACAAATTAAATCTGAACCCGATTTCGAAAAAACATTTGTTGTATTTTTAACGGCACGTGCCGAAGAGTATAGCGAAATTGCAGGATTTAATGCAGGTGCTGATGATTATATTTCAAAGCCAATTAAACCTCGTGTTTTATTGAGCAGGATTAATGCCATACTAAGAAGAAAGAATAAAGAAGTTATTGAACAAAAGCTATCTGCCGGAAATATTATTATTGATCGCGAAACATTTTTGGTGTATAAAGGTGATGAGAAAATACAATTGGCACGCAAAGAATTTGAGTTATTGTATTTGTTGGCAGGCAAACCGGGTAAGGTATTTACCCGTGAATATATTCTTGAGAAGGTTTGGGGTGATGAAGTATTGGTAGTTGACCGAACAATAGATGTACATATAAGAAAATTACGCGAAAAATTGGGCGACGAATGCATAGGAACCGTAAAAGGGGTTGGCTATAAGTTTGAAATATGATTCGAAATCCCAAACCGGTTTACATCACACTGTTTATATCGTTGGTACTATCAGCAGTACTTGCTATAACTACATTTTTTATTGACGAGATGCGGTTAATATCTGCATTAACCGCATTTTCCATCACTTTCGCCATTAGCTTCGTTTTATTTTTTTACAGCATTGAATTTTTTATTTATCGAAAAATTAAACTGATTTATAAAACAATTCATAGTTTAAAAACCCAAAAATATGATGCAGTTCTAAGCAATTTCGATTTGCTGAACGATCCTATTTCCAACATGAATAAAGAGGTGATCAGTTGGGCTCGCTCACAAAAAGAGCAAATGGAAGAGTTAAAAAGATTAGCAGAGTTTAGAAAAGAATTTCTAGGTAATGTGAGTCACGAGCTAAAAACTCCGATTTTTAATATACAAGGTTATATTCATACGCTTATTGACGGAGCAATGGAAGATCCGGAAGTAAATGTGAGGTTCTTAAAAAAAGCTGCCAAAAGTGCCGACAGGTTAAGCGATTTAGTTGCAGACTTACTGGCAATATCTCAATTGGAAAGTGGTGAGTTGGTTATGGAGTATGAACGATTCGACATCAATTTGTTGTTGAAGGATGTTTATGAACAGTTGGAAGTTAGAGCTAAAGAAAGAGGAATCGCACTAATCATTAAAGAAGGTTGTAATAAGCCATTTTTTGTGTATGCCGACAGGTATAGGGTACGACAAGTAATTGTAAACCTGGTATCAAATTCTATTAAATATGGTAAAGAATATGGCACAACTACAGCGGCCTATTACGATATGGATGAAAATATTTTAATTGAAATTGGAGATAATGGTGAAGGCATTGATCAGGAACATTTACCACGCATTTTTGAACGTTTTTATCGTGTTGATAAAAGCCGTTCGCGCGAAGGCGGGGCAGGAGGAACCGGTTTAGGATTAGCCATTGTTAAGCATATCATTGAAGCGCATCAACAAACTATAAACGTACGAAGTACAATAGGACAAGGAACCACTTTTGGTTTTACTTTAAAACGTCCTCAATAAATTAATAGGTGAATTTAGAAAGTGCTGCGGAAGAGACTCGAACTCTTACACCTTGCGGCACCACCCCCTCAAGATGGCGTGTCTACCAATTCCACCACCGCAGCAAATTGTTGGGCAAATATAAAATCATAACATAAGTAAACAATATATTATATTCAATTATTTCTTAAATCTTGTTCCGCCTCTGTTAACGAATACATTCACTTTCAAATTTTCCAATAATTCGCATCTTTTTTATTGTAGGATTTTTTAGTTGTAAGCTTTGTATTTTAAATAGTCTAGATTATATAATTTATTATACCAAATAATCATAATTTAAAATAATTACCTTCAACACGCTACAAATCATTTCAAAAAGTAAATTTCTGTTATATTTGCTTCTTAATGAAACTATTCATTACTAATGCTACCGTATGCGATCCCCAATCTGCTTGGAACGGTAAGGTTTGTGACCTTGTTCTCCAAAACGGGGTAATAGAAAAAATTATTTCATCTGCCAAAAAAAGTCAAGCTCCTGCCGGATTCAAAACTTTGGATGTTAAGGGACAATGGGTTTTACCCGGTTTGTTTGATTTAAGGTGTTATTCAACCGAACCGGGATTTGAATATAAGGATGATATTTCTTCGCTTGCTGCAACTGCTTTAGCCGGTGGTTATACTGCTTTAGCTTTATTGCCCGACACCCAACCGGCGGTGCAAACAAAGGCAGCCATACATTTTCTGCTAAGTAAAGCTGAACAATTACCGGTTCAATTATTTCCTTATAGTGCGTTAACTCATCAACTTGAAGGAAAAGAGATGAACGAATTGTTTGATTTGTTTCAGGCCGGCGCAATAGGATTTACTGATGCCGATAAAAGTGTGATGAATGCCGGTGTATTATTAAGAGCCATGCAATATGCTTCAATTTTTGGAGGTAAAATTTTCATACATGCAGAAGATATTCATCTTAGCAGCGGTGGTCGTATGCATGAAGGATATACCAGTGTGAATTTAGGATTAAAGGGTATTCCGAACATGAGTGAAGAAATTATGGTGATGCGAAATATTGAGTTGGCTAAATATGCAGGAACACCATTGCACTTTTCTCACATCAGCAGCAAAGGAAGTGTAGAGTTGATAAGAAAGGCAAAAAAGCAAGGTTTATCCATAACTTGTGACGTAGCTGTAGCGCATTTAATTTATACCGACGAGCAGCTTCAATCTTTTGATACCAATTATAAACTTAACCCGCCGCTACGAACCAAGGCCGATCAAAAAGCTTTATGGGAAGGCATTATTGATGGTACCATTAATTGCATTGTTAGCGACCATAAACCTGAGGATTCGGAACATAAAGTTTTGGAGTTTGAATATGCAGCAACAGGAATGATAATGTTGCAAACTGCTTTTGCTTTGTTACTTATGCACAAACCTTCATCAGTTTTAGTTAATCATTTAATAACCTGTTTATGTCACCAACCCCGTGAAATTTTAAACATGGAATCCATATCTTTGACAGAGGGAAAGAAAGCAGAACTTACTGTTTTTAATCCTAAAGAAAAATGGATGTTAAATGAACAAACCAATCTTTCTAAAAGTAAAAACTCAACCTGTTGGAACCAAACCATACAAGGCAGGTTTTCATATACCATCAATAAAAATAAACTTTATAAATTGTAATTATGAGTAATGCTGTTAAGGCTGTACAAGCATTGATCAATGCCGTAGGTCAAAATAATGACCTGGTGAATTCATTAACATCACTTTTTGAATCAAGTGATGAATTTTTAGTTAAGGTAAAACAGTTCGACGAATTGTTTGAACAACATCAGGATTATCATAATGTAAAAGAATATGCTTTTGATTTATTAATGGTGTATCATCTTGAATTTAATAATCAGAATGAGGATTATTTTGATAGCAGAGAATGGCAGGATATAGAAGATAAAACCTTAGACAGAGGGACTGAATTTTTAAATATTTTATTATACATAAGTGAGGCAAAGGATACTGATGCAGAGGTAAGCATTGAAGACTTTTTATATGAATTTTTATTGGTTGATGAAGATGAGTTTCAAGATGAGCATCGTATTTATGAGGAGTTGATTGCTAATGTTGAATTACCTGAAGAGTCGGTTACAAGTATTGTTGAAGTAGCCAAACGACTTCCGGATGAATTAGAAATTAGAGAGCTTTTTGTTCCATTAATGTTGTTCTTTAAAGACCCGGAGGCAAAGTTTCCTGCGAAAGAGTTTATAAGCAAAACTACCAAGCCTGAAATAGCTTTGTTGGCTGCAGCGCTTGCTTATGCAAATGGTTAATTGCTAAATCATTTTTAAAAAAATAAACCGTTATGCAGCTTAAATTGCATAACGGTTTTTTTATTGATGATTGTTAACAAATAACCTTAAGCCAATGCATCAATCACATCTTGTTTGGTAATAATATGAACGTCACCAATTAAGGTTTTCATCAAAACTGCGTGATTTTCTTTGGTAATTAATTTTGATACTTCTTCAATACTTGCATCTTGATGTACAAAAGGAAAAGGAGCCTGCATTAGTTCTTTAACTTGTTTAGCTTTTAAGTCGGGATGTTCTATTAAGGTGCTATACAAGTGTGTGTCATTTACCGAACCCACAAAATTACCATTAGTATCAATTACAGGAATTTGTGATACATCGAATTTGCGCATCATAGTTATAACTTGAGATACTTCATCATCAGCTTTTGCTGTAACCAATTTCAGATGCTTATGTCCTTCTATTAAGTCAATTGCCTTTGGCGAATCATTTATTAAAAATCCACGGTCACGCATCCAATCGTCGTTAAACATTTTACCTAAATATCGTGTACCGTGATCATGAAAGATTACAACAACAACATCATCTTTTTTAAACATTGATTTCATTTGCATGATGCCTGCCAATGCCGAACCTGCGGAGTTTCCAACAAAAATTCCTTCTTCACGCGGAATTCTTCTTGTCATAACGGCGGCATCTTTATCCGTTACTTTTTCGAAATGGTCAATCACTTCAAAATCTACATTTTTAGGTAAAAAGTCTTCGCCAATGCCTTCTGTTATGTAAGGATAAATTTCGTCTTTATCAAAAATGCCGGTTTCTTTATACTTCTTAAACACAGAACCATAAGTATCAATACCTAATATTTTAATATTTGGGTTTTGCTCTTTTAAAAATTTACCTGTTCCACAAATGGTTCCACCCGTTCCAACGCCAACCACAAGATGAGTAATTTTACCTTCTGTTTGTTTCCAAATTTCAGGACCTGTTTGTTCGTAATGAGCTTTTGAGTTGCTTAAATTATCATATTGGTTAGGTTTCCAAGAGTTAGGGATTTCTCTTTCTAAACGCGATGAAACAGAATAATACGAGCGAGGGTCTTCGGGGTCAACATCAGTTGGACAAACAATTACTTCTGCACCAAATGCTTTTAAGGCATCTACTTTCTCTTTACTTTGTTTATCGGTTGTAGTAAAAATACAACGATATCCTTTAATGACGGCTGCTATGGCTAAGCCCATTCCGGTATTGCCGCTAGTGCCTTCAATAATGGTGTAGCCGGGTTTTATTAAGCCTGCTTTTTCTGCATCCTCAATCATTTTCAGCGCCATACGGTCTTTTATTGAGTTGCCCGGGTTAGATGTTTCAATCTTAGCCAGAACCGTACAAGGCAAATCTTTCGTTATTTTATTTAGTTTTACCAATGGTGTGTTGCCAATGGTTTCAAGTACATTATTATACCACATGTGTGCAAAGATATAGCTTAGGTTAGGAGTATGAAATAAAAATAGAAAATATACATTAGTCCTTGAAAAATCTGGTGCTGTAAGCGATAATTTCGTCAGGATTTATTTTATCAAGTGGATGCCCAGTATCAGGTATTACCCATAAAGAACAATTAGGAATCAGTTTATAAACTCTGATGTTATCGTCTAAACCCGCAGTTAAATCTTTATCGCCAACACCTAATGTTACCTTACAACTGATGGATTTATAATCATCGTCACCTAAAGTAATACCTTTGGATAAACTATTCATCATATCTTCGGTATTGCTTAATACTTGTTTCCAAAAATTAAGTCCATGCTGCATCATCAGTTGATTGGCAAATCCGGGTACCTTCTCTATCATTTTTTCTGCGTTAAGCATGGCAGTTTCTTTTGCAGTACTCAGCGGGTCCCAATTAAACTTGGTATTGAGCGTTAAAATTTTATCTACCTTTTCGGGATATTTTGTTGCAAAATGTAAAGCTGCATATCCTCCCATACTGTAACCAAGTATGTTAGTTTTCGAGATGTTATTTTTTGTTAAATAATTAAGAATATCTTTAGTAAAAGTATCGAAACTATAACCTGTTAACGGCATGGGTTCACCTCCATGACCACTGAAATTAAAACGGTGAATGTTAAAGTTGGGTTCCAAGGCAGTGGCTAGTGCATCAAATTGAGCTTTACTTCCTAAAGCACCATGTAATAATAGAAGAGGTGTTTTCATGACTTTTATTTTAAAGTGTAAGCATCCATAACCCAGTCCGGAATTATCTCGGCTTTCTGAGTGGCTAAATTAATAAGTGTGTAATTAAAATAACCATCACAACAAATTTTTCCTGTGAGTTTATTTTTAATGGCAAACTCAACTGTGACGTCGGCCTTTCTAATTTCAGTAAGGCGTGTTGATACCAACATGCTATCACCTAATTTTAAGGCACGTTTAAACTGCATGTGACAAGTGTTTATAACCCATCCTAATCCTTTTTCAAAATAAATACTCATGGGGTTGTGGTAGCATCTTTCCATTTGGTCAAATCTTGCAGCTAATACATAATCCATATAACGCGAACTATGCACATGCATAAACATATCAATATCATCAGGTCTAACCTGTAATTCGGTTTCGTAGGTGTTATTATTTATTTGCATTTTACTGTTGTGGAGGTATTACTACAAACATAAGACAAATGTGTAAAGAGCTGCCATAAGTTATTAAGGCAGAAAAAAAATGAGATAGTTTTATATAAAAATTTTCTTCCTTACAGTAGTGCGCCTTAGGAGTTATTTTGTTTAAGCTTACTTGCACAAATCAAAATTATTCTAAACATTTGTTGCGTCTTATGGTGTTTTGAGGTAATACTAATTACCCAAAAACTTAATAGGGAATCAGGTGAAAATCCTGAACAGTACCCGCTGCTGTAAGTATTTATGGGAATTATTTCCATTCTTTTTACACTCCTATGCCACTGTTAGTTAACTAACGGGAAGGCCTGTAAAAACGAATACAAGTCAGAAGACCTGCCTAAGCAAAATAAAACACGAAGCTTTCGGGAAAAAAAGCAACGAGTTGGTAATGTATTTATTTATAAAGCCTCTTCGTATTTCCTCATGGCTTCATTATAGCAGATATAATGAACAAGGTATTTATTTTATGTGGTATTCTCCTTATTGCTTTTGCAGCATCAGCGCAGCAGCAACAGCAGGATAGTGTTGTACACATGAAATCATTCACTTTCATTCAAAACAGATTTAATTTACTCAATCCAACATTACGGGTTCAAAAAACTGATTCATTTACGGCGCAACTGTTTCAAGCTAATCAATTATCGCAATTGTTGGCGATGAATGCACAAATATTCGTTCGTTCGTATGGATTTATGCAATTAACCGGAAGCAGCATGCGTGGGGCAGGGTCAGAGCATACCGCTGTTTTATGGAATGGTATCAGCATACAAAATAATATGCTTGGGCAACTTGATTTAAGTTTAATTCAAACCGGAATTATGGATGAGATTGAAATAAACTATGGAGGAAATACAGCATTATTTGGTTCAGGTTCAGTGGGTGGAACCATCATGCTTAATAATCAACCTAAGCCTAAAAAAAATGGTATAAGTGTGAGCAGTGGTTTTGGAAGTTTTGGTTTGTTTCAATACATGATTCAATCTCATTATGCAAAAGGTAAATCGTATGTAAGTATAAAGCATTGGCATAGTGAAGCCAGGAACGACTTTAAGTTTGAAGATTTTACAAAAACAAATAAACCGTGGGCGCGATTAACACACGCCAATTTTACTCACTATGGATTATTGACGGAAGTAGGTACTAAAATCGGAAAACATAGTAGTATTGATGTGAGGTATTGGTATCAAACCATGGATAGAAATCTCCCGCCTACCATAGGCACACCGGTACGTAATGAATTTCAGTTTGATGATAACCATCGAATTAATGCAGAATGGAATACTATGCTCAAAAAACTAAAGGTTACAGCACGAACCGCATGGTTATACGATATAATAGATTATCGTAATCCGGATTTACTCATTAATGGATTAGGCAAATCATCCAATATTGTTGCTGAGGTTGATGGTATTTATCAATATAACAAATACCTTTTATTAAATGCCGGTATTAATACCACTCACGCATCAGCCAAACATGAAAGCTTTTTAAGAACAGTTGAACGAAACACCCAAGCAGTTTTTGGTGGATTTAGTTATACCAGGAATTTATGGAACGTTCGTACCAGTTTCAGACAAGAATTAATGAATGGCGACATTCTTCCTTTTACCGGAACTATCACGGCTCATGTGCGTTTGATGCCAACTATCATGATGGGAGCAAATGCAGGTCGTTCTTATCGAATATTAACTTTTAATGAGTTGTTTTGGCCCCCGGGGAATCCAAATTTAAAGCCGGAGCAAGGTTGGCAACAAGAGCTTTCATTACACTACAACAAAAAGATTTCGAAGCTATTGTTCAAAAGTGATTTGCATGTTTTTAACCGACAAATAAACAACCTGATATTATGGCGAACATTTGGTGGCTTTATCACCCCGGTTAATTTAAATAGAGTACATAGCCAAGGATTAGAGTGGAGTACACAACTTTTATTGGCAATTAAAAAAGTAATCATAACCTGTCGATATGACCTCAGTTATACCCAATCAATTAATACAAAAGTTGGGTCATTAAATGATGCTTCCTTAAACAAACAATTGGTTTATGTACCCATAAATCAACACTTGTTTTGGTTATCAGTAAAGTATAAGTCGTTTTATGTTTCATATCAACATGGCGTTACAGGACATCGTTTTACAAGCAGTGATAATCGTAGTTTTTTAGAGGCTTATCAAACCGGTAATTTCTTTATGGGTGCAATTTCAGTTGCAAGTATTTAATATTTGGGGTGAAAACTACCAGGTGATGCCGGCTCGACCAATGCCTCTTCAACATTATATGCTAACAATAACAATCAAAATTTTAACTAAATCATAAACATGAAAAAACAAATTTTTACATCTTTAATTGTGGTATTAACTATTGTGAATTTAAAAGCACAAACTGTTGCCGATTTCGAATCGTTAGGCTTATCTACTAATCAGGTATTAAATGGTGCAGGAGATCCTGTTAATAGCAACTTTAGCAGTGGTAATATTTTATTTAATAATACTTATCAAACAGTATTTGGAGGCTATTGGAGTGCAGGTTGGGCTTATTCAACACTTAAGAATGATAGCACTCCGGGCTTAACAAATTTATATGCTTCTTATGCTGCAAAGGGAAATGCTAATTCAATGAAATATGGAGTTGGACAACAAGGCAGCACTATCAGAACAAGTGGAGCAGATGCCGGTGATACCATTTATGGCTTTTACGTAACTAATAGTACTTATGCCGGTTTGAGCATGAAGACTGGAGATATGTTTGCTAAAAAGTTTGGAGGCAATAACGGTGATGATCCGGATTTTTTTGTTATGACTATCAAAGGATGGAAAAATGGCAATTTATTAAATGATACCGTTGCCTTTTATTTAGCAGATTTCCGATCGCCACAATCAACAAATGATTATATTATAAAGGATTGGACATACGTAGATTTGAAAAGTTTAGGAAAGGTTGATTCAATACGAATCACTTTACAATCAAGTGATGTAGGACAATTTGGAATGAATACTCCGGCCTTCTATTGTATTGATGATATCATTACTAAAAATGATACGGCTGATTTTGAAAATTTAAACCTTAGTGCCGGACGTTTTTGGAACAAAGCAAATACAACTGTCAGACAAGTTTATGGAGCCGGACATGCGCTGTTTCCATCTCGTTTAACGGTGGCAAGTTGGGGTGATTTTTGGAGTGGTGGCTGGGCAATTAGCAATAAAACTGATTCAACAACCGCACAGGTTAATGGATTAGATAAAATTTATAATGCTGTAACCGGAACGGGTGCTGATAGCACAAAAACTTACGCACTCGGACAACAAGGTGCCGTAGTTAGGTTGAATGGTTTAGCTAAAGGTGTATCAGGTTTTTATTTAACTAATTCTAATTATGCATTTATTAGCATGAAATATGGTGATGCATTCGCAAAGAAATTTACAGACAGCGATTTTTTTAAGGTTACGGTTAAGGGATATAAAAATGGTAATGTATTATCCACACAAATTTCAGCCAATTTAGCAACCGGAGTAAATTTGTTAAAAACATGGCAATGGGTTGATGTATCAAGTATAGGCGAAGTTGATAGTATTAGTTTTCACTTGTCATCAAGTGATACAGGTGCATTCGGAATGAATACTCCTGCTTTCTTTTGTATTGATCAACTTACAACTATAGATAAATCATCAGGTAAATTAGATAATAAATTTCAAGTACAGGCAACTGTTTATCCAAATCCGGTGACTGAATACATGGAAATTAAATTAAACAACGGTAAAGAAGTTCTTGAAGTTAAGGTATACGGCATAGATGGTAAATTGGTTCAAACGCATAAGGCTACAACTCGAATAGATGTTAAGGATTTACCGGAAGGAATGTACCATGCAGTTATATTTGATGGATTGAACTACGGTTCCGTTAAAATAATGGTTCAAAAATAATATGAAATTGTCTCAACAATTAAAGTTTTGGTTGATTATAGGTGTTTTCGGTGCGTGTGTAACATCATGCACCGATAAGCCAACAATAGATCCTTTATTAACTCCGATTATTAATCCTGATGGTGGATTATATATATTAAATGAAGGTAATTTTCAATCAGCAAATGCTTCAATTGATTACATTGATTTTAAATCACAACAATACTTTTCGAATGCATTTGAAGCTAAAAACAGCAGGCCATTGGGCGATGTGCTCCAATCAATGAGTCACATGGGAAATAATGGATATTTGGTGATAAACAACTCGAAAAAAATTGAAGTAGTAAACATGAGTGATTTAAGTTCAATAGCCACTATAGAAGGGTTTAAATCACCAAGATATTTTTACGCATTAAATCCGCAAAAGGCATACGTTACTGAATATTATAATGGTGGGATAAAGTTGGTAAACCTAACGTCTAATACAATTGCAGGAACCATTCCTGTTGAAGGTAACCTAGAAGAAATGTTAAACGTTGATGGAAAGTTATATGTAACCAATGCAAATAAAAGATTTCTTTATATCATCAATACCATAAGTGATGTGGTAATGGATTCCATTGCTTTACCTTTTGGTTCGAATAGCATTGTAAGGGATTTTAATAAAAAGTTGTGGGTATTATGTAGCGGAAAAGATGGTGCAGTTCCTGAATTTGGAGCGTTAGTAAAAATTAATGCTGAGGCAGATACCATTGAACAGATTTTTACTTTGCCAAGAGAATCAGGGCACGGTCCGATTAAGTTACGGATTGATGCAGCGGGAAGAACATTATACTGGATTAACAGGCATATTTATCGTCACCAAGTAATATCAGCTCAACTTAATTTGGCACCGTGGATTGATGCCTACACAAACACCAATTATTGGGCATTGAGATGTGATTCATTAACGAATGAAGTTTATGTTGCAGATGCCATTGATTATATGCAACGAAGTTTAATTCAGCGCTACAATAGCAATGGAGAATTAAAAGGTTTCTTTAAAGCAGGAACAATAACCGGCGATTTTTATTTTTACTACCGTTAATATGCAGCAAGAGCGAAAAGAAGTACCGTTAAAAAGAAGCGAGTTGAAAGAAGGAACGCATTATTATTTTAATGCGCAGGGATATATGGTATTTACATCATTGTATCATCAATTGCGCGGATATTGCTGTGAAAATGGTTGTTTGCATTGTCCTTATGGATTTAAAAAACAACCTTAACAATAAACACTCAATCGTAAAACAAGGAGCAAAGTTTTTATAATGATGCTGTTGCCGTTGGGGTAATTGATTTATTAATAATTACCCATGTGTCTTGTTGTTTTTCAAATAATAAAACAGATTGAACCGCAGTTGTTTTTTCACCGCTTTTGTAAATTAAATCAAATTCAAGATAACAATTAGCAACGCCAATTTTCATTTCAGTTATGCGTAACACCATTACATTACCGCTTTGGTTAGGCAGCTCATTAGTGTAAGGAAGCACTTTTTTGCCAAGTAGTTTAAAAGGTTGTTCCGGGGCTTCATCTATCTTTAAATAGGTTAGTTTAATTTTTTCTTTCCAATTTTCAGGTAGGTAATTATTTAAATCAGCAAGCTTCAATCCGGTTTCAATAATTACTTGTTGTTCGTTACTGTTTTGCGCAGTAACCGTATTTGGTACTTGAAGAGTAAATACACAAATAAATATCAGCATTAGGTTTTTCATACACTTTTAAAAGTTAATTTATTTAGCAAAAAGCCTATACAAATAAAAATAAAGCATTTAGTATAAAAAATGAGGAATGCACTTATGCTTAATTATCAGCCTGAAACAACTAAAGAATATTGCAAAAAAGACCTAAGGGCAATTATTTAATATTCAGAATATCAGTTGATTAATAAATGTTTTAATATTTTCAAGAAAAAGAGTGTCATTAAAAAATTAATGGAAAATTAACATAATAAAAGGCTATTTATGTGTATAAATGGCTGTCGTTGGTGTGAAAAATAATCTGTAATGGCAGTTAAAACCCAAAAAAATAGGGGCAATTAACTAGAATAAAGTATGCATCAATTAGTACAAAATTGCCGGCATCATCATTCTACTAATCTTGTAACCTTACCGTCTTTCAGTAAATAGATTTGGCCACTTTCTTCGCACGTTGCTGTTCCTGTTGATGAAAAATTTAAACGATGTCCGTATTCACTCATCCATCCTAATTGTTTGGCCGGATTTCCAACCAATAAAGCATAATCCGGAACTTCTTTAGTAACTACAGCACCTGCACCAATAAATGCATATTTTCCAATATTGTTGCCGCAAACAATGGTAGCATTTGCTCCAATACTTGCACCTTTTCCAACATGTGTTTTGCTATATTGTCCTCTTCTATTCACTCCGCTTCTCGGATTAATAACGTTGGTAAATACACAAGAAGGTCCAAGAAATACATCATCATCGCAGGTTACCCCGGTATATACCGAAACATTATTTTGAATTTTTACATTATTACCTAATTGTACTTCAGGACTTATCACAACATTTTGACCGATGTTACAGTTCTCTCCAATGCTACAGTTATTCATTATATGACTAAAATGCCATATTTTAGTGCCCTTACCAATTATACAACCTTCATCAATGTAGGCTGATTCATGTGCGAAAAAATCTTTTTCCATGATTCAATCTTACTTATAGTTTTTAACTTCTACAAATGAAATAGATTTGAATTGTTATGGCAAAGTTTAAAAGATTTACTTCAAGATATAAACAAGAAAATGATACCGGGTTTGGTAACCAAACCAATAACCAAGGCTCCAGGCTTTTAAATACCGATGGTACATTTAATATTAAGCATCATGGTATGCCTTTTTTTCAACGATTTAATATTTTTCACGAGCTGATAACTTTGCCTTGGTGGAAGTTTAACTTAATTGTATTTATTGCTTATTTGGCCATGAATCTATTTTTCGCAGCATTATACTTGTTAGTAGGTATGGATGAAATAGATGGCGACCGCGGAGTTACTTCTGTTGAGCAGTTTTGGGATGCTTTTTTCTTTAGTGCTCAAACCTTAACCACCGTTGGTTACGGTCGCGAAAACCCCATAGGCTTACACGCCAATTTTGTAAGTGCTTTTGAATGTTTAATTGGATTGATGAGTTTTGCCTTAATGACAGGATTGCTTTATAGCAGATTCAGCAGGCCTGTTGTTAGGTTAGTTAAAAGCGATAACATCATAATTGCGCCTTACCAATCAGGTAAAGGTTTAATGTTTAGGATTGCAAATAAAGGTAAAAACCAACTCATCGAATGTGAGGTGCAGTTATTAATGGCTATGAATATATTAGAAGGTGAATCGGTATATAGAAGATTTTTTCCTTTAACACTTGAACGCGACAAAATAACAACATTGGCTTTAAGTTGGACCATTGTTCATCCCATAACAGATACTAGTCCTTTGCACGAAATTTCGATACAAGATTTAATAGACGGTGAAGCTGAATTTTTATTTATGTTCAAATCTTTCGACGATACTTATGCTCAGCAAGTGCATACACGTTTTTCTTATCAGGCAACGCATTTAATAGAAGGTGTAAAATTTGAACCGATGTACGAACGCGCTCAGCAAGGCAATCATACAATCTTAAGATTAGATAGAATTAATGAATTTAAACAATTGTAAAAGTTGTTCTTGATAAATTTGGCATCATTTTTAATTTAAGGATGTTGTAAATAATAACCAGATAATGCATGAAAAAAGTAATTAGCTTATTCATTTTATTTTGTCCGATTTGGGTGATGGCGCAAATAGAAGAGGAGTTAGAAGAAGTTGATAAAGCATATTTGGATAGTATTTATATTGGTGAAACCGAAAATATAAAAGGTATTGATAAGGTGTTTCATGCTGAGCCTTTATTTATTGATTTAATTCGCGATTTAGGAGCGCGTAAGGGTGAACGTGAGTGGAATATTGGAATGGGAATGGTTGATAAAAATCGCTTTGATGAATACAATGCTTTAATTGAATATGAGTGGGCACCAATAAATAGGTTAGGACTTGAAGTTGAGTTACCATTTTCATTTTATTATCCTTTAGATAAAACATTTGCGAAAGACAGTATTCCGTTAAGTCGTTTAAACAGTTTAAAATTGGCTGCTCAATATTCTTTTTTTGTTTCTGAAAAGTACCGCACTTCCATGGCTTTAGGTTATATACATGAATTTGAATTGGTAGCATTTAATCGTTATGG
Organism: Bacteroidia bacterium; assembly: GCA_025454975.1. GTDB lineage: Bacteria > Bacteroidota > Bacteroidia > UKL13-3 > UKL13-3 > UBA6183. The sequence continues at coordinate 48,945 of JALONK010000020.1, forward strand.
TAAAACCTCACCCTTTAACGGACAATTATTCAATCCTTTTATTGTGGTTGCCAAGCGCTGGGGCGATAATTATCATAGTTTAATTTATACGGGTCCGAGGGTGCATAAACACCACGAGCATGCACACAAAACGCAGTTTCAAATGAATACTAATTTTCATTACATGATTACGGGAACAAGAAATTTTATCGGGGTTGAAGTAAATAAACAATTTACACATCAATCAGTTGATATGGTTATTCGTCCTCAAATGCGAGTTGGTGTTGCAGATAATATAATGGTTGGAATCGTAAGCGGGATACCAGTTAAACGAAATTCAGAACGTATCAGTTCATTTATTCGTTTGATTTATGAACCCAAACACCACAAAAAATAAATCTTATTCTAATGAAATATACTCATCGTTAATTTCATAAGGTAAATACAGGAGTACCAATCTCATCATTTCACTATCATCATTCATACCCCATTCAAACCGAACATCCTTAGGCGGGTGATTTGGATTCTCGGCATTTTGTTCCGAATTGTCATAAATCGCTTCGGCATGTAATACGCTTCCGGCCGGAATTTTAACCATATGTGTAAAGCGATAAAATTCTTGCCAATTGTGATCCCAACGATTGATCTTAACTAATTTTATCGTGTCTTTTTCAGGCGTTATTGCATAACATAAAAATGTTTTACCTAGCCGATGCATGTGTGGATTGATATTTAATACTGATACATCTTGGTGAAATTTAACATGAATCACAGCTTTAAAATTACTGTCATTAGCTTTGATGATCCAACGGCCATCCGGTTGCTTATTTGCCGGTTTAAAAGCTGCAAATCCGATAAATCGTTCGGGAGGAAATTGCATAAATTTGAATTCAAAACTTGATTGATCTGTTTGTTCAATAGCCGTTGGTGCGTAATGTAAATTTCTAATTAGAATAACTCCTTTTTTAGGCATAAAAAATCCTATTCCTTCGGGATATTTCTGCTCAGTTGTTCCTGGAAGCCACCCGTTATGGTAATATTCTATTGGCATCACACCTGACTTACCTATTAAGTTTAAGTAACGATAATCAGCCGAATCATTTACCCTGTTCAACGTGTCTTCATCATATTTAAAATAGTAAGGTCCGTCAAAGGGATTTACATCATCACTTACACCTAAAACTTGATAACTGGCATGATGAACCAATGTTTTATTTCCGGCAACAAAAGTTACGGATGATACAAATGTATCTTGACTGATTTCATAAGGGATTTTATAACAAAAATAACTGTTTTGCAGGGTTGCGGGAATAGTCAACGGCCGAGGCATTTTAATAACAAGGTCGGCTTTCTTTTCCTTGTTTTTTATTATCAATTTTTTAGGGTTTGGTTCACCAACTTTCATGCCTTCATCAATCCATTGAATTAATACTTTTTTTTCTTCATCACTAAGTATTCTTGCGTTGGCATATTGCCTATAATGCTGATCGGCTTTCCATGGTGGCATAATATGTTGATTGATTACATATTTGATAAATGTTCCCCTGTTTTTCACTTCAGTATAGTTTTGTAAACTAAAAGGTGCATTGCCGCCCGGTTGGTGGCATGAAACACAATGCTTGTCAATAATCGACTTTGTGTTTTGATGATAAGTTAATGCTTGAGCCTTCAACTTGAATGCATTTGTGAAATGCAATAAGAAAATAACAATAAAGATTTGTTTAAATATGAACCGTAATAAATTCATGTTGTTGATTAAATGTAGTTAAATACTCCGGCAATGGTCTTTCAGCAGGGCCATTTATCACAGTTCCATCCAACGAAAATGAAGACCCATGGCACGGACAAATAAAAGTTTGATTGGGATTAAATGTAATTGCACAACCATTATGAGTGCAGCTTGAATGTAAGGTTAGGTAACGATGTTGTTCAAGTTGTATGATAAAATAACTATCATTATTCGCCTCAATCAAAACAGGGGTAGCATGTTGTTTTAGTTGAGGGTAATCAATCAGAGAAATAAGTTTACCCGACGATTGCTTTACTTTAAACGTACCTGCTTCATGTTGATTAACTTTAACTTTAACTTTTTCCGGCGTTGCTAATGGAATAAAGATAAATCCTATACCCTTGATGGATTGCTTTGCTATACTAACTTGGTTGGTAGGATTTATTAATTCGACCGTAACCATAGCCGTTGCTTCACTTAATTCAAATTTGTTCCATACTCCGGCAAACAAACTCGTATTAGGTGCAGGAAAAATGAGTTGATTTTTTTCGGAGATTTCATCTTCAACATCAGTTTTGCAGGCCACTACTGACAAACCTAAACATACTTGAATAAATGTGGCTCTATTCATCAATAATTACCTCCAACAGGGCGATTGTTCCAATCTTTATTTTCAAAAAGAGGTAAGCTTACAGGTCGGCCTGTTAATCCCGATGAATCAGTTAACTGTTCCATAAAAGCAATAATCTTATTCATTTCGAGTTCGGTAAGATTTAATGCATCACTACTAAGTGTTTGATTCGGAACTAATAAACCAAGTCCTGCTCCGCCGCCACGATTATAAAAGGTAAGTACATGCTGAAGGGTAGCAAAGGCACCATTATGCATGTATGGTGCAGTAAGGGTAATGTTTCTAACTGTTGGTGTTTTAAAAGAATGGCGATAAATTTCTGCACCTTCTTTTAATCGCCCCGACATTCTTCCGGGGTCGTTATCCAATACCGGATTATTCCAGTCGGTATTACTTGTTACGCCCAATACTTCACTTTCCGACTCTACAAAATGAGGCGGTACAGTACCATTAAAAATTGGTGCGAAATGACAGGTGCCACAACTCGCTTTTCCCATAAATAAATTAAAGCCATCAATTGCATCATTACTCATTGATGAAGTTTCACATCTCATGTATTTATCAAACGAACTATTGATTCCTGTTAAACTATAAACATAAGAAGCAATAGCTAAAGTAATTTGTTGTTTATTGATTAAAGCATTTTTACCATAGGCGGCTTTAAATAAATTAACATAATCAGCACTAGAGTGTAATCTTTTCATCAACTCAAGTATATCAATATTAAACTCTTGATTACTTGCAAACACATGTTCCAGTTGGTCATCTAATCCTTCTGCTCTTAAGTCGTGGAAAAACCTTTCAGCATAAACTGCATTTAAAAGGGTAGGCGAGTTTCTTGAAACCGTTCCACTATCACTTGCTAAACTTTTAGGTAATCCATCGGTAAAGCCTTTTTCAGGTTGATGGCATCCGGCACAACTTCTGTTTAAATTAATGGATAAAATAGGGTCGTAAAATAAAGTCATGCCTAAATTAATCAACGCCGTTTTGTTTACATCAGTGGGAATATTAAAATAATAATCAGCAGATAAAAGCTGAGCACTGAATATTGAAGTTGCTTCATAATTAAAAGCAAATCGAATATGTGTTGGGGTTGATTCATAAATGGTTTCTATACCAAGTTTATTTTTCAATACAAGCAATTGGGCAAATAATGGATTGATATAGTTTCTAATCCAAATGGCACGATTAAATGTTTCGAAATCAACATCAGGTTTAATAAACTGTAAACTTTTGTTCAATAATGAAACAGTATTTTTATAATCGTTTTTTGCAGCTTTACTTGCATTATTTTCATAAAATTTAAGGTATAAAGCCATGCTACTTAATGTTGTTTTACATTCAGGCAGTGCTGTGTTTCCGGCAGGTAAATCAAAGCCTGTTATACCCATTGATACCAAACGAACACAGGCAACTCGCATAGCATCAAAAATAATTCGGTCGTAAAGCTTTTCAGTTCTTTTATATTGGTGAAATACAGTTTTAAGCAATACTACTTGTTGTTTAATTTCGTCAATGGCTAATTGCTCTTCACCCATTAACTCATCAATTACTTGTAGTCCTTTGGGATTTATGATGCTTAATGATGGAGCTGATTTGTCAATTTTAGGCAAAGGAGCACCATTCACATATTCCTTCACAAAAATCGGATCAATATAATCCAGCAGCCATTCAATTTTTTTATAGGCATTCCTAAGGATTACATATTGTTGATGCATGCTTGAAATTACGGTATCATTTAAAACATACTCAAAGGTTTGAAGTTGATTAATAAATGAATTATAATCTAACGTGTATTGTTGTTCAGCTAATGTTATTGGCAATTGTTCAGTTGATTTATCATTAGTAAATGCCATGTGAATGGCAATACAACACACACATAAAATTACACCGATATAATATTTCATATAGTTTTATTTAAACAGAAAAACCTGAAAGCCATAAGGCTTTCAGGTGCAACAGGATTAGAAGAAATTATTCAACGATAATTTTTATTTTTTGGCCTTCAGTATTCATTAGGAAGTACATGCCCGGAGTTAAGTCAGAACAATTTACTTTTTCAACGTCACGTAATACTTTAACACGATTTCCTTTCATATCGTATACAGCCACATCAGTAACTTTATTTAAAGTTAATTCATTAGATACAGGATTTGGATACGCACTAAACGCATTGGTGTTTTTATTTAAAGCATATTCGTCTAAAGCAGTTTTTATTCCATCCCAACCTGATATTGCATAGGTTAATGAATTATTGTAAGGGAAGGTATTTGCTCCATCCGGGTGTTGTGAATTAGCCAACATGGTTTTGCTGTCGAGGAAAATACCACCCGTAATTTCAGCTCCGGGAGCGCATGCGGTAATTCTGATTAAATCATTAAAAGTTGGATTAGCGATACTCATGTCTAATAAGAAACCTTCACAAATGGTTTGAGTTCCATTTTGGTATTCTGCCGGCATTCTGTTCCATGTTCTTCCGTTCAAATCTTCTTGCACAAACATGTATGTTTTGTTGCCAATATAGGCAAAGTTTAAACCATCAGGATTAGAAAAGTGAATGTTAGGATAGCTGGCTACACCTGTAGAAGTAGAACTGAAACTAAATGGTCCGCCTTCTAAAAATGTTCTAACGATACCTGTGGTAGGATCTATTTCTAAAACCCTTCCGTAGAAATCGCGGAATGCACCATTTCTAACTGAGTCGGCCGCAACTGCATCAGAAAAAGGGAATGTTGTATTGTTAATTTCTTGGTAACGTTTTTTATACGCTTCTACTAAATGTGGAGGAATAGTACCGGCAGCTGCAGCACCATTTCTGAAAGCAGTACCGGGGTTATCGTTACCTGTTTCAGTAACATAAATCTTACCTGTATTGTTATTAATAGCACCCCATTCTAACCTGGTATACATTGTTGCGCCTCTGCGCAAGGCAACGGTGCGTAAGGCAATTAAAGTATCTAAATTATTTTCTATCGTAATCCAGTTATTAGGAGCACCGGCTTTGTGAACATATAGTTGTCCGGCAGTAAAATCTCCGGCAGTAGTAGCCACAAATTTTCCAAGTAAACCGGGAGTGTTGTCGTCAAACAAATAAACTGTTTTATTATCACTCATGATCACTCCGCCTTCCCAGCCGGCTCTACCCCAGTTGTATTGTTTTCTTATGGCTTTACCTTGTTTAGGATCTACCTCAACAAACCAATTTAAATTTTGGAATCTTTTAATAGTTCTTCCATTAAAACCCGGAAATCCTGCAGGAGCAGTTGTACCTATGATAAAGTCGGCAGTATCTCTAAAATTGTTTCCATTATTTGATAGCGCTGAATTGCTGTTTTGCATCCATTCTTCTGCTGTCCAAATTCTACCATCAACGCCAACAATTCCACCGCAATTCATACCGGTTTCACCAACAGTATTTACGAAATCTATATTAATAAACTTCCCGTTTCTACCATCATTTGTTGTCATCGGAACAATTTCTAATTCGTTGCCTGTTTTACGTTTTAATTTAAAAACAGTCATTCCACCACCATCACCAATTCTATCATTTTTAATTGTCATCTCATGGTTTACAGTTACCCATCCAAGTTCACCGGCAGCTATTTTAACAGGGTCGGTTTCAGGGGTAAATCCTATAAAGTCATGCCATTGTTTGGCTAATGTGTTACCGGCATTGTTGCCATAAGTTGCAGTAGTTTGAACGGTGTCTGTTCCTCCAACAAATAGTGTTTGATAAGTTAATGGAGATTTTGGCATCCACACTGTTTTAACCGACCATGAAGTGTCTATTTTAACAGGGAATGGAATTTGAGCAAATCCGGCAGTTGTTAGTGCCATAAGTGCCATTGATAGTAAGTGTTTTTTCATAACATGTAGTACAAAATTGTATGGCAAAACAACCTTTCACTTGTTATGAAAACTTACATAAGAACTTAAATTAAGGTTATTTAAAAGCTAATAAATCATAAGTATTGTTTTTATGAAATGTTAACTACCTTTGAGTTGACCTTAATTTAGAATTATGAAATCATATCATTTAGGATTATTTGCAGTTATCCTAATGTTTGTCCCAACTTTTTTCCTTTCTGTTTCATGCAGTAAAAAATCAACAACTTATCTTGACACACTTGATTATGATATAGAAGAGAAATTCGCATCTTATAAGGGGTGTAAAATTGCAGATTCTAATTGCACTTACATTTATTATTCATATCCGGTATTTAAAAACAGTGAAGACACAGCGTTTTATAACCAATTGGTTCATGCTACTTTTGGTGCCATTAAAGGTAGAACTTACGAAAGTACACAGCAACAATTTTTAAAAGACTATGAGCAATACATCCGCTCCTTACAAAAGGATGAAATGCAACAAACCTGGTTTAGCAGTACAAGGGTAGAAGTGTATTCCCAAACCAATAAAATAATTACTTTACGTTTGCTTTTAAATGATTACACAGGCGGCGCACATGGTATGCAATCAGATTTGTTTTCAACATTTAATAGAAGCACAAAAAAGGAGATTACCTTAAAATCATTGTTCAATGATAGTGCAATTAAAAAACTATCACAGGTAGCCGAATTACAGTTTAAAAAGCATTATAAATTGACTGACAGTTTAACTTTAGAACAAGCAGGGTTTTGGTTTAAAGATGATGTTTTTCAATTAAATGAAAACTTTGCCATCCATAATGAAGGAATAACTTGGTTATATAATCCTTATGAAATTGCACCTTATGCTTTTGGAAGTCCGACAATAACAATTGACAAAGAAACCATTTTGCCGTTATTGCAAAAAGACTTTGCCACAATTTGGGAACCTTAAACAGCTTTCAATTTTTCTTCCAATGCAAACAATTCATCACGTAAACGAGCTGCTTCCATAAAATCCATATCTCTTGCAGCTTTCATCATACGGTTCCTGGTTTCATCAATAGCTTTTTGGAGTTGGTCTTTACTCATATATGCAATAACAGGATCTGCTGCTATATTTATTTGTTCTTGTTCTAAGTAAAATTGTTGTTCACTGCTTACACCTTTTACATCTGCAACACTTGTTTGTTTTAATATTTCATCCTTGCTTTTCTTCACAGTTTTAGGTGTTATGCCGTGTTCAGTGTTATAGGCGATTTGAATTTCTCGTCTTCTATTGTTTTCACTTATGGTTCTATTCATGCTATCGGTAATTGTATCAGCATACATAATTACCTTTCCTCGCTCATTACGCGCTGCTCTTCCGATAGTTTGTGTTAGTGATTTATCGTTCCGTAAAAATCCTTCTTTATCCGCATCCATAATGGCTACTAAACTAACCTCAGGTAAATCAAGTCCTTCTCTTAGTAAATTCACTCCAATTAACACATCAAAAACACCTAACCTTAAATCTCTCAATATTTCAACACGGTCAAGTGTTTTCACTTCACTATGAATGTATCTACATTTGATGTTTAATTTTGCCATATACTTGGCCAGTTCTTCTGCCATTCGTTTAGTTAGTGTTGTCACTAAGATTCGATCACCCATTTTAATTCGATCATCAACTTCATCTAATAAATCATCAACTTGGTTTGTACATGGTCTGATTTCAATCACCGGGTCTAATAATCCTGTAGGTCTAATGATTTGTTCAACTACAACTCCTTCACTCATTCTTACTTCATATTCAGCAGGTGTGGCACTAACATAAACCACTTGATTTACCATTGACTCAAATTCATTAAAAGTGAGAGGGCGATTATCTAATGCACTTGGTAACCTAAAACCATATTCAACTAAATTTTCTTTCCTGGCCCTATCGCCTCCATACATTGCGCGCACTTGTGGCATGGTAACATGGCTTTCATCAATTATCATTAAAAAATCTTCAGGGAAATAATCGAGCAAACAAAACGGACGTTCTCCCGGTTTTCTTCTATCCATATAACGACTATAATTTTCAATGCCGTTACAGTAGCCCAATTCACGCATCATTTCCATATCAAAGTTGGTACGTTCCTCTAATCTTTTTGCTTCCAGAAATTTACCTTGCTCTTTAAAATAGTCAATTTGTAAAACCAAATCATCTTGTATTTCTCTAATGGCTCTATTCAATTGATCTTTAGGTGTAACATAGATGTTTGCCGGAAACACGGCTACATCTTGCACGCGCTCTTGTTTTTTTCCACTAATTGGATCAATAATACTAAGTTCTTCAACTTCATTCCCGAAAAATTCAACCCTAAATGCAAAATCTGCGTAGGCCGGATAAATATCTAACACGTCGCCTTTCACTCTAAACATTCCGCGTTGAAAATCGGCAGTTGTTCTTGAGTACAATGAATCAACCAAGGCATACAGAACATTGGTCATGGCAATTTTTTGCCCTTTAGCAATTCGAATAATACTATTCTCGTAATCCTTTGGATTGCCTGCACCATAAATACAGCTTACTGAAGCAAGAACAATCACATCTCTTCTGCCTGATAATAAAGAAGAGGTTGTTTTTAATCGAAACTTTTCAATTTCTTCATTGATATTTAAATCTTTTTCTATGTAAGTATTGCTTTGTGGGATAAATGCTTCAGGTTGATAATAGTCGTAGTAAGAAACAAAATATTCAATGGCATTTTCAGGGAAAAATTGTTTGAATTCACCAAAAAGTTGTGCAACCAAGGTTTTATTATGGCTTATAATTAAGGTTGGTTTCTGCACCTTTTCTATCACATTTGCCATGGTAAAAGTTTTTCCTGATCCAGTAACACCAAGTAAAGTCTGATGCTTAACCCCGCTTTCTAAACCTTCAATTAGGTTTTTTATTGCATTGGGTTGATCTCCGGAAGGCACATAAGAAGAATGAATTTTAAACATGATGCAAACTTAGTTAAATTGAAAGAGGCTTAAAACAAAAAGTCCCGGCAATTATTGCCGGGAACTTTTAGCCTTATGAACCCTAACCTGTATGAAAAGGCATTAAAATAAAAAGTTGTTCTTTACAACTTTAAAATATTATATAGGTTTAACGATGTTATGGTATTTTTAGTTTACATCACTAATAAATTTTTATTTAAATTATTTTATCGGTAATTATTAATTCCTCAAAAACAATTGGTTAAACTATATGTAAAATTAAATTTTACAATTTATCACCCAACATGCTTTTCTGCATGGTATGATGATCGAACCAAAGGGCCTGACTCCACATATTTGAATCCCATTTTCATACCTTCATCTTTATAGAAATCAAATTCTTCGGGTGTTATGAAGCGTTCAACATTCAAGTGCATTTTAGTAGGTTGAAGGTATTGACCAAGTGTAAGCACATCACAACCATGGTTAACTAAATCTTGCATAACTTCCAGTACTTCTTCAGTTGATTCACCAAGTCCTAGCATTACTCCGGATTTAGTTCTTCTTCCTCTTTCTTTAGTAAGTAAAATTTGTTCTAGGCTACGTTCATATTTAGCTTGTGGTCTAACTTTTCTATACAAGCGTTTTACTGTTTCCATATTATGAGAAACCACTTCAGGTTTTTCATCAATCACTTGGTACAACAGATGCCATTTGCTTAAGAAATCAGGAATTAATGTTTCAATGGTAGTATTAGGATTTAATTCTTTGACAAGTCGAATAGTATCAGCCCAAACCTTAGCACCTTTATCAGGCAGTTCGTCGCGGTTTACAGAAGTAATCACAGCATGTTTAACTTGCATCAGTTTTATAGCTTCAGCCACACGCATAGGCTCTTCCAAATCATATCCTTTTGCTCTTCCTGTGGCCACTGCGCAAAAACTACAACTTCTTGTACATACATTTCCTAAAATCATGAATGTAGCTGTGCCTGCTCCCCAACATTCGCCCATATTAGGGCAGTTTCCACTCTCACAAATGGTATGAAGTTTATATTCATCCACAATTTTACGCACTTGGCGATAATTCTCGCCGGTTGGTAATTTCACTTTCAACCAACTTGGTTTTTTTACGCGTTCATCAGCAATGGTTGGTAATTCAATCATGTTTATCTGTTCTGCCCAAAGTAATAAGTTAAAAATAAAGTAAAGAAGAATTGGTTGTTATTTGCCAATTCAGGTGCCATTAGTGGCAGTTCTGTTGCAAATGCATCAACTACAAATCCGGCCTCTAAACTTCTGAATTCATCGGGATATTGTCCCCATTCGATGCTCAAGCTATTTCTAAAATAACCCCCTAATCGTGGTGATATTAAATTAAGACCTCTATTAAATGATGCGTTTCCATAAATGGCTAATGGAAAGGTGTGTTCATTAACAGGGTCGTATCGTTCGGTAGCAATTATAGCCTGAGTTGGGTTGTTTGGCGACTCTTTTAAAACTTCAATAAAAATTGGTTTTAATAAAGCTAAAGTGGGGCCAAATGCATAGTTATAATGCAATGACACCGAATTTTTGTACATCCTATCGGTGATAAATAAATTCTGTCCATACCCTGCTCTTAGAAAGAAAGCCATGTTTATTCGGCCGGGTGTATATTTCTTAGGGTTATCTGATTGACCGAATACACGTTCTTCTTTAGGGTGACGAAGGCGAGCAAATTCAATTTCAAATAAATTTTTTATAAGTGCTGTTTTTTGTTTCCCGAATTTAAAATTTATGCCACCTAAACCTGCAGAATTTACATTTGCTCCATACATAATTCTTTTCCTGTAAAGAAGTTGTGGTTCTTCTAAATCATTTTGTGCTTTTGCTGCAAAAGGAAGCGATGCACATAGGTAAAGAATTATGGATAAAAAATTTTTCACTGAATCTTATCTTTGAATTTCAAAAGTAAAAAAAATATGCATACTTCGGTAGTTGAATATATGGGTAAATTAAGAACTCAGGCAACACATGTAAATAGCAATACGATAATTGGTTCAGATGCTCCTTTGGACAACAAGGGGAATGGGGAATTGTTTTCTCCAACCGACTTGCTTGCAACTTCACTGTGCCAATGTATGTTAACCATAATGGGTATTAAGGCTGACGAGTTAAATGTAAATATTACAGGTACAAAGGCGAGTGTAAGAAAAGTGATGAAATCTGTACCTCGTCGTGTTCAAAAAATTGAAATAAAAATTGAGTTTCCGGGAGAAGCGAAATCGCATCATCAGATTTGGGAACAGGCTGCACGGGATTGCCCTGTAGCATTATCACTGCACCCGGATATTCAACAAATTGTTTTAATTGATTATGTTAATTAAAACAACTGCTCAAGGTTAATGCTAAACTTAGGACAAGAACCTTTACAAGAGGTAAAACCTATTACCATCATGGCGAGCATAGCCACTAAAATGATTTTTTTCATGTTACAAAATTAGTTTCAGATGTTAAAATCTTCCAACAACATACTTTCAAGTTTGCATGATTACAGTGTTGAAAACCTACTATTCTGTACAAAAGACAGCAATGAAGTTGCAAAAGTTGCTTGGATAAGAAAAAATTACCCTCATCATTTTCATCTATTATCAGAGCAGTTAAAGCTTTATAACAAAGCCCTTGCCAAATTACCTGAATGGGTTAAAAAAAATTGTCTGTTCACAGCTCAATCACTCGAACAATGCAGCAGTCCTGCAACCGCGCATTATAAGGCATCATTATTTAAGGGTGAATTAATGGTTGATTTAACTGCCGGGATAGGAGTGGATGCTGTTGCTTTTGCCGAAAAGTTTAAACAAGTTATTGCCATAGAAAAAGATGAAAATGTACATGCTCTTGCTGAGTTTAATTTAAGCCAATTAGCCATTACGAATGTTCAACGCGTAAATACTGATGCTGATTCATGGTTACATAAACAACACCATGCCGATTTATATTATATTGACGCCGACAGACGTCCGATAACCGGAAAAAAAGTAATTACATTAGAAGATTCAACCCCTAATGTACTTGCATTATTACCAATAATAAAAGGACTAACCGAGGATGTACTATTGAAATGTTCACCACTGATTGATATAACTTATTTGTTTAGCAGAATAGATCTCATTCAACAAATCACAGTTTTATCGGTAGAGCAAGAGGTAAAGGAAATCTTGGTACATCTTGTTTCAAAACCTGACAATCCATTTATTAAAGCAGTCAATTTATCAGCCGGTGGTGAAATTACCCATGAATTTGAAGCTCAAGTATCAAATCTATCAGCTGAAAGGAAGCTAGAAGAAGACGCTATATATTTTTATGAGACCGGCAATGCACTTATTAAATCAGGACTTTCAGACTTATATGCAAATCAGATTGGCTTAAGTCAATTAGGCAGTAAAACGCCTTATTATACAGGGAACAAATGTGTAACTTCATTTTTTGGAAGGGCATTCAAAATAATCACCTGCATGCCAATGTCGAAAAGTAATGTTTTAGCATATTTAAAAAACAATACAATAACAAAGGCAAATATTGCTGCAAAAGGGTTCGGAGTATCTGTTGATGATTTAAGAAGCACTTTCAAATTGAAGGATGGGGGAGAAGAATACCTTTTCTTTGTTAAACATAACCACAATGAAAAGGTATTCTATCATGTCAGAAAATTTTAGTCGTCTACGGTCTGACGTTTAATCAGTAAATAAAAATCATCTGCAAGCTTCTGATAACCGTATTCATAAACAAAATAAAATGATGACCCTGAATTAGGGTTGTAGGCGTGTGTAAAATAAGAAAAGTTAAAGCCTTTGTCGAATAGCCTTTTGGTGTTAATTTTAATTTTCCCTTCTTCGGGAATTAGTTCTTCCAGAATTCTTCTGTTTTTCCTTAAAATACTGTTGATTTCTTTAACAGTTTCTGAGGCGACCTTAAATTTGTTGTTGAACATTGTGCGACAGTTATCGTCGCAGAACTTTTTGTCGGATCTGCCATGAATTACATCATTGCATTGCATGCAAAAGCGTGGTTCCATTGTGGTATACAATTAATAAAGTTTAATGGGGCAGGAGGAACGCACAATCTTACTAAACTTTACTTAATAAAAAAAGCCCTTTCGGGCAATTTTATTCGATATTAATCGGTAAGGTATATCTCAATTGAACACCTTGGTACTTTAATAGTTTATTAATCTGCGCATACCAATCATATTGCGCACCGAGCTGTTGTTTCATCATCCATACCGAGGCTTCGCCACTTAAGCTTTTTACGATTTGTTCAATCGGGTCTTTTTGTTCGGGGTAAGTTACCATTCTGTATTCGGTGGTTTTAGCCTTTTTCGCTGCAATTTCAATTGCTTTTTCCAATCCACCAAACTCATCAATTAATCCTAATCTTTTAGCATCGGTACCGCTCCAAACCCTACCTTGAGCCAATGAATCAACAGTTTCTTTGCTTAATTTTCTACCATCGGCAACCTTAGTAATAAAGTCATCATAAATCCTATCAATGTATTTTTGAATCACTACTTTTTCCGCTTGGGTTAAACCTCTTTCCGGAGAACCCATATCAGCGAATTCGCCAAATTTTACGGTTTCAATGTTAATACCAAGTTTATTTTCAATTAGTTCATTGGCATTCATTAACAATGCAAAAACGCCAATACTTCCAGTCACCGAATTTTTTTCTGCTACAATAACATCTGCCGGTGCAGCAATATAATATCCTCCGCTTGCCGCCACTGTTCCCATTGACACAATTACCGGTTTAACCGCTTTGGTCAGCATCACTTCACGCCAAATCACATCACTCGCTAATGCGCTACCTCCGGGTGAATTTATCCTTAATACAACAGCTTTAATGGCACTATCGTTTTTAGCTTTTCTTAAACTTGAGGCAATGGTTTCAGAACCCATGGTTTCTTCATCACCTTCTCCACTAACGATATCACCAACACAATAAATTACAGCTATTTTATCTTTAGTGCTAAACGGAGCGCCTGAATAATGTTTGGCAAGCTGAGCCGTAGAAATCATTTGGATATCTTCCATTTTAGTTACTCCGACTTTTTTCATTAACACTTCATGCACCTGATCTTCAAAAAATATATCATTAATTAATTTGTAATTTTTAGCATCTTCAGGCGATTGCACTTTAAGTTGATTAGCAATTTCTCTAAGTGTATTAACATCAATCTTTCTACTTCCTGCCACGTCAGTTAACCAATTGTTATACATACTTCCAAGATAAGCTTCAATTTGTTGCCTGTTTTCAGCACTCATTGATTTAGCAATCAGTGGTTCACCTGCTGCTTTATATTTACCATGTCTGATTAATTGAGGTTCTAAACCTACTTTGTCGAACATGCCTTTTAAATATGGAGTTGAACTGCTGAATCCATCTATTAATAATTCACCAGCCGGGTTTAAATAAATGGCATCAGCAACCGAAGCAACATAATAACTATGTTCTTCTAAAATTTCGCCGTATGCTATGATAAATTTCTTTTTCTTTTTAAATGCGATCAATTCATTTCTGATGGCTTCAAGTGTGGCATAATCAGCAGGTACAATTCCTACATGTAAATATATTCCTTTCACTTGTTCTTTATCGCCGGCAACTTTAATGGCTTTAATTATTTCATCTAAACCACTGCTGCTACCGTTATTAAGTCCGCCTTTGCTTAACGCTTCAAAAGGATTTTTACTCGTACGCTCTTGTATTAAATAATCAAGTTTAAGTTCAAGTACCGAGTTGGTTTTTAATTCTCCAGCTTCTTCCTTTGAAGAAGAGGCAATTAATCCACCGATAATACTGAATAATAAAAATATCAATATCAATCCGCCAATTACAAAACCTAAAACTGATGCGAAAGTGAACTTTAAAAATTGTTTCATGTTAAATTAATTATGCTTCAAATATCAACAAAAAAGATGAATGGTAGTTGATTGATTTTGATAAGTGTGTTTGCTTTATTTTTATAAGGTTGATGTTTGCGATAAACGGCATCCACAACTTATCACCAATATAAAATTATCCTGCCATTTGTCAAATCATGCTTGTATTTTCGCCACATGGAATTTAATCAACTTTCTGCCATCAGTCCGATTGATGGTCGTTATCAAAAGCAATCAGAACCACTTGCCGCTTATTTTTCAGAATTTGCCCTTATTCAATACCGCGTTTTGGTTGAGGTTGAATACTTTATTGCATTATCAGAAATTCCACTTCCCCAAATGAAGGGTTTAATTAGCGTTGCTCATAAACAAGATTTACGAGATATTTATGTTCAGTTTTCGTTACAAGATGCGCAACGCATAAAGGAAATTGAAAAAACAACTAACCACGATGTAAAAGCTGTTGAATATTTTTTAAAGGAAAAGATACAATCGTTGGGCTTGAGTGACTTGAGTGAGTTTATCCATTTTGCACTAACTTCACAAGACATTAATAATTCGGCCATACCGTTAAGTTTAAAAGATGCGATGCATCAAGTAATGCTGCCATCTTTGCAACAAATGATCACCCTGTTAAAGAAGTTGGCTAAAGCATGGGGTAAAGTTCCTATGTTGGCGCATACTCACGGACAACCGGCTTCTCCAACCATTTTAGGTAAAGAACTATTAGTTTTTGTGGAACGCTTAGAAGGTCAAGTTGTGCAATTAAAGCAAGTTCCATTCAAGGCTAAGTTTGGTGGTGCAACAGGCAATTTTAATGCCCATGCCATTGCTTATCCTAAAATAGATTGGCCGGGTTTTGCCGATCAATTCATTATTGGACTGGGTATTGAACGTAGTAAATACACCACGCAAATTGAGCATTATGATAACCTGGCAGCCCTGTTTGATGTGCAAAAAAGAATCAATACAATTTTAATTGATCTGTGCCGGGATTTTTGGCAATACATTTCAATGGATTATTTTAAACAACAACTTAAAAAAGGCGAAGTTGGTTCGTCGGCCATGCCGCATAAAGTAAACCCTATTGACTTTGAAAATGCAGAAGGTAATTTAGGAATGGCTAATGCTTTATTTGAACATCTAAGTGCGAAACTTCCTATTTCAAGGTTACAGCGCGACTTAACTGATTCCACTGTATTGCGCAATATTGGTGTACCATTAGCTCATTCGTTGATTAGTTTTAACAGTATCATTAAAGGATTAAACAAGCTATTGTTAAACGAACCTGCTTTAGCAGCTGATTTAGAGGAAAATTGGGCTGTTTGTGCAGAAGCTATACAAACGATATTAAGACGCGAAGGTTATCCTAAACCTTATGAAGCATTAAAAGATTTAACTCGAACCAATAAAAAAATCACTCAGAAAAGTTTGCACACTTTTATTGATACACTTAAAGTGTCGGCCAAGGTTAAAACGGAGTTGAAGAAAATTACCCCACATACTTATACAGGAATATTTTAGCTATGAAATTACATTTAAAACGACCACTAATCGTATTCGATTTAGAAACAACAGGAACAAGTGTTTCTTTCGATAGAATAGTGGAATTAAGTTATATTAAAGTGATGCCCGACGGAAATGAACAAGTTAAAACCATGCGTTTTAATCCGGGCATACCCATTCCGCCGGAAGTAAGTTTAATTCACGGCATATATGATGATGATGTGAAAGAGGCTCCAAGTTTTAAACTAAAGGCTAAGGAATTGGCTGATGAATTTAAAGGATGTGATTTTGCGGGATTTAATTCAAATAAATTTGATTTTCCTTTGTTAGTAGAAGAATTTTTACGCGCCGGTGTGGAGTTTGATGTAGAAAATAGAAAATTTGTAGATGCTCAAAGGATATTCCACATGATGGAGCAACGAACTTTATCTGCTGCTTATAAATTTTATTGCAATAAAGAGTTGATTAATGCTCATAGCGCCGAAGCAGATACCATAGCTACTTTAGAGGTTTTAAAGGCTCAAATTGAAAGGTATTCAGAGTTACAAAATGATATTGATTTTTTACATCAATTTACGAAACAAGATAAGAATGTTGATTTAGCGGGACGAATGGTATATAATGATAAAGGAATTGCCTTGTTCAATTTCGGAAAACATAAAGGCAAATCGGTTGAGGATGTTTTTAAAGTTGAACCCGGATATTATGAATGGATGATGAATGGAGATTTTCCGGAAGACACCAAAAGAAGGTTAACTCAAATTAAACTAAAAGCTTTTATAAAAGGTTAAAAAAAAATCCCCGTTTATCGGGGATTTTTTTATGCTTACTCTTTTATAATTTTTACTTTTTGAATCAAACCTTCTTGGCTTGATATCATCAATATATAAACTCCTGATTGCAACTTGCTAATATCTATGGTTGATGTACCCTCAGTTGAATAGCCATTGCCTGACAATACTTCTGTTCCAAAAGCTGATTGGATGCTAAAGTTAAAACGTTCACTGATGATTCCTTGAACTGTAATTTCTTGTTGAGCAGGTACAGGAAATACAACTAAATTTTGTGTTTCACCTGTAATCGCAATTCCTGACTCCACATTTAATGAAGCGATATTTGAATAGCTGAACTTACCATCAAAGTCAACCTGTTTAATTCTGTAATAATTAGTAGCAGTTATTGATGGTTGTTCGTGTATGAATGAATAATCTAATTTGATAGAAGAATTTCCTGCACCTTTTACAATACCAACTTGATTAAAATTAACCATATCAGTACTGTGTTCAATAATAAAGCGTGAGTTATTCTTTTCAGTTAACGTACTCCAATTTAATTTCACTTCTTGCGACTCAGTTAAAGAAGCAGTTAATGCTGTAAATGAAACCGGAAGTGTAACATTGTTATCAGTTATTAAGATACGAAATCTATTACCTACTGACGCTGCAGTGCCGTTAGAAGCAAACTGATAAGTTGAAGTATTTCTTAAATCATAAATTGAATTTGTAAATTTATCCTGTAAATAAATTTTCAATGTAGGGTCGAAAGTGTGCGCATCGGCAAAAGTTAGTGTGTAATTGTTAATTGCAGTTGTACTCACATTAGCTTCAACTTCTATGGTATCAATTGTTTTTGAACCATAAAGTGGTAAATTATTAATATCAAGTCTTCTGCTCGAACCCGGTTCAAATGTGCTGATTTGATTTAATGCATAACTAAATTTAATTGCATCACGGTCGTCAACTCCATACGCCCCTGTATTGTTTAAGTGGATAAACGTTGTGTTTGTAAATGTTGGAGAACTTAGGTTGATTCGCAGGTGATTAGTAAGTTCGCTTGTTTTTGCAAACAATCCATTACCCGCATTATCAGTTTGTTTATGCGTTTCATTAAAAGTTAACGCACTGGTTCCCGAACTTGATTTTCTTACCCAAAATGAATGGCCGCTTGAAATGTTACGTCCGGCCAAGCCTGTGGAGCCGTTCCACGATAAATAACCATTAGTGTTTGGGTCATAAATATAATAGGTACTGCTAATAATAGAAGAGTTTGTGGTTTGAAAATCGTTCCAATCCAATGTAGCAGGGTATGGGTTTCCAATCAGGTTCCAGCCATCATCTGTTCCACAACCATTTGAGCAGGTAACAGATGTTCCGGTATAACTTGGGGTAGAAACGTGATTACCGGATACTGAAAGTGTAACAGCAACTTGTCCGGTTACCGAACCATCAAGTACTCCTGCAGTACTTCTATCTCCTCTGATAAAAACGCGGTAACCAACACCTGCGGCAAGATTCACACCCGTAGTTGTTGCAGGTGAAACCCAACGTTCATTAATTCCTAAAGTTGAAGCTTCATTGTAGGTGAAAAATGAAGAGGAATTAGAAGTGGTCCAATCAAAACCATTTGAATTATAATTTGCTGTTCCGACCGGACCTGAGCCGGTGCCTGAGCCTGTAATGAAAATTTGCGACTGCCAAGCATCTCTGATGGTTTGTCCGCTGGTTACAGGAGCTGCTAAAAACCTGAATCTTCTTGCCAGCGGATGAGCTCTTGCCGGGATAAATCTTTGTACTACTATTGTGCCGGACAAAGTTCCATTAATAACACCTATTTGTCCGCTTTCCATGGCTCCTGTTGATCTTACAACAATTTTACCATTTGTAGTTAAGGTACCGGCAGGAATTGTTAAAACACCTGAAATTCTAACATTAGGTGTTAAACCAGAATTGATAGTAAGGGAAGAGGTAGTTTTATTTATAATCAAATTTTGTAAATCTAAATTAGATAACGTTGTTGTCCCGTTTAAAGAAGCAGCTACAGTACTTTGGAATGCCACCGTTGAACCTGAGTTGAATGTAAATGAACCGTTTGAATTAATAGTCAGGTCTCTTCCAATATTAATTCGATCTGATAGAGTAACACTGCCGCCTGAGGCCTGATTAATAACGATTGATGGTGTTATTCCAACGTTTGTAGTTAAAGTAGTTCCTGTAATATTTTGGTTTGTGCTACCAACTAATCTTATGAGTGTTGTACCGCCATCACCACCGCTTCCGGCATGACCTGAAATATCTAAATTCCCGGAGACGTTAATTTGATTATTGTTAATGGTTAAAGCCCTTGTGCCTCCTGATTCCAAACTTAAAGATCCGTTAACAGTTACAGCACTAGATATTGTAATTGTTCTTGAACTTCCAACAGCACCAATAACTAAATTGTTAAATGAATTTGTTCCGGTAAAATTTGCACTTATAGATCTTGATGCGAAATTCTGTTGTATACTAACAGTACCCCCATTAGCAGAAAACGAGCCTCCAGTCCCTCTTGTAATACTGCCGGATATTACCATTGTTCCACTTGGCGCAGTAAATGTTGAACTACCAAGCGAACAAGTAGAGCCATTTACTTGCAATGTAGACGCATTACCTGCATTAAATGTACCGGTATTAATCGTCATAGAACCACCTACAGTTAAATCACCAGAAACTGTGAAAATTGCTGCAGAGTTTCCTGTTGCATTTACAGTTAGAGCGCCTGAAATAATTGCAATTCCACCGGCCTCAATAATAAAAGAACCAGAAAAACCTGAAGCATTCACAGTAAACGCACCTCCACAGTCTAAGGTACCACCTGATTGAATTGTAATTGTTCCGGTGTAGTTATTCCTAATTATTATTGTGTTGGCCAATGAGGTACCTGTTATAACACAGTCGTCATTTCGAATACTTCCATCAAAAATAACATTGCTTGCAGCGTCTGGAATTGCAACAACGTCCCAATTTTGATCTACATCCCAATCATTATTTCCATTGCCAAAATCATTTGTCCAGACGAAATCTTGAGCATTTGTTATTATTGAGCACAACATTATAATAACAAATGAAATGTGCTTAATTTTTTTCATGTTAAATTTCAATTTAGTATAGGGTTAGAAAGTAATTCTCGAAAGTAATATATTTTAAAAAATTACCCAAACTTATTTTTATATCATTAGATTTTTTGAATAATTTTAATAAAAGTGTAAATTGTCGGCTTAAAATACTTCTATTCATGCAATTTACACTTACCCCATTTAATTTTAGAATCATTCAAATTTTTATGTCCGGGATGTTACTTTTCTCTACATTATATGTTAAAAGTCAAAATACTTATACTTGGAATGTAACAAGAGGAAATTGGAATACACCAACAAACTGGACTCCTGCCAGAACAACACCTAGTATAAATGACATATTGGTGTTTAATGGACTGGTTACACCTTCTACATGTGTTGATAGTGTTATAAGAGTAACAGTTGGTAAGTTAAGATTTATCAATAATATTAATGTTAGACTGATAGCAGCTCCTAGAATATTAGGCGCAGGGAGTTTAACAAGGACCGGTAACGTGGTTACGGGTGTCGGTACGTCTTTTTTAACTGATTTGACTGAAGGCGATTTAATTTTTAATACGTCAACCACATTATTGGGAGAGGTTGCGACAATTACAAGTAACAACTCTTTGACGACCAACGCAAATTCTAACCTAGCCTCCACTTCTTATACATATGCGAATAGTATTAATGTAAACGACGGAACTGCAAACGCATTAGAAGTATCAGCGGGATCAATAGTCACAATCGGAGATTCTGGAGCTGAACCTTTAGTTATCAGAGCATTGTCCGGAAGTAAAGGATTGATTTCTGGCACGATAAGAATGCTTTACTCCCGTCAGCGTTTGATTGGTATTGATTCAGCTTCAATGATTGTGGCATCCGGTGGAGTAATCAGAACTGACAGTAGTTTTGTTGGCAATGCATTTTCGCCTATTGGTAAAAACAATACAGTTGTTTTTAACTCAAACTCTAATTATGAATTTGTAGCTGGGGCAAATCCTTTTGCTTTAACTTCTCCAAACAGTAAAGTCTTATTTGGTCAGGGAAGTAGATTTTGGCAATTATCCAATGGAGTCCCTTCTATTGCAGGGAGAAGTTATGGTACTTATATATTCAATCCTGGATTAATTGTGAATGTTACTGGCACTCAAAATAATGTTGGCTCATTTGATTCGATCATAATATCTAGCGGACAATTTAATTTAAACTCATCCAATTTAACAACAATCGGAAATATAGTTGTAAACAGCGGAGGTGTGTTTAATTTAAATCAATCAGCAAGTACATTCATTTTAAGAGGTAATATATTAGTTAATAATGGTGGTAAGCTTAATTTAAACGGTTTTAATTCAGGAGCCCCGGCGTCCTTTTGTTTTAGAGGAAGTACTCCTCAACAAATCACAGGAAGTGGCGAGTTAAGGATATCAAATACCAATGATTCGCTATTAAGGATAAGAATACAAAACTTAAGTGGACTAACACTCAACCGCAGTATAAATTTAAATGCATCAATATTAGACCTCGATAGTGGTTTTCTTGATTTGAACAACTATACACTTACAATTGGAAGCGCTAGCTTTAATGGAAGGGCTACCCAATTAAATGGAACAATTAGAGGCTCAGGCTCTATTACAAAATGGTATCAAGCGACAAATTTCGGTGCGTCAGACTCTACTTTATTCCCTGTAGGTTCGGCAACCAGTAATTTTCCTCTTTGGGTATTTGGTAGTGTTACTAATCAAGGCACAGTAACCTTAACTTCTTTTATCGAAAATGCCGGCGTCACCACAATAACACCTTCGTTTAATGACACAGCTCCAAGTAGTATAGTTTCAATAAATAGGAGATTAAACCACTCGTGGTCACTACAAACAGGTAATGGTCTTGCATCATCTAACCTTTCAATACGAATAGGATTTCCAGCAGTTGCCAATTCAATTAACAATGTTCAAGATGTAAGAGTAACACTTGCTAATTCAACAGCACCAGGTACTTCTGAAGATGGTTCTGGTACCACAACATCGCCATTTGCTAATAGATCTGGAATTAGTGCTGCGGCTTTAAACAACACCTTTTTTATTGGTTCAAATAATTCAGGTAACCCTTTACCGGTTGAGTTTTTGTCGGTTGTTGGGAAACTAAACAAGGATATTGCACACTTGAATTGGGTAGTAACAAGTGAACGAAATGTTAGTCATTATAATGTTAAATATAAATATGATAACGAACCTTTTGTGGTGTTAGGTAAAGTTATGGCTAATGGAAATACCGCAGTTAAACAAACCTACACTTACGAATCGGAAAAAGGACCAGGCTGTTATATGATAGAGGCAGTTGATTTCGATGGCGAAACCACCTTAAGCAGCTTGGTATGTTTAACCAACACAAACAATTATGGTTTAGTTTCAATATTTCCGAACCCTGCCAAACAATCAGTGAATATCTTAGGATTAAATTCAACAGAAACGATAATATTAGAGTTATACTCTGTTAAAGGAGAAATGTACAACATAACAGTGAAAGATGGTGTGGCAGATATTTCAAATTTACCTGAAGGCATATATGCCGGATTAATTACACAGGGTGAACAAAGGCTTAAGGTGAGGATAGTTAAACAACAATAAATTATTTTAACACAAACCAATACGAACATTTGAGGAACAAACGGCTTAGGATATATGTTGCAGATGTTTTGAAGATTGCCATTACTGCTTTCGGTGGACCTCAAATGCACTTTACACAGTTTCATCAAGTGTTGGTGAAACAACGAAATTATATCTCGGAGGAGGAGTTAAAGGAGTTAAATTCTTTATGCAGTATGCTTCCCGGACCAACCTCAACACAAACAATAACGGCTATCGGCTATAAAATTGGCGGGCCGTTATTGGCTTTTATAACCCTTGGTATTTGGGTGCTTCCGGCTAGTTTAATCATGACAGCTTTTGCCATAACTTTAAGTGTTTTAACAATCAATAATCCGAAAATTGAATTTTTAAAATATATACAACCCATGGCGGTTGGATTTATTGTTTTTGCGGCCTACAGGATTACTCAACTGTTTATCACCTCATCCTTACATTGGGTTTTAATGTTCGCCTCTGCCGGATTGGCTATATACCTCGACACGCCTTATTTATTTCCTATTTTACTACTTGCCGGAGGAGTTATTACAGCTAGGGCAAAACGCGCCGAGTATAAAGGAATTAAACCAATAAAAAATATCAATTGGAGTAATTTTATTTTGTTTCTTGGAGTGTTTTTAACGGCCGCCTTAGTGGGTTATCTTACCAAAAGTAAAGAAGTTTTGTTATTCGAAAATACGTATCGTTTTGGAAGTTTGGTATTTGGTGGCGGTCATGTATTAATACCAATGATGTATAATCAATTTGTTGTGTTTAAACATTATATCGAAGCCCAAGATTTTCTTGCCGGTGTAGGGATTTTACAAGCAATTCCCGGTCCTGTGTTTAGCATAAGCACATTTACGGGTGCCATGGCATTTCAGGCAAGTGGGGTATCAACCATGATTTTAGGGGCTGTAATTGGAACCATTGCAATATTTTTGCCAGGGATATTATTGATATTTTTTATTTATCCCATTTGGGCACAAGTAAAAGTGTATGAGCCAATAAAGGCGGCAATTGAAGGGATTAATGCAACATCAGCAGGCTTAGTTTTGGCATCTGCATACATTCTTTTTAAACCTGTTGAAGTAAATGAACCAAACATGTTAATACTTTTAGGAACTTTATTTTTATTATTGTCTACCAAACTTCCTAATCCATTAATTGTAGTATTATGTATTGTTGCAGGATTTTTATTTTAAAGTAATGAGGTATCAACTATTCATATTTTTTATTTTATTGATTTGGAATATAACAGCCAATGCTCAACAAACAGCGGTTGCCAAACAAACACCTGAACTCATTCAACTATCAGGTTTAGTGCTTACGGTTGATAGTTTAAGGGCATTACCATTGGTTTCAATTAGGATTAAAAATTCGGGTAAAGGAACATACAGTGATGAAGAAGGCTTTTTTTCCTTTGTCGTGAAAAAGACGGATACCATTGTTTTTTCATCTGTTGGATTTAAGGAGGTAGAATTTATTGTTCCTTCAAATCTTAGGAGTGTAAAATACAGCATTATTCAGCCGATGTCGGAAGATACAGTTTATTTAAACACTGCTGTTATAAGGTCATATCCAACACCGGATGAATTTGATTATTACTTTGTAAAAGCTACAATACCCGACGCTTATTATGATGCATCAACAAGGAATCTAAGGAAGAAAACACTTGAAACCTTATCAATGAACATGAGTATGGATGGTTCGGAGGCGCAACGTTATGCCGCACAACAACAAGCTTACAGGTATTATTATAATGGTCAACTTCCACCTCAACGTATTTTTGATCCATTTGCTTGGGGACAATTTTTTAAGTCGTGGCAGAAAGGTGATTACAAGCGTAAATAATCACAGGTAATTTTTTGTACTCGGACCGCAATTCATTAATACATCCAGCACACTAAGGTTAGCCATAAATCCAAACTTTTCGTTAAAAACTTGCATGTATGGTTTAAAGGTTTGGTTTGATTTTATTTTTGGCGTAATCACATTTCTCATGTCTACTATTTGCTCATGTTTACTTTGGTAACAAGTTGTAAATCTAGGTTGGATATCTACTTTCATTTTTTTAAGTACCCACTCTAATAAAAGCTTTTGAAATGTAGTTAGATTAGTGGTTTGTGAATCAAAAATTTCTTTTAGTTCAAAAAAATAATAGGGAAAATAAGGTGCCGATCCGTAAGCTGCTTTAATAGATTCGATATGTTGACGTTTCCAGTTAATATCTGTTTGCATCATGATTTCTGACATTGGCTGTTTTGATGAAATCTTTTGAACAGGAATGGTAAGCGACATCAACCCATTAGCTGATAATATCTCGGTTCGATTTCGATACGATTGTTTTAAATAGTATTCATGGATATCAATAAACGAATCCTCGTAGATTAAATATTGCATCCACTGAATATTAGGCAGATAATTGCTGCTAAGTATAACTGTCATCATGTAAAAGTATGCAAGCAAAAAAACAAAATATTTACAGATTAGTTATGAATACAACGGCAATATTTTATGCAACGTGAATTTGATTATTATATTTGCCACAACTAAATAAAAAAAGCTTTATGACATCAACAGCACAAACAGGGTATAGCTTTGAGCCAAGTGAAAACCAGCAAATGGTTGCTCAAATGGCTAAGGATTTTGCCGAAAAACATATCCGACCTTATGTAATGGAATGGGACGAAGCCCAAACATTTCCAAAATCAACCATGCATGAAATGGGGAAATTAGGATTATTAGGGGTGTTGGTACCTGAAGAGTATGGAGGAGCAGGATTAGGTTATAATGAATACATTGTTGCCATTCAAGAAATAGCCAAGGTTTGCAGTTCAGTTGGATTATCAATGGCTGCACATAACTCTTTGTGCACCGGACATATTTTACAATTTGGCAGTGAAGAGCAAAAGAAAAAATGGTTACCAAAATTAGCAACAGGAGAATGGATTGGTGCTTGGGGATTAACAGAAGCGAATACAGGTTCGGATGCCATGCGTATGCAATGTGTTGCCAAGGAAGATGGAGATCATTATATTATTAATGGAACAAAAAACTGGATTACACATGGTATAAGCGGTGATATAGCTGTTGTGTTAGTTAGAACAGGTGAGTTGTTAGACAGCAATGGAATAACGGCTATCGTGGTTGAGCGCGGCACACCGGGTTTTAAAGGTGGTAAAAAAGAAAACAAATTAGGTATGCGAGCCAGTGAAACCGCAGAATTGATTTTTGAAGATTGCCGGGTGCCAAAAGCAAATGTTTTAGGTAAGTTAGGAGATGGGTTTAAGCAGGCAATGAAAGTACTTGATGGTGGACGTATATCAATTGCTGCCTTAAGTTTGGGAATTGCTAAAGGAAGTTACGAGGCTGCTTTAAAATATTCAAAAGAAAGACATCAGTTCGGACAGCCGATTGCCAATTTTCAGGCAATCTCGTTTAAGTTAGCTGATATGGCCACACGAATTGAAGCTGCTGAATTATTAACTTTTCAAGCTGCTGATTTAAAAATGAAACATTTACCGATGACCAAAGAATCGGCAATGGCTAAATATTATGCTTCGGAGGTTTGTGTATGGGCTGCTACAGAAGCAATTCAAATTTTCGGTGGATATGGATATACTAAAGATTTTCCGGTTGAAAAATTTTATCGTGATTCCAAATTATGTACGATAGGAGAGGGTACAAGTGAGATTCAGAAGTTAGTTATATCAAGGTTGATTTTAAAAGATTAAACAAATTAGAAACAAAGTTTGTAATTTCGTTTGATTACCTTACATTTGCAGTCCTTTGAATAAAAGAGACATAAAGGAAAGGAGGTTGAGACCATGATATTTGTTAACGTAAAAGAAAACGAATCTTTAGACAGAGCGCTAAAGAAATTTAAGAAGAAGTTTGAGAAAACAGGAGTTGTTAAAGAACTTCGCGAACGTCAGTCATTCACAAAAAAGTGTGTGAAATTGCGTCATCAAAAAATCAGAGCAGCTTATAAATTACACCTCCAGCAAGAAGCTCAAGGATAATTTTAATTGTTTTGTATAAAAAATCCCTCGGTTATGAACAGTAACCGGGGGATTTTGTTTTTATTAAGTGCTTGAAAAACTTTGTAACACTGTATATTTGTTACACAGGTATTTGCTTATGCATTCATACATCCAACAATTCGAACAATATCTAACCTTTGAGAAGCATTACTCTGCGCATACATTAACTGCCTATCATAACGATTTACAGACCTTTTCACAATATTTATTTGAGCAGTATGAAATAAGCGAACCAAGTGCATTGCACCATCGTCATGTTCGCTCATGGCTGGTTATGCTTATGGAGCAACAAATGGATGCCAGGACTGTTAATAGAAAATTATCAAGCATAAGAAGTTTTGTTAAGTACCTTATGAAAGAAGGGGTATTGCAAAATAATCCATTAAATAAAGTACAGGCACCAAAAGCATCAAAGAAGTTGCCTACATTTATAGAAGAACAACCGATGCAGAGGTTATTTGATCATAGCCATAAAGAAATATTCGGAGAGGGATTTGAGGCAGTAAGAAACAGATTGATGTTGTTGCTTTTTTACACATGTGGCATACGTTTATCTGAGTTAATAGGATTAAGAACTGCGGATTATAGAAAAATTAACCATACCATAAAAGTTTTAGGTAAAAGAAATAAAGAAAGAATTATTCCCATAACCAGAGAGTTAGCCGAAGAAATTGACTCATATATCAACCTACGTAACGAAGAGGGTTTGCAAAGTGAATTTTTATTAGTACTTTCATCTGGCGAAAAGTTATATCCCAAAATGGTATATACCACTGTTAAAAAGTTTTTGAGTATGGTTACTACGGTTGAGAAAAGAAGTCCACATGTTTTACGACATACTTATGCAACACATTTATTAAACAGGGGAGCTGATTTAAACGCCATCAAAGAGTTGCTTGGACATGCTAATCTTGCTGCAACGCAAATTTATACCCATAATAGTATCGAGCGTTTAAAACAAATTTACAAAAACAGACATCCTCGAGCCTGAGAGGAATCATAAATAAATCACTATGCATTAATCGATCAGGCAGGTAATGCATTAAATAATAAACCAAATGAATATGAAAGTTGACATTCAATCCATTCATTTTACGGCAGATTACAGGCTGCTCGACTTCATCACTAAAAAGATAGAAAAGGTACAAACCTTTTATGATGGAATTAAAAGTGCTGATGTGTATTTGCGACTGGAAAAAGACGCTGAGAAAGAGAATAAAACAGTTGAGGTAAAGATAAATATTAGTGGGAATCCAATCTTTGCAAAAGAGCATTCTAATACCTTTGAAGCTGCAACCGATTTGGTTTTAGATAAGTTGGTAGCACAAGTAAAGAAGCATAAAGAAAGGCTGGTTGCCAAGCAAGTTTAAGTAAGTTTAAAAATACCTACGAAGCCACCTACGGGTGGCTTTTTTTATGGCTTTTCGAAAAAATTTCTCCTGATAATCAGACAAAATAAACTAATTATGGAAGAATAAATTGTAAATTAAATCTCAATCTCGCACTTTTGCACCCGCTGTTACAAAAGCAACGCCTCTAAAGCGTTTAAATTTTTGCTTCCAAAAAAAATTTGCATACATCTATGAAATTGCTACATTTGCAGTCCCATTTTGGGGAGTAATGTGCAACGAAGAGAGTTCTTTACATACTTAAAACGCTGATAACTACTAAGAATAAGTAGTTATTAAAAGGAAAATAAATAACAGTTTTTTTTAAAAAAAATAGTTATTGTTTTTTGTTGATACGCCACTTTAGCTCAGCTGGTAGAGCAACTGATTTGTAATCAGTAGGTCGCTGGTTCGATTCCGGCAAGTGGCTCAGCTTAATAGTTGGGGAGATACCAAAGTGGCCAACTGGGACGGACTGTAAATCCGTTGTCTTACGACTTCGAAGGTTCGAATCCTTCTCTCCCCACACTTATTCAGCCAATGATTTTGTTTAGAGGCGAAATCAAAAAATAAATATTCATGCGGGAGTAGCTCAGTTGGTAGAGCGACAGCCTTCCAAGCTGTAGGTCGCGGGTTCGAGCCTCGTCTCCCGCTCGAAAGAGCAAATTGTAAGCAGCATTCATTCATTTAAATTCTGCTACTTTATTTGTTTACATGTCCAATACTTAATATAAAAATTAAGTTTGACATGAGGTTATACCTACTTCGTTACAATGACTGTTAAAGTCGGCTACGAAGTGAGGTATTTTTGAAGTTTAGAGGGGTTGATAAGTTCTTTAGGTGTTTGAAATGAGGTGTTGAACATGAAAATTGAAACAAAATAAGTAGAAGATAGGGGGTAGGATTTTGTTTCATGATATTAAAGCCATGCTGTTGTAGCTCAGTGGTAGAGCACTTCCTTGGTAAGGAAGAGGTCGGCAGTTCAATCCTGCTCAACAGCTCCAAAGTATAAAAGTTATTTAGGTAACTTTTACAAAGAGGTAAGTTATGACCTTAACAATACAAATCATTATTGCGAAATAGTGGTAAAAGAAGTAAACTAAAACTAAACATAAATAATAAAAACAACTATGGCAAAAGAAAAATTTGACCGCAGTAAGCCACACGTTAATATTGGTACTATCGGTCACGTTGACCACGGTAAAACCACTTTAACTGCAGCTATCACAAAAGTATTAGCTGACGCTGGTTTATCAGAAGCACGTTCATTCGATTCAATTGACTCTGCTCCTGAAGAGAAAGAGCGTGGTATTACCATCAATACCGCTCACGTTGAGTATCAAACAGCAAACCGTCACTATGCACACGTAGATTGTCCGGGCCACGCTGACTATGTTAAGAACATGGTTACAGGTGCTGCTCAAATGGACGGTGCTATCCTAGTTGTTGCTGCAACTGACGGTCCGATGCCACAAACTCGCGAGCATATCTTATTAGCTCGTCAGGTTGGTGTACCTCGTATTGTTGTGTTCATGAACAAAGTGGACATGGTAGATGATGCAGAATTATTAGAAATTGTTGAAATGGAAATCCGTGACTTATTATCTAAGTACGAATTCCCTGGTGACGAAATTCCGGTAATCCGTGGCTCAGCATTAGGTGGATTAAACGGAGATGCGAAGTGGGTAGAAAAAATTATGGAATTAATGAGTGCAGTAGACACTTATATTCCTGTACCTCCACGTGCAACTGAACTTCCATTCTTAATGCCTGTTGAAGACGTATTCTCTATCACAGGTCGTGGAACTGTTGCAACAGGTCGTATCGAGCGCGGAGTTATCAACTCAAATGATCCGGTTGAAATCATCGGCTTAGGTGCTGAGAAAATGACTTCAACAGTAACAGGAGTTGAGATGTTCCGTAAAATTCTTGACCGTGGTGAAGCAGGTGATAACGTTGGTTTATTGTTACGTGGTATTGACAAAAATAACATCCGTAGAGGTATGGTAATTTGCAAACCGGGTTCAGTAACTCCACACACTAAATTCAAAGCTGAGATTTACGTATTATCAAAAGACGAAGGTGGACGTCACACTCCATTCTTTAACAAATATCGTCCTCAATTCTATTTCCGTACTACCGACGTAACAGGTGAAACTATGTTACCGGAAGGAATGGAAATGGTAATGCCGGGTGATAACGTTACTATCACTGTTGAGTTAATCGCCCCAATCGCGATGGAGAAAAACTTACGTTTTGCTATCCGTGAAGGTGGTCGTACCATCGGTGCCGGTCAGGTTACAGAAATTTTAGAATAATAAAATAACTAAGCAATTAAATGTTGGGTAGTGAAAGCTATCCAACATTTATTGTCCTATAAGAGTTCCTAAATTATAGGCAGTTATTTAAAATATACACGGACATAGTTCAATGGTAGAATAGAGGTCTCCAAAACCTTTGATCAGGGTTCGAATCCTTGTGTCCGTGCAAACAGATTAATAGCAAAATCAATGAGTAAAGTATCAGAATACTTAAAAGAATCTTATGATGAATTAATGAATAAGGTGACTTGGCCAACTTGGGGGGAACTTCAAGAAAGCACAATCATTGTTATTATTGCTTCCATTGTTATTGCACTTATTATTTATGCTGTTGATTTAGTTGGTAGTTCTGCCTTAGGATTTTTTTATCAACTATTTCAATAACAAATTAACAAACAGAAAATGTCGCAGGATCAATATAAATGGTATGTTGTAAGAGCAGTAACCGGACAAGAAAAGAAGGTTAAAGCACAACTGGAATCAGAATTGGAGAGGGCAGGTTTACTGAAACATGTACCTCAAATACTGATACCTACCGAGAAAGTTTACCAAATTAAGAATGGTAAAAAGTCGGTTAAAGAAAAAAGTTACCTGCCGGGTTATATTTTGATACAAGCAGAGTTAATAGGTGAAACTTCACATATTATTGATTCTGTAAACGGTGTAGTTGGATTTTTGGGAGGGAAAGCAACGCCAACACCTTTACGCGCTTCTGAAGTGAACCGCATATTAGGAAACGTTGATGAGGTTGCAGAGCAAGGTGAAACCATGGTAGAACCTTACTTAGTAAATGAAACAGTAAAAGTAATTGACGGACCTTTCAGTGGATTTAGTGGTGTGATTGAGGAAATCATGGAAGACCGTAAAAAACTTAAGGTAATGGTGAAAATTTTCGGTAGAAGTACACCACTTGAGTTGAATTACATGCAGGTTGAGAAAGAAAATTAATATTAATATACAAGCTTTATGGCTAAAGAATTAACAGGGTTTATTAAATTACAGGTAAAAGGGGGAGCTGCAAACCCGGCACCACCTATCGGACCGGCACTTGGTTCGAAAGGTATCAATATCATGGATTTTTGTAAACAATTTAATGCAAGAACCCAAGATAAGGCAGGTAAAGTATTGCCGGTAGTAATTTCTGTTTACAGTGATAAGTCGTTTGATTTCATCATTAAAACTCCACCGGTTGCTTCTCAATTATTAGAGGCATCGAAAGTGCAAAAAGGTTCAGCAGAATCTAACCGTAAAAAAGTTGGTTCAGTATCATGGGATCAAGTGCGTAAGATTGCTGAAGACAAAATACAAGACATGAATTGTTTTAAAGTAGAGTCGGCCATGAAAATGGTAGCAGGTTCTGCACGTTCAATGGGATTAACAATCACAGGCGAAAAACCTGCTGAATTAAATTAACGAAAAAAAGTAAACGATAATGGCGAGGATAAGCAAAAATAGAAAAGCGGCGTTGGCCAAGATCGAACCTAATAAGGCGTATACATTAACCGAAGCATCTAAATTGGTAAAAGAAATTTCTACCACTAAGTTTGATTCTTCAGTTGATATTGATATTCGCTTAGGTGTTGATCCAAAGAAGGCTAACCAGATGGTTCGCGGAGTGGTTACATTACCACATGGAACCGGAAAAACAGTACGTGTTTTAGCACTTGTTACACCAGAGAAAGAAGCAGAAGCAAAAGAAGCAGGAGCTGATTTCGTAGGATTGGATGAATACATCCAAAAGATTGAACAAGGTTGGGTTGATATTGATATCATTGTAACACAACCTAACGTAATGGCTAAATTAGGAAAATTAGGTAAAGTATTAGGTCCTCGTAACTTAATGCCAAACCCTAAGTCTGGTACAGTAACTACTGAAATAGGTAGAACTGTAAAAGAGGTAAAAGCCGGTAAAATTGATTTTAAAGTTGATAAAGAAGGAATCATTCATACTTCAATCGGAAAAGCTTCATTTGCTCCTGAGAAATTAGCAGAGAATGCAGTTGAACTTATCCAAACATTGGCAAAAATGAAACCATCTGCTGCTAAAGGAACTTATTTCCGTAGCATAAACATTTCATCAACCATGAGTCCCGGATTAAATGTTGATACTAAATCTATACCGGGCATTTAATAAATATCAGTTATGAATAAAGAGCAAAAAGCAGAAATAGTAGCGTCACTTAGTCAGAAGCTGAATGAGTACAAATTCATCTACGTAACTGATGTTAGCACCTTAAACGCACAAAAAACGAATGATCTTCGTAGAGCGTTTTTTAAGGATGGTATCGAAATGTTGGTAGCTAAAAATACTTTGATTGAAAAAGCTATCGAAGGTATTACAGAAAAGAATTTTGGTAACTTAGTTGATACTTTAAAAGGTAATACAGCCCTGTTGTTTTCAACAGATGGAAAAACACCTGCAAAAATTATTAAAGAATTCCGTAAAGACGGCAAAAAGCCTTCTTTAAAAGGTGCATACATTGATAATGATATTTTTATCGGTGACGACCAATTGGAAGCTTTAGTAAAACTAAAAACCAAAAACGAACTTATCGGAGAGGTTATCGGATTGTTACAATCACCTGCACAAAGTGTGGTATCAGCCTTACAAAGCAGTGGTGGTAAATTAGCCGGAATAGTGAAAACCTTATCTGAAAAACCAGAATAATTAAATAACAAATCAATAATTAATAACAATTAAAATTTAAAACAATGGCAGATTTAAAAGCGTTTGCTGAACAGTTGGTTAACTTATCAGTAAAAGAAGTAAACGAGTTAGCTAAAATCCTTAAAGACGAATACGGTATTGAGCCTGCTGCTGCTGCGGTTGCAGTTGCTGCTCCTGCTGCTGCCGGTGCCGGTGAAGCTGCTGCTGAAAAATCTACTTTCACAGTAGTATTAAAATCAGCAGGTCAAGCTAAACTTAACGTGGTAAAAGTAGTTAAGGACCTAACAGGTTTAGGCTTGAAAGAAGCTAAGGAACTAGTTGACGGTGCTCCAAAAGCAGTAAAAGAAAACGTTGACAAAGCTGAAGCTGAAAGCTTAAAAGCTAAGCTAGAAGAAGCTGGTGCTGAGATAGAATTAAAGTAATTCTTCCACTCACCATGAAGGAATTTGACCCCGGTTTTTACCGAGGGTCAATTTTCTGTTTATAAGAATAGCACTTTTTTTGTTTTAAAATCAAACCCAAAATCAATTGGCCAACACAAATATGCAAGCAGGAGAAAGAATTAATTTCTCGACTGTAAAGAAGGTTATAGATTATCCGGATTTTCTTGATGTTCAACTTGAATCATTCAAAGAATTTTTCCAACTGGATACCACCTCTGAAAGCAGAGCAAACGAAGGTCTCTATAAAGTGTTTCAGGAAAACTTCCCGATCACCGATACGAGAAATATTTTCGTTTTAGAATTTCTAGATTATTTCGTAGATCCTCCAAGATACACTATTGACGAGTGTATTGAACGCGGATTAACATACAGTGTTCCTTTAAAAGCAAAACTTAGGTTATCATGTAATGATCCTGAACATGAGGATTTCCAAACCATTGTTCAAGATGTGTACTTAGGTACAATACCTTACATGACACCAAGCGGAACATTCGTAATTAATGGAGCCGAGCGTGTTATTGTATCTCAGTTACACCGTTCTCCGGGAGTATTCTTCGGTCAGTCGTACCACACCAACGGTACTAAGTTGTATTCGGCACGTGTAATTCCATTTAAAGGAAGCTGGATCGAGTTTGCAACCGACGTAAACAATGTGATGTATGCGTATATCGACCGTAAGAAAAAGTTTCCGGTAACAACCTTGCTTCGTGCAATCGGCTTCGAAACAGATAAAGATATTTTAAACCTTTTCGATTTAGCGGAAGAAATCAAAGTAAGCAAATCAGGTTTGAAAAAAGTTGTTGGTCGTAAACTTGCTGCAAGGGTTCTTAAAACCTGGGTAGAAGATTTCGTTGATGAAGATACAGGTGAGGTGGTTTCAATTGAACGTAATGAGGTAATTATCGAACGCGATACAGTAATCGAAGATGAACATATCGAATTAATCGTTGAAGCTGAAGTAAAATCTATTTTACTACATAAAAACGAATCAAGTCATAACGACTTTGCAATTATCTTAAATACATTACAAAAAGATACCGCCAATAGTGGTAAAGAAGCTCATGAGCATATTTACCGTCAATTACGTAATGCAGATCCACCGGATGAAGAAACTGCAAGAGGTGTAATTGATAAATTATTTTTCTCTGATAAGAGATATGACTTAGGTGAAGTAGGTCGTTACCGTATCAATCGTAAATTAGAGCGTACTACTTCTTCTGAAGTACGCGTATTAACAAAAGATGATATTGTAGCCATCATTAAATATCTTATCGAATTATCAAACTCGAGAGCTGATGTGGATGATATTGACCATTTAAGTAACAGAAGGGTTCGTACGGTTGGTGAACAATTGTATTCACAATTTGGTGTAGGTTTAGCGCGTATGGCACGTACCATTCGCGAGCGTATGAACATCAGGGATAATGAAGTATTTACCCCTGCTGACTTAATCAACGCTAAAACACTTTCATCTGTTATCAATTCATTTTTTGGTACTAACCAATTATCTCAGTTCATGGATCAAACCAATCCATTAGCTGAAATTACTCATAAAAGAAGGATGTCGGCCTTAGGTCCGGGTGGTTTATCAAGAGATAGAGCAGGCTTCGAGGTTCGCGACGTGCATTACACGCATTATGGTCGTTTATGTACCATCGAAACACCTGAAGGTCCAAACATCGGTTTGATTTCTTCTTTATGCGTTCATGCTAAAATTAACAGCATGGGTTTCATTGAAACTCCATATTTAAAGGTTGAAGGCGGTAAAGTAAAAACTGATCAGGCTGTAACTTATTTATCGGCAGAAGACGAGGATGGAAAAACCATCGCACAATCGAACGCCAGATACGATGAACATGGAAATTTTGAAACACCAAAAGTTAAAGCCCGTTTCGAAGGTGACTTCCCGATGGTAGAGGCAGAAAAGTTAGAGTATATGGATATTGCTCCTAACCAGATCGTTTCTATTGCTGCATCAATGATTCCTTTCTTGGAACACAATGATGCGAATCGTGCGTTAATGGGTTCGAACATGCAACGTCAGGCAGTTCCTTTACTTCGTCCTGAAGCTCCTGTTGTAGGAACCGGGTTAGAAGGAAAAGTAGCGCAAGATTCTCGTACCCTTGTGGTAGCAGAGGCAACGGGAGTGGTTGAATATGTAGATGCAACACAAATCATCGTTAAATATGAGCAATCAGAATTGGATAAATTAGTAAACTTTGGAAGTGATTCTAAAGTGTACAATTTGATTAAATTCCGTAGAACCAACCAAAATACTTGTGTTAACTTAAAGCCAATTGTTCGCAAAGGTGATAAGGTAACCAAAGGTCAAGTATTGTGCGAAGGTTATGCAACTCAAGCCGGTGAATTGGCACTTGGACGTAACTTAAAAGTTGCTTTCATGCCTTGGCAAGGATTTAACTTCGAGGATGCGATTGTAATTTCTGAAAAAGTGGTTAAGGAAGATATCTTCACTTCAATCCATGTAACAGAATACGAATTAGAAGTTCGTGATACCAAGCGTGGAGAAGAAGAATTAACCAATGACATTCCTAACGTAAGCGAAGACGCTACACGTAATCTTGATGAAAACGGATTGATTCGTGTTGGTTGTGAAGTAAGCGAAGGTGATATATTAATTGGTAAAATCACGCCAAAAGGTGAAACGGAACCATCGCCGGAAGAGAAATTGTTACGTGCGATTTTCGGTGATAAAGCCGGAGATGTGAAAGATGCTTCGTTGAAGGCACCACCATCAAGTGCAGGTGTTGTAATTGATAAAAAATTATTTGCACGCACCAAAAAAGATAAAACTGCAAAAACAGACGACAAATCACGTTTAGCTAAATTACAAGATGAGCATGATAAAAATGTTGCAGGAATTAAGCAGGTATTAATTGATAAGTTGTTCAATGTATTGCAAGGCAAAACTTCTCAAGGTGTATATAATGTATACAGCGAAGAGTTAATTGCTAAAGGGTCTAAGTTCACTCAAAAGAATTTAGGAGACGTTGATTTCACGCATATCAATGCAAATAACTGGACAACCGATGCTGATAAAAATGAGCAGGTACGATTAATCTTATCAAACTACAAAAACAGATTAAACCAAGAAATTGCCGACTTTAAACGTAAGGAGTTTGCATTATTGGTGGGTGATGAATTACCAACGGGTATTTTAAAACTAGCAAAAGTTTACATCGCACAAAAACGTAAGTTAAAAGTAGGTGATAAGATGGCCGGTCGCCACGGAAATAAAGGTATTGTAGCACGTATTGAACGTGATGAAAACTTACCATTTATGGAAGATGGAACTCCGGTAGATATCGTATTAAATCCTTTAGGTGTACCTTCACGTATGAACTTAGGACAGATATATGAAACTGTTTTAGGTTGGGCAGGAAAAGAATTAGGGATGAAGTTTGCAACCCCAATTTTTGATGGTGCAACAGAAGAACAAGTACTTGACTACTGTAAACAGGCAGGTATTCCTGAGTTTGGTTTAACGCAACTTTACGATGGTTTATCAGGTGAAAAATTCCACCAACCGGTAACTGTAGGTGTAATTTATATGTTAAAACTTGGTCACATGGTTGACGATAAAATGCATGCTCGTTCAATCGGACCTTACTCATTAATTACACAACAACCACTTGGCGGTAAAGCCCAGTTTGGTGGTCAGCGTTTTGGTGAGATGGAGGTTTGGGCACTTGAAGCATTTGGTGCAGCCAATATCTTACAAGAAATCCTTACTGTTAAGTCTGATGATATTATCGGACGTGCTAAAACTTATGAAGCGATTGTTAAAGGTGATAACTTACCACAACCTGGTATCCCTGAATCATTCAATGTATTAATGCACGAATTAAGAGGCTTAGGATTAGACGTAACACTCGAATAATTTATCACTATCAGCAAATTCACGTATGTCAAAAAAAGATATAAAAGTAAAAAGTAATTTCACCAAAATTAGAATTGGTCTGGCTTCTCCTGAA
This sequence comes from Bacteroidia bacterium, assembly GCA_025454975.1. Classification (GTDB taxonomy): domain Bacteria; phylum Bacteroidota; class Bacteroidia; order UKL13-3; family UKL13-3; genus UBA6183. The sequence goes on from JALONK010000020.1 coordinate 86,888, forward strand.
TCTATTCTACAACGTTCACATGGTGAGGTAACCAAACCGGAAACAATTAACTACCGTTCATTTAAACCTGAAATGGGAGGATTGTTTTGTGAGCGAATATTCGGACCAATCAAAGATTACGAATGCCATTGCGGAAAGTACAAACGTATCCGTTACAAAGGCATTGTGTGCGATCGTTGCGGTGTGGAAGTAACCGAGAAAAAAGTGAGACGCGAACGTATAGGTCATATCAACCTTGTTGTTCCTGTTGCACATATTTGGTACTTCCGTTCACTACCGAATAAAATTGGTTATTTGTTAGGTGTACCAACCAAGAAATTGGATATGGTAATCTACTACGAACGTTATATTGTTTGCCAACCGGGCGTTAAATCAACCGACGGCACTCAAATGCACGATTTGTTAACGGAAGAAGAATACCTTGATATCTTGGATTCTTTGCCAAAAGATAACCAGCATTTAGATGATGAAGACCCAAATAAATTCATCGCTAAAATGGGTGGTGATGCATTATGGTTTTTATTATCTCGTATTAAACTAGATACCTTAAGTTTCGATTTACGGATTAAAGCCAGCACCGAAACTTCACAACAACGTAAACAAGAAGCATTAAAACGCTTGAAAGTTGTTGAGTCGTTTAGAGCTGCACAGGAAAATGGTGAAAATCGTCCGGAATGGATGGTAGTTAAAATCCTTCCTGTGATTCCACCGGAATTACGTCCTTTAGTGCCGTTAGAAGGTGGAAGGTTTGCTACGTCTGATTTAAATGACTTATACCGTAGGGTTATTATTCGTAATAACCGCTTAAAGCGTTTAATGGAAATTAAAGCACCTGAGGTGATTTTACGTAACGAAAAAAGGATGTTACAAGAAGCGGTTGATAGCTTGTTTGATAACACCAGAAGAGTAAGTGCAGTAAAAACTGAGGGTAACCGTCCGTTAAAATCTTTAAGTGATATGCTTAAAGGTAAACAAGGTCGTTTCCGTCAAAATTTATTAGGTAAACGTGTTGATTATTCAGGTCGTTCGGTAATTGTGGTTGGTCCTAACCTTAAATTACACGAATGTGGTATTCCTAAAAATATGGCGGCTGAATTATTTAAGCCGTTTATCATCCGTAAGTTATTAGAACGTGGTATTGTTAAAACTGTAAAATCAGCTAAGAAATTAGTAGATAGAAAAGAGCCCGTAATTTGGGATATTCTTGAGAATATTTTAAAAGGACATCCGGTGTTATTAAACCGTGCTCCAACACTCCATCGTTTAGGTATTCAATCTTTTCAACCTAAATTGGTTGAAGGAAAAGCTATACAATTACATCCTTTGGTGTGTACAGGTTTTAATGCGGATTTCGACGGTGACCAAATGGCGGTTCACGTTCCACTTGGTAACGCTGCTATCCTTGAAGCTCAAGTACTAATGCTAGCTTCACATAACATCTTAAATCCTGCTAACGGTGCGCCTATCGCAGTACCTTCGCAAGACATGGTGTTAGGGTTGTATTACATCACTAAAGGTCGTAAATCAATTCCTGAAAATCCTGTTAAGGGTGAAGGTTTAACTTTTTACAGCGCGGAAGAAGCATTAATTGCGTTTAACGAAAAGCGTGTCGACTTACATGCACATGTAAAATGTCGCGTGATGGTGGTTGAAAACGGAGAATTCTTATACAAATTGGTTGAAACAACCATGGGAAGAATTTTATTCAACTTCGCCGTACCTCCAACTTATGGTTATATAAATGAGTTATTAACAAAGAAAAACTTACGCGATATTATCGGAAGTGTAATCAAAGAATGTGGAATGGATGTAGCCGCTAAATTCTTAGATGATATCAAAGAATTAGGTTTCCACTACGCATTTAGAGGTGGTCTTTCATTTAACTTGAAATACGTTAATGTTCCAAAAGAAAAAGAACAATTCGTAAAACAAGCAATGGATGAGGTTGATGAAATATGGAATAACTATAACAATGGTTTCATCACTAACAACGAAAGATATAATCAAGTAATTGATATCTGGACTCGTATCAATTCGCGTTTAGCAGATACCGTATTAAAACAATTAAAAGAAGACCGTCAAGGATTCAATCCAATTTATATGATGTTGGATTCGGGTGCGCGTGGTTCAAAAGAACAAATTCGTCAGTTAGGTGGTATGAGGGGATTGATGGCTAAACCACAGAAAAACCTTTCAGGTGGAACAGGTGAAATCATCGAGAACCCGATTCTTTCTAACTTTAAAGAAGGTTTATCCGTAATCGAATACTTTATTTCAACCCACGGTGCGAGAAAAGGTTTGGCGGATACCGCTTTAAAAACTGCGGATGCGGGTTATTTAACTCGTAGGTTACACGACGTTGCTCAAGACGTGGTTGTAAACGAACCTGATTGCGGTACCTTACGTGGTATTGTAATGAGTGCCTTGAAAGATAATGAAGAGGTGGTTGAAACTTTATTCGAACGTATCTTAGGTCGCACCAGCTTGCATGATGTTATTGATCCATTAAATGGTGAAGTATACTGCTATGCAGGTGATGAGATTACGGAAGAAATTGCCACTAACATTGAAAACTCTCCTATTGAGCATGTAGAAATACGTTCAGTATTAACTTGCGAATCTAAATATGGAGTATGCGCAAAATGTTATGGACGTAACTTAGCTACAGCACGTATGGCACAAGCCGGTGATGCAGTAGGTGTTATTGCAGCACAATCAATCGGTGAGCCAGGAACTCAGTTAACTCTTCGTACCTTCCACGTGGGTGGTACCGCTTCTAACATCGCTTCTGAAAGCGAAATGGTTGCTAAATTTGGTGGTATTCTTGAATTCGAAGAAATCAAAACTACCAATATGGATACCGAAGAGGGTCCAACTGAAGTTATTATTGGTCGCCAAGGTGAGATTCGTATTTTAGACGAAAAAACCAGAAATACGATCATCACTGTAAACATCCCTTATGGTGCACACTTGTTTGTTAAAAACGGACAAAAAGTAGAAAAAGGTGCTCGTATTTGTACTTGGGATCCATACAACGCGGTAATCATTACTGAATTCCCGGGTAAAGTAAAATTCGAAAATATCATCGAAAATGTTACTTATAAGGAAGAAAGTGATGAACAAACCGGTCACAAAGAGAAGGTAATTATCGAATCAAAAGATAAAACTAAAATTCCTTCAATTATTGTGGTTGATAAAAAAGGAACAGCCCTTAAAGAATACAACATTCCGGTTGGTGCACACATTGTGGTTGAAGAAGGAAACAGCTTGATTGCCGGACAAATTCTCGTTAAAATCCCTCGTGTTGTTGGTAAAACACGCGATATCACAGGTGGTTTACCACGCGTTACCGAGTTATTCGAAGCTCGTAATCCTAGTAACCCTGCTGTAGTAACAGAAATTGACGGTGTGGTAAGTTTTGGCGGAATCAAAAGAGGTAACCGTGAAGTTATTATCACTTCAAAAGATGGTGAGCAAAAGAAATATATGGTTTCGTTATCAAAACACATTTTGGTGCAAGAAAACGATTTCGTAAAAGCAGGTGCTCCATTGTCTGACGGCTCGATTAGTCCACAAGATATTTTACGTATCGAAGGTCCATTAGCTGTGCAACGTTACATCCTTAATGGTATCCAAGAAGTATACCGCTTACAAGGTGTAAAAATCAATGATAAACACATCGAAACTATCGTGCGTCAAATGATGCAAAAAGTAGAGGTGATTGATGCCGGTGATACATTATTCTTGGAGGGTGAAAACGTTGATCGTTGGACATTCAAAGAAACCAATGACTGGATTTACGACAAAAAGGTAGTAATAGATGCCGGAGATTCAAACAATTTAAAACCGGGACAAATCGTAAGCGTACGTAAGCTACGCGACGAAAACTCAATGTTGAAGCGTAAAGATCTTCGTGCGGTAGAAGCCAGGGATGCACAACCTGCAACAGGTGCGCAAATCATTCAAGGTATTACCCGCGCATCACTTGGTACACACTCGTTCTTAAGTGCTGCATCGTTCCAGGAAACAACTAAAGTGTTGAACGAAGCTGCCATCTCAGGTAAAGTAGATCACATGTTAGGATTAAAAGAAAACATTATTGTTGGACACTTAATTCCTGCCGGTACAGGTTTACGTGAGTACGAAAAACTAATCGTAGGTTCGAAAGAAGAATACGAAATGTTATTGGCCTCAAAAGGTTAATTCATAAACTAACAAATATAAAAGGCAGTCGTTATTCGGCTGCCTTTTTTTATGCTCTAAAATTGATTCCTTTATCTTTTTAATTGCAGCCGTTTAAACTTCAACAAGATTCGCAATGATTTGGGGCTTTTAACGGGCTGTTCACTGCAAGTCCTCGCTCGTTCCTCGCTGTGGGCTTTCCGTTGCCATCCCTAAGCCGGGCATTATTTTTCAACAAATATTTTTTCATGATTAAAAACTCCATGCTTCAATTTGAAGATGAAGTTTACATGATTATAAGTTTCTACTAATTATATTACTTTTGAATTGGTTGTACTCCTAGATTAATTGTATATGAATCTAAGCATCTATACCGATCATTTAAATAATGCCATAAGGTTCTCATCATTTGCAAAAATGGAAACTGAAACTATGTTTAGTGGCATGGGTATTAAGTATGTGGCATCAGGTGAAGAAATTTATTATGTAAATGGTAACAAGTATGCAGTTAAACAAGGGGAATATATCATAGGTAACGACTTTACCAGTGCATTTGTAAAGATTGATCATCACCAGGCTGTGCAAGGATTATGTATTGATGTTTCAACGCAAATTATTGATGAGGTAGCCGGTTACCATCACCTGCATGGAGATGATTTAAAAAGTTTTTTACTGTCTGAGCAATTTTTAGTAAATAAGTATCAAGCAAAAAATACCACTTTAGGTTATTCGCTTTATGAAATTAATAAAAGTATTCAAAACAAAAGCTTTGATTCGTTAATGTTAAACGAGGAGGTATTTTATTCGTTGGCAGAGTCTATTATTGAAGATCAGCGTTATATTTTTAACCATTTAAACAAACTGAATTTTACAAAAGAAAATACAAATACAGAGGTTTTTCGCTTATTGCTCCAAGCCAAAAATTATATTCATGATAAACTCCATCAACATGTATCGCTTGATGAGCTTACAGTTGAGATAGGAATGTCGAAATATCATTTTATCAGGTTGTTTAAAAAGGTATTCGGACTTTCCCCTTATCAGTATCAAAAGCTTCAACGAGTTGAATATGCCAAAACCTTGTTGCATAAGGGAGTTAATGTAGCTGAGGTTGCCATTCAACTTGGTTATACAGATACCGCATCATTTTCAAAATCGTTTAAACAAGTATCGGGGATCAATCCGAGCGACATAAAAAAGCAATTTTCGACAATCAAAATTTAAGTGAGTTTAATTACTTGCAAACAAAATTAGTTTGCTATGATTCGTTTGTTTTTTGCATTATTGTTTGTATGTACCACAGTAATTTCTAATGCACAATTAACCCGCCGAGTTAAGTTAGGCGCCGTATTAGAGTACACAACCATCAATGGAATATCAGGTTGCAAAGTTAGGCAAGTTACTAATGACGGCACAGCCGTACCGCTTAAACTTGTAACTGATGATTTAATTTTAAACATTGGTGGTAAAAACTTTTCATCAACCCAAGAATTTATTCAGTTGTTTCAAACGTATATTCCAAATCAGGTTGTTGAAATTACAGTATTACGTGCGAACAAAAAAATGAAGTTAAAAGCGAAGGCTGTTGCACGCGCATATGAAACAGATGATAATGCCACTGTAATATACACAGAAGCCAATTATAAAAATGGTGAGCTTAGGGTAATCATTAACAAACCTTTTGGAAGAGTTAAAATGCCTGCCATGCTTTTTATACCGGGTTACACCTGCAGCAGTATTGACGAACTTCGTTCTGATCATCCTTATAAAAGAATTATTGATGCTTACGTTGATGCCGGATATGTAACCTTACGAATTGAGAAGAGTGGCTTAGGCGACAGCAAAAATACACCACCATGTGAATCATGTGATTTGATAGATGAAATTGAAAACTTTGAAGTTGGATTAAAGAAGTTAAAATCATTAACCTATGTTGATACAACTAAAATTATCATCGTAGGACACTCAATGGGAGGAATTATTGCACCTGCCATCAGTGCAAAACATCAAGTAGCAGGGGTAGTAGTATATGGTACTACTGCCAAATCGTGGTTCGAATATCAAATAGAAATGTATCGTGTACAAAATGCCTTAGCAGGGATGAATCCGATAGAGGTTGAACGTTCAGTAGTTGCACAATACGATGTAAATTATCGCTATTTTGTTAAAAAAGAAAAGTTAGAAGACATTGCCAAAGATCCTAAAGCTGACAGTATTTTACGCAATAGTTGGGAATACGATGGCAATGGAAAAATCTATAGCAGGAATGCCGAATATTGGCGACAAATTCAAGATTACCCGCACCTCGAAAATTGGAAAAATACAACGTCAAAAGTACTGGTACAATTTGGTGAATCCGATTTTCAAGCATTTTCTAGAACCGACCACGAGCAAATTGTAAATACAGTAAATTACTTTCATCCCGGTAATGCTACACTAAAAGTATTTCCGCTTACCGATCATTATTATGCAAAATCAGGTACTATGCAACAAGCCTATGATAAATTTGCTAACCGACAATATCAGCAGTTGTTTAATGAATATAACCATGATGTAGGAAAATCAGCCGTGGACTGGAGTAATCAGGTTATACAAAATTTATTTAAGAATGAAACACCCGTTGTGGGTTGGCAAAAGTTAAACACTGCACGTTATCCCGGCAAACAAGATGATATCACTTTTATTAATGAAAATGAAGGTTGGTATGTAAATGGTTATGGAAGCATATACCACACAACCGATGGTGGCGAACGTTGGGAAAAACTTTATGAGAAACAAGGAACCTTCTTTAGATGTATTGCATTTATTGATAGTTTACGTGGATTTGTTGGCACCGTTGGTACTGATTATTTTCCTAATGTAACTGATACCATTCCTTTATATGCTACAATTGATGGTGGTAAAACATGGAAACCTGTAGCCTATTCAGGTAGCTATGTTAAAGGATTGTGTGCCATTGATGTGGTTAAAGAGCAATATATAAATCATG
>JALONK010000058.1 GCA_025454975.1 Bacteroidia bacterium
GGTACACCGGTTACGGTAACTTTAACCGCAACTGATTTAAATGGTAATACCAATACAGGAACAGCAACAGTAACCGTGCTTGATACGGTGAGGCCAGTGGTTGTAACTCAAAACCGCACAGTATATTTAAATGCATCAGGCACTGCAACAGTATCAGCCTTACAATTAAACAATGGAACAAGCGATGCCTGTGGTGTTGCCAGTTTAAGTGCATCACAAACTTCATATACATGTGCTAACGTAGGTGTACCGGTAACGGTAACTTTAACCGCAACTGATTTAAATGGTAATACCAATACAGGTACAGCAACAGTAACCGTGCTTGATACAGTGAGGCCGGTGGTTGTAACTCAAAATCGCACCGTATATTTAAATGCAGCAGGAACAGCCACAGTAACTGCTGCGCAAGTAAACAATGGTTCAAGTGATGCCTGCGGTGTAGCTGCATTAAGCTTATCACAAACATCATTCACTTGTGCTAATGTTGGTACGCCGGTTACGGTAACTTTAACTGTAACTGATGTTAATGGTAATAGTAGAACAGGAACAGCATTAATTACCGTTTTAGACACCATTCGCCCGATAGTAGTAACCCAAAACCGCACCGTATATTTAAGTGCAGCAGGTACAGCAACAGTATCAGCTTTACAATTAAACAATGGAACAAACGATGCGTGTGGAGTTGCCAGTTTAAGTGCATCACAAACTTCATATACATGTGCTAACGTAGGTACACCGGTTACGGTAACTTTAACCGCAACTGATTTAAACGGCAATACCAATACAGGCACTGCTGTTGTAACAGTATTAGATAGCATACGTCCGGTGGTGGTTACTCAAAACCGCACGATATATTTGAATGCTTCGGGCACAGCTACTATTTCAGCAGCCTTAGTTAATAATGGATCGAGTGATGCTTGCGGTGTAGCAGCTTTAAGTTTATCTCGAACCTCGTTCAACTGCGCAAATATTGGAGCCAATTCGGTAACTTTAACCGTAACGGATGTAAATGGTAACTCAAACACAGGTTCGGCAATAGTAACTGTTTTAGATACCATCAAGCCGGTGGTAATATGTAAATCAGATACCTTGATACTAAATGCATCAGGTACGGGAAGCATAACATTTAATGATGTGCTAGGATCAGCTTCCGATAATTGCGTAGTAAAAACTTATTCTTTAAGTAAGAGTAACTTTACTGCAGCAGACATAGGTTTAAACAATATCACATTAACTGCTACTGATAGTGCAGGAAATTCAGGCACATGCGTAGCCAGCTTATTGGTTATAGAGCCTAAGCCGGTTGCTATTTGCAGAAACGCCACTATATACCTAAATGGATCAGGAAACGCCACTTTATCAGTTGACAGCATAGATAATGGAAGTTTTAGCTTAGTAGGTTTATCAGCGAGGGTGCTCTCTAAAACAAATTTTAATTGTACAAATCTTGGAACTAATAATGTTTGGTTAAGAGTTACCAATTCCTTTAATTCATCAGACTCATGTTTGGCCACCGTAACAGTTTTAGATACTGTTCGTCCGAATGTGATTGCACAAAACAGAACAATTTATTTGAATGCATCAGGTACAGCAAGTATAACATCTGCTGAAGTAAACAATAATACTACTGATAATTGTACAGGCTTAACTTTATCTTTAAGCAAAACAAGCTTCAATTGTACTAATTTAGGAAGCAATACTGTTCGTTTAACAGCTACTGATGGTTCAGGTAACAAAGACTCGGTTACAGCTACAATAACCGTATTAGATACAATCAGGCCTGCACTTCAACCTAGAAGTAATGTGGTATTATTTTTAGGCAGCAATGGCACATTCCCTGTAACACCAAATACATTTATAACAGGTACAACTGATAATTGTGCAACTGATTCAGTTTGGTTATCACAAAACACTTTAACCTGCGCTGACTTAGGAGTTAAGAATATTGATGTATTTGCAAAAGATGCTTCAGGAAATATTTCAGCAATAACAGTAAGTGCGATAGTGTCAGATCCGGTAATACCGGTAGCACGACCAAAGGCTAAGGTAACTGTATATTTATCAGCCAATGGTCAGGCAGTAATTAATCCATCTCAAGTGGATAGCGCAAGTACTGATAACTGCACGATTACTTCTAGATTATTAAGTCAAACTGTATTTACTTGTTCGCAAATAGGTAACAACACAGTAACCTTCACAGTTCAAGATCAAAGCGGTAACTCAGCATTTGTAAATACAACCATTGAAGTATTAGATACAATCAAACCAAATGTGATTGTATCAAACCGTACGTTATATTTAAGTCAAACAGGTACAGCAAGCTTAACAGCGAGTCAGGTGAACAATAATTCAACTGATAACTGTGGTATTGATAGTATTTGGTTAAGTAAAACAACTTTCGGTTGTAGTGAAACAGGAAACAATACTATTCAATTAATAGTTCGTGATATCCATGGTAACCAAAATTCGGCTAATGTATTAGTAACGGTATTTGATACTATTCGTCCGGTACTACGCACTAAACAAAACATTAGAATTTATACAGATGCTAATGGTAATGCACAGCTTACTACATCAATGGTAGATAGTAACAGTAATGATAACTGTACTTTAAGCGGATTAACATTATCACAAACCAATTTCACTTCAACACAACTTGGTAATAACATCATTACCTTATCAGGTACTGATGCCAGTGGCAATATAAATACTATCAACTTTACAGTAACGGTATTAGATAGCATACACCCAAGCTTAACTGCTCAAAACTTCACTGCTTATTTAAATGCAAGTGGAACTGCAACAATTACTGCTACACAATTGGTAACCTCAAGTTCTGATAACTCAGGTACGCCAACAATAACATTAAGCAGAAGTAGTTTTGGATGTTTACAAAGAGGTTCGAACAGTGTTGTAGTAACAGCAACAGATGCAAGCAATAACAGCACCTCATCAACGGTAACGGTAACAGTACTTGATACCATCAGACCGGTAGCAAATGCATCAAACCTAACTGTTTATTTGAACGCTTCGGGTACAGCCAACATAACACCGGCTATGGCCAACAATGGTTCAACAGATAATTGTTCGATTCAACAAATTGCATTATCAAAAACAAGTTTTACATCAAGTGATTTAGGAAACCAAACAGTTGTGTTAACAGTAACTGATTCAAGCAGCAATTCTTCAACAGCAAGTTTCACGGTAACTGTAATTGATACGGTACGACCTATTGCATCAGCACAAAACATTACCATTCATTTAAATGCAAGTGGTAGTGCAGTGATTACCCCGTCAATGATAAATAACAACTCTACTGATAATGCAGGAAGTGTTAACTTATCGTTGAATAAAACTACATTCACTTGTGTTGACTTAGGATTGAATACAGTAGTGTTAACAGTAACAGACGCTTCAAACAATAGCAATACAGTATTGGCAACAGTAAATGTGTTGGATACAATTAAGCCGGTTGCAACAACACGTAACATCACAGTTCATTTAAATGCCATAGGACAAGCAACCATAACACCGGCTATGATAAATAATGGTTCTACTGATAATTGTACAATTGGTCAGCTATCATTAAATACCACTTTATTTACATGTGCTAATCGTGGAAGTAATACAGTGGTATTAACTGTAACAGATGGAAGTGGAAATAACAGCACAGCCAATGCAACGGTAACTGTGTTAGATACCATACGTCCGAATGTGGTTGTAAACAACAACCTTAACCTATACTTGAACAATGTTGGTGTTACTTCACTCACCACAGCACAAGTAAATAATGGATCAAGTGATAATTGTGGTATTACTAGTTTCTCATTAGGTAAAACAAACTTTACTGCTACTGATTTGGGATTAAACATTGTAAGCTTTACGGCAACAGACGCAAGCGGAAACTCATCAACTGTTAATATTAATGTAACAGTATTAGATACTGTTAGACCGATCGCCATTGCACAAAACCAAATCATTTATTTGGATGGTTCAGGAGCAGCAAGTTTATCAGCAAGTTCAGTAAATAACGGATCAACTGATAATGTTGGAGTAAGCAATGTATCAATTAATAAAACTAACTTCACTTGTTCAGATAGGGGAGTTCAACAATTGGTGTTTACTGCAAGTGATGCTTCGGCAAACAGCAGTAGTGTTAACTTTAACGTAGAAGTAAGAGATACCATTCGTCCGAATGTGATTACACAAAACCGCACCGTTTACTTAAACGGATTAGGTAGTGCGAGTATCACAGCGGCTGATATTAATAATGGTTCAACTGATAATTGCAGTGTAACTCAATTAAGTTTAAATGCCACTACATTTAGTTGCGCCAATATTGGAACAAACAATGTAACATTAACCGTTACAGATGCAAGCGGTAATACAAGGAATGGTGTGGCAGTGGTAACCGTGTTAGACACTTTACGTCCACTGGCATCCATCAGTAACAATATCAATATCTACTTAAATCAAGCAGGTAGTGCAAGTTTAACTGCTGCTCAGGTAAACAACGGTTCAACAGATAATTGTTCAATCGCAACTTTAAGTATTAGTAAAACAACATTTAACAGCAGTAACTTAGGTGCTAATGTTATCACCTTTACAGCAACTGACGGTTCAGGAAATTCAACCACAGTAAATGTGAATGTAAATGTGTTAGATACTGTTCGTCCGATAGTGATTGCACAAAACCGCACTCTGTATTTGAATGCATCAGGACAAGCAGCAGTAAGTGTTGCACAGGTTAACAATGGATCAAGTGATAATGTTGGAATAGCAAATCAGAACCTGTCTCGTACCAACTTTAGTTGTTCGGATATAGGTATCAATAGCATCAACTACACTGTAACTGATATTTCGGGTAATTCAACTACTGTACAAGTAAGCATAACTGTATTAGATACAATTGCACCGATAGTGAATAATGCACCTAAGAGTGTAGTGTTGGGTAGATGTAATGCAAACCTAGTATATGGCACACCTCAGATAATTGATAACTGTGGTCAGGTTAACATTGAACAATTAAGTGGAATTCAATCTGGCAATACATTCCCGGTAGGTACTACTGTAAACACTTTCAGGGTAACAGATGCCTCAGGTAACAGTACTACATTTAGTTTCTCTGTAACAATTTTACCGGGATACATTCCTGTAACATTTAAAAACATTGAATTATGCGGAAATGATGCAGCATTCGACTTAAGTCAAGGAGCAGATAGTTTAACCTTCACAGGAAGTGGTGTAATTAACGATGCTAAAACATTTGATCCTCGAGTGTCAGGTCCGGGTAACCATGTAATCAACTACAGCTTTATTGATACAACAGGATGCGCGAATACAGGATTCTTCTTTGTAACAGTATATGCTTCACCAACCACACCGGTTATTGAAAGAACAACATCATCTATATTAAAAGTAAGAGATGTATATGATAGCTATCAGTGGTATAGAGATAATCAACCAATACCGGGTGAAACTAAACAAAGCATTAACCTAACCAAAATTGGAGTTTATTACGTAGTGGTAAAATCAAATAGGGGATGTACAAATGTAAGTGAGCCGATAGGTATAGGTGTACCGATTGGGGTGAAACAAATTGATAACAAACCTGAATTCGCAGTGTATCCAAATCCAAACAAAGGGTTGTTCTACATTGAAAGAAGTGGTAATGTAACCGGTACAACGTTAATCGTAATAACAGACTTAACAGGCCGTACCATCTATCAAGGCAGCACAGAGGATGATTTAACCGAGATTGACTTAAGCATGATAGCGGCAGGAACATACTATATCCGCTTACAGCAAAACGAGTCGATATCAATTAAACCTATTGTGATTAAAAACTAACCCTAAAAGAAAAGATTGTATGAAAACGCAAAGAATAAAACAAAGTATATTCATTTTAACGATAATATTAGGTTTCACGTCGGGCTTGCAAGCGCAAAGCCCGGCGCGAATCAGCAAAACACCGTTTAACAGATTCTCTATCGGATTAAGAGCATCACATTTGTATGATTTTAAATTCAAGCCCAATAAGGATTTAACAAATGGATTTATTGGCGAAGACATGCAAGGTTTGAATGGTGAAGGAACAAGATTTGATATGTCGTTTGGATTAGACTTAGCCTATTTTTTCACACCATTGTTTAGTTTAGATTTAGGATATGATATGGGAAAAATGACGGGTTCAGGCGAGCGTGAATATTATCAATCAGATGTAACATTTTTAACCTTGGGTGCAAATTTTGCATTGAAGCGAGCCAATAGAATAGCACCATACCGTTTTGTTCCTTACACAAGATTCTCAATTGGAAGAGGTACTTATGATGTTGACCGTTTTTTTAAAGAGGATAACCAATCATTCAGCAATACAACAGGTGCATGTTTGCAAACAGCATTCGGGTTAGGTTTCAGGTATCATATCAGTGAAAAGGTTCATATTAATATGATGAGTGAGTTTGTTGCAAATTACACTGATGAATGGGATGGTTTTAACTACTCAAGTGGTAATGATCACATTTTACGAACTACTTTTGGTGTGAGATATACATTTGGTAAATCAACACATGTAGATAGGCGATTGGCATGGCAAGATAGAAGGGTAGATGATTTATCATCGGCTTCTAATACTGAAACATTAGACAAGGCTTTAAAAGCGTTAAGTGATAGTTTAAGAATAATGAATGAGCGCTTAACACAAGTGAAACAAGAATTGAATGATAAGATGGCTTATGATAATGCAGATACTGATCAAGATGGGGTGTTAAATAGAAATGATATATGTCCGAACGTTTATGGACTAGCTATTTATGGAGGCTGTCCTGATACCGCAAAAGTGAAAACAACAGATGATGTTGCTCCGGGAGCTTCAACCGGACGAGTTAAAGCACAGCCAAGAGGTGGCAATACAAATGCTATACCGGCCAATTTAAATGAGATAAAGAAGATGTTAATTATTGAGTTGAGTAACATTAACTTTGCCTCGGGAAGAGCAATATTGGATGAGAAGGCAAAAGCGATATTGAATAAGAACGCAAAAGTATTGTTAAATAATCCTAACTTTATATTGGTAATCACCGGTCACACCGATCATGAAGGAAACAGCAAAGCCAACTTAAGATTATCGGGGTTACGTGCAGCAGCAGTAAGAGATTATTTAATTAAACAAGGCGTACCTGCCTCACAATTAGAAGTGCAAAGTGCAGGTGAAACTAACTTGTTAAGCAACGGCACCGATAGGGAAGATAAAGCACTGAACAGAAGGGTAGAGTTTGAAGTGAAGATGAAGGAGTAAATCTATTTAAAAGAATATTTTTAGCCTGTTATATGATTCATATAGCAGGTTTTTTTTTGTAATTGCATTTGATTTCAATATCTAAAAAGAAACTCAATTGATATAATGTTATCTTAGTAACAAAGAAGCATTAGTTTTGAAGGATTAAATTAGATATTGCCATAAATAAATATGATAAATGATGAAATAGAAAAACGCATATTTTCAATCAGCGAAGTTGCCGATCGCATTGGCGAAGCTCCTTCTTTAATTCGATTTTGGGAAAAATCCTTTCCAACATTAAATCCTTCTAAAAATACTAGGGGGCAAAGGCAATACCGGATTGAAGATATTGAACATATTCGCTTGATTCATTTTTTATTAAAAGAGAAAGGGATGACGATAGAAGGTGCAAAGGCATATATCAAACAAGCAAATCGCTTGAAAGAAAAGTCGGATGCCATACAACAACTTAAACATATTAAACAGTTTTTAACTGATTTATTAGATAAGTTGGAATCGAAGTGATTGATTATGTCATATACTAATTTTATTGAATGATGTGGCTGGTGCAAATTGTTCATCTGATTCCTCATTAAATTAAATACTTTTGGATTTGATGTATATATTAGGAATATCAGCTTTTTATCATGATGCCGCCGCTGCCCTTATTTTAAACGGAGAGGTTATTGCTGCTGCTCAAGAAGAAAGATTTACAAGAATAAAACATGATGATTCGTTTCCTGTAAATGCCATTTCTTATTGTTTAGCAGAGGCAGGAATAAGTATGCAACAAATATCTGCTGTTGTTTTTTATGATAAACCATTTTTAAAATTCGAGCGCATTATTGCTCAGGTAATTTTCGATTTCCCATTTTCGCTTTATTATTTTATTCGCGCTATACCGGTTTGGCTTAGGAAAAAGATTAGTTTAAAACAAGAGATTAAAAAACAACTTAAGCTGATTGATGTAAATGTTGATAAACATCTTACCATCCTCTTTTCTACTCATCACCTGTCTCATGCTGCAAGTACTTTTTATGCATCATCATTTAATAATGCTGCAGTGCTAACCATTGACGGTGCCGGTGAATGGGCAACAGCGGCAATATATAAGGGCGAAGAAAATAAACTTACTTTAATTAAAGAGCTTCACTTTCCGCATTCGTTAGGCTTATTTTATTCAACAGTTACTTCATACCTTGGATTTAAGGTAAATGATGGTGAATATAAAATAATGGGACTTGCACCTTATGCTGTTCAATATCCATCTGCTGTTGAAGATGTTTTAAGTAAGTTACGTAGGATGATTGTTGTACAGGATGATGGTGCAATAATCTTGCAGCCCGAGTATTTTAATTTTAGTTCACAACAAAAGTTTTACAAATTAAAATCATGGCAAATGCAGTTGGGTATTGCCCCTCGAGAGCCGGGTTCAACCATACTTCATGAACATATTTTGTTGGCTGCTGCTGTTCAAATTATTACCGAAGAGGTGGTTTCTAAAATGGCTGAACATGCATTAAGTATTACCGGGTGTAAACAGCTTTGTATGGCCGGCGGTGTTGCATTAAATGCCGTAGCTAACGGTAAACTCGCCAAACAAATTGGTGAAGAAAATATATTTATTCAGCCTGCATCAGGTGATGCAGGAGGCGCTTTAGGCGCAGCTTGGGCAGCATATTATATGCAATATCACCAATCGCGAACGCTTGCATCTTCTCACCTAATCAAGTGGAGTAAATTGGGGCCTTCGTATACTAATACTCAAATCAATCAGGTTTTAACGGAATTAAACTTACCCTATGAATATTACAATGATGAGGAACTTGTATCATTATTGGCAAATCATATTGTGAATGGAAAAGTAGTTGGATTGTTTAGAGGTAGAATGGAGTTCGGACCCCGCGCACTAGGTGCACGCTCAATCATAGCATCTCCAATGCTACCTGAAATGCAGCAAGTATTAAACTTGAAAATAAAAAATAGAGAAAGTTTTCGTCCTTTTGCACCACTAGTTTTGGCTGATGATGTTCATCTTTATTTCGATACAACAATAGAGCATCCTTATATGCTGTTCGTACAGCCAATTAAATCATCCTTTCAAAACAAAGTTTCACCAACAACAAGTATTACGGAACAGCTACAACAAGTTCGTTCACCATGGCCTTCCATCACCCATGTTGATTATACGGCGAGATTACAAACCATTTCATCTGAACAAGACTATTTTTTATATTGCTTATTGTTGGAAATAAAAAAAATAACCGGTTTTGGAATGCTTATCAATACCAGTTTTAATCGTAATGATGAACCAATTGTTTGCTCGCCTAAAGATGCGATCAATTGTTATCTTCAAACAAAAATGGATATATTGCTTCTTCAGAATTACATGCTTGTAAAATGATGGAATTATTAAAAGATATTTTTAGATACATTAAAGTGCGTAAGCGTTGGTGGTTAACTCCACTCATTTTGGTTTTACTTATTCTGGGTTTGTTAATGTTTGTTACAGAATCAACCACCTTAGGAGCGTTTTTATATCCATTATTTTAAATGAAAAAAAAGTACCTGAAACATAACCTTGCTGTGGCTGCCGGATTCTTGGTACTGTTTTTTTTAACAACTCATCCATCGTTTATAGTCGCTTGTAGTGTAGTCGCAATATTATCTACAGCATCTTCTTCATTTTCTGCCAATTTTTATATGGGATGGAAAATGATAATTGAAACCATCGGTAAAATAAATTCGCGACTATGGTTATTGCTAATATATGTAGGTGTGGTTTTTCCTATTTGGATTTTCTATCGCTTGTTTAAGAAGCCTGCAATAGGTTGGCAAAAAGCGAATGCAACTGTTGATTTTAAGTATCCTTTCTAAATTTTAAACACGTTTCTTCTAACAAAAACCTGTTTTAAACTAATCCTTTTTTCTTGTTATGCACTTAATTAAAGTTAATTATATTCGCAGCTTATCTAAAGATTTTTATGGAGAACAACGAAGTAATTAAACAATCTAAAATAGTTTTTAACGTAGGTTTAGACAAAGACAATTTACCGGTGAAAATTGATTGGGAAGCTGATGATGCTGATGTTGATGGCCAACAAGACGCTAAAGCTTTAATATTGAGTTTATGGGATGGTTTGCAACAAAACGCCTTACGTATTGATTTATGGACAACTGAGATGAAAGTTGATGAAATGAATTTATTTTTATTTCAAACCCTATCTACTTTGGGTGATACCTATGAACGGGCAACCAATAATAAAGACCTTGCTGATGAAATTCGCGAATTTGCGCATCATTTCGGGCATAGAGCCGAAGTGTTTGGTGATGATCACAAACATTAATTGTAATGTTCACAGCCGACGATTATATTCATCATCTTCAGTTAACTGAACATATAGAAGGTGGTGCCTTTAAAGAAATTTACAGGTCACCACTGTTATTAAATCACGAATTATTACCTCCATCATTTAAGGGAGATCGCCATGCATCAACCGCCATTTACTTTTTGCTTAAAAATGGCCAGTTCAGTGCTTTTCATCGCATTGCTGCCGACGAAGGTTGGCATTTTTACGAAGGAGCTCCACTTCATATTTATGAGATTACTTCCGATGGTGAATTAAAAACACATCTGTTGGGTAGAAATTTACTTGCAGGTGAAAAATTTTTCACTGTTATTAAAGGTGGAAGTTGGTTTGCTTCCAGGTGCGAAGTGCAAGGAGGTTTTAGTTTAGCGGGCTGCACGGTTGCTCCGGGTTTCCACTTTGATGATTTCGAATTGGCAGATCGTAACTCGCTTCAACAACAATTTCCTAAATATCATCAATTGATCACGGAGCTAACACGATAGTATGTTTAACTATATTCATTAGTTAACTAAACTCCATAAAATATATTCAATTGCTTCTAAATCCCTGTACATAGGATTAATTGAACTATCATGTATATTTGAGCCAAATGTCATACGGGTTAAGATATTTACTTTTACCATTTTCGTGGTTATATGGGCTGATTATATCCATTAGAAATGCATGTTATTCACTAGGGATTTATACAAGAACCAGCTTCGATTTTCCTGTAATATGTATTGGCAACTTAACTGTTGGCGGTACGGGTAAAACACCACATATTGAATGGTTTATTCATACCTTTTCAAATGAAATTAAGGTTGCAGTATTAAGCAGAGGATATAAGCGAAAAACTGTTGGTTATAGATTGGCATCCGCCATAGATGATGCATCAACAATTGGTGATGAGCCTTTTCAACTATATAAAAAGTTTCCTGCTGTTGCCATTGCTGTTGCAGAAAGCAGGGTGATGGGTATTCCATACTTATTAGCTGATAAGCAGGATACAGATGTGATTTTGATGGATGATGGTTTTCAACATCTGGCAATAAAAGCGGGATTAAATATTTTATTATGTGATTATAATAATCCTTATTACGATGATTGTTTATTACCTGCCGGATTATTACGCGAGCATAAACACGGTGCCACTCGAGCAGAAGTTATTATTGTTAGTAAATGCCCGGCCGACTTAAGTATTGATGCTGCCCAAACCATCATCAAAAAAATTGCACCTTTACCTTCTCAACAGGTATTTTTTACAACGTTGGTGTATGGTGAATGTATATCAATTACAGCAAGCGCAAATCAAACTAAGGTATCAAGTTATACAAATGCAGTTGCTTTATCAGGCATTGCCAAGGCTAATTTATTTATCAATCAAATAAAGCTTAGTCATAGCCATGTAAAGGAGCTCACGTTTTCTGATCATCAACATTATACAGCCGACCGTATTCAACAATTAGCTGAAGTTGCAGAATCAATAAAACCTTGCGCCATTATTACCACAGAAAAAGATGCAGTAAAATTAATGGCACCTGATATTTTACCGCATATCAATCATTTACCGATTTGGTATATACCCATCAGAGTGAAAATAATGTTTGATCAAGAAGAAGAATTGATTACAATAATTAGGCGTTATCTTGAATCTTATCAGCAGCAAAGCCATGAATAAATATCTTATATTTTTACTCACCTTATTAGTAAATAGTCAGCTTAATGCTCAAGGTAGATTAAACATGCAGTTGCTTGCGCACTATCAGCATGATTCTGCATTTGGTGAATTTTATTGGAATGATATAATGGGTTGGTATGATAGCACAAACAATAAAGAATACATGATTGCCGGCACGCGGGATAGTATTTTTTTCTTCGATATCAGTAGTCCTTCAACAATAAAAAAAGTGGCTGCCTTTTGGGGGCAGAACACCGGGTGCATCAATCGGGATTATTATCCATATCAACATTATATGTATACCACGAGCGACCAATGTGAAGGTTCAGGAAAGTTACAGATATTCGATATGCAGTATTTACCTGATTCTGTTTTATTGGTGCACAGCAGTGATTCATTAGGAGCATTAACCCATACTATTTTTATTGAGCCACAATCAAAACGATTGTACATGGCATTAAATAAAGTACCGGATAGTGTAACCAAACAATTAACCACCTTTGCTATGGATATTTTATCTATAGAAGATCCAATTAATCCCAAGCGGATTGGTCGTTTAGTTTACCCTCCACCATATAATGGAACACGCATACATGAAGCTTATGTAAGGAATGATACCGCCTATTGCAGTAGTGAAACAACAGGTTTATTTATATGGGATTTACGAGATGCGGCAAATCCAAATCTAATTAGTGCCATTACTCCGCCTTATCCTCAAAATGCCTATAACCATAGTTGTTGGCTGGATAGTAGCGGACGTTATTTGTTGTTTTGTGATGAAACACCGGAAGGGGTAGGAATGAAAATTTATGATTTGGATGATATCACCGAACCTCGTATTGTGGGCTCACCTTTTAAAGAAGAGGGGTCGCCACATAATGCTTATTGGAAAGGAAATTATGCTTATGCAAGCATGTATTATGGAGGGGTGCAGGTTTATGATTTATCAACTGTAAACCAACCCAAGTTAGCCGGATATTATGATACCTATCCTAAACCTTGGCAAGGTGGATTTAGAGGTTGTTGGGGCGTTTGGCCGTTTTTGCCTTCAGGAAATATATTAGCCAGCGATATGGCAAATGGACTATTTATCCTGCGATTTAATGAATCGGTTTCGCTTAACTCTGAACCTCAATTAATAAAGCCGACCCTTTATCCGAATCCAACAGAAAATTACTTATGGTTACGTTGGCATAACTCTTGGAATGCTACATGTAATTTGGCTATTTATGATTTGAGAGGTAAACTTGTAACCGAATTGGGTAATATAGTGCTAAATAATGGAAGTAATTTGATGGCAAATACCGAACATTTACCTCCGGGATTATATGTGCTTTATATAACCAATGAAGAATTTCACTATCAGTTAAAATTTGCAACTTATTAGATCATTTTATTTTATTCTATTCTTATGGTTAGGCATTCACATTAATGGATTTGCCCAAGATACCATTCGACGTCACCCGGTGCGATATGTTACTGAACAAGATATTTTAAGGGGTAAACCTTATCGTTATTTAGATACCAGTTTAAATGAAACAGAAATATTCCATCCGTTATACCAACGCAATATTCTATTTCAAGATTTGGGAAATATCGGCACCGCATCAAGAGCTGCAGTATGGCAATGGAATAGACCTGTAGGTTTTGTTGGTGCATTTAATCCTTACGAAGCGTTTTTTATACAACCTGAAACAGGTAAATACTACAATACCACTAAACCATTTACTGAATTATTTTACGCCCAAGGTGCAGAAGAATTATTACTGCTTAAAATTAAACATGCCCAAAATATTTTACCACGTTGGAACGTAGCTGTAGATTTTAGTCGCACTTCATCGCAAGGTTTTATGTTGCGACAAAGCACTTCACATTACAATATGTTATTTAATACAAGGTATGTTTCTAAAAACAAACGATATGAATTATTGGCCGGATATGCCTTAAATAGGGGAGTATTGGAGGAGAATGGGGGTATTGAGAGTGATTCAGCATTTGAAGCCTTATCAGGTACAAACAAAACAGTATCTGTTTTATTAAATAACTCGGCTAACAAATACAGACATAATAGTTTTTACCTGAAACAAATTTATCGTTTTGGTGAAGCTAAACGTGATATTGTTGAAGAAGATACTTTTTATACATTTCTTACCAAAAGGCAATTGGTTTACGGCTTAAAAACACAGCAATATCGTTATGTGTTTATTAATAGTGGCGACTCAATAAATAGCTTATTGCCTAATGAATTTTTTACCGATAAAGTTGCCTTTACTTACGATTCGTTATACAACGGAAGCATCAGGCAAGATGCAGAAATGCAATGGATAACTAATGATCCGGCTTCATCACAACAACGTTTTATAAGTGTAGGACTTGCTCATGAAGGGGCAGTGGCAGCTCAATCAGCGTATATTAACAATATTCAAAATCTGATAGCTCATTCCTACGGAAGCTTTATTTTTAATCAATCAAAATGGAGTTTACATTACGCAATTGAGGCAGTTCTGGCAGGTGATTATGCCGGCGATCACAAAGCAGAATTGAGAGCGCAGCTTCATCGAAAACATTTTAAATATTCGATACAAGCCATTAAACAATTGTTTCATGTTGATTATAACCTCAACAGGTTTACTTCTAATCAATTTATATGGCGTAATCAATTTTCCACGATTAACTATAACAATATTAAATTAGGGATTGCAACCACTCGTTTCAGGAATAATTTTTTATTCGAAATACAATGGCATCAATGGAATAATTGGGTGTTTGTAAATCAGAATCAACTGCCTGAACAAGCTTCAGGCACAGCCAATATCATACAAGCGCAATTGAACAAAACTTTTCAAGTTGGTAAGTTTTATTTTAAACATGTTGTTATTTTACAACAATCAACTGCCGATTATATGCCTGTTCCCGAGTTTGGGGGAATGATACGTTATTACTTTCAGGCACCTGTTTTTACAAGCACTATTCAAATAGGTGTCGACGGGTTTTATAATTCATCATGGTATGGAATGGCATGGAATCCTGCCTCACGTTTATTTTTTGTACAGCGTGAAACCAAAATTGGTAACTACCCACTATTAGATCCATTTATTGCCATGCAATTAAAAAGGGCTTGTATCTTTTTTAAATATGAACACATCAATCAAAATTTAATTAATTCAGGATTTTACAATACTCCGCACCATCCTATATCTTTACAAAGTTTTAGGTTGGGCATCCGTTGGTCAATGTATGATTAAATAATTAATACATAAAAAAAGCCGATCAGCATTAACTGAGCGGCTTTATTTATAGAGTGAGAATTAATTATTGAATAATCGTCATCTCGTTAATTAAATTGGTTGCTTCACCATATTTCTCAACCAAAAATAATACATACCTGATGTCAACATTAATGGTTCTTTTATTGTTAGGCTCGAAGTGAATATTACCACTCATGGCTTCCCAGTTTCCATCAAATGCCAAACCTATGATGCGTCCTTCACCATCTATAACAGGGCTTCCACTGTTTCCACCGGTAATATCATTATCAGATAAAAATGCCACCGGTAGTTTACCGTCTTTCATCGCATATCTTCCATAATCTTTGTTTTTATGTAACATCTTTAAGCGCTCAGGAATTGAAAACTCGGGATTATCAGCATACATGGTATTTTTCTGAATTACTTCATCCAAATTAGTAATTAATGGATATTTCATATATGATTTAACTGAACCGTAGGTTAACCTCAATGAAGAGTTTGCATCAGGATAATAAACCTTTTTAGGATTCATTTCCATAAGTCCTTTGATGTACTTGCGACCAAGAGCAGTAATTTGTTCAGCAAATTCATCTACTTTCGGTTTAAATGCTTTGTTATAATGTGTGCGGAAAGCATCTAAATGTTTGTAAGCAATATCATTTTTTAATAATCCTAAACGCGGATGTTTGATGAAAGCTTTTGCCATATCTGCGTTTGCAAAAATGCTGTTTTCAAACACATAAGTTGTGTATGCTTTAATGGCCTCACGAGGAGTTTTACCATAGGTTAAAATTACCTCTTTAAAATATGCTGCTTGTTGGTCGGCAGGAATATTATTATAGTACAATACCAAAATGCTATCGAACAATCGCATATCGGCAGTTACAATTGCAGGATCGTATGGTAAATCGGCAGTAGCCTCAGATAATTGAGCAGTTAAACTTGCAATTTTAACCGTATCATTTTTGTTTAAAGCATCTTCAAATGCAGCACCCATTTGTGTGTATTTAATAATGGTAGGCGCTAATATTCCTTCGCGTAAATAGGTAGCTTGCAAGCTGTATGGCTTGTAGGTATCAAACACCTTAGCCACATCAGTTAATAAAGTTTTGTACTCTTATTTGTTTTTAGCCCAAGCAGTAGTTGGCAACACTAGCAAAATCACCACTTAACTTAAGTCTGATATCGGTATCTTTATTCATTTGTTCGCGCCAAGCATTTAATCTTACATCTCTAAGAGCAACAATAGCGGGGTCAACAATATCGGTAGCAATTTTAACTCCCTGACTAAACTCATAACGATTGGTTCTTCCGGGAAAACCCATAATCATGGCGTAATCACCGGATTTAATACCTTTTAAATTGATAGGTAAATGATGTTTAGCTTTTAATGGAATATTATCAGGTGAATATTTAGCAGGTTTTCCATCTTTACCGCTATAAACCCTAAACATACTAAAATCACCGGTATGGCGAGGCCACATCCAATTGTCGGTTTCACCACCAAATTTTCCAATGTTTTGAGGAGGAGTACCTACTAATCTTACGTCGGTAAAGCGTTCAAATAAAAACACATAATAAGCGTTACCTTTATACATTTCGCGACACTGAGCTTCATAATGGGTTCCTTTTGTTACTCTATCAATAATAGATTTATAAATTTGAGGAAGTTTAGCAGTTCTTTCTTTTTCTGTCAATCCTTTAACCGCTTCAAGCACCTCGTTAGTGATATCGTCAACCCTCACCACAAAAGCAACAGTTAATCCGTTAACCGGACGTTCTTCCGCATAACTTTTAGCCCAAAAGCCATTGTCTAATATATTATCAGCAGTAGTACTTAAGTTACTGATGTAATCATAACCACAATGGTGGTTAGTTAAAATTAAGCCATTTGGAGAAATGATTTCGCCTGTACAACCACCTCCAAACCAAACGATAGCATCCTTTAAACTGCTTTTGTTCAGGCTGTATAAATCTTCTGCCGAAAGTTTTAAACCTTTTTTCTTCATGGCATCAGTGGTTTGGCTGTTTAATAGCCATGGTAACCACATGCCTTCGTCGGCTTTAACCGAAGAAATCCAGATTAAAGCAGACAGGATAAACAATAATACCTTTTTCATTTTTTTATTCATTTTTTAGTATCGGCGAAAGTATTATTTTTTATAAGAAAATGAACTGCGTTTTAGATGAGTGGTTAATATTCAGTCATAAAGGTTTAAACTCGTGCCTAATGGATGCAATAATCAGGTTAAAGGGAATGCATAAACTTAACAATTACTTAACATGTGCCATATACGTGTCCGTGTACTTTTGTAAAAAATATTTTTCATGTTTGGTTTAGATCCAACCTTCACCGCATTGCTGGTTTTCTGTTTGTTGCTAGCTTTTGCCTTCGAATTTATAAATGGTTTTCATGATACTGCAAATGCAGTGGCCACAGTAATTTATACTAATTCATTAAAGCCTTGGGTAGCCGTAGTTTGGAGTGGATTATGGAATGCCACCGGTGTTTTTGCGGGAGGTATTGCAGTGGCCATGGGTATTAGTAATTTACTTCCGGTAGAGATTTTAACAGATACCAATATTGGTCATAACCTTGCCTTAATTTTATCCTTACTTATAACAGCTATAGTCTGGAATTTAGGTACTTGGTATTATGGAATTCCGTGTAGTTCATCACACACCTTGGTGGGTTCGATACTAGGCGTTGGATTGGCTTTTGGCATGGTTGCCGAAAATAAAAGCATAAAATATGTAAACTGGGAAAAAGCCGGCGATATTGGATTGTCGTTATTGTTCTCTCCATTGTTAGGATTCAGTTTGGCTATATTAATTATGTATATTCTTAAACAAGTGGTTAGGAATAAAATTATTTTTAAGGAACCAAATACTAATCAACCACCGCCAACTTGGATTAGGGCGATTTTAATTTTAACTTGTACAGGTGTAAGTTTTAGTCATGGTAGCAATGATGGTCAAAAAGGTGTTGGGTTGGTAATGTTGATTTTAATCGCCATCGTTCCTAGTTATTTTGCTATTAACCATACGGCTGATATCAACAAATACCGCGAAAGTATCAATGAATCAAAAATGATTCTTTCGCATGTTAATTTATCTCAATTAAATAAAGCCGACAGTTTTGAGTTTGTGAAAATAAGTTCTTTAATGGGCGATCTTGAGCAACGTGTGGCATTAGCACCATCATTTTTAAGCTTAAATAAGGAGGAGCAATATGCTATTAGAAAGGATGTTATTTTAATCAGCAAATCGGCAAAAAAAATATTAGAATCGGAAGATTTAAACTTAAGTATTCGCGAAAGAAAAGAACTTAAAGCCAGCTTAGGTTCATTAAAATCAGTTACTGATTACGCGCCTGTTTGGGTAATAGTTATGATTGCAATTGCCTTAGGTGTTGGTACTATGGTAGGGTGGAAAAGGATTGTAAAAACTATTGGTGAAAAAATTGGCAAGCAACATCTAACTTATGCTCAAGGAGCAAGTAGTGAGTTGGTTGCTGCCGGTACCATTGGTTTAAGTACTTGGTTAGGTTTGCCTGTGAGTACTACACAAGTATTGTCGAGTGGTATTGCGGGAAGTATGGTGGCCAGCAAAGGAATTAAAAACCTTCAAGGTAAAACCATTAAAAGTATTGCAATTGCTTGGATTTTAACTTTACCTGTAACCGTATTAATGGCAGGTGGTTTATTCTTATTATTCAGGGCTATTTTATAACGAAACGATATTTAAGTAATTCCATAAAAAAAGGATGCAAGCAACTTACTTTCATCCTTTTTTCGTTTTAATAATTTTATTTATTTTTTCAATTGCATCCTTTTCCAAGTATCGGTTCTTCCAAATACCGAAACACCTATATAACCTCTAATATCAATGGTGTTGTTATCAGTCATTTCAATCTTGCAATTATAAGTATTGCCACTTTCCGGGTCATAAATGGTACCATTTTCCCAAATTTTATTGCCTTTATATTCAAATCCTAAGAGCATTCTATAGCCTAATAAAGGTTGTGTTCTTTTCGTTTCATCAGGATTGTTTTTGTCAACCTTTGGTTTTCCTTCCTCATTAAGAGGTTCTTTTAACCAAACAATTTGGCCATAATAGGTTGAACCATATTTTTTAATTTGCACCCTTGCTTTACCTGTGCCGGTTTCCCAAACGCCCAATAGCAAATCGCCATCAGTGTTTCCGGATTGATTAAGCATAGCTGAAAGTGAGAACGATGCAATAAGCATCATAACAATTACTCCAATTTTTTTCATAGTAGAATTTGATTTATCATTTATTCAATAACCAATAATAATAGTTTTGGTTTAAAAATTAAATACTCAAGCACATCTTGCTTTCATTATACCGATGTATATTCGTGCCATGTCGGTAAAATTTCCTTTGTTTAAAGACTGTATCATCTTAGAAGATGAGCATTTTATTTTTATTAATAAACCATCAGGAATTTCTTCACTGGACGAACGTAGTGGGGAGGCTAATAGTATTATAAAAATGGCGAAAAAGTATCATGCTGATGCACAATTATGCCACCGTATTGATAAAG